>LNDU01000051.1 GCA_001464735.1 Nitrospira sp. Ga0074138
CATGAACAGCTCCAGGGGTACCAGGTGGGGAAGCAACTGTGGACGGGGCGCAGTATAGCAAAACGTTCAATCAACGACCCTATTATTCAACAGGCCCAAATATTACGCTAGAGCGCCAATTAGCTGTTGTACACACTCAACTTGAGGATGTCGGAAGGTGTTTATCTGGCGGCGCCATGATGAGAGGCCTCACCTGATGTACCGCCGGTACAAGCGAGCGTTGTTTGGCCAGCCAGCCACAGTTACAGCGAAGATTTGGTGGAGGGCAGGGGAGTTGAACCCCCGACCCCTACGTTGCGAACGTAGTGCTCTCCCAACTGAGCTAGCCCCCCACCCAAGGGGATAACAGGACCGCGACCTCTGGATCCCGCAGGGTTTGCTGCACATGAGTATGCAGTCTTATTGCTGCGGTTGAAGAACGGGGAGGAATGTAGGGTCGCATTTCGCTTGGCTCATTATACACAACCTGTTACAGAGTCTCCACCAGTACTTGATCACACAGGAACGGAAGGTACGATCGTCGGTAACAGGGCGTTCCAAAATTCTCGACTTGATGTCTCCTCGGCGATGGCACTGCCTGTGGACGCATGATGGCATGTGGCGATCGTGATGCTTCTTGCTAAACTGGTCAGAATGGTACCCCTCGAAGCAAGGTAGGCTAGGGTTGTGTTTTGTCTTGATGGAAATGTACTGCTTCTGATTTCTCAGACAGGGTTATCGCTATATTAGGCCGGATTATCAAGACACAGTTGATGCTTTCGATCGACTATGTGCTGCAGCGATCCCCACCTCCAGAACATCCGCTTTTAGCTTTAGGATGAGGAACCTTTCAAATGACTGCCGATGTGAGGATCGTTGTCCGAGCCATTGAGGGTCGGATGAACAAGGTCGCGTGCTCTATCCTCTAGCGGTAGAGCACTGTCACGCGTTTGAGGAAGTCTTCCAACTGTATTAAATGTTGTTCGATTGTTGAGTGGTCCTCGAGTTGTGCTGCGCGTTCCATCGCCGCTCCGATTTCAGAAATTCGATCAAATCCAAATCCGCCTCCATCGCCTTTCATGCGATGGCCCAGAGTTTGGACGGTCCTGAGGTCTTGCTTACTCAGTGCACTTCGAAGTGTCTGGACATCCTTTTTCCGATTATCTAGAAAGATCGGGACAATATCTTCAAGGTCTCGACTAATCTCTACAGTGAGTTGGTCTGTTGGTTCGGGTTGTGAGGCGTGCATCGCTAGATGAGGTGCTCCTTGTACGCTCGAAGCACTTCCAGTAATGTCGATTTTTTTACAGGCTTTGTGAGGTGTGTGTTGCAGCCTGCTTCAAAGATGCGGGCCCCTTCTTCCTTGAGGGCCAATGCGGTGAGAGCGATAATCGGTGTGGGTGGTAGATCATGATCCCGTTCCCACAAGCGGATGGCCCTTGTCGCGGCATAGCCGTCCATGACGGGCATTTGCACGTCCATCAGGACGACATCGTAGTGAGCGGACTTGAATTTATCCAACGCGATGGCCCCATGTTCTGCTACATCAAGGAAGTAGTCGGTCGGCGTCAGATATGCGCGTACAAGCAGTTGGTTGTCCGGGGAATCTTCAACTAATAATACACGTAATGGACGCGTTAGAGCCGTCGATGGTGGTGCTGTGACTTCTACACTCGTCGTCGGTGTTCCTTTCATCCGCCCGAGGGCAATCCCGATAGTTTGCATGAGATCGGACCGTCGGATGGGTTTAATCAGATACCCGCCGAGACCGAGGTCATACGTCCGTGCGATATCGTCTGCCCAATGATCAGAGGTCAGCATGATGACGGTTGGGCAACTCCCGTCGAGCTGGGATTTCAATTGTTCTACCACATGAAAGCCGTTCATTTCGGGCATGCGGCAGTCGAGGAGCACAAGCTCGTAAGCCTGTTCTCGTTCAGATGCTTGGCGCAGTTCGACCAATGCAGTCATCCCGTCGCTCGCCTCTGTCACCTGAGCCCCCCAGGCACTCAGTAGTTCACGGAGTATGAGGCGGTTGGTGGGATGATCGTCCACTACCAGAACTCTGATTCCCTCAAGGTTGATCGGCGTTGCAGATTTCTCATGGAACGGTTCTGCTTGAGCCTGAAGGAGGAGAGAGCAGTGGAAGGTGCTCCCCGTTCCCACAATACTTTCAGCCCAAATCCGTCCGTTCATATGTTCGGCAAGGCGTTTGGTGATCGCGAGGCCGAGTCCGGTCCCTCCGTACTGCCTGGTCGTTGACGCATGTGCCTGCGTAAAATTGTCGAAGATCGAGACGAGTTTGTCGGACGGGATCCCGATTCCGGTGTCGGTTATAGAAAACCGAACAGCACCGGGCATGTTCCGATCGGAATCGTTGGTGACCTGAACCACAACCGAGCCTTTTTCGGTAAATTTAAGGGCATTACCGATGAGATTGATCAATATCTGCGTTAGCCGCATTGGGTCACCGACTAACTGACACGGCACATTCCGATCCACATGGCAGGCAAGCTCTAACCCCTTTTCGTTGGCTCGCATCGCCAATATATCGATGGCCTTATCGATGACTTCATTCAGGTCGAATGCGATGGACTCCAATTCCAACCGGCCGGCTTCGACTTTTGAGAGATCCAAAATATCGTTGATCAGATTCAAGAGTGTGCCACCCGCACGGCGGAAGATCCGTAGATACTTCCGTTGGTCTGGTGTGAGCGGGGTATCCCAGAGGAGATCAGCCATCCCGACGATGGCATTCATGGGGGTGCGGATCTCATGACTCATGCTGGCGAGAAAATCACTCTTGGCGCGGTTGGCTACTTCGGCGGCTTCCTTGGCGACACGGAGGGCTTGTTCTACTTCTCGCCGTTCAGCCGCTTCTAAGGCAAGGGATATCATGGTTGCGAGTAGGCTGATGAGGTCTTCTTCATGTCGAGTCCATCGCCGAGGTGCGCCGATGGACTCGGCACAGAGTGCTCCCACGAGCTTTCCGTTCTGCCTGATCGGCGCACTCAGCATGGCATTGATGCGGAAGCAGGATAGGTACCACGGTGCTAGTTCCTTGAAACGTGGATTTCGGGAAATATCGTGAACTGCGATGGTGCGATGTGTGCGCGTCAGCGATCGAAGATGTGCAGGCCAGTCCGAGAGCTGGAACACGAAAGAAGGGGTGGAGTGCTGTCGCCCGGATGTGCACGCGTCGATCAGTGCGATGGCAGTGCGCTCTTTAGTCAGCAGCCAGAGGCTGGCGCGTTTGACGTGCAACATGCTGCAGCACGCCTCTGAAATAGCGGAAAAGACGCGAGGTATGTCGCCGCTGTTCAAGGCCTTACTTTGCGTCAGTTTGCGGAGTGTGCCTTGATATTGCCTGAGCAGTGTGGTCGCACTCTGCTCGAATAAGGGGAGTGTTCGCTCGGAGAGTTTCTGTTCAGGGGAAGCGGTTCGTCTGGTCTTAGAGCGAGAATGCTGAGTAGGTCGCATGGTTGCGGGACTCGCTTTTTGATGTCGTTCCCGTGGGTGGCGTGACATGGGGGTGTGAATGCCCCGCGAATAGTTGGGGCGGTTTCTAGTTGTCGTGTGACTCTTGGACCAGCGACAGGATACTGGCCGATTTGGTCCGATTGCGTCCCTCCTGTTTCGCTTGATAGAGGGCCTGATCGGCGGCCCTGATGAGATCGGTAGGAGAAGAGTTTCTGTTGGGGACCATGCAGGCATATCCGACGCTGATCGTCACGAGTTCCCCATCTGTGTGCTTCATGCCTAAGGATTCAACCCGGCGGCGCAGATTTTCCGCGACCTGTGCTGTGCCATCGATGCCTGTGCCGGGCAGGACCGTCACAAACTCATCTCCGCCATAACGGGCAACCAAATCGCCAGGCCGATTCACAGAGCTCGAAATTGCCGCAGCGACTTGTTTGAGACATTCATCGCCGGCTGTGTGGCCTTTGGCGTCGTTATAATTTTTAAATCGGTCGATATCGAACATAATCAGCGACACCGGAGTTGACTCGCGCGCCCCTCTCCTCCATTCCTGATCCAGAAAGTCATCGAACTGGCGTCGATTGGTGATACCAGTCAATCCGTCCAAGCAGGAGAGACGGAGCAACATCTGATTGGCCTCTTGGAGTTGGCGCATGACCTCGAGAAGTTCCTGCTCACGTGCGCGGCGGCGGTCGATTTCGTGGACAAGCCGGAGCACCGACCGTACTCTGGTCAGGAGCTCGACCTTGTTGACCGGTTTGGCGACGTAATCCATGGCTCCGGCGGCGAACGCGAGTTGAAGATCGACCGGATCGGTCTTGACGGTGACCATGATAATCGGAACGTCTCGGAATCGGTCGGCAGCTTTGATCTGGCGACAGGCTTCGATGCCACTCATCTGCGGCATCAAAATATCCATGAGGATCAGATCGACTTGCCCGCCGCTGTGCTTACCTCCGTCCAGGCCGAGATGCTTAAACGCGGCTGCGGCGGAATCTGCTGTCAGAATATTTTCATAGCCGGCAGCCGACAAAATGGTCTGCAACAGGAGTCGATCATCTGCGGAATCGTCGACGATGAGGATGCTCATAAAATCACACAGTCTTGTGGCAAGAAGCTTCTAAACCGTAACAGCTAGTCTTGATAAACGCCAGGATAAAGCTTTTTGAGGCAGGGTTGACAAAGCCCGTGGCTAAACTCAGCTTCGGAATGTTCGCCAATATATTCTTCGAGTTGTTGCCAGAATCCACCATCATTACGGATTTTCTTGCAGGAGGCGCAGATCGGAATTAGCCCGCGAAGCACTTTGACTTCGCGAAGGGCGCGTTGGAGTTCTTCATTGCTGCGGCTAAGCTCCGCTTCCCGTTTCTTGCGGCAATCCATCTCGTGCTTCAGTGTGAGCGCCGAGGACACGCGGGCAAGCAACTCCATTCCGTTCACGGGTTTGTTGATGTAATCCATTGCGCCGGCAGAGAACGCTTCCTTGAGGCTATTGAGGTCATTCTTCGCAGTCACCATGATGATTGGAATGTCTCGAAGATGCTCCTGCTGTTTAATATGTCGGCAAGCCGCCACGCCATCGATGTCGGGCATGAGGACATCCATCAGAATCAAGTCAACCTTGACCGATATTGGCGGGCCGTCAAAGTTTAAGGCCGTAAAGGCTGCCCGGGCCGAATCAACCGTGACAATCTCATCATGGCCGGCCTTTGTCAGGATAGACCGCAGTAAGAGATGCTGGTCGGGAGAGTCATCGACTATGAGGATCGCCATACCACTTCTTAACGGCTAAGAGTAGACGAAACTAAAGCCACCCATGGAATAAGATTCAGTATAGCAAAGGATTCTAGAGACGATTAGGAAGCTTGCTTTTGACCAGGTCGCTGACTAGCTTGCCGTCGACGGACTGCCCAGCGAGGCGGGCCATCACAGCCTTCATGACGATTCCCATATCTTTGTGGGTGTGGGAGCCTGTCTCTGCGATGGCCGTTGCGACAATGGCCTCGAGCTCTCGAGGGGAGAGCGGTTTGGGGAGGTAGGACTCGATAATTTCGATTTCCTTTCGTTCTTTGGCCGCCAGTTCCGTCCGTTGAGCTTTTTCAAATTGTTCGACGGACTCCCGGCGCTGTTTGACGAGAGTTGTCATCACGCGGCTCATTTCAGCATCATCAAGGTCCCGCTTCAACTCCACTTCTTTGTTCAGGACGGCGGCTTTAACCATACGGATGACATCCATGCGAAGTTGATCCCGTGATTTCATCGCATGCTTGAGGTCTTCGGTCAAGCGATCGGACAGTGACATGGGAGGCCTCATGGATTAGTGATTGAGATGGACTTCGAAGCATACCCTCTTGGTTTCAATGAGTCAACGAGATGGATGGGAATGGTGTTCGGAGAAAGGGATGGTATGATGAGGATACGAATTGTACGGCGATCATGATGAAAGGGAGGGTGTATATGTCGGAGAAGGTGACATGGATGACGGGGTTTCAGAAGGGGTTGAGGGCTGCTGGCATAGGGGTAGTGCTGTTGGCGATGGGAGGTTGTGCCAGCGAAGCCCCGAAGCCTGCGTTGACGGTGACACCGGACCAGGTCCGAAGTAATGCCGATAAGGCGTTCGAAAAACTGAAGCAAGAGGAAAAGAGTCGTGCTATCGACTCCGGAGTAGGTCCTTACTGATTGGCGTTGGTCGCTCGGCGTGAGAGTCGTCGCAGGGGTTTCAACAGCGGCAGTTCCCAGAGTAAGTGGTGGTGGGCACGCTGCTCCACACGACGAGGCTCATGAAACGTGTGGAGAAGTGTTATCGAGACGATCAAGCGCAATAGGCCGGAGAGAAAGAAGATAAACGGGAGATTGGATACGGGCTCCAGAGTCAAAGTCCCAGCCTGCAGCTTGTTTGGTAACGTGTCGATTAATACGCTTCCAACCACGGTTCCCATGGTCCACCCAATGCCGTTCACGATGCTCGCAATGGCGACAGCCTTTCCGCGATCCGTGGGTTGCACTACGTCGAAGACGTAGTTATTCAGTCCAAGCCCAAGTCCTGCCCAGACCACGCCTCCGAAGAAATTAACGGTGACAAGAAACGGCCATGCTGTCCCGAACAGATACAACATCGGTAGAAATGCTACGAGTAGCCCAGTGAAGGTGAGCAACGCCTTATTCCCAAAGCGATCGCCGAACTGTCCCCAGGCTGGCAAGGTCAGAAATTGGCCGATGATACCGGCGGCCAGCCAGGTTCCATATTGCCAGTGTGCGAGATGCAGGTCCTGAAGCAGATAGATCACGAAGAAGGGTCCGGCAACCAACACAGCCGAGTGCATGAGACCTGAAAACAGAAGGAAGTGGCGAAAATTTTCAGACATGCCAGTACGGAGAAAGATCAGAAAGCCCGTTGGATTGTCGCTCGGCTCATGAGAAGGTAAGCCCCTCACCTTCATGAGTAGGAGCGCCGATGTGCTACGGCAGAGTCCAGCTGCGAGGAATATGACGGCAAAGCCGACCCAAAGGAGTTGCTGTTGCTCGAAGACGCTCAAAAGGGCCCCAGCCAGACAGAGTGCGAGAAAACTGGTCAGTGCAATCGTCCGTGATCG
Organism: Nitrospira sp. Ga0074138; assembly: GCA_001464735.1. Taxonomy (GTDB): domain Bacteria; phylum Nitrospirota; class Nitrospiria; order Nitrospirales; family Nitrospiraceae; genus Nitrospira_D. The sequence continues at coordinate 7,053 of LNDU01000051.1, forward strand.
TCTGGCGAAGTAGGTGCCCCGTTCATTGGATTCAAGCAAGTCGGTGATGAGGCTATTCCATGCAGGAGAGGTGAAATGCGTGAAGGTGAAATACACGGCGACGGCTGCGATGAGCAGCCACGGCCCTTGGTCGGGGTAGAGCAAGGGCAGTGCAAGAATGGGAATCCAAGACAAGGATTGTCCGATGATGCCCCAGAAGACTTGAGAGGCTAGGCTGGGGAACCAGTGGGCAACTTTGACGGAAACCAACTGAGCCCATGTACCTAAGAGTTGGGGAATAGCCGAAAGAATGCTCAACTGAAATGGTGTCGCGTGGAGCAGGAGGGCAAAGGCTGAGAGATAGTGCTCTCCTCCCCCTTGGGCGATGGCCTGGAAGAGTCCATCTCGAATACCGAAACGCCGACCGGATGTGTGCGGCCCTATTGGAGCGGAATCGTTGTCAGGAGTATGTCCTGTTGAATGTGGTGATACTGGTTGGGCGGTCATAATCAGAAAACCAAGAACACTCTACCATAGAATCGACATGGCACAAGGATTCATCGGATGATGGCCGGCAGTCATTGCCTCCTATGATGTTCCTCTGTACGATAAACTCTATGGCTGATGATCTTCCAGAAGAGAGATTGGCAACGGGCTGCTTTGCCGCTGGTGTTGTGTGCACCGTCATTTTCTCTGTGTCGGTTGGGACGGCCAAAGATCTTTTGCCTTCCAAAGCACAAGAGTCCACGGAGGTTGGATCGACCCAAAGCCCATCCTTCGACCATCAGGAAAAAGACGTTCCACAGTCGCTTTTTACTTGGATCAAGATGGCGAAAGCGTTTGAGGTAGAATGGGATACGTTTGGACGTAAAGGGTGGTATACCCAGGATCCGCGACTGAAACCGATCGAACCAGGTTCGAAATTCACGCCGGAGATTCCAGCAATCTATATTGTTTTTGAAGTAGCCCCTTTGGAAGATCCCGCACAATTTTCTGTGCAATGGTATTTGGAGGAACTGGGTGGCCAGTTGAATGAGGGGCCGTTAGGGAAAGATGTATTGGAGGTGTCAGGACATGAACGATATGGATACCTTGAGTTGAAACGGCCAGGCGCACGATGGATTGCGGGCAACTATGTGGCGAAGATCTATATTTCGCCGCTAGGCCAACAACCATTTCACGCCGTAAACCACGTCGGCGCGCTGCGTTTTACCATTGCAGATAGTGTCCCTGCCTGGTCTCCTGAACAGAAGTTGGTCAGGTAGATTTCTGGAGAAAGGATACTCATGGGAGAGCATGTGAAAATCACAGATCCGGACAAACTAGCTTTGCTTTATGAACGGTTTCGGGATGTGTGTTTGGTTGAAAAAGAAGTCTGGAAAGAAATCTTCATGCCACGGGAGGTGACTGGGGGGCCGGTGAGAACGAACATTCAGGACCGGTATATAGTCGAGATTAACGACCCCGACATTGAGCGTGCCCTTGAGGCCAACATTTCTCGGGGAAGTACGATCTTGGGCGCGGCCATAGATCAGTACCGCGCCCACATCGTGTTTTTTAAGAAAAATGGTTAAAGCCGCTCCAGCGCTGCGATCCGTACCTCAAGCGGCGGGTGCGTTGAGAATAAGCTCATGAACCCACCGGCATTGCCTGAGATTTTCATCGTTGCAAGTGCGTCCTGCGTGGAGTATTGGAATTGAGCGCGATTCACCCATCGATCAATCGCTCGGAGCGCACCGATCATTGAGTCTTTCCCGTAAACCTTGGCGGCAAACGCATCGGCTCCAAATTCTCGACGACGTGAAAACCAACTGATGACGACGGAGGCCAGGATGCTGACAATGACCTGTAGTACCAGTGACAGGCCGAAACCCAAGGCTGCCTGATCCCGCTCCGCAAAGAAACGCCGTACCCACATGGCGATGTAATACACAAAGGTGTTCATCAGCCCGGCCAGGATGGTCGTAGCGAACATGTCGCCATTATAGACGTGGCCCATTTCATGAGCCAGAACAGCCTTCACCTCATCTTCCTTCAGGTTCTCCAGTAATCCGGTTGAGACCGCCACCATCGAGTTGTTCTTGCTTGGTCCCGTCGCGAAGGCATTGGGATCGGGAGAATTGTAGACCCATACCTCGGGCATGGTGATATTCAAACGTTGGGCGATTTCCCGGACGGAACCATAAACGACCTGTTCAGCGTGAGAACGAGGTTGGGTGATCTGCTGGCAGTCAAGCATGGCTCGCGCCATTTGCTTTGAGAATGCCAAACTGATGAATGCGCCGCCAAACCCAAACATGGCAGCCCATACCAACGATGTCAGATCGACGGAACCGCGGACATCGATTCCGAACATCGGTAAGATCACATTGATCACAATGGGGATGGTGATCGACAGCGTCACCATGATGAGAATATTTGCGATCAGTAGCAGCCCTATGCCTTTAAGCCACTTCATCAGGAGCCTCCTTGGAAACAATCGGTCGCCTCATGTGAGGCAACGAGCTGAACTGCCATGATTATACACAAATCCAATGCCTGCGATACACTGTCAGTCATATGGGGCATGGAATTAGAAGTAAGACCTCATTATTCAAAGTCAAGATGTGTGAAGTCTCTGAAAGTACGTGGATAACCTTGACCGTCTCCCGACGCTCCTGTTAGAAAGCCATTATCATGAGGGTTTGTGCAAAATGCTTCTGGACGCTGGTGATAGGGAGTTGGTTGACTCTAGTGCCTACGTCGGCTGGATTAGCTGCAGATGCTTTCATGCCAGGCCCGCCGATCATTGTCTCCATTTTTCCTGATGGAGTTCAACGGGCTACCGTTATTCTCGACAGTTATTCCTACTCACCGAACCATCTGGTCGTGGAGAGCGGGAAACCAGTTGAGTTGACCCTAACGAGTCGTACGACATTCATACCCCATAACTTCGTCATGAAGGAGCTCTCGGCCGGCCTTTTGATCGAGCAGGACGTTGGCGCAGGTAAAACTATCATCGCGAAATTCCTTCCGACTCAGCCTGGGCTCTTTCTGTTCTTTTGTGACAAACGGCTGTGGCCTATGCTTAGTCATCGAGATAAGGGGATGGAAGGATTATTGGAGGTCAGGTAATGGATCTCTCTACGACAACCGTCTCCTCCAAGTACGAGCTGCTCCGTGACCTTCTCAAGCAAGTCTCCCGTCTGTTTTACACAACGTTAGTTGTCGTGCCGGCGAATGTTCGTGATCAAGTAGGATTGGCGTATCTCTTTGCCCGGGCCGCCGATACGATCGCCGATACGGGATTGATCGACCGATCGCGTCGTCTCAGCTTTCTTCACCGCTTCAGAGAGCAATTTCTCGGTGAGCAGCTCGACTGGGCTCAGATCCGTACGATTCAGCAGGCTGTGGGACCGCTCCAACAAGTGTCGGCTGAACGAACCCTGCTCGAAAGGTTGGACGTGTGTTTCCGACTTTTGCTCACCTGTTCGCTGGACGACCGACGTAGGATTCAGCGGGTGATGACGACCTTGACGCAAGGAATGGAAATGGACTTGAGCACGTTCCCTGGGGCTTCCGTGGAGGATCTCACTGCGCTCAAGACCGTTGATGATCTGGACCGTTACACCTACCATGTGGCCGGATGTGTCGGTGAGTTCTGGACCGATCTCATGTGCGCTCATCGCAAGGCGCTGGCGAACTGGAATATTCAGCAGATGTCGGAAGTTGGAGTACGATTTGGCAAGGGACTGCAACTGACGAACATTGTCAAGGATATTGCTCATGATCTGCAAAAGGGGCGTTGTTATATTCCAGACATGATGCTCGAGGAAGCTGGACTGAAGCCGCAGGACCTGTTGCAGCAGACCAATCTTCCTCGCTTCAGACCTGTGCTCCGCAAGCTTATCCATCTGGCGGTCGAGCACCTTGATCAGGGCTGGCTTTACACAATGGCGATTCCGCGTTATGAAACCCGACTACGACTCGCTTGCATGTGGCCGATCCTCTCTGCCGGAGAATCGCTCAAGCTTGCCATGAATTCCCCCGATCTGTTGAATCCCACCGTGAAGCTCAAAATCCCGCGCAGCAAGGTCTATCAGATCATAGCTATGACGACAGGTACTGCTGCGTGCGCATACGCCGGAACTGCCTATTGGGGGCATTTACGCAAGCAGATCCTGTGACGATCTGCAGGCCTTCGTCTTACCCTGTTTTTTTCTGCGGCTCCAACAGTTTGTCGCCCTTCTTGAAGACGGCATAGATCGCCTGTGATGGGCAGGCATCCAGGCAGAGCCGGCAGCTTTCAAGGCAGCGCGATGGATCGAACTTGTAAGGTGGTGTGGAGAGCCAGGCGCTGGTGGGACAAATAGGCACACAGAGGGCCTGGTGAGTACAGCGGTCGGGATGGCGAACGAGGTGATCACGAATGACTAACATGGGCTTGACTCCTTCAAAGAGGCCTTGAGAGAAGATCTCGAACATATTTTTTTTCGGCAGGCTGCTCATTTCCATTCCTTGACGAGTTCTTTGAGCCGATCTCTGAGCTCAGGAATCTGTTCGAGATTATTCTGAATCGCACCGATGATCTTTTCCAGCCGAGCCGAGCGAAGCGCTTCCTTATCCTTCTTCACCAGACGGTCATAGTCCTCATATGCTTGTGCGTGTTTGGGTTCCAGATGTTTCCTGGCATCCACCAGGGCCTGGCCCAACTCCCACGGTTCCGGCGCCGGTAGAGGAGCGACCGTAAACGACCCATCGGTAAACACGATGACCGTGGCACTCGGTTTTCCGGTCAAGGGGATCACGGCTTCAATCGTTTTGCGCTCGCAGACGTTCCAGTCAAGCGTGAGTCCTGGAAACTGCTTGGTGAAGGCCACCTTTTCCATGTTGGCCTTCCATTTGTCTTCAGTTGGCATGGATGTATAGAGGTATCGAAGGGAAACCTTATGGTCTCTTGAGCGGTGCCAGCTGTTCCGGAACTGGATGGTCGGGCATGAGCAATCGGGTGACGATTTCCCCGTTCAGCACGTGCCGCTCCATGATCTCTGTGACATCGTCCTCCGTACTGACCCAGTACCACACGCCTTCAGGATAGACCACGACACTTGGGCCGAGGTCACAATGATCGAGGCAGCCGGCTTTGTTTGCTCGGACGACCCCTTTGAGATTTAACCGTTTCGTTTCGCTCTTGAAGCGTGCATGAAGCTTTTCCGAACCTAAGTTCGCGCAACAGCCGCGAGGATCGTCTTTTGGACGCTGATTCGTACAGATGAAGATATGCCGTTGAAATGATGGCATTGGGTTAAGCGGCTAGACGGGCATCGTCAGGGTATTGAGTCGTTCGATCAGGAGCGTCACATCGTCGTCCTTTAAGAACGGAGATGGGTGCTGGGTTGCGTTCAGGATAGTCAAGATTTCATGTAACCGCAATGATGCTCGTCGGAACTCGTCGCTCTTCGCGAGTTCCGATACGTGGTTAGCACGTAACTTGTCGAATTCAGTGCTGATATCACGAAAGTCTCGTTGTAAGTTTTTGTGTATCGAACACGGGGTGCAATACCATTTTGGATTTTGATCTGATAACGGAGACAGGCGATCATAAGGGCGGCCGAAAAAGTCTTTTCCCAGGGAAAACTTTGTCAGTGGACCGTTGCCGGCTCCGCAGGCCTGACACGATTCGCTCCAGGAGTCCATCTTCACCTCCAGATAAACCACACCGAAGGGTGCATCATACAACAGACTTTTCCAGACTGTCCACGGGCAGCGCAGGTAGATGGTGTGGTGGTCAACCCGATCACTTTGTGGATCCATGTATAATGACAGAATTAGGCCTGCAGCACTCATAGTCGGAAGGGGGAACCTTTATGGTCATCGGTGTCCCGAAGGAAATTAAAGATCATGAGTATCGAGTCAGTCTGACGCCGGAGGGTGCAGCGACCCTTCGGCAAAGTGGGCATGATGTCTGGCTCGAATCGTCTGCCGGGCAGGGCAGTGGATTTAGCGATGATGAGTATCGCAAGGCTGGAGCCTCGGTTGTCGGTTCGAAAGAGGAGGCATTCAAGAGAGCTGATTTAATCGTGAAGGTTAAAGAGCCGTTGCTTTCCGAGTGCCATCTGTTTCGTCCGGGCCAGGTCCTGTTCACCTTTTTACATCTCGCCGCACTCGCGGATGTGACTAAAGAGCTCCTGCATAGGAAGGTCACGGCTATTGCCTATGAAACGACCGAATCTAAAGACGGCAGTCTTCCGATGCTCAAGCCCATGAGTGAAATTGCCGGGCGGATGTCGGTGCAGGTCGGTGCCCACTATCTGGAGAAAATCCATGGAGGACGGGGTGTCCTGCTGGGAGGGGTTCCGGGGACGGAGCCGGGCAAGGTCGTCGTGCTTGGAGCCGGGATCGTTGGAAGCTCGGCGATTCGCATCGCGGTCGGGATGGGAGCCCAGGTGACGGTGATCAATTTGGATGTTGAACGGTTGCGGCACCTCGATGATCAGTACCAGGGCCGGATTATCACGCGGGCTGTGAGCTCCACTACTATTGATGAGGCTGTGTGCTCAGCAGATCTTGTTATCGGCGCCGTGCTGGTCCCCGGAGCCAAGGCACCCACGCTGGTGTCTCGTTCGCTGGTCTCACGGATGAAGCCTGGATCGGTGATCGTGGATGTTTCTGTCGATCAGGGGGGCTGTGTTGAGACCACACGACCGACGACTCACTCGGAGCCTGTCTATGTCGTTGATGGCGTCGTGCATTATTGTGTCGCCAATATGCCGGGAATCGTTCCTCGCACAGCCACCTACGCGCTGACCAATGCGACGTTGCCGTATCTGCTGCGGCTCGCGTCTGATGGAGTGGATCGAGCGATTCATGCTGATCCGTGGTTGGCGAAGGGGGTTAACCTTAAAGATGGAAAAGTTGTTCATCGAGGTGTGGCTGAAGCTCATGGGTTGCCTTTTACCCCTGTCTTGTAAGACAATCAGACACTCAATTTGTCCGCTTGGTCTTGTCGGGGCGTAGCGCAGCCCGGTAGCGCACTGCGTTCGGGACGCAGGGGTCGGAGGTTCAAATCCTCTCGCCCCGACCAAACCAAGCTTCCTCCGCCAGAAACCTACTCTTTCCAGGTCAAGGGCAACGCGATAAAGGCCTCCAATAGTTCTTGTCTGTTTTTACCTCGTTCGGATCAGTTCTCCCGGCAACTCTCGATCGCGATTGGCATTGAATGGATGGAACCCAACGGTGTGTTTCTTCCATGACAAACTGCACGTTCTGCGAACGGTCCATTCATTCAGGTATGTCATATATTGCTCGTGTTGATCGTTTATAAAGTCTATGTCGTGGGCTCAGTTACTAGCCTGGAAATGTAAAACGCGTGACGCATCTGAAGAGGTGTGAGAGTATCCGCTGAGCAACGCCACGCCTCGCAGTTGACGAGTCATGATTGTAGTAGAGCCAGATGACTCAATCGGTCGATGAACCGTTGGTTCGCGCGCACATTCTCGTGCTCGGTCGTGTGCAAGGAGTAGGGTTTCGTGCGTTCGCGGCACGTACCGCCACCAGGCTGAATCTGGTGGGGGGCGTCCGCAATCTCGACGATGGCCGAGTTGAGTTGGAGGTCGAGGGTGGGAAAACGGTGATTGAAGACCTTCTGCGAGAATTGAAAGTCGGTCCTCCGGCTTCGCATGTCAGGAAGATTGCAGTGGAATGGGGTATGGCAACCGGCCGGTATTTGCACTTCGACATTTGGAAGTAGGGAACGAGGAGTCATGAGTCGACAGGAAGAAGAGGAATCCGAGTTGAGCGAAGCTCGACGGCACACCGTCGATGATATGGACGCCTCAGAATCTGCGAGCGCATCTGATCAGGCCGAGCGAGAAACTGGTCGATCAGAAGGACTTGACACTCTGAAGAGCTACTTGCGGGAGGTTCGTCGATCGACACTGCTGACCTTCAAGCAAGAACAGCAGCTCGGTAAACGAGTGATGGCCGGTGATGAGCAAGCTCGGCAACAGATGATCGAATCGAATTTGCGGCTTGTCATCAGCATCGGGAAACGCTACATGCACCGAGGATTTCCGTTTTCTGACATTGTGGAGGAAGGTAATTTAGGACTGATCAAAGCAGTTGAAAAATTCAATTACAAGCGGGGCTTCAGGTTTAGCACGTACGCGTCCTGGTGGATCCGGCAATACATCGAGCGGGCGATCATTAATCAAGGTAAGCTGGTGCGTTTGCCTGTCCACGTGGTGGAGCGTCTTAATCGTTATCTAAATCGAGTCGAGCAGTTGGTGCAAGCGCTCGGGCGGGAGCCGAGGGCGGCCGAAGTGGCCGCCAAGATGAAGACATCGGAAGAAGAGGTATTAGACCTGAAGCAGTTGGTGCGCACGACCTGCTCGCTCGATAGTCCGCTTAATGACCACACTGATACTTTTCTGCGCGATGTGATCGAGGATCCCGTTGGGCTCTCGCCAGATGAGACCGCTGATGGGGTTCGGCGGAGGACGGAAATGATGGCGTGGGTGAGGGAGTTGCCTGAGAAAGAACAAACTGTTATTGTGTCACGGTTTGGACTCGATGGAGACGAGGCGAAGACGCTCGAAGAAATTGGCCAGACCATGGGACTGACTCGCGAGCGCGTTCGACAGATCGAAATGGCGGCCTTAGTTCGGCTTCGCAACACCATCGGCAGAAAAGCTATGACACAGGCAGACTTGCTCTAAACCCCTTGACCACCATCAACTATCAGGCACTCATTCGAGAAGTGCCGGACTTTCCGAAGCCCGGTATTCTCTTTTATGACATCACCACACTCCTAAAAAACCCTGCCGCACTTCGGAGTCTTGCCGACCAATTGACAGCTCGGTATGAGGATCGAGGGATCACCAAAGTTGTCGGAATTGAGTCGCGGGGGTTTATTTTTGGTGGGATTCTTGCCGCCCGCCTTGGAGCTGGATTTGTTTTGGCTCGCAAGCCTGGAAAACTTCCGGCTGATTGTTACGAAGTGAAATATAGTCTTGAGTATGGCCAGAACAGTCTTGCCGTGCACCGTGACGCGATCCAAATCGGAGAGCCTGTCCTGATCATCGACGACTTATTGGCAACCGGAGGAACGGCAGAGGCAACGGTCAATCTTGTTCGTCAGCTTGGTGGCACGATTGTCGGACTCGATTTTTTGGTTGAACTGAAGAGTTTAAGGGGACGCGATAAACTCGCCGGGTACGATGTCCATTCAACCATTACCTATCCCTAGCTTCACGCGTTCTTCGAGACCTCTTGTTCTAGGGGCACAGGGCGTGATATAGAAGCCGGAATTTTTCGGTCCCTCAACCACGCATCTTATTTCTGGAGCGGAATCTCTTATGGCAACGAAAATGCCGGCAAAGAAAAAGGGCGAGGTGAAGACGAAATCCGTGGACGCTGTGATCAAGAAGTCACAGCCGGCGACCACAGCGGCAGCCGTGGTGCCCAAGGCGACGTCCCAGGTCGAGATAACGGTACCAGTGCGGCCTAAGGAAACGGCAAAAGAGCGGGAAGCGCGTGAACGGCGGCAGGAAATGCTTCAGAAAATGCTCCTTGCCAAACGCCAAGAGATTATTAGAGAGATCGAAGAGAGTCTGGGGCAGTCTTTGACTGAAGATCAGCAGCGGCGTCTCGAGTCAGCGCGTGATGTCGGCGACCAAGCCTTAATGGATCTTGAACGAGAACTTGGCATTTCATTGATGGAGATGCGTAATCGCCGACGCCAGTCGATCGATGAAGCCCTCACTCGGTTACACGAAGGGACGTATGGGATTTGTGCCGAATGCGGGATTGAGATTAGCGAAAAGCGTCTCCAGGCAGTTCCCTTTGCCAAGCTCTGTGTGGAGTGCCAATCGCGCGTAGAATTGCTGGAGAAAATTGAACGCGAAGAGGATCGCGACTAGCTTAAAACGTTCCCTCTCCCTTCACCCTGCATCCTTCCTTCTCCATCATGAATGGGCAGACTTTAGAACGAGCGGTCGTTCTTGCCAGTGGCGGATTGGACTCCACTGTCACGGCAGCCATTGCACGGCGCGATGGATATGCGCTGTACTTGCTGACCATCGCATACCAACAACGTCACGCGGTGGAGGTTGAGCGGTCGAGACAGGTGGCGACGGCTCTGGCAGCTCACGAGCATGTGGTGATCAACGTCGATTTAGGGACGATCGGTGGATCGGCTCTGACCGGCAATCTCTCGGTGCCGAAGCTTCGGACCGAATCTGAACGGAGCCGGGATGTGCCTGTCACCTACGTCCCAGGCCGAAACCTCATTTTTCTGTCTTTGGCTGCGGCTCACGCAGAAGTGCTTGGGGCTTCGATCATCTACTTCGGCGCCAATGTAATTGACTATTCCGGCTATCCCGACTGCCGTCCGGAGTTCATCCAAGCTGTGGAGGCAGCCCTGCAAGCAGGAACAAAGGCGGGCATGCAGGGCAGGGGCATTGAGATTCGAACGCCATTGCTTCGGATGTCGAAGGCAGAGATTATCCGGCTTGGCCTCACCTTGAACGTTCCCTTCCATCTTACGCATAGTTGTTATGACCCAATCGGGGCGATTGCCTGTGGGCAATGTGACAGCTGTGTGATTCGGAAACGGGGATTTTCGGAGGCGGGAGTTGTGGATCCGATTCAGTATGCGGTATGTTGAGCCAATAGTTCGACTCGGATAAGCGGTCAAGATCTATGAAATCATCACCAATTCTGTGCATGAGTCTTGTTGCCGTGATTCTTGGTGCCACATCAGGGTGTAGCCAACATGAGGGAGAGCCAAAGGGAACGGGTACCGTGGGCTCTGCACCGGTGGAATTACGGGAAGGAGAGCAGAAATTCAACGCCAACTGTTCACTCTGCCATGGGATCGGCGGAGTCGGAACTGCTCAAGGCCCGTCGTTTCTTCACAAGGTCTATGAGCCAAATCATCACGGCGATGAAGCGTTTCAGCGAGCTGCGGCCAACGGAGTAAAGGCTCATCATTGGCAGTTTGGCGACATGCCGAAGATCGATGCTGTCAAGCCTGGTGATGTGGACCACATCGTGAAGTACGTCCGATGGCTTCAGAAACAGGCCGGAATTTTCTAACACTGATTTCATCGCGAACACTCCTGTCCCACACCAGTTCTCGTTGCGGTTGTTGGAAATGAAAAGAGGAGAGTGCTCGGTTCTATCGAGCGCTGCGTATGTAGAGCGCCCTAGATAACCAAGGAGGGTCCCATGACTAACGCACGTTCCCTGTCCATGTTCGCGGTTCCTGCATTCCTGCTCGGATTCGTTCTGGGAGGGGTGTCGTTACATGTGGCATCTGCCGAGGGGCTTTTGGGGATCAAGGACTCAGTCACGCAGATGGGGAGTTCGCTGGTCGAAATGCAAAAGAATGTGGATGACCTCCAAAAGAATATGAATAAGATCAAACAGGTGAAAGACCAATTGTCTTCATTGTCTTCCTCGGGTGGCGGAATGGGAGGGGCAATGGACTCCCTCATGAAAAAGGGTGGCCAATAAACAGATTTTGGCCACAATCCAACCTCCCGTGTATTTCAATCTCCACATTCTAAACTAAAATTCGAACCAGGTTGGCCGGGTGAAGAATCCAGGCTAACCTGGTTGCTCTATCCTCTACAAGTGAGACCCGCTTCGCCTTGGCCCCTGCCACGCTCTGTAAGAACTGGCGCTGTATCGTTCTAACGTCCTTACGATGCAAATTCTGGATTCTGCCTAAGAGGGTATCGTGTAACAGATTAGAGCGACAGTAGGATACTGTCGTCAAAAAAGATCGGAATTCAACGTCGGGTGGGTGTCCATTTCTTGGCCCGTTCTTCGGACTCGGTAATCTGGCTGCGAGTCATCCGTGTGGCAATGGTGTCGCGTGATTCAGCGGCTCGTTTCTCACCATAGGCAGCTGAAAGGCTATACCACATGTGCGCTTCCACAAGACTCTGAGGCACACTGCGCCCTCGTTCATACATCATTCCAAGTTTGGCAAATGCGAGCGCATTTCGTTGTTCAGCTGCTTTCTGAAACCAGAACAACGCCATATGGTCACTATACGGTGCACCCTGCCCGAGCGAATAGAGCGTTCCAAGGTTGACTTGAGCACCTGCATGTCCCTGATCGGCGGATTTTTTGAACCAATCCTTAGCCTCAAGGTAGTTTTGTGGAAGACCTCGTCCTTCGCTGTACAGTATGCCCAATTCATTTTGAGCGGTGGGATCACCGGCCTGAGCACGCTTGAGAAATTCGCTCACGGCTGGTTCGCCAATGAGTAGTTGTGGTGGACTAGAAGGGGGCCCGGTGCAGCCTGATGCGAGAAAGGACGCCAGGAGAAATCCTAAGAGAGTCACATACTGGTAGGGTAGCCGGTGAGCCATTCTGAATGATTGTGAATGTGATCAATATCTGCTGGCCAGTTAGCGAACCATAGGACGATATCCTACGCAGCGGGAGGGCGCAACTTCAAGCGGGCCAATCGCGGGGTAAGGGGTAGATTGATGGAGAGCCTTGAAGGCGATCACGTTCTCCAAAGGCGTCCGTGTAGCCTACTGTATGAGTGGCGACAGGAATAAGCCGACTTCAAGAAGTGTATCTCAGTTGGGGGGGCTCAGATTACAAAGATCAGGCTGGAGAAACCCATGGGCTACTGTTCTTGAACTGAATTGTGGGTCTTGGGTTTCCAGTTCCGTGCGAGGAATTGTGCTTGTGCTATTTGGGCTGGTGTCATGTTTGTAGCCAGACGATCTCGCCACTTCGCTCCATCTTCCTGCCCGTTAGCCGCCGCCAAGTTGTACCACTGGTAAGCCTGGACGGCATCCTTGGGAACGCCTCGTGCCTTTTCATGATAGGTGGCGATTACGAACATCGCTGGTCCGTGCCCCTGGTCCGCGGCAAGGTGGCACCACCGTAGAGCTTCCTGATAATCTTGGGGTATCCCTCGACCGATGTCAGACAGCACGCAGAGCCGATAGAAGGCACCGACATGTCGCTGGGTGGCCGCCATACGGTACCACCGAACGGCTTCCCTATGGTCTTTCGGTAAGGCGTTCTCATATCGCAAGCCCAGGTTGTACTGATCCTCGGCACTCCCTTGTTCTGCGGCTGACCGTAACTCATCGATCCGTGACGTTGTGTCCCGCACGTCGACGTAGGGGGATTTCGGTGGATCGATGCATCCCGATAGAGTGCAAAGGGCGGTCATCATGATGAGATATCGCAGGTAGGTCTCCATAATCTCTTCTCCTTCGAACGATCTGCATTGGCTGCTGCCTATCTGACCAGCAGCCAATGCAGGGCCTACTCTAGCACATCTCACTCTCTAGAAAGCTACCATGCCAAGCGTACCATCACGATCTTGTTCTGCCACGCCCTGTTGCTTTCACTGAAGAGAAAAGATATTTGTTAGCCTTGGCTTCAAGGTGAAATCTTGGCTTTTGTTGTGGTGCGGAACATCACGAGAAGCACCCTCCTTATGGGAACCTTGTTCCTTCTGTCCACGTTATCGGCTCAGGCTCAACAAGAGTTTTCGCCTAGGTCGGTCGAAAAGGGGGTGCTCTTGGTGGCCAGTCCCTCGATGAGTGATCCCAACTTCCATCAAACTGTCCTGCTCATTGTCGAACATGGACGAGGTGGGACGGTTGGGCTTATTCTGAACCGCCCCACGAATGTGCTGGTATCCGAAGTCTTGCCTGATTTTACCGTGCTGAAGCGAACCACCCACCGATTGTTTGCCGGAGGGCCAGTCGAGCGAACACAGCTGGTCTTGTTGTTCCGGCTCACGCAGCTCTTGCCTGATACACGTCAGATCGTCGATAGAATCTACGTAGGCACACCTCGCGTCCTGGAACGTATCATGACTCAGCCCAAACCGACCGAGACCTTCCGCGCGTTTTCCGGATTCGCCGGATGGGCACCGGGGCAGCTCGAACATGAAATGCTCGAAGGGGCATGGGGAGTCTTGCCGTCAAATGTATTCAATATATTCGATAAAGACCCGGATGCACTCTGGCCGGACTGCATCAGCCGTCTTCAGGCCCTCAGGACTATTTCCCGTTGAGTAGTTGACAGAAGCCTTTTCGAGTTGTCTACGTGGGTTCAGTGCCGGTTCGAGGAGGTTGCTGAAAATTGCTTGGATAATCCCTGTCGGATTTAGCAAATAGCCGATTTCAATCAGCGCACTCGTTGGCACTAATCCTCGCTTTTCAATCGACGAACATCTCCTCCCCATTGTTTTGACACGAAGCCTCATGAATGGACTGTATTCATCAGGCACGTAACTGTATTCTAAAGCCTACATATCCTCTCGGAAAAGTCCTAGTTTACAGGGCATCTCTTTGTATCAATGATTAAGAAAAATGCCAGAGAACTTATTGAAAGGGTGAGCATATTGGGACATGAAAAAATAGAGAAGCTCGATAGTGTGGCTCCCGGGTATTTATCTTGCTCACTTCGCAGTCGCACTCGCTGTCGGTAGCGGAGAACGTGTTGGACCAAACGTTTGCCGTCAGGCGACCAAACGAGGCCTGGGTCACCGACCTCACGGACGTGCCAACCGCGGAAGGTTGGCTGTATCTCGCCGGCGTCAAGGATCTGTACACCTGTGAGGTGGTCGGCCATGCGATGGACGCCCGGATGACGACGAACTTCGTGGGGTGTGCGCTCATGAAGGCCCTCAACACCAAGCGCCCAGCACCAGGGCTTATTTATCACTCCGCTCGTGGCTCCCAGTATTGCGCGCATGACTACCAAGCTCAGTTGAGGCAATTCGGGTTGCGTGCCTCGATCTCGCGTCAGGGAAGCTGCTACGACAACGCGCCGATGGAGAGTTTCTGGGGGACGTCGAAGAACGAGCTAGTGCACCACCGGCGGTATGAAACACGGGAACAGGATCGGCGGGAGATCTCGGAGTACATTGAACTCTTTTGCAATCGCTAGGGGCGGCATCCCGGCTGGGGAATCTTCCGCCGGTGGCATGTGCCCAACAGTGGGCCCGTCAACAATCGGCGGCATGAGGCTGCCACCTAATGGCGATCACTAGTGACGACCGGGGTGAAACCGAGCCTTATGTCGTAAGTGGGCAAAGCGAGAGGTCCTCACCCTGGGTTGAGGTTATCTACTGACTTTCCATTCGAGGTGGGATTGTTCTAGGATCACAGGCCTCGCTAGCAGGAAGTGAGAATGGCGCGATGAGGTTGTAGATATGGAACATGCTGTTCAGAGAGGGATGATCGCAGTGCTTCGTGCCAAGTTACGAGACACCTGGCTACATGACCTGGTTGTGCATTATCGGAACATCAAGCGCCGGGTTATGCGGCGGTCCGAGGGCGAGGCCTTTCTGTTGCGCCGATATGCGCGGATTCATGGCAAACCGCTCGATCTGACGAATCCTCAGACCTTTACAGAGAAACTCTTCTGGCGCATGATCACTTGGAATCGCGGAGACATGCCATCGAGGTTTACACAGCTGGCCGACAAGTACGCGGTACGAGAATATGTAGCGAGTAGAGTAGGGGAAGAGTATCTGATCAAGATCTTATGGCATGGAGAAAACCCATGCGCCATCCCCTTTGACATGTTGCCGGCTGAGTACGTTGTTAAGCCTAGTCACGCCGGTGGACAAGTGATTATCGTCAAAGGCGAGGCGAATCGCGAGGACATCGTTCGTACGCTGTCCGGCTGGCTGGCCAGCAATTACTACTGGCAGGCACGCGAGTATCAATACTATGGCATCCAGCCCCGGATCATAATTGAGGAATATCTCAAAACGGAAAATGCGAGTGGGCTTCTTGACTATAGGTTTTGGTGTTTTGGAGGGGTGCCGGAGGTCATTCAAGTTGATAACCATGCCCACGACATCAACCCGTTTTTTGACGTTCAATGGAACCAATTGGATCTCTACTATCGACCGAAAGCAACTCGACCTTTTATCCCAAAGCCCAAGAATTTTGAGCGAATGGTTGACCTGGCCAGTCGACTATCAGAGGGAATAGATTTTGTCCGTGTAGACTTTTACAACATTGAAGGAAAGATTTATTGTGGTGAATTGACCTTGAGTCCGGTGGGGGGAATTTTCACCTTCACCCCTCAACATTGGGATTCAAAGCTGGGTGAAAAATGGATTCTTCCTTCCCACTGCTGAGTGAATCTCATCGGAGATGATCTCCTGCACGTCGTTCTGAGAATTACCACTCTCTGTAGATAGTATGCCATTCGCAGAGGGCACTGATGCCCACCATTGGCCTGCCTTGATCTGAGGCTGTTAGCGTCCGGTTCTCCACTGCGTCACTCACTACCATGGAATGAGACCTATTCTTCTTTCTGAAACGTTTCCCTCGGCCCGAGAACGTTCCTGTCGCAGTGGCCGGTCCAAGTCAGTCCAACGCACTAATCCTTGCGATAGCCCCTACTCTTTTAAGGGGTAGGCACGCTCTTCTGTGGGGTAGTCTGGGTCGCTACGGAATGATTAGATCACTTTCGCCAAAGAGGATGGAATGAAACCGTAGGTGCTTCGGGTTGAGGGGGGTAGAAGATGGAATGGTCTATCCAACTAGGCGGAGCTATAGCACTTCGAGCGAGGTTACGAAACACGCAACTGCATGAATTCGTGAAACAATACCGGAGAATTAAGCGCCGTGTGATGCGACGATCTGAAGGGGAGGAGTTTTTACTTCGGCGATACTTTAGGATCCACGGCAAACCCCTCAATCTGACGAATCCTCAGACCTTTACGGAGAAGCTGTTTTGGCGCATGGTCACCTGGAATCGTGGAGGCATGCCACCACGGTTTACGCAGCTGGCCGATAAGTATGCGGTCCGGAGGTATGTGGCGAATGTGGTAGGTCAAGAGTATTTAGTCAAGCTCTTGTGGCATGGGGACGACCCACGAGCTATCCCCTTTGATGCGTTACCGGCGGAGTATGTGATCAAGCCGACCCACGCTGCCGGACAAGTCATTATCGTGAAGGGCCAGGTTGATCGAGAGGATATTATCCGTCGAGTGTCGGGGTGGTTAGCCAGTAATTACTATTGGGGTGGCCGCGAGGCACAATACTATCGCATTCCACCCCAGATCGTGATTGAGGAGTACTTGGCCAACGATGATGGAACTCCGCTGTTCGACTATAAGTTCTCCTGTTTCAACGGTGTGCCAGAACAGGTCATGGTTCGCAACGAGACACACGACATCTGTCCAATCTTTGACACGGCATGGAACCTACTCGATCTTGAGGATGAACCGAGAGCGGTCCGTCCATGGGTGCCAAAGCCTGCCAATCTTGATGAAATGACGGCACTAGCTGCAAAGCTCTCGGTCGGATTCGGATTTGTCCGGGTCGATCTCTACAATGTTAAAGGGCGAGTCTACTTTGGTGAGCTCACCTTTACTCCGGCCGGAGGGATCGTAAAGTATAATCCCGGGTGTTGGGATCTGAAGCTCGGGGAGAAATGGAACCTAGCACTGGACCGCTGAGATTTGCTCTGGTTTCTGGCCCGTCACCAGTATAGTAGAGGATTTTGAGCGTCTGCTGAGAAGAGGAAGTCTTCGTGAAGTAGTTGGATGAAGGACTCCCGTCTGGACCGATACGCAGTGGTCACTGCCTATAAAATGTTTCCAGAGGTACTGCCGTTATGTCACTAGAGATAAAGTCGTCAGTGCGATCCGCTCTTCGGTTTTTCTTAAATCCTACCTACAATCATTCCGCTGACATTCGAGATGCTACGCGGATATTGAAGCACGTCGAATGCCATAAAGGAAAAATGAGGAGTCATGATCTGAGCCTATGCAACGACTATGCGATGGATGTTTTTGGGGATAAGCGCTTTGCCCCATGGCTATATGTTTATACGGCTGTGTCAGGGAAGTTTAAAGAAGGCTGGATACCAGAGAACTATTATGGCTCGGTCGTGGTGCCCAAGCTTCAGGGGCGATATGGACGGGTTGCGGATCTTAGGGGCCTGAACGCGGTCATGCTGCAGAGCGACGCCTTTCCCGACTTACTCGCATACGCGAACGGTGTGTTTTTTGACACCGCGTATAGATTTGTTTCGCCTGAGGCAGTGCGCAATAAGCTGTTCACGAATCACGAACGAGTCGTGTTCAAACTCGATCATTCGCTCCAAGGGAGGGGCATACACTTTTTCAATCGGGCCTCATTTAATGTCGAAAAGATTAAGCAGCTTGGAAATGGCCTATTCCAAAGCGTCGTGCAGCCGCACAAGCTATTTGCGCAGTTTACAAGCCACTCTGTAGCAACCCTACGAATCACTACTGTGTACACGGATAGTGGAGAGGTTTCAGTTCGAGGGTGCCATTTGAGATTGGGAAGTGAAAGTGAAACGCACGTCCAC
Source organism: Nitrospira sp. Ga0074138 (assembly GCA_001464735.1). Taxonomy (GTDB): domain Bacteria; phylum Nitrospirota; class Nitrospiria; order Nitrospirales; family Nitrospiraceae; genus Nitrospira_D. The sequence goes on from LNDU01000051.1 coordinate 25,362, forward strand.
TCAAAGACCGAAATCAGAGTGCCAATTCACCTAGAGAGCGGGGTCTTTGAGGATATAGGGTATACGGCAGAGTATCGCGAGATCACAACTCATCCAACGAGTCAGGTGGCGTTTGCTGGGCATGTGATCCCCGCATTCAAAGCCTGTGTCCGCATTGTGACTGAGCTGCATAGGAAGGCCCCATATACCCGATGTATAGGTTGGGATGTGACAGTCGATCGTGAAGAGAATATTCAACTGCTGGAATGGAATGCCGAGCACAACGGCATTAAGTTCAGCGAAGCCACACAAGGACCCTGTTTTGCTGACTTAGGCTGGGAACGGCTAAGAAGCTAGGAACAGGCGGGCGTGCGGGCGATTTAAGCAGAAGGCTGTGAGATGAATTGTACGCATTGCGTATAATGCTAATTTGGCCATGCAGCCATTTGGGGGAGTGAGGAGAGTTATCACAGCTAGAGTCGCCTTGCTCCTGTCTGCACTAGACAGTCCATCACTGAGATCAGTGCTAGTGGATGGAGGCCGTATTACTATCGCTGCGAGTCCACTCGATAATCACTACTTCCGCACAGCTGCGATCTTGGTGAGCTGGTGTATCCAGCGGCGGGACGCGAAGCCTCTGAAGACCAGGCCATGCTGGACCAGCGTAGTAATGGCAGTGAATCTCCTGCCGTGGAGCGGGCTGGCGGGAGCCTGTAGTGAGGGCGCTTTCTACCGAGCAGGTACTCATTATCATCGCCCGGGAGATCTCGCAGAATATCATAGAGAAATCACAGACTGGCCGTCCGGCAGACGAGACCTCTCGGCCCTGCAATAGGAAAAGGTCGCTGCAGTGCGACACGCTGTTCTCTTTAGACAGCACCCGATCATCTATCTGCACTAGCTATGACAGCTGCCATGGCCAAGAGTTTCGACCTCTTCATGCGTGCGTGTTTAGAACAGCCGTATGGTATAGAAAAACGATGCCTCGCTGTGTGATGCAGCGGGGGATGCATCTTGCTGACGGCGGTAGACGAAACTCTGATATGAAAAGAGAGCTGCACTCTGTCTGAGTCGATAAAGACATTTCGGCACATCCGACAAATTCTGCTCTGGCCGATGCAGCTCACGCCCATCCATGCAGGCTGTTCAAAAACTATTTAGATATCCCGAGAACACCAGCCAGCTGGAGATCGCAGACCTCATCAGAGAGGCTCGCAGGGTGTTCAAAAAGGCCGTTAAGCAAGGCCGCAGCGAGTGAAGATGCGAATCGTAGACTGTTTTCATGCGCCCACCCATCGCCTGTATGAACAGGCGTTTGTCCAGGCCGTACGTTGAGCCTCTGAGCGATGCGAAAACGCCGTTGGCTGAATTTTTCAACACCCTGCTAGTGACATGAATCGAAGAACTTTGTGATGTCATCAACGACGGGGGCCCTCTGTCGGTTCCACCATGACAGGGCTCCGATAAGATCGGTGTGATCGGTATCCGGATAGATGCGTGATCGTACACAGCCGCCTCGTTGCATGATGCGTTGCTCCAACTTCTGGAGGTTGGCGTATTTCACCACGCGATCCTTGTCGCCGTATAAAAGTAGCATCGGCGGTTGCGTGCCGTCGATAAATGTGGGGACCTGCATGTTAGGATAATTTGTTGGCGGGCCAAACATGTCTTCCAGATCCGGCTCGTCCGGTGTAAAGGCATAGGGGCCGGCTAGCCCGGCAAAGTCGTGAATAACGAGCGATCGGTGTTTCCCTTTGTCGGCAAGGTAGTGGGGATCAGCGGCGAGCAACGCGCCGATATGAGCTCCGGCGGAATGCCCTATCACATGGATCCGCGCGGGATTGCCGTGCCACTCGTCAATGTGATCAGAAACCCAGGCAAGAGCCTTCGCCCCGTCTTCGACGAATACTGGAAAACGCACTTGGGGATACTTTCTGTAATCGGGAATGACGACAACAAAGCCCTCTTTTACGAATGTCGCAGCGACAAACCGATAATCTTCCTTGGCCCCATAGGTCCAGCGCCCACCATAAAAAAAGACGATGACATCCATTAGCTTGTTCTTGGGATTGGCAGAAACATAGATGTCGAGCTTCTGCGATGACTCAGGGCCATATACCTGATCATGCTCAATAGCCATCTCAATCAAGTGGGTGGGAAGATTGGCGGCTGTGAATGCCGCTTGGGTACAGGCAGACATCAGAAGCAGGGGGGCAAGGAGCAGGATTCTGGAGCATCGGTCTTTCAAGTCTTCCATCGGATAGGATCTCAAATCATTCTCACTAAGGCAGAAGTCAACTATGTATAGCATGGGTTGATCGCGAGGCACTCCTGCACGTCGTAGTTCGTATAGTAACTCCTTAACTGCTTTGTGCTCTCTTCAAGAAGTGTCTTCAAGAAGTTGACAGGGTTTGGGGATTCCAGTAGGATGACGAAGCCTTTAATGCCCATCCAGTGAGGTGGGCAAGGAGCCAATCATGAATTTCTGTCCGGCCACGGCCGGTGATCAATCGACCTTCTCACAATGGCACCGTGAGGGGGTTTTTTTATGTCCAGATTCGACAAGAACCTGATCGCATAATCATCTTGACCATGACGACTCCTACGAACAAACCGACAGAGCGGAAAGATGAAAAACTGATCATGGATGCTGGGGATATCTCCCGCGCCATGATCCGCATCGCGCACGAGATTTTGGAGCGGAATAAAGGGGGGAAGGATCTGGCGTTGGTGGGTATTCGGACAGGTGGTGTGTATCTTGCGCATCGGCTTGTGAAGCGTATCCAAAGCATCGAGGGTGTACAGGTTCCCATCGGTGAATTGGATATTACTCTGTATCGCGACGATCTAGCGTTGCGAAAAAATCAACCGATCCTGAGAAAAACGTCCGTACCATTCGACATGACGAATAAAGTCGTCGTGCTTGTCGACGATGTCTTGTTCACCGGAAGAACGATACGGGCGGCGATGGATGGGCTGATGGATTTGGGACGTCCGGAGGAGATCCAGCTGGCGGTGTTGGTCGATCGTGGTCATCGGCAGCTGCCGATTAAAGCGAATTATATCGGGAAAAATCTACCGACTTCCCGAGAGGAGCAGGTTCAGGTGCTGTTGGACGAAGATGGGGAAGATGACCGGGTGGTCATCTTGAAATCCTGAAGCGGAGGATCCCATGAGCCTCAAGCGAAAAGATCTGCTGAGCCTCGCTTCGTTGTCTGTGGACGAGATCATGCTCGTCCTGGAGACGGCAGATTCCTTCAAGGAAGTGACCGGGCGCGAAATCAAAAAAGTGCCGGCTCTCCGAGGTAAGACCGTCGTGAATCTCTTCTTTGAGCCGAGTACCAGAACGCGTACCTCCTTCGAGTTGGCGGCCAAGCGACTGAGCGCCGACGTGATCAACTTTTCTCCATCCTCCAGCAGTGTGGTGAAGGGAGAGACCTTGCTTGATACCGCGCGGAACATTGAAGCCATGCAGGCGGACATCATCGTCCTCCGCCACTCCTCGGCCGGTGCCGCCGAAACCCTGGCGCATGGCGTCAAGTCATCTGTCATTAACGCAGGCGATGGATGGCATGAGCACCCGACGCAGGCGTTGCTCGATCTCTACACGATCCGGCAACGAGGGATGAATTTCAATGGGCTGCGCGTGGCGATCGTGGGAGATGTGTCGCATAGCCGCGTAGCTCGATCGAATATCTATGCGCTCATCAAACTGGGCGCCGAGGTGCGTCTGGTGGGACCGCCGACGATGATGCCGAGTCGTGTGGAGAAACTAGGCGCAAAAGTCTACTACAACATGGACGAAGGTCTGCGTGGCGTGCATGTGATCATGATGCTCCGGCTGCAGTTGGAGCGGCAGGGACGGGCGCAGTTTCCGACGATTCGGGAGTACTCAAGGCTCTATGGCTTGACCGGTGAACGGGTACACTTGGCCGACGCCGGCGCGATCGTGATGCACCCTGGACCAATCAATCGAGGAGTGGAAATCGCACCGGATGTGGCCGATAGTTTGTCCTCGGTGATTCTCGATCAAGTGGCGAATGGGGTGGCAGTGCGCATGGGAATTCTGTACCTCATGTCCGGAGCAAATTCGTGAATCTAATAATCTGATGATCTGTCGAGTGAGTGAGCGATTGGCCGAGTGTGCATAGCGAGGGTTCCACAACAGATCATCAGATCAACAGTTTCTGTAAATTGTAGAGAGGGCTTATGGTATCGATTCTGATTAAGGGTGGTCGGGTCATTGATCCAGGCAGGTTTGACGGTATCGCTGATGTGCTGATTGAGAACGGTCAGATTGCCGCACTGGGGTCGAACCTTTCAGCCCCGGTCGGCGGCCGGACCATTCACGCTACGGGGAAACTGGTGGTACCGGGGTTCGTTGATGTTCACGTCCACTTTCGGGAACCAGGATTCGAGTATAAGGAAACGATTCAGAGCGGCAGCGCGGCGGCGGTTGCTGGAGGATTTACGACAGTCTGTTGTATGCCGAACACGAACCCGGTGAATGACAACCAAGCCGTCACGGAGTTTATCCTGGAGCGATCCCGGCTGGCCGGCCTCGCGAATGTGTTGCCGATCGGTGCCATTACAAAAGGATCGGAAGGGAAGGAGCTTGCGGAGATCGGTGATTTACGGCGGTCGGGGTGCGTGGCGATTTCTGACGACGGCAAGCCGGTCATGAACAGCCTGGTGATGCGGCGAGCAATGGAATATGCCTTGGCCTTTGATCTGACGGTCGTCGACCATTGCGAGGATCTGCATTTGGCAGAAGGCGGCTGTATGAATGAGGGGTTGATCTCAACCGAGCTTGGGTTGCCGGGGATCCCGTCAGCAGCTGAAGATGTGATGGTGGCGCGTAATCTCTCCCTTTCGGAACTGACGGGAGCTCGTTTGCATCTCGCCCATATCAGCACCACCGGGTCTGTTCGCATGGTGCGAGAGGCGAAAGCCCGGGGAATCCGTGTGACGGCCGAAGCCTGTCCCCATCACTTTACGCTTACGGAAGAACTGGTGCGCGGCTATAACACCCACGCCAAGATGAATCCCCCTCTGCGTACCTGGGCCGATGTCCAAGCGATCAAGGAGGGTTTGCGGGACGGTACAATCGATGTGATTGCGACCGACCATGCTCCCCATGCGACGCAGGAGAAACAACAGGATTTCACTGAGGCCCCATTCGGAATCGTGGGGCTTGAGACGGCGCTCCCGTTGACGTTGGGATTAGTGGAGGAAGGGGTGCTGTCGCTGGAGCAAGCGGTTCAGAAGCTGACCTCGGCTCCGGCTGTGGCATTCGGACTCAAGAAAGGGACGTTGGCGGTCGGTGCCGATGCGGATGTCGTCCTCATCGATCCGCAAGAATCGTGGGAAGTTGACCCGTCTACGTTTCGATCGAAGAGCCGCAACACGCCGTTTGTGGGATGGAAGGTGAAAGGGCGAGTGAAGACAACCATTGTAGGTGGCAAGATAGTGTTCGAGAACGGCCTGGTGGAGCGGTAGTGCTGTGCGACGGTTGCCACGCTGGAGGATGATCGGGTGCCTTACGCTTGAGTGGGTCGCGCTGGCCGTCTGGGTTGGAGGCATGGTCGTGCTGAGCGGAGCGGTGATCCCAGCGGTGTTCAATACATTCGGAGCACAGGATTCGGGGGGCATGTTGTTGACCAGAGCGTTCGAAGGGTACCATCGTTTCGTCATCGGAGCTTGTGTGATCCTCAGCGCTGCTGTGTGGTATCGTCGGTGGAGCGGGGATCCAATCGTGGCGGTCGGTCGTGGTGAGATGATCGTCCTGGCCATCATGGTGCTCATAGCCGGGCTCATCATGATGGTATTGCACCCCAATGCCGTGGCGCTTCAAGTCCAGGCATTCGCGACGAAAGATGAGACAGCCAGGAAAACGGCTTTAGAGGCGCTGTTTCGTGTGCTCATGCCGATTCGGTCGTTATACATGGTGAACCTGGTCTTGGGCATCGTGCTTGTCGCAGTCAAGGTGAATCGTTCACTTGATCTGAATAGAAGGCAGTTGTGAAAAAGGCATTACTGGCACTGGCAGACGGAACGGTGTTCGAAGGCCGCGCTCTTGGCCATGAGGGCGAAACCGTTGGAGAAGTTGTCTTTAATACGGCGATGACCGGTTATCAGGAGATACTGACCGATCCATCCTATAAAGGACAGATCATCACGATGACCTGTCCCCATATCGGAAACTATGGAGTCACACCTGAAGATGTAGAATCCGGTCGGTCATGGGCAGAGGGGTTCGTGGTCATGGAAGCCAGCCGTCTCGCCAGTAACTGGCGAAGCCGACAGACCCTTCAAGAGTCATTGATCGAGGCAAGAGTCGTTGGAATTGAAGGCATCGACACCAGAGCCTTGACAAGGCACTTACGCGAGCATGGTTCACAGCAGGGAATCATCACGCATCTTCATCTCGACCCCGATCGAGCTGTGCAACGAGCCAGGCAAGCCCCCGCCATTATCGGTCGAGATTTGGCTGCTGAGGTCACCTGCGCACGTTCCTATGACTGGACAATGGGAACCGGAGATTGGGCACCATCGGCACAAGGCAGGGAGCATGGACCGTCCAAGCCTTGGCGAGTTGTGGCCTATGATTTTGGCATCAAACACAACATTCTGAGACGATTGGTGGATGTCGGCTGTCAGGTGACGGTAGTGCCGGCTGCGACATCAGCAGAGGAAGTCCAGGCGCTAAAACCCGACGGCATTTTCCTGTCAAACGGTCCAGGTGATCCGGAGGGCCTTCCCTATGCCGCGAAGGCAATGGAGAAACTGATCGGACGCTATCCTGTTTTTGGCATCTGTTTAGGCCATCAGATTCTCTGCTTGGCCTTCGGCCTCAAGACCTATAAGCTAAAGTTCGGTCATCATGGGGCGAATCATCCCGTGATGGATCTTCGGACGAGAAAAGTTGAAATTACGTCGCAGAACCATAATTTTGCCGTGCAGAGTCCCACGCCTCTCCATGACATGCCGAAGGTCCCGCCCGTGATTGACACGCGCTATGGACAACTGTCGCTCACCCATGTCAGCTTGAACGACTACTCGATTGAGGGAATGGCCTGCCTTGATCATCCTGTCTTCTCGGTCCAATACCACCCGGAAGCGGCACCGGGACCTCATGATGCTGCCTATTTGTTCGATGAATTCGTGCGTCTTATGGAGACTCATCATGCATAACCGTGTTCTCATTGGGGTAATCGGACTGGTGCTGTCTGGATGCACGTTTAATTTCCCGCTGTTTCCAGGCCCAGGGCCTCTGCAGGAAATGGAGGTCGACGGGACCGGAAAAGCAAAAGTGCTGTTGGTCGAAATTTCCGGAATGATTAGCTCACAGGAAAAAGATGGGTTGCGACCAGCGCCCAGCATGATTGCAAGCGTGAAGGAACAGCTGACCCGGGCGGCCAAGGATGAGAATGTCAAAGCGGTCGTACTTCGCATCAACACGCCGGGAGGAACGGTGACGGCGTCGGATATTATTTATCACGAGCTGAAAACGTTCAAAGCCAGTCGTAAGGTCCCCATTGTGGCATCCATTATGGATCTGGGGACTTCAGGGGGCTACTATATCGCCGCCGCTGCTGACACGGTACTGGCGCATCCTTCATCCGTGACCGGCAGTATCGGCGTGATCATGCTCACCATGAATGCACGAGGGCTGTTGGAGAAGGTGGGCGTGGAGGCTACCGCTGTGACGTCGGGGCCTCGCAAGGATATGGGCTCACCGTTTCGGACCATGACGGTCGAAGAACGTGCCATCTTCCAAGGACTGATCGATTCGTTTTATCAGCGGTTCTTGAATATCGTACAGGAGGGCCGTTCTAATTTGCAGATGGAACAGATCAAACGGTTGGCTGATGGACGAATTTATACCGGAGGGCAAGCGAAGGAGGCTGGTTTGGTTGATGAGATCGGCTATCTCGAAGACGCAATCGAATTAGCTAAGAAGAAAGCCGGTCTGACGGAAGCGAGAGTCGTGACGTACCAACGTCCCGGTGAATATTCCAACAATATGTATTCCAAGCTTTTGGCACCGAGTGGGCTCGCTAGTCTTGCCGATCTTGATCTCATGGCGGTTGTTCGTGGGGGAACTCCCCAGTTCATGTACATGTGGATGCCATAGTGAGAGAAGGCGCCGGTCGCATGACTAGGGGTATCGAGACTGGTATGATGATAAGAATCGGCCTTGATCGTGAGATTCGAGATGATAGAGCCGGCAGATCAGCAGATCGACCTCCTGTTTTCAACGCCCATCAAGCGTCGCGCATTGCTTCGCCACTGGGTTCGTGGAATGTTGGGATTGACTTGCCTTTCCTGCCTTGGAACAGCGGCTGGCGTGGTTGCAACTCTGGGGGGATGCGTCCGCGCGCCGGGAACGGCACGAGATCAATTCATCTATATCTCTGAGGAGAAAGAAATTGCGATGGGCATCAGCGGCTATCGCGAATTACTGCGACAGGCTCCAATCAGTAACGATCCTGAGTTAACTGAGATGGTCAACCGGGTTGGTCAGCGAATTGCAGCGGTGGCCAATAAACCAGAGTATGAGTGGGAGTTCGCCATTATTCGGGACGACCGCATGATCAATGCCTTCGCGCTTCCGGGTGGCAAGGTTGCCGTCTTCACGGGCATACTGAAGCTCACGAAGAACGAAGACGGTTTGGCGACCGTGATTGGGCATGAGGTAGCGCATGCGCTCCAACGCCATGGGGCGGAGCGATATAGCCGAAGTATCCTTGAAACGATCGGCCAAGTCGGTGCGTTGGCAGCCGGAGCCGCGGTCGGCCGTCCGGATGCGGCAATGGCTGCGATGAGTGCCTATGGCGTTGGGGTCTCTCTACCGTTTGGAAGAAAACAGGAATCGGAGGCCGACTATATCGGACTGAGGTTGATGGCGCAGGCTGGCTATGACCCTCGAGAGGCCGTTCCCTTTTGGGAGAGGATGAGCGGGTGTCCCAGACAGATGATCGACAAGGTCTGCTTTCGATCGAAGCATAATATTCCGGAGTTTCTGTCGACGCACCCCTCGGATCTGGCACGTATCAACCAGATTGAGGCCTGGTTACCGGAGGCCATGAGGTATTATCATGCGGCGCAGGGCGATGCTCCCTCTATACCACCGTCCCCATATTACCCACGGATTGGACCCGCGCTTCCATCCAGCTGATTGACCATCACGACACGATGCCAAAACGTACGGACATTCAGTCAATCCTCATGATCGGTTCCGGTCCGATCGTGATTGGCCAAGCCTGTGAATTCGATTATTCCGGCACACAGGCCTGCAAAGCCCTGAAAGCGGAGGGGTACAAAGTCATTCTCATCAACAGCAATCCGGCGACGATTATGACGGATCCGGAGATGGCTGATCGGACATATGTCGAACCGATTACCTTAGATGTGGTTGAGAAGGTGATCGAGCGAGAGCGTCCGGATGCCTTGCTTCCGACCATGGGCGGGCAAACGGCGCTGAACACCACCATGGGATTGGTGAAGCGAGGGGTTCTCGAGAAATACAAGGTCGCTCTCATCGGCGCGTCGGCGGACGCGATTCATAAAGCGGAGGATCGGGATGCGTTCAAACAGGCGATGCATCGAATCGGCCTGCGAGTGCCGAAGAGCGGCACGGTACACACGCGACAGCAAGCACTGACCGTTCTCGATACCGTCGGATTCCCCGCGATCATTCGGCCGTCCTTTACCATGGGGGGGACCGGCGGAAACATCGCGTACAATCGTGAGGAATTCGAGAGGCTGATCGATTGGGCGCTGGCCATGAGTCCGGTCGGTCAGGTGCTGATCGAAGAGTCGGTCATTGGATGGAAAGAGTATGAATTGGAGGTCATGCGCGATCTGAAGGATAATGTTGTGATCGTCTGCCCTATCGAAAATTTCGATCCGATGGGCGTACACACAGGAGACAGTATCACGGTCGCGCCGGCTATGACGTTGACCGATAAAGAATATCAACGGATGCGGGACGCGGCACTTCGTATCATCCGAGAGATCGGAGTCGATACGGGAGGATCCAATATCCAGTTTGGTATCAACCCGGCCAATGGGGAGATGGTCGTCATTGAAATGAATCCTCGGGTGTCTCGAAGCTCAGCGTTGGCGTCAAAGGCCACTGGGTTTCCGATCGCGAAGATCGCAGCCAAGCTCGCCATCGGATACACGCTGGATGAAATCTCCAATGACATCACCGGTGTCACAAAGGCTTCCTTTGAACCGGCGATTGACTATGTGGTGGTCAAGATCCCGAGATTCGCCTTTCAGAAGTTCAAGGGGGCTGATCCGACCTTGACGACGCAGATGAAGTCGGTCGGGGAAGTGATGGCAATCGGACGTACCTTCAAGGAGTCTCTTCAGAAGGCCATTCGTTCTCTGGAGTTAGACCTGAATGGGTTGGCGTCCCGGTTTGGACTTGATCGAGGTGTTCCAGCCGAGTTTAACCGGCTAGAAGTGATCGAGAAACTTAACCGGGTGCTGCGCACACCACTAGCAGAACGACTGTGGTACGTGGCCGATGCCATGCGCCTTGGATTCACGGACGAGGAACTGTTTGCAACGACAAAAATAGATCCCTGGTTTTTGGACCAAGTTAGACAGCTGGTGGACTTCGAACAAATGCTTGCCAGTCATGCTGCCAACCCAGCCGCCGTTTTGGGCGGAGAGTTGCTCTGGGAGGCGAAAGAACTCGGATTCTCGGATGATCGGATCGCACGATTGCTCGGATGCGAGCCGGGTGCGGTTCAGACCGCACGGACACAACAAGGGACACGAGGGGTCACCTATAAACGAGTTGATACCTGTGCTGCGGAGTTCGAAGCGCAGACACCGTATCTCTATTCCACCTACGGCAGGGAGTGTGAAGCCCGGCCATCAAATCGACAAAAGGTCGTGATTCTGGGCGGAGGCCCGAATCGAATCGGGCAGGGGATTGAGTTTGACTACTGCTGTGTCCATGCAGCCATGGCGCTTCGGGAAGAAGCGGTCGATACGATTATGGTCAACTGCAACCCTGAAACCGTAAGCACGGATTACGATACCTCCGATCGACTGTACTTTGAGCCGCTGACGCATGAAGATGTTCTCAATATTGTACATCGTGAGCAGCCGCTCGGTGTAGTCTTGCAGTTTGGGGGGCAGACGCCGTTGAAACTCGCGCTTCCGCTCTCGAAAGCCGGTGTGAAGATTCTCGGGACCAGTCCTGATGCGATCGATTTGGCGGAAGACCGAGAGCGGTTCCGGGAACTCCTCAATCGGTTGGGTTTACGGCAGGCGGAAAGCGGAATCGCCCGATCCATCGAGGAAGCGGTGCAGATCGCCGGACGGATCAGCTATCCGGTCATGGTCCGTCCGTCGTATGTGTTGGGTGGCCGGTCGATGCAGATTGTCTATGATGAAGCCGGCTTGCTGGAGTACATGCATTCCGCAGTCAAGGCGTCGCCCAATCATCCGGTCTTGATCGATAAGTATCTCGCCGATGCCATCGAAGTCGATGCCGATGCGATTTCGGACGGTGAAACTGTGGTTGTGGCGGGAATCATGGAGCATATCGAAGAAGCCGGTGTCCATTCAGGCGATTCCGCCTGCTCGCTTCCTCCCTATACACTCGACAAGGCCATTGTGCGAGATATCGAGCGGCAAATGCGCATGTTGGCGCTGGAGCTGGGGGTCGTGGGACTCATGAATGCGCAGTTTGCCGTCAAAGGGCAGACGATTTTTGTCATTGAGGTCAATCCACGTGGATCTCGGACTGTGCCGTTCGTCAGTAAGGCGATCGGTGTACCACTCGCAAAGTTGGCCATGAAAGTGATGATGGGGAAAACGCTTAAGGAACTTGGCTTTACAAGCGCTCCTCTCCCTCGACATTTTTCGGTCAAAGAAGCGGTGTTTCCATTCAATAAATTTCCCGGTGTCGATGTGCTCCTGGGGCCGGAAATGAAATCGACCGGTGAAGTGATGGGCATCGACGGAGATTTCGGATGGGCATTCGCGAAATCGCAGGCAGGGGCGGGGGCGGTGCTGCCGACGTCCGGAACCGCTTTTATCAGCGTGAAAGCTTCCGACCGTCCCGCTGCGCTGGAAGTGGGCAGGGCGTTGAACAAGTTGGGGATGCGTATCCAGGGAACGAGCGGGACAGCGGGGTATTTGCGTGAACATGGGCTTCCTGTTGAAGTTGTGAACAAGGTGACTGAGGGGAGGCCGCACATCGTCGACCACATCAAGAATGGCTCGATAGCCCTCGTCGTGAATACGGTACGAACGGCCTCGGCGCACCTGGACTCGTCGGCCATCCGGCGGGAAGCGCTTCATCGCAGTATTCCGTATTTCACGACAATGAGAGGGGCTCATGCTGCGGTGATGGGTATCGAAGCGATCGTCAAAAAGGGCTTAGCAATTCGCACATTGCAGGAGTATCATCGGCCATAACCTGTTCAGGAGCGATCAGAGCATGCCGACACCAATTACGAAGAAAGGCTACGAGGCGTTAAAGGCAGAATTGGATCGTTTGCGCAAGATCGAGCGGCTCAAAGTCATCGAAGCCATCGCGGAAGCCAGAGCGCATGGCGATCTTAGCGAGAACGCCGAGTATGACGCCGCCAAAGAGCGCCAAGGCTTCATCGAATCGCGGATCGTTGAACTCGAAACCAAACTGGCCGATGCCCGCGTGGTGGAGACCGCAGGACGCATCAGCGAGACCATCGTCTTCGGTGCGACGGTCTTGGTCGTCGAACAGGAGTCCCAAGCCAAGAAACAGTATACCTTGGTTGGACAGGACGAAGCCGATATGAAATTCAACAAGATCTCCGTACAGTCCCCTGTCGGGCGAGCGCTGATCGGAAAGCGTGTTGGAGATTTTGTGGAAGTGAAGACTCCCGTCAAGATGGTCGAATACGAGGTCATGGAGATCAAATTCGAGGAACTCTGACGTGCAGGATGCACGCCCCCTTATCACGCTGCTGACGGATTTTGGCGAGCGGGATTCTTTTGTGGCAAGCATGAAAGGGGTCATTTTGTCGATTAATTCCACCGCTGCCGTCGTCGATCTCTCGCATCAAATCGCCTCTCATCAGATCCAGGAAGCCGGGTATTTTCTCAAGTCCTGCTATCGCTATTTCCCGGCAGGAACCATTCATGTTGCCGTTGTCGATCCCGGAGTCGGAACCGAGCGACGGGCGCTGCTCGTGTCCGCGGCCGGCTCATTTTTTGTAGGACCGGATAATGGGTTGTTCAGTGAACTCCTGGAGCAGGAGCAGGGGGCGAAGGTATGGCAGATCGTGAATCAGGACTATCGTCTTGAAACGGCAGGGTCAACCTTTGATGGGCGAGATGTGTTCGCGCCGGCCGCTGCCTGGTTGAGCAAAGGCGTGCCGCCGTCATTTTTTGGGACGGCGGTCCATGATCCGATTCGACGTGCCGTGGCCATGCCGATTTCACACGAGGATGTGCTGATCGGTAAGATCGTCTCGGTCGATCGCTTTGGAAATCTCATTTCCAACATCACGGAGCGGCAGGTTCGGGAATTTCGGGGCGCGATGGGACAATCGGTGGAGATCCATATCGGAACGGCTGTCATCAACGATTTGGTTGGGAGTTACAGCCAGGGAAGCCGTCAGAGTCCGTCCGCGCTGATCAATAGCAGCGGGAACTTGGAAATCTTTCTGCAGGAAGACAGCGCGGCGCGCTGTCTGCAAGTTGGTGTGGGGGAAGAGGTCCGCCTGTGCTGAGTCGTCTCAACCCATCATTTTATCGATATGATCGCAGACATGGCTTGCGAAGGGGAGCGAGCAGGTAAAGGCGGGAGACACGGCGTTGAGCACGTGCATGGAGCGATTGTCGCCTTCCAGGACGAAATCCATTTCAAGCTTTTTCTTCGTGATGTCGAGTAGCTGGGCTCGAATTCCTGGACGGCCCCATTTATGGTAGTTCCGCTCGGCCACGCCTTCGGCGAGTACCGAGGCAAGTGCCACCATCTTGCCCCGCGAGTATTTGGCAACCTCCTCCATCGCCAAGCGTCGGAAGTCGAATCCAGCTCCGGTCAGTAAGCCGAGCCCTCGACTTGCGACTTCGAGCAGTTCACCGAAATTGAAGTTGCCGAACCCCTCATAGTTCTCTCGCCACAAGGCTGGAATGGCTGTCGGACCGATCTTGGCTTTTCCGTCGGCCGTGATCGTGAAGTGGACACCCAGGAACGGATTCCTGAGATCCGGAACAGGGTAAATATTGGTACGAATCGCACCTGCTGGTTCATCGGAATAGAGATAGAGGCCTTTAAAAGGCAGGATGCGATACTTTTCCGAGAATCCATAGTCCATCGCAATTTTGTCGGCATACAGACCAGCGGCGTTCACGACGTAGCCGGCTTCAATGCTGTCGCGGTCGGTGTAAACTCTTGTGTCGTCTCGTCGTCGATAGGCTGTGTTGCACTGAATTTGAATGCCTTCGTCGAGTGCGTCTTGTTGCATCGCGTTGACGACGTGGAGCGGGCTTACCGTCGAGGTACGTGACGAAAAGAGGGCTCGTTGGTAGGTCTTCACTCGTGGCTCAATGGACTTGGCTTCTGCTTCCGTGAGAGGCTGGAGCTCAATGCCGTTGACTTGTCCGCGACGGAATAATTCATCCAGCGACGGTAAATCCGCTGCATTCTTGGCAACGACGAGCTTGCCGCATTTATTGAGGGGGATGTGTTTTTCCTCGCAGTAGGCGGTCAGTCGTTCGTTCCCAAGACGAGTAAACTTTGCCTTCAGGCTGTCCGGTGAGTAGTAGAAGCCCGCATGTAGGACTCCGCTATTGCGGCCACTGGCATGGGCCCCGCAAGAAGGTTCCTTTTCGATTAACAGCACGCGGGCATCGGACCGGCGTTTGCGAAGCTCACGCGCGATACTGAGGCCGATGACTCCACCTCCGATGACGAGGAAATCACAGGTTAGCATATTGTGTCGTGGCTCTCTTGGCGATGTTGCGACGCATCTGAGCGAGACTCAATCGATGTCCAGAGTCTCTATGGATTTCTTGAGGATTTCTACCATTTTCTTTAACTCTTCTGCCGTTGTCGAAAGGGGAGGGATCAGCACGAGCACGTTGCCGATGGGCCTTAAGATCAGTCTCTTCGATCGGGCAATGGCCGCCACGTGGTGACCAGCCTTGGCGCTGAGCGGGTAGGGCTCTTTGGTTGCCTTGTCTCGGACTAACTCGATGCCGACCATGAACCCGCGCTGGCGGACATCCCCGACATGGGGGGTATCAGCGATCGGCTTCAGCCATTTGGTCAACAACTTAATCTTTGCGGACAGTCGGGACAACGTTTTCTCCTGGCGGAACACTTGAAGATTGGCCAGGGCCACGGCACAGCCTAGGGGATTTCCGGTAAAACTGTGTCCATGAAAGAAGGTCTTGAATTCGTCGTAGGTGCCCAAAAATCCTCGATAGATCTCATCGGTCGTGAGGGTCGCCGCGAGCGGCATATACCCGCCGGTGAGCCCCTTGCTGATCGCCATCAGATCCGGTGTGATCCTTTCATGCTCGCCCGCGAACATTTTTCCGGTTCGTCCAAAGCCCGTCGCTACTTCATCGGTAATCAACAGGACGTTGTACTCTGTGCAGAGCGCGCGGACTCGTTTCAGATACCCGGCCGGCTGTGGAATCATACCGGCGGCCGCTTGCATCAGCGGTTCGATGATGAATCCGGCCAGTTCGCGATGACGACGTTTCAAGATTTGTTCAATTGGGTCGATGCAGGCCATCTTGCAGGATGGATAGGTGAGTTTGAGCGGACAGCGGTAACAATAGGGTGGTTCTGCTGCCAGCGTTGGGAACAACAGCGGTTTGAACCGAGAATGAAACAGCGCAATATTGCCGACGCTTACGGCTCCAATCGTATCCCCGTGATACGCCATCTTGAGATGGAGAAAGGTATTTTTGGGACCGGCCTCTGGATGCCGCTGCTGCCAGTATTGGACGGCCATCTTCAGCGCGATTTCTACTGCCGTCGAACCGTTGTCCGAATAGAAGACGCGTGTGAGCCCCTTTGGTGCGATCTGGATCAAGGCGCGGGCCAGCTCAATAGCCGGTGGATTGGAGAGGCCCAGGAACGTGGAGTGGGCGATGTTGTCGAGTTGTTTCTTGATGGCGTGGTTCAGGACGGGATGTCGGTGTCCGTGGAGATTCACCCAGATGGACGATGTGCCATCGAGATAGCGTTTCCCTTCCGTATCGATGAGGTAGGAACCGTTCCCGCGCTCGATGATCAGCGGGTCTTCCTGTTCCCACTCCTGCATCTGGGTAAACGGATGCCAGAGATAGCGTCGGTCCCAGTTCCTCAGCTGCTTCGTAGAGGGTGGTCGAGTCATGACTCCTTGAATGTTGTTCGTCAATCCTGGGATCAGACTGGACGATCTGTGATTGACTCTTGACGACTGCCGATGGACGAGGGAGTGACCTCGATGGCGGCGCGTGATTATAGGTGGAGGCGATCTCTTTGACAACCCAGGGAGCAGTTATTATAATGAACCGATTTTTACCAATGAGCTAGGATTTGCAAAGCCTTATACGCAATTTTTCCATCATTGCTCACATCGATCACGGCAAATCAACCCTCGCTGACCGGTTCCTAGAAGCTACTGGCGCAGTCACTGCTCGAGAGGCGAAAGACCAGATCCTCGATGCCATGGACCTTGAACGGGAACGTGGCATTACGATCAAGGCCCATGCGGTGGCGATCCGGTACAAGGCTCAGGACGGGAAGACGTATGCCTTGCATTTGATCGATACGCCGGGACACGTCGATTTCACCTATGAAGTCTCGAGGAGTCTGGCGGCCTGCGAAGGAGCTCTCTTGCTGGTCGATGCCACCCAAGGGGTGCAGGCGCAGACGATTGCCAATGTGAATTTGGCGATGGCCAACAATCTCACCATTATCCCGGTTATTAATAAGATTGATCTGGCGAGTTCGGATATCGAGGGCACGAAGCATTCGATTTCGGAGGTGTTGCAGCTTGATGCCGCCGATGCCTTGCCGATCAGTGCAAAGGAAGGCAAAGGAGTCCCCGATGTATTGGAGGCGATCATTGCGCGGATTCCTCCCCCGTCCGGTGATCCCCAGGCTCCATTCAAGGCGCTTATCTTTGACTCATGGTTCGACAATTACCAAGGTGTCATCGTCCTGGCGAGACTGGTGGATGGGTCCATCCGACCAGGGATGAAGATCAAAGTCATGTCGAACAATCGGACGTTTGAAGTCATGGAAGTGGGACAATTCACCCCAAAACGGACAAAGAAGACTGAGCTGTTGACGGGCGAAGTCGGATATCTCTGTGCCAACATGAGAGAGGTCGCCGACGTCAAAATCGGCGATACACTCACGGATGCGGTCTTACCCACGAGCGCGCCCTTTCCTGGTTATAAAGAGGTGAAGCCGCTGGTATTCTGCGGGCTCTATCCCACCGATACCGGCCGATATGAAGATTTGCGCGACGCGTTAGTCAAACTACGATTAAACGACTCCTCGTTCGTCTATGAACCTGAGACGTCGCTCGCGTTGGGATTCGGCTTTCGCTGTGGGTTTTTGGGCCTGCTGCACATGGAAATCATTCAGGAACGGCTTGAGCGTGAATACAATCTCACGCTCCTCACGACCGCTCCGACCGTCGTCTATCGTCTTCTCACCACGAAGGGCGAGGTCCTGGAGGTGAATAATCCGTCGCAGCTCCCGCCTCCCAGTAGCATTGACTCATTTGAAGAGCCGTTTATTTTGGCCTCGATCATCACTCCCGAACGGTATATGGGAGCTATCCTCCAGCTCTGTCAGGAACGCCGAGGAATCCAAAAGGGTCTGCATTTTCTCGATCCGACCAGGGTCATGATCAGTTATGAACTGCCTCTTAACGAGGTCATTCTCGATTTTTACGATAAGCTCAAGTCGCGCACACAGGGTTATGCGTCGCTCGACTATGAGGTGCTCGGCTACCGCAACTCCGATCTTGTCAGGCTCGATATTCTCTTGAACGGTGAAGCGGTCGATGCCCTGTCGTTTATCACGCATAAAGATCGTTCTGTTCAACGTGGGCGGCAGCTTGCCGAGAAAATGAAGGAGCTGATTCCACGGCAAATGTACGAGATTGCCATTCAGGCGGCGATCGGCAGCAAGATCGTTGCGCGTGAGACCATCGGTGCAATGAAGAAGAATGTGCTGGCAAAATGTTATGGTGGTGATATCACGCGGAAGCGCAAGTTGCTGGAAAAACAGAAGGAAGGGAAAAAGCGCATGAAAGCGGTCGGCAGCGTCGAGGTCCCGCAGGAAGCGTTTCTGGCGATCTTGAAGGTTGGAGACGAATGAGCCTCGATCAGAATCCGAGGAATGTGGATAAGTTGCCAGGCGCTCCGCGTGGGGGAGGAGACCAGGCCGCGCTTTCGGAGGCCAAACTCGCCGACAACAGGGACCAATCGGGGCGGAAGTCTCTTGTCAGGGAATACGCGGAAGCGATCATTGTGGCGATGCTCCTGGCATTTGCCATCCGCGTGTTCGTCGTGCAGGCATTTAAGATTCCATCAGGATCAATGATTCCGACCTTGCAGATCGGCGATCATATTTTGGTCAGTAAGCTCTCCTATGGCCTGCAGTGGCCCACGGACTGTAAGGTGCTATGGAGTTTCCCACCGGTTAATTGCTACACGTCCGAAACGATCGTGACGTTCGGCAAGCCGCAGCGGGGCGACATCATCGTGTTCCGGTTTCCCGAGGATGAAGAGAAGGATTTCATCAAGCGCATTGTCGGACTGCCGGGGGATACTGTCCAACTTAAGAATAAGGTTGTCCTGGTGAACGGCCAGCCACTCGACGATAAAGCCTTTACACAACGAATCGATCCCGGTGTCATTGACGGTACGATCAACCCCCGCGATAATTTCGGCCCGGTGACGGTCCCGGATGGATCGTATTTCGTGATGGGCGATAATCGTGACCAAAGTCTGGACAGTCGGTTCTGGGGCTATGTGCGTGAAGAAAAGATCCGCGGTAGAGCGTTCCGCATCTATTGGTCCTGGAATGGGCAGGGAAATTGGACGGAGTGGGTCAGATGGGAACGATTCGGAAAGGCGATTCAATAACGAAACGCAGCGTCGCGTCTCTTCCGAGTGCAGACTCGAATGGGAAGGGTGATGCGTTGTCGCCCAAGGTGCTCCGACAGTATCTTCAGCGATTTCCGCAGGCATCGATCCTCGTTGTCGGCGACCTCATCCTCGATCACTATGTGATGGGACGGGTCAGCCGGATTTCCCCAGAAGCTCCGGTTCCCGTGGTTCATGTCGAGTCAGAATCTCTCCGGCTTGGTGGGGCGGCGAATGTGTTCAACAATATTTTGGCGCTTGGAGGAAAGGCCGATCTCTGCGGTGTGATCGGGTCGGATGAAAGCGGGCGTCTGTTGATGAAGGAGCTCGGCAACAAACGATCAAGCCGCGGGGGGGTGGTGATCGATCATGATCGTCCGACGACCAGAAAAAGTCGTGTGATCGCGCATAACCAGCAGATTGTGCGGTATGACATCGAGGGACGGAGCGAACTGAAAGTCGCGCTGCGGCAAAAGATTCTCCGATATGTGGAATCACGGATTCGAGAGTTGTCCTGTATCGTGGTGTCGGACTATGCCAAGGGAGTCGTGTCGCCGGCACTCATGTCCGATCTCATACGACTTGCTGCGTTGAGAAAAGTTCCGGTCATTGTCGATCCGAAGGTCGAGCATTTCAGCTACTACAAAGGCGTCACCGTGCTGACGCCGAATCATCTTGAAGCGGCTCAAGCCTCTGGGTTGCACGGAGACAGTGATCAGACAATCGACGAAGCCGGCGCGATGATTCGGCAGCGTCTCGGGTGTCAGTCCGTCCTGATTACACGCGGTGAAAAAGGCATGAGCTTGTATGAGCGCAACGGCGCGTCGTGGCATTTGCCGACGAAGGCTCGGCAGGTCTATGACGTCACCGGTGCAGGAGATACGGTCATAGGAACCTTGGCGCTGGCCCTGTCGGCTGGAGCAAGTATCAAGACCGGAGCGGTCATGGCGAACTATGCGGCTGGGATCGTGGTGGGCATGGTCGGCACCGCGACGGTCTCGCCGAAACAGTTGTCCGAGGCGTTTGGAGATGAATAAGGGTTCACGGTCTGTCACGGTTGTGATTCCAGCCCGCTATGGTTCGTCACGGTTCCCGGGCAAGCCGCTCGTTGAGCTGAATGGGAAGCCGATGATTCAGCATGTCTATGAGCGCGCTGTGGCCTGCCGTGCCGTTTCCGATGTGTTGGTCGCAACCGACGATGAGCGTATCAAATATGCAGTTGAGCGGTTTGGTGGGCGTGTGATTATGGTTACCGGTGATTATCGGACGGGGACAGACCGGGTCGCCGCTGTGGCCCGTATATTTGCGGGAGAGTACTTTTTGGACTTACAGGGCGATGAGATTCCACTGAACTCCGAGTTGTTGACCGATCTTATTGAGCCGTTTCTTGAAAGCGGCGTCGGCATAGGGACGCTGAAGCGGGTCATGGACCCTAAAGAGGATCTTCACAATTCCGCAGTGGTCAAAGTCGTCACCGATGTCCGCGGCGACGCGCTCTACTTTTCACGAGCTCCAATCCCATGTGTCCGTGACAGTCCAGGAATGGAGGCGATTGGAGGACTCCATTACATTCATCTGGGGTTGTACATATATACGAAGGAGACCTTACTGCGATTCGCGGGTTTGCCGACCAGTCGTTTGGAGGATGCCGAAAAGCTTGAACAGCTCCGTGCGTTGGATCATGGGATTCCCATCCGGGTGTGGGAAACCAAACATGCCTCGTTGCGAGTTGACCGTCCTGAAGACGTGTCGGATGTCGCGGAACGCCTTCAGCAATACGAGGGGGTCAGGCGTGAGTTGCAGAACAGTAGGGTATTTTTTAAGCGATGAGAAGTATATTCGAATTGGGGTGCTCTGACGTCCAACAGAGGGGACAACCATGAGCAAGTTTATTTTTGTGACTGGCGGCGTGGTCTCATCACTTGGCAAAGGGCTGGCGTCGGCTTCTATCGGAAATCTGTTGGAAAGCCGTGGCTTGAAAATCACCTTTCTAAAGTTGGATCCCTACATCAACGTCGACCCCGGTACGATGAACCCCTATCAACACGGAGAGGTCTTTGTCACGGACGACGGAGCGGAGACGGATCTTGACCTCGGGCATTACGAGCGATTCACCTCGTTATCGCTGACGAAAGAGAGTAATTACACGACCGGTCGAATCTATCACTCGGTCATCACGAAAGAGCGTCGTGGGGATTATCTTGGTGGAACGGTCCAGGTCGTCCCGCATGTGACGGATGAGATCAAGCAGGCGATCATGCGCATCTCCAAAGGAGTCGATGTGACGATCGTCGAGATCGGCGGCACGGTCGGCGACATTGAAAGCTTACCGTTTCTCGAGGCCATTAGGCAGATGCCGTACGACGTCGGGCGCGATAATGTGTTGTATGTCCACTTGACCCTTGTGCCCTACATCGGGGCGGCCGGTGAATTGAAGACCAAGCCGACGCAACATTCAGTCAACAAGCTTCGTGAGATCGGTATTCAGCCCCATATCCTCTTGTGCCGCACCGACCGGTATATTCCCCCGGAGCTCAAGGGCAAGATTGCTATGTTCTGTAATGTGGATAAGGATGCGGTCATCACGGCCAAAGATGTCGAGACGATCTATGAAGTGCCGATCGTCTTCAGAAAAGAGGGGTTGGACGAATTGATCGTTCGTCAGCTCCATATGGAAACCGGCCAGCCCAATCTCCGTGAGTGGGATGCGATGGTTCAGAAGATCAAGCGGCCGAAGCATGAAATTTCCGTCGCACTGGTGGGTAAGTATGTGGGGCTGAAGGAATGTTACAAGAGTTTGGGAGAAGCGCTGATTCATGGTGGAATCGATCACGAAACCAAGGTCAACATCAATTGGATCGAGTCTGAGGATATCGAGCGGCAAGGGACGGAGCGAATCCTGCGCGAGGCCGATGGTATCCTGATCCCCGGTGGATTTGGGACAAGAGGGATTGAGGGAAAAGTGACGGCCATCAGGTATGCGCGGGAACGTCAGGTCCCGTTCCTCGGTCTGTGTTTAGGGATGCAATGTGCTGCGATCGAGTTTGCAAGAAATGTAGCAGGATTGGCCGGTGCCAACAGCGCCGAGTTTGACGAGCACACGCCCCATCCGGTGATCAATCTCATGCCCGATCAGCATGGCGTGAGCGACAAGGGTGGGACCATGCGATTGGGATCGTATCTCTGCAAGTTAGGCGAGGGGACGCTGGCGCAGAAAATGTACGGGGTGAGCGAGGTGCGTGAACGCCATCGCCATCGCTATGAATTCAACAATGCCTATCGGGAGCAGCTGACCGCGAAGGGACTGGTCCTGAGCGGCGTTTCTCCTGACGGGCGATTGGTCGAAATCATAGAACTAAGGGATCATCCCTGGTTCTTGGGGACGCAGTTCCATCCTGAGTATAGTTCCCGTCCTCACCGTCCACATCCCTTGTTTAGCGGATTCGTGGGAGCGGCGTTGCGCAAGAAGCTGGGGCATTAGTTGTAGGCTATGGCACAACTCGTCGAAATCGGTTCCTTCAAGGTCGGTCAGGGCCAGCGTCCGTTTCTGATTGCCGGGCCTTGTGTGATCGAGAGCGAGCAGCTCGTGATGGACACGGCGGGACATGTTGCGGACATTGCGAAGTCACTGGGAATTCCGTACATCTTCAAGTCGTCATTCGATAAGGCCAACCGAACGTCCATTACTTCATTTCGTGGTCCTGGAATCGACAAGGGCCTGGCAATACTGAAGAAGGTAAAGGACCAATTCGCTCTGCCTGTCTTGACCGACGTGCATACGGAGGAGCAGGCGACCGAAGCCGGGAAGGTGGTGGATGTCCTACAGATCCCGGCCTTTCTCTGTCGGCAGACGGATTTGCTGATTGCCGCTGCAAAAACAGGAAAAGTCGTGAACGTGAAGAAGGGGCAATTTCTCTCGCCGATCGAAATGGTCAATGCAGTCAAAAAAGTCGAAGAATGTGGAAGCCGTCGGCTTCTGCTCACCGAGCGTGGGTCATCATTCGGCTACAACAATCTTGTTGTGGATATGAGATCCTTTCCTCTTATGAGAAGTTTCGGGTATCCTGTCGTCTTCGATGCGACGCACAGCGTTCAGCTGCCGGGGGGTGGTGGGACGAAATCCAGTGGCCAGCGGGAATTTGTCGAGCCGTTGGCCTGCGCCGCGGCCGGAGCGGGTGTCGATGGATTCTTCATGGAAGTCCATCCAAATCCAGACGAGGCGCTGTCTGATGGGCCTAACATGGTCCCAGTACATCAACTCAAGTCCTTGCTGGAACGGGTTCTACGCATATGCGACGCAGCCAAGCCGAGAAGCTGATACCTTCCGCGCGGCGCGGGCACTCTACGATGGTGAAGGCAGCTCATCCAGTAGCGAAGGTTGCGAAAAGGCGAAGTGAAACGATGACCGTGAAGCCATCTGGCCGGGATTCGAAAATTTCGAAAATAGAAGAGAGTCTGGCCGACGGTCGGCGCGTGCTCCAAATCGAAGCGCGAGCCGTCCAATCGCTTGTGGATCGGTTAGATGCCAAGTTCGCAAAGGCGGTGCAGTTGCTTGTTCAGTGTAAGGGAAAGGTCGTCGTGTCGGGCATGGGGAAGTCCGGCTTGATCGGTCAAAAAATCGCCGCGACGCTCGCCAGCACCGGTACGTCGTCGTTTTTTTTGCATCCCGCCGAGGGCGTGCATGGAGATCTGGGCATGTTGGCGCGACGTGATGCGTTGGTCGCGATTTCCAACAGCGGTGAGACGCAGGAGTTGCTGCAATTGCTTCCGTTTGTGAAACGGCTCGGCATTCCGGTGATTGCGTTCACAGGACGGATGACGTCGACCCTGGCAAAAAATGCCGATGTCACACTCGATGTGTCGGTCCAGGAAGAGGCCTGCCCGATGGGGTTGGCTCCGACCGCCAGTACGACCGCTACACTGGCGTTGGGCGATGCGTTGGCCGTGGCCCTGCTGCAGAAACGGGAATTTAAAGAAGAGGATTTTGCTCGGTTCCATCCCGGCGGTACGTTGGGGCGTCGGCTGCTGGTGAGGGTGAAGGACCTCATGCATGCCGAATCCGAGATGCCGATGGTCCAAGCCACGGTCGGTGGGATGGCGGCTATGCTGGAAATGACGGCGAAAAAGCTCGGCATGACCACGGTGGTGGATCAGGAGGGATTGCTGGTCGGAGTGATTACCGACGGTGACTTGCGACGCTTTATCCAGCGGGGTACGGATTTGCTCAAGACCACCGCGCAAGAGCTGGCCACCACGAATCCCAAGTCCATTGGGCCAGACGAACTGGCGGCCAAAGCTGTCGAGATGATGGAGCGATTTTCAATCACGACCCTGGTGGTCACCGAGAATGAGCGGAACATCCGTGGGGTCATTCATTTACATGACTTGTTGAAGAACGGAATCGTGTAGCAGGATGCTGAAAAAGTCCACCAGCGGCGTTCTCACATCGCTCAGAGGCTCAACGTACCGAAGCGTACGCCTCGCCCCTTCGCTCGCTCTGGCCTTGCTGGACGGCCTTTTTGAGCATCCTGCGAGTGCCATGAGGTCGAAGCAGTGTTTTAGTCGCCTGCGTAGGAGACGAATCGTACGATGAACCGCGTTCTGGCAATGTGGCGAGAGATAGGAGCGGAGTCGCTCAATCTGCCCAATCTCTTGACGCTCGTCCGCATTCTCTTGATCCCGGTCTTCATCATTCTCTTCGTCAATCCAACGCCAGACCAGTCGCTCGCGGCGGCGATTGTCTTTACCGTTGCGGCGGTGACGGATATGTTGGACGGCTATATTGCCCGCCGAACAGGCCAAGTAACGAAACTCGGCAAACTACTCGATCCGATCGCAGACAAACTCCTGGTGTTGTCGGCACTGATACTTCTAATGAACGTAGATCGGGTCAGCGCGTTGGTCGCGCTGCTGATTATCGGACGAGAAGTGGCGGTGACAGGAATCCGTGCCATTGCTGCAAGCGAAGGGATGATCATCGCGGCGGAGACGACCGGTAAGTATAAGATGGCGCTCCAAGTCGTGGCCATTATCCTGCTGATCTTGGAAGGGACAGGGCTCTCAGCACTCGGCAATATGCACTTAGCCGGCACCGTCACATTGTATTTATCACTGGTGCTGGGTTATCTCTCCGGTGGCCAGTATGTGTGGAGCTTCTGGAAACAGGTCGTCGCGAAGGGACTGTAGTCAGGATGTTGAAACGAGACCTCAGCTTTGTTCTCGCATCGTTCAGACCCTCAACATACCCCAGAGGGTATGCCTCGGCCCTTCACTCGCTGCGGCCTCGCTGGATGTCTCGTTTGAACATCCTGCAGTCCATTGGATCGGACTCCTCCATCAACTTTCTTCGGCAGTAACTGTCACCAAGACGAGCCTGACATGGGTTTGGAATCCCGGGCCGTCCGCCGAGCGCCACTCGCACCGCCAATCGTTGCTTGTACCAGCCTCCTCTTCCTTGTTACAGCTTGCACAGAGAACGGAACGCCTCCTCAGTTAGAAGCTTATGCATATCCGAGTACTTCGACGGTGATCCGATGTGAAACGGGTGCGCGAGTTGGACTCACAGGCGCGACCGATGGGAAAGTCTCCGTTGACGGCATTCGGTATATGGTTCGGACGCCCTCGAACTACGATCCCACATTCGCACACCCACTCTTGATGGTCTATGCTCCGGCTGGGCAGAGTCGCTGGACGTCCGAGCGTCTCACAGGCCTTACGACTGCAGCGACCAGCGCCGGATTTGTGGTGGTCTATGCCGATCATAAGCCGTTGAATATTTCGACCATTGAACAGCTTGGAGCCATTCCTGGGTTAGTGGCAAAGGAATGGTGTGTCGATGAGAGCAGGGTATCCGCCACCGGTCATTCAGACGGGGGCACGGCATCCCTGATGCTGGCTGTGATTGAGAAGACGAAAACAGTGCCTGCCACAATCGCGCCGAGTGCTGCTGGGGTAACCGACAAAGACCTTGAGGCGTATCAATGCCCCGCTCCAATCCCGGTCATGATTATGCACGGCAAGAACGACAAGCTGTTTCCAGGTTGGGGAGCCCTAACGTCAGCCTGGTGGGCGGGCTGTAATCACTGTGATGTGACGAACACGAAATCAGTGGAGGGAGGCTGCCGTGCGTACCAAGGCTGTGCCTCAGGCGGTGCAACGCTCTACTGTGAGGGAACCGGTAGCCATCGCGATTGGCCAAATCTGAATCGAGTGATGCTGGAGTTCCTTACGTATCCAGAGAAGTTTCAGTGAAGTCTGTGCGGTAGGCTTCTCTCATCAATCGGATCCAGCCTTGTGTCCCTTTGGTTCCTATGGTAATTCGTTCGCCCTGAGTCCTTCGACTGGCTCAGGATAGACTTGTCGAAGGGCTTACCGTAATCGTAATTCTCAGACTCTATTAGGATGGAACAACAAGGACTCATCGCTGGGCTCGCGATCATCGGATATCTTTTAGGAGCAGTCCCGTTTGGCATCGTCATCTCCAAGGCGATGGGCCTGCCAGATCCGCGCACGGTCGGGAGCAAGAACGTCGGATTTACGAATGTCCTCCGTGTGTCGGGCAAGACGCCCGGCATCCTCACCTTGATTGGGGATATGGGCAAAGGGTGGGTGATGGGCTTCGCAGCGACGCAGCTGCTGCAGTATGAATGGGCTATTTTGGTTGTCGCACTCGCGCCGTTTCTGGGCCATCTCTTTTCACCGTTCTTAGGATTTAAAGGAGGAAAGGGGGTCGCCACTGCGCTTGGCTCTGTCCTCGGTGTTGCACCG
Source organism: Nitrospira sp. Ga0074138 (assembly GCA_001464735.1). Taxonomy (GTDB): domain Bacteria; phylum Nitrospirota; class Nitrospiria; order Nitrospirales; family Nitrospiraceae; genus Nitrospira_D. The sequence goes on from LNDU01000051.1 coordinate 52,233, forward strand.
CTGATCGGACTGTTGCTGCTGCTGGCCTGGATTGGAGCGGTGGCTCTCTGGCGCTACTCTTCCGGTGGTGCGCTCACTGCCTTTGGACTCTTTCCCGTCCTTGCTGCCGCTCTTCGACCGACGGCTTCCTTTGCTTTGTTCTCCGTGCTGGTGACAAGTCTCATTGTGATCAAGCACAAGGGAAATATTGAACGGTTGTGGAAGGGGACGGAGAGTAGGATCGGGCAGCGCGGCTGATCCTCTGTGCTCGCCCACCGCGCACCCAAGACTCATCAGACTTACATCAGATCAGGCGGTGCTCGGTGGATGCGCGCACTTAAGGACCAGGCCGCACTGCCCTCAGAGAAAGTGGGGAAAGAAGGAGTCTGCCCATGCGCGCAGTTTTGGATTCAACCGGGCCACCCTTGTGAGGAGAAGATAAGAAGGGAGAAGAACGTGCGCTGGTTTACTGCCAAGCCTTGACGGCTACTGAAAAGATCAAATTTCGTTATCGGCTCGCAAGAGTTGTCAAGGTACCCCAGAAGGCATACCTCCGGTTCTCGCCTTGCCTGTGGCCTTGTTGATTGACATTTTTGAGTACCCTAATCCGAAAGGATATCCGAGTATCACCATGGGTAGACATCAGACACCTAAGGACTTAAACCTCAACGCGGTTTCTGGGCTGAGCAGGGAAAAGATACTCAAGACATGGGTCAAATCCGGTATTGAAGACTTCTATCTGAGCTTCGAGTTGGAAGACAAATGGCAACGACATAGCATTTTTTATTGTCATCAAGGCCTCGAGAAGGTCTGCAAGGCTTACCACATTGGGAAATACTTAAAAACCTTGGAGAACTTCAATCCTGAATCTGCGTTGAAGAAGATCGATGGAATCGCCAAGTCGTTGAACCACAAGCTTTCTCAAATGATGATGTGTCTTCGATCGAGGGGAATGTTACCAACTTACCCGGGGCTCGGCTCCTACTCTGAAGATGATATTTTGCAAGGACTAGAGGCCGCCCATACTCAAGCTCGCTATCCAGTCCCTCTCCCATTCCATCGGACAAAAGACCAACATGGCAAAGAACGATTTCTGATTCGAAGTAGCACGGTGAAAATGTATCACGATCTTCTGGGCGAGACAGTGCCGCTACAGTATGCCAGAAGTATGGCAAGATCTCTGCTGGGAAGGATTGAGACAGAGTTCGCGGTGAAAATTTCAGACTCGAAGGTCTCCAGCAGAATTGATGACAAGGACTGGGGGCGCTTCGCGAACATTTTCTTTAACGCGTAACCCGAGGTGAACAATGAGCACGTGCGACACTCGAGGCCGGAGTGCAATTTCAAGAAAACTGCTGCCTGATATCTTTGTGTCCGGTGGAGGAGTCGACGAACGAGGTCAGTCCTTCGTTAACATGGTGAGGTGGCGTTTCTCCATGATTTGAGCATACTGTCTCGCTTGGCGATTCACGCAAAAACACAACAGAGAGCCATTCAGGTGGGACCAGAGTCGAGCAAATTGAAATGTCGGCCGTCCTCTGAGTTGTCCTCTGAGCTTGGCAAGCAGGTCTTCGATCACGTACACCACGTGGAAGGAGCGCTCCTTTCGCAGCTTCAAGATCGAATTAAACCAACGAACCACCGGCCATAGCCATGTACGTGAGGGAGACAAGAGCCCTTGGGCGGCCAGATAAGTGAAGAACTCTTCCCGCAGAGCTTTCCCATACGGGATCGACGGCTGTGGGAAAATCACAACGGATGCCTGTTTAGACTGGCCGAAGATGTGCCGCGGAATACTCGCCTCTTCCGCAATGCGTCTGGGGATGGGACGATCGTAACCGGTATTGATTCGCCACGGTCGCATTTCCTCCGATTCAGTGATCGCAATAATCTCGGCTTTGCGTCGCGCTCCCATGAACGGGAAGGGGAGCTGGATAAATCCGCGATTCAGCCGCAGTTCACCCATGCCATGCCCACCAGGATCCCCACGACGAATAACGCTATCGATGCCGATCTTTTTTGCCCCCGCCGCATCTGGCCAGACTATATCGCCGTGAGTCCCTGTGAGCAAGAGCGTGACCGTCCGCAAATGCTTTTTGAGATCTTCGAGGTTGGTGTCTTGGCACTCATGGAGCACGCAATAATACAGGGCTTCGTCGTCATACTCCCGCACGAACGAGCGTCGATCCAGGCGAATGCAGGGGAGACCGAGGCTGTCGCAAATCTCACCCCCATCATCATCCTCGTGCTGCACGCCGGCGTCCTGATGCGCGAGATGCGTCGGAGCTTTGGCTTGGGAGATGGTCACCACCTGGTCGATGCCAGAGGGGCTGCACAAGGCATTCACCGCTGTCGAGTCATATCCTTTTGACTGGGTGGACCAAATCTCCAGTGGCGTAGTCCTGGCGGCATCACGAGCATTCGCGGCAATCAGCGCATAGTTGTCCCGTAGATAGTCTCGATACGCTTTGAAGGACGGAAAGTGGGGTGGCTCACGCTTGTCCGATTCCGCGATGGCCTTGTTTGACACATCAAGGTTCCAATACATCACACGTTTCACGTGTCCACGCTGCGTTGGAATCGTTCGCTCGTAGTCCTCAATACCCCGCAAAATGGAGTTGCAGATCCGGGGATACTCACGACAATGCGGATTCAACGTATCGCCAATGGATGCCAAGAGGAGGGGCAAGGAGTTGGAGACCGTGACGTGGTCGCCCGTCTCGGCATAGAACAGGTAATCTACAGTGGCGGCGCTAGTTACGAAGCGCACGGAATCTTCACCCATAATGCCGCCTGTACCAAACACACACTCCGTCGTCCCGAAGTCGCCGAGCTGAAACGACCCATTCCAGACTCCTTCTATCCAAAAGGTGGGGCGAACCTCAACTAGCGGGCCATGATCAAGCGTCACGAGGCCATGGCCTCGATCGACCACAGCGACCCAGGCAAGTTTCGGCAACGAAGGATGCCTGTGAGCTATCAGTTGCATCGGTTACAGGTGTGGTCTGGTGAGAATGATGCGGTCACGCCAAGCCATCCAGGACGTCCAAGGAAAATTGCTGGGGTCATGCTCTCACAAGAATGGGGAGCCTTGCAAGAAATCGTCATGATCACCATTGAATTGACTCTCCTACACCCCCTTCATATAATGCAAATTGCTCCTGTTTGTCTTATCTGACAGTCACTTATGCCGTCACCTGTCAAGGACCGAATGGCTCAAAAACTGGCTCAATTGCGAGCCGGATTGCGCCATGCGTTTGCCGTTCGACCTGAGACTGAGTCCCTCGCCATTGAAGATGTCCAATTGCTGGAACGAATAGCCGAGATGGTCGTCAAACGCGGCATGGCGGCTCCGGCGACGATGTTTTTGGAATCCATGGGGCCGATGAATTTTCTCGGCAGTCAGGCCCTGCATTTCATCACGCCGATCATTGATTGCGTGTTGAGTGCCAAAGAAGTTGAGCAGGTTGCACGATTGCTCGAGCGCCGGGATACGGTGACTCGTCTGATTGCCATCATTGAAGCCAAGTCTGCTCCACAGGGAGTAACGGCTCAATGACGGTTTCCACCTCTACTCCTCCTAAGATCGATCGTCCTCTCAACGTCATTGTCGCCACCGATTGTGGCAGTACCACGACCAAAGCCATTCTCATCGAGAAAGTCGGCGACGAATATCGGCAGACTTATCGCGGGGAAGCGCCGACGACGGTGGAAGCGCCGTTTGAGGATGTGACACGCGGAGTATTGAATGCCATCGCGGAAATCGAAGAGCTCTCCGGACGGAAGATTTTGGATGGAGATAAGATCATTACGCCCTGCCGGGGCGACAAGACGGGCGTCGATATTTATATCTCGACCAGCAGCGCGGGTGGTGGCTTACAGATGATGGTGACCGGTGTCGTGCAGAACATGACGGGTGAAAGCGCGCAGCGCGCTGCGCTTGGGGCCGGCGCTATCGTCATCGACGTGCTGGCGGCTAACGACGGCCGGTTGCCGCATGAAAAGATCGAGCGGATTCGTTCCATGAGGCCGGACATGATTCTGATGTCTGGCGGAACCGATGGAGGGGCGGTCACCCACGTCGTGGAGATGGCAGAATATATCGCTGCGGCGGAACCACGGCCACGGTTCGGCGTGACCTACAAGTTACCGTTGATCTATGCGGGCAATAAGGAAGCCCAACCGCAAGTGAGAAAGATTTTGGAAGATAAGTCGGCGCTGGTCGTGACGGAGAACATCAGGCCGGTCTTGGAGCGGGAGAACTTGGCGCCGGCGCGCAACAAGATTCACGACCTGTTTCTTGAGCATGTCATGCAGCAGGCGCCTGGTTATAAGAAGCTCATGGAAATGGCCGGCGCGCCGATCATGCCAACTCCCGCTGCCGTTGGCCTCATCATGGAGGCGATTGCCAAACGGGAACATCTGAATTTAATCGGTGTGGATATCGGGGGGGCAACCACGGATGTGTTTTCCGTCTTCGACGGCGTGTTCAACCGGACGGTCAGTGCCAATCTGGGCATGTCCTACAGTGTGTCCAACGTGCTCGCCGAGGCTGGATTGGCTAATATCATGCGTTGGGTGCCGTTTACGATCGATGAGCAGACGTTGCGCAACCGGATCAAAAACAAGATGATCCGACCCACCACCATTCCGCAGACGCTTGATGAACTGCAAATCGAGCAGGCGATCGCACGGGAAGCCTTGCGATTAGCCCTGATCCATCACAAGTCCCTTGCGACCGGATTGAAGGGTGTGCAGCAGGAACGAACGATCTCCGACGTCTTCGAGCAACAGAACTCCGGCAAGACGCTGATCGATATGTTGAAGCTGGATTTGATCGTCGGAAGCGGGGGGATTCTGTCACATGCTCCGCGACGGATCCAATCGATGTTAATGATGGTCGATGCCTATGAGCCGATGGGCTGTACGCGGTTGTCCGTCGACAGCATCTTCATGATGCCGCACCTTGGAGTGCTCTCCACGATCAATGAGAAGGCAGCTACCGACGTGTTTGTGCGGGATTGCATGGTCTACCTTGGGACTTGTGTGGCGCCGATTGGACAGGGAAGAGATGGTGATCCGTGTGCCGACTATGAAATCACCTGGCCCGATGCGAAGACCACGAAGGAGCCATTGAAGTTCGGCGAGTTGAGATTGTTTCCATTGGAGTCCGGTAAGCAGGCCACGATCAAGGTTCAGCCCGCCAAGGGGGTCAATATGGGGTCAGGGGCTGGTGTGGCCGTGACCAAGGATGTTCATGGCGGTGTCGTCGGGCTCTTGCTCGATGGCCGTGGGCGGCCATTGAGACTTCCGGCCGATCAACCAGGCCGTGTCACGGCGCTCGCAAAGTGGTTTAAGGCAGTCGGATTGTATCCGACATCGGAGTAGTGGGGGCTGAGGACTGAGGACTGAGATGCTAAGACAAGACGCATTTGCTCAGTCCTGGTGAAAACGATGGCTCACTCCTATACTCCCGGCTTAACAGTGACGGATCAGACGGTCATCCACCGCAGGCGCATGTTGCCGCTGCCGGGGACGGTCGTGGTCACTGTCGGCGATCTGGTCCGTTCCGATCAAGTTGTGGCGCGTGCAGAGTTGCCGGGGAAAGTGTTTCCGGTCAATCTTGCCAATCAGCTCAGCGTGGCTCCGGGTGAGATCAAAGACTATCTGATCAAAAAAGCAGGCGATGTTGTCGGAAAGGACGAAATCCTCGCTGAGAACAAGCCACTGATCAAATGGTTTAAGACGGAGATTTGTTCGCCGGTCGCGGGGACAATCGAATCGGTGTCGAGCGTCACAGGACAAGTCCTCTTGCGCGAACCTCCACGAGTGCTTCAGCTGCTCGCCTATGTGAACGGCACGATCATCGAAACGATTCCGCAGCAGGGCGTCGTGGTCGAAACGACTTGTAGCCTTGTCCAGGGGATCTTCGGCATCGGTGGAGAAACGTCCGGGGAGATTGTCATGGCGGTGAAGGCACCTGATGAAGCGTTGACGCCGGGACACTTCAATAGCGCCATGAAGGATAAAGTCGTGGTCGGGGGATCCTTCCTTTCAGCCGAGGCGATGAAGCAGGCCAAGGCGGTTGGCGTTGCCGGTATAGTGGTCGGCGGGATTCACGATGAAGATTTGCGCGCCTTGCTGGGCTATGACCTGGGTGTGGCCATTACTGGAACAGAACAGGTAGGGTTCACGCTGATTCTGACCGAGGGGTTCGGGACGATTCCGATGGCGGCCAAGACCTTCAAGCTGCTCTCCTCCCATGTCGGCCAGAAGGCGTCGATTTCCGGTGCCACCCAGATCAGGGCCGGCGTGATTCGTCCTGAGATTATTGTTCCGCGGGAACACACCAGCTCGAAGGGGGCAGCTCAGTCACAACGCGAGGGCATTCGTCTTGGCGACCCGGTCCGTATCATCCGCGATCCGATGTTCGGGCGTATCGGTGAAGTATCGGCGCTTCCATCAGGGCTCACCAAGATCCCCACGGAGAGTGAGGTGCGGGTCTTAGAAGTGAAATTTGCCGATGGACAGAAAGCCGTCATCCCGCGGACGAACATCGAGGTGATCGAAGGAGCATGAGCGACGTGAATCCTCAGGCGTTAATCGGCCAACGGATCGTATGTATGGTTGTCTGGACACTGCTGGTGTCTGGCTGGCTCTGTTACTCTGCCTTGGCGCAGACATCGATCAGCGCTCCTCAAGATATGCGGGTCTTCGATACGCCGAGTGATGGTGGAGGCAGTCTCACGGTGCAGTGGGCTCCTTCGTCATGGGATGGTCCTGATACACGGTATCAAGTCTTGGCCGGTGATGCGGCTGTGACTGACCCGGCAGCTCTCACGATCATCGCGGAGTTCCCAGGGAACTCGAAGTACGTCAAAGACGCAAAAACCGCGTGGTGGACAAGGAACGTCGACAAAACCTGGCATCAGGTCCTGGTCAGAAGCGCGAAGGGATTCGAGGTCAAGGATGGGACATCCTATGCCGTTGCTCTGGCAGCCGTTCAAGGCGACCAGCGGGTCTTCAGCCAGGTCTTGGTGGCCAGTCCTTCGCCGGACTGGTTTAATTGGAATCAGCTCAATAATCTCATCATCGCGTTGTCGTTCGGGGGACTGGTCTTCTACACGATCAGTTACGCGAAGCGACACGAGATCTTCCTACGGCGGATTCCAGGTCTTGATGCGGTTGATGAAGCGATCGGACGTGCGACGGAGCTGGGCAAGCCAATCCTCTATCTGACCGGCGCGCATGATCTACATGATCCCTCGACGATCGCCGCCGCAGTCATTTTAGGGAAAGTTGCCAAACGGGCCGCGCTGTACGAAACGGAACTGCTGGTGCCGCACCGTGAACCGATCACGATGGCAGTCTGTCAGGAGATTACCAAGCAGGCCTATTTGGAAGCGGGCAAGCCGGATCTTTTCAAGGAAGACGCCAACTTTTTTATCACGGCCGATCAGTTCAGTTACACGGCGGCAGTGGACGGGATTATGTTGCGAAAGAAGCCGGCCGCGAACTTCTTCATGGGCGCGTACTTCGCCGAATCGTTGCTGCTGACGGAGACAGGCGCAAGTACCGGTGCCATTCAGATCGCCGGCACCGACTCAGATCACCAGCTGCCGTTCTTTGTGACGACCTGTGACTATACCTTGATCGGCGAGGAGCTCTACGCTGCCAGCGCGTACCTCTCCAAAGAACCGGTGCAGATCGGGACGCTTCTCGGTCAGGATATCGGGAAGGCGGTCGTCCTAAGTGCCATCGGTATTGGCATTGTATTGGCGACCGTGGGAGCCGTCACGGGCGCACAATGGCCACAGTTGTTTCTCGATCTTTTAAGGGATTTAAAATGATCTTTCTCCGCCGACAGCTACCCCTTTTGATCACCTTGGTCACCGGCCTTCTGTTTGCCGCCCAGTATTACGTCCCGCATCCCGCTTCGGAACAGATGCTCACCTCCGCGACGAAGTGGCTGCAGATCGTCGGTGGGTTTGCCTTGATCTTGGGAGTGACCAGTCTGTTTCATCAGCATGCGGTGAAGATCAGACGCCAAGAAGCGGGCTGGGGCTACAGTCTCGTGCTGTACGTCGGGATGCTCGGCACCATCGCGGTCGGGCTTTGGACTAATGGAAAGGAGAGTGTCGAAGGGACCATGACGGCCTTCGGCTGGATCTACAACTACATGATGGTGCCGCTACAAGGGACCATGTTTGCCATCCTGGCCTTCTTCATCGCATCGGCTGCCTATCGCTCCTTCAGGGCCAAGAGTCGTGAAGCGGCCGTCCTGTTAGTGGCAGCTGTGATTGTCATGATGGGACGGGTCCCGTTGGGTGAGTATTTGATTCCCCTGAGCGGCGATGTGTCTTCGTGGATTTTGAATGTGCTGAACTCATCTGTGCGTCGCGCCATTCTGATCGGGGTGAGTCTCGGGGCCGTGGCCCTGTCCTTCAAGATCATCTTTGGCGTAGAGCGGTCGTATCTTGGTGGAGGGAAGGAGTAGGAAGTGCGGGTCCTGTCACCGAGCAGCCCAATCGTGCTCGCTCCACCCATCCCCCGGTGGGACCCTTTCGCTGCGCGCGACTGGGCTTCTGCTCGGTGCCACCCGCAGTGTATGCGAGAAGAAGATCGGGAGAAGGCATGACCCTGTCGGAGCGCATGCTCAAGATCGATCGGCGGATCATTTTCTTGATGATCGGTCTCTGCACGCTCTTGCCGCTGCTCTATCCGGTCGGCTTGCCGATCAAGATTTCATCGGAAGTGCGTGGCGTGTATGACCATATTGAATCGATGCCGGAGGGTTCGGTGTTCCTTCTGTCGATTGATTTCGACCCGGCGTCCAAACCAGAGCTCTATCCGCAAGCGATCGCGCTGCTGCGTCATGCTTTCAAAAAAAACCTCCGCGTGATCACGATGACACTGTGGGTGTCCGGGACAGGAATGGCTGATCAGTTAGTGACGCAAGTTGCCAAAGAAACTGGAAAAGAAAATGGCACGGATTACACCTTTCTCGGGTGGAGTCCCGGTGGCCAAGCGGTGATCATCAACATGGGACAGGACCTCTACTCGGCCTATCCCAGTGACTATCGAGGCAAGTCCACGAAGGAGTTGCCGATTCTTGAGGGGGTGCGCAGCTTGAAGGATGTCGGCTACATGGTGAGTTTGGGGGCAGGACGGCCAGGGGTGGAAGAGTGGTATGTCTTTGGTAAGGATAAGTATAAGTTTGAAATGGGTGGTGGTTGCACGGGCGTGATGGCTCCCGGTTTGTATCCATTGCTCCGGAGTGGTCAGATCAACGGCCTCATCGGGGGTCTCCGTGGCGCAGCGGAATACGAAAACCTGATCGGACAGAAAGGCAAGGCCGTGGCTGGGATGGACGCGCAGTCGGCCACGCATCTCGCTATCATTGCGCTGGTGATCATGTGCAACTTGTTCTATTTTTCACTACGCCAGCAAAGAGATGGGTGAGTGGCCTGGCGAGCCCCAAGTGCTCGCCCAACGCGCACGTGAGAACGGATTAAAGTCTTATCAGAATGGGGGGTGCTCGTTGGATGCGCGCAGTTAGGGGCTCATCCAGACCATGTGGGGAAAGGTAGAAAGAAGATGCTTCTCTGGTATCGAGGCTAAGGAAGATATGGATGCAATAGTACTTGGGGCGTGGGTCGCAACCGGGTTGACCCTTCTGATCTTCTCGTTCCTCTACAAAGACAACCCGCTGTTCAAACTCGCGGAACATCTCTATGTAGGGGTTTCAGTCGGCTATGTGATCGTGAAGACCTACGATACGGTCATCGTCCATCTGGTCGTCAAGCCGATTGTTGAGAATGGTGAAATCGCCCTGCTGATTCCCGTCGCCATTGGAATGCTGATGCTGACTCGATATGTGCCAAAGGCGGCCTGGATGTCTCGCTATGCGTTCGCCTTTATTGTCGGGATGGGCGCTGGGTTGGCGATCCCGAGAACGGTGTCATCCTTCATTCTCAAACAAGTCGAGGATACCATTCGACCGTTGTTGTCGATGGCAGGGTCGGATGGCGTCACGTTCTCGATGAATCTGCTCAATCCAGCCAGCCACCTCAACGCGATCATCATCTTAATCGGAGTCAGCTCGGTGCTGTTCTACTTCTTTTTCTCGATCGAGCATAGCGGAGTGGGGAAGGCGGTGGCACGAACCGGTATTCTCTTCTTGATGATTTCGTTCGGCGCCGGGTTCGGCTACACGGTCATGGCACGCATGTCGCTGTTGATCGGCCGTTTGACGGACTTAATCGAGTTCTCCGATGCCTCCTATGGTCGTCCAACTGTTTGGCTGTCGCTACTCACGGTTGGGGCTCTCTTTTTGCTCGCTCGACGGGGTCGAGAGCAACCTCCTGATATTCATTGAGAAGGAGGGGTCGTCGAAGCGGTTGCAGCTGTAACCGTTTGTCCCCTACAATGATCTCCGCTATGACCTCCAGTATTGCAAAAAGTCCTGCTCAATACCCTGTCCTGCGGAATCTGCAATTTTCTCCCATTAAGCAGGGAGAGGATCAGCTGATCGTGCTCTGGGATCCCAGTGGGTTGAGCAAGGAGAAGTTGGTTCTGCCGCTCAATTTCTTCTTCATCGTGCAACATTTCGATGGAGAGCATTCCATCCAAGACATCGGTGCGCTGTATCTGAAACGGTTTGGCGAGTTTCTGATGCCGAATAAGGTAGAGCAGCTCGTGACGGATTTGGAGCAGAAACTCTTTTTGGAGGGGGAACGGGTCGAAGCTGCCAAGCAACAGGCCCGGATTGCGTATCGGCGGCAACCAATCCGGCAGGCGGCGTTTGCCGGCCGCAGTTACGAGGCGGACGGTGTCAAACTGAAGAAGCAGATCGATGGGTTCTTTACATCCGGCGAGGGGCCGGACTTTAAGCCGTCAGAGAACCGAGGCAAATTGATCAAGGGGCTGGTCGCCCCCACGTATGATCTTAAACAAGCAGGATCGGTCTACGCATGGGCTTACAAGGAGCTACAGGAAGCTCAACAGCCGGATGTCTATGTCATCATCGGGACTGCCCATGCAGGGCTGGAGAACTTCTTTGCCGTCACAGACAAGGATTTTGAGACACCATTAGGAGTGGTGCCAGCCGATCGACCGATCGTGGATCAGCTGAAGGGGCTGGTGCCGAAATTCTTTGACGAAGAGATGGCTCACCAAACAGAACATGCCATTGAATTTCAGCTGCCGTTTCTCCAAACCATTGTTGGTAAACCGTTCACGATCGTCCCGATTCTCTCGTCATTTTCTGCGCTCAGCCTCAACGATCCAGCTGTTCAGAGCTCTGTGGAGCAACTCCTTAGCGCATTCCGAGAGGTGATGGCAGCGTCGGGAAAGACTGTGTGTATCATCGCAGCAGGGGAGTTGGCGCATCTGGGGATGCGCTACGGCGATAGTGCGCCACCCACCGATTTTTCTTTCCATCGGTCAATGCAGCAGGATCTGGAAATGTTGAAACCGGTCGAAGAGCTCAAGCCGGCTGGATTCTCCGGGTATATTCAAAAAGAAAACGATCAACGGCGGATATCCGGCTTCTCACCGATCTATAGTCTGCTACGATTAATCCAAGCCGAAAAAGGCCAAGTCCTTCGCTACGACCGCGGCATCACCGATCAATACAATTCCACCGTCACCTACGCCAGCCTGGCGTTCTTCTAACCATATTCACTGAATGTTCTCGGTGAAGTTGACTGCATTCCCGAGAAAATCCCAACCGGTTCCTGCCGAGTAAGCAGCGATCGATGTCGCTCGTAATCTCGTGCAACCGACTCCGATCGGTGCCCTCGTCTCTTGTGGCTAGATCGCTCTCAGCGAAATACGAAAGACACAAGCACCCGGTGCTACATAGCGCTCCAATTGCCCCTTCATGCCCCAATTTCACGATCCTCGGCGTCCAACTAATTAGACAGCATAACACGGCTCATTTATTGAAGTTGAGAGGGATGAGCTCAGCGATAGGCTCGTCCTGTAGAAAAACTCCACAAAAGCGAATGATGAATGTTCCATCCACAGAATCGCTCTAACGATCTGTTATGACGAGATATTTCCTATTGATACTGTTCGCTACCGTTTTTCGGCACAGCCATTGCTGACATTAATTGTCGCTGGTGAAGGTTGGGGTGATTTTGGACCGGCCTCCGAATGACCCACTCCTTCGCAAGAAGGAACCCTTCACCAGCTCTTACCCCTCCTGAGAGACAAGGCCGGGGGGCAGTTGGGAGGCCGGTTCTCGTTCCATAGGTTAGGTGACGGTCAGACTCAGATCAGGTGAGAAGAGGTTCTTACTGTAACGAGGCGATCAATAATCATTAGAGGGAGGCCGAGTTATGAGATCTACGCAGGTGAACATTCCCAGACAGCACCGGAGGCCGAGGAGAGGCGGCGTCATGCGGCGATTCCTGAGCCTGGTCATGGCGAGCGGGCTTGCCGTGACGCCGATGGCGTGGGCCGCAGAGCAACAAGGTCACCACGGTAGCGTGGAGCAGGCGTCTGCCAAAAAGGTGATCTATCGTGAAGGCGGGTCAGTCCTTCACGACCGCATGATGGAAGAGATCAAGCGGCAGCAGGAATTCATCGGAAAGAAGGGAGGGTACAGCACGGGCGCCAACAGCCACATGATGCAACAGGGCGTGCTGCTGGTGGCGGATGACCCGGACAAAGTCACGGTCACGGGCGGGCAGCGGTGTCCGGCGACTGCACCCCTCAAGGAATACCATGTCACCGCGATCAACATTGAAATCACCCTGAGCCGTTTTCTTGATTATTTCCCCGGGTACATGTACGTCCTGAACGAAAATCTGGATAAAGCACGAGCCGAGGAGACTGCGAACAAGGAAGCGCGGGAAAAAGAAAACGATCCCGGTGCCCTGTCGAACGGTCTGCAGGGTGATGTGATTCAACCGCTCGTCATCCGGGCGAATCAGGGTGACTGCCTCAAGATGACGCTCCATAACCAGATCACCGATGAGCCGACCAACCTCGTCATCAATGGGTCGTCGATGGTGGTCTCATCCACCGGGAAGCCGGCAACCCCGTCGAATCCGGATACGACCGTGGCGGTGGGCAAACAGCAAAGTTTTGAATGGTACATCAAGCCGGACACACAAGAGGGCGCACGGTTTCTCCGGTCGCATGCCTCACGCGAACAGTTCAATCAAGGCTTGATCGGCATGTTGGTCGTCGAGCCACGCGGCTCACGATATCTGAGCCCGTTCGACGGGAAGCCGATGGCGAGCGGCTGGGAAGCCATGATCGAGGATCCGAAGGGGGCGGATTTCCGTGAATTCGCGATCTTTTATCATGAGGCAGGAGATGAGGCCTTCCGGATTTTGAACAAGAAGGGTGAGATGCTGCCGCAGCGTGACCCGCATACCGATTCCTATCGCCCTGGGGCACGGTTGCTGAACTATCGCAGCGAGCCGCACGGCACCCGCATCGAGTTGCAGGCCCACATGGGGTTCTATGGCGACGAGTCCATGGCCTATGGGTCCTATACGTTCGGCGACCCGGCTACCACCATTCCGCGTTCGTATCTCGGCGATCCGGCCAAGTTCCGGATGGCGGGTGGCTCAGAGATCGTGCATTCGCATCACCTCCATGGTGGGTCCATTCGCTGGGCACGTCAGCCGGGGAACAGCAACCTGGACTTCGCGGCCTCCAGTAATGGTCCGGTGAAGTTTCCGCTTATCAGCGATACCTCGGATCGTCTCGACGTGCAGTCCATTGGGCCGACAGAGATCTATGATCAGGTGATCGAGGGCGGCTCAGGAGGATTGCAGGCATTGGCCGGCGAGTTCGTATTCCATTGCCACATTCCGCAGCATTATGTGACGGGCATGTGGGGATTCTGGCGGGTGTACAACACCCTGCAAGCGCCAGGGTTCCAGACCGATGTGATGAAACCCCTGGTTGAGTTGCCGGATCGCGCTGGCCGTATGAGGACCGGTGTCGCAAGCGATAAGCTCGTGGGGACGATGGTCGATTGGTACGGTGGCAAGAAATTCGAGATCACCAAGGACCAGACGGATTGGAAAGCCAATCCAGCCAAGGTCTCCATCAAGGATTGGGTTGAGATGCAGGTACCGCCGCAAGGCAAGCCAGGGCACAAGAACACGGAAAAGGAGCAGACCCTGGCCTATGACTCGACGGTCAATGATTGGGCCTGGGATGGTATGAAGGCTCTCACAGAACCTGAAACGTCCTACGAATGGGTGAACTATAAATCGACGACCCCTGGAAAGCGGCAGGATATTCTCTTCGATCCACGAAGTGGAAAACTGTCGTGGCCATGGCTACGGCCGCATCTAGGCCGACGAGTGCCATTCTCTCCGAGCCATAGCGGAGCGCCCTGGTTGGAGCCGATCCACCGGCGTGACGATGGCAGCAATTCAACCGAGCCGCCCAAGCCGGGCGAGAACGGACCCTGGAGCCTCTGTCCGGAAGGGGCACCGGTCAAGAAATTCAATATTCATGCGATCACCTTGCCGATTACCTTAAAGGGGGCGACGGCCAAGACGCCGGCGATCGTCGATCCGGGCGGCTTGCTCTATGTGTTGCATGAAGAGGAAGCTGAGGTCCGAAAGAATCGAGCAAAGCAGTTTCCGCTAGTTATTCGCGGAAACGTGCAGGACTGTGTTGACGTCGTCTATAAGAGCGAGCTGAAAGATGATGCACGGCAAGGGTTCTCCAGCAAGACGAACCTGCACCCGCACATGTTCCAGTTCGATACGCAAGCCTCCGATGGTCCGATCATCGGCTTCTCGTATGAGATGTCGCTCCGGCCATTCACGATCTTGAAGAATGAGCACCCTGGCAAGGGCATGCCAGTCCCGATGAACACCACGATCGAGGCGGATGCCGCCAAGGGGGCGACCAGCATCAAGGTCAAGGATGCATCAAAGTTCCACGTCAAGACAGAGCTGGGCGTGGGGATGGATGAAGTGAATGGATTCGAGTCAGCCCGTATCAGCAAGATCGACGGCAATACGATTACCTTCGAACGGCCACTGATGCATGCCCATAAGAAGGGCGAGATTGCATCGGTCGAATGGATCCGTGAACGTTGGTATGTGGACGCCGATTTCGGCACCACGTTCTGGCATGACCATGTGTATGGACTCGACTCGTGGGGGCACGGGCAGTATGCCTCATTCATCACGGAGCCTCCGCGATCGACCTATCATGATCCAGTCACGGGTAAGGAAATCAGGAGCGGCCCCGTTGCAGACATTCATACAACCGAACCGGTGTCTGCCCATATCAGGGGGTCTTTCCGTGAGATCGTGACACATGTCATGGATTCCAACCCTCGGGCAGCAGAGTTGATTACCGCCGACAATCCACAGGCGAGGGTCAATGCGATATCTGTGGATGGGACGCCTTCGGCGGTCTATCCAGCCAGATTGAACCTCTCGCCGATGAAGTTCTTGAACGGCGGCGAGGCCACGACCGGTGGCGGGTACAACATGCGGATAGAGCCTTTGTCTGTTCGCTTAGCCAATAACCCTGATCCGTCGCAGTTGTTCAGCAGCCGGATTCATGGAGATCCTGATACGCTGATGCTGCGGGCCTATCTGGGTGATCCAGTGGTGGTCAGGCTGCTTGAAACGTCGGCCAACGAAGTGCATTCCTGGCACATCAGCGGACACTGGTTCCCGATGGAGCGGTATAGCAAGAACTCTATCCCACGGAGCTCGCTGCACGTGGTGATTGGGGAACGGTACGATGCGGCTATTCCGGCCGCCGGCGGACCGCAACAGATGGCAGGCGACTACCTGTACTATAGTGGTCGGGCGTCGCACTTCGTCGAAGGCAGCTGGGGAATTTTCCGAGTCCTCGACAAACCGGAGACAACGCTGAAGCCGCTCCCTGGGCGCAGCGAAATTCCACAGTCCGCCAAGTCGGTGTGTCCTGCTGATGCACCGGTGAAGAGCTTCAACGTCTCGGCCATCGATAAGGCAATTCGCTACAACAAGGGCACGCCAGGCACGATGGAAGTCGACCTGGAGCGTAAGATGGTACTGAGCAACGAGACCGGGAAGATGTATGTGCTCGAAGGCGAAAAGACCAATGTCACGTCGGGCAACCTTGAGCCGAGCCCGTTGACATTGCACGTCAACGTCGGTGACTGCATCAAAGTCAATCTGAAGAACGAGATGGCTAAGGAGCGAGCCGGGTTCCACGTGGATAACCTGGCGTATGATCCCAAAGAGTCCATGGGCATCAACGCCGGCAATAATCCTGGCGATCAGACGATCGCGCCGGGTCAGAGTAAGACCTACACGTTCTACGCCCATCCGGAGTTCGGGGAGAACGCAGCCCTGATTCAGGATTGGGGGAACGTCATCGAGAATCCGAGGAACGGACTCTTTGGTGCCGTCATCATCGGTCCAAAGGGATCGCAGTATCGCGATCCGGTGACCGGCGAGGATGTGGCCCAGAAGAGCTCGTGGAGGGCGGATGTGATTGTCGATCGGGCTGTGTCAGGAAACGACAAACGGCAGAACTACCGCTCATTTGCGCTCCTGTTCCAGGACGAAGATAACCAAACCGGCACCAGCTTCATGCCGTATATCCAAAAGGTGGCCGGCGTGACGGCGGTGAACTACCGGTCGGAGCCGACCGATTACCGCACCGAGAAGGGCTGTGCCTACAGCGAAGTGTTCGCCTGTGTGAAGACGGGTGACCAGCCAGTGACGCCAACGATCGCCGCGCACGTCGGGGATCCGGTTGTCATTCATGTCCTGGGCGCGTTCAGCGAACAGGTGCAACTCTTCAGCGTGTCGGGTCATGAATGGAAGCACGAACCGTATATCAGCGGGGCGGACCTCGTGAGCACCATGGAGTTTGGTGGGTCCGAGGTCATCAATGCCTGGTTGCATGGCGGCGCCGGCGGACCGAACGGGATTCCCGGTGACTATCTCTGGCTCAACCAGCGTCCTGGTTATCTCGATGCCGGGCACTGGGGGATGCTGAAGGTCTTGGATCGTGACAACCGTGCGATCCTTCCGTTGAGCGGTAAAGCTCCAGCCACACAACAGGCTGGGGGCTCATCGCCGGCAAAATCTCTCCCGGTGTCAACGAAGGCGAAGGCTAAGTAGACCCACGGGGAGACTGAACCGACGGGGGAATCCGGCGATGTGAGAGCCGGGTTCCCCCGTTCGTTTTTCAACGGCGAACGATGTCTTGAACTCAGCTCAACTATGCGGTAAAAGGACCGATGGACCCGCGAGGTCTTCTTCTATCAATTCGTCTGCTCTTGATCTGGCTCCTGTCGATCGCCACCGGTGTTGTACCAGAGCCAGCTACAGCGCTTGATTTTTCGGCTGAACGGATCGTAAAAAACGGAGCGTCCGTCGTTACGGCCCATGTCAACGCCAAGGACGATCGCTGGCGGTTCGAATACACGCAACCCCAGCAAGGGGCCAGCATCATGATCGTTCGGATGGACAAGCAGCATTCGTGGCTCATTCTCTCGAAGCGGCGGCAATATCTTGAAGTCCCGATCGTGGCCGACCATATATTGACGGTGACGGAGAACATGGACGGAGAGGTCTCGCGCGAGTTGGTGGGTGACGAGACGCTGAACGGTCATCCCACGGAACTCTTTGAAGTCACGGTTGCTAAACAGGGTGCAACGCGGCAATATTATCGGTGGGTGACCAAGGCCGAGCGGTTTCCAATGAAGACGGTGAGTAAGCAGGGAAAGTGGTCGGAGGAGTTTCGTCGGGTGATCTTCACGGAGCAATCTCCGTTTCTCTTCGAACTTCCACGACGGCTGGATAACGCGAATCCATCCGCCGATACGCAACAGTAGTCGCATGACCGGAGGAAACATGAGACAGGCAATGATGGGTGCATTATGGGCAGCGGGCTGTGTGTCGGTCTTTCTGACAATCGGACTGCGAACCGATGCCGGGGCCTATGAGTCGGCAGCGGTGGTGGACGGAGCGACGGTGCGGGGGAAGGTGACGTTTACCGGGACTGTTCCGGAACCCAAAGAATTCGAACTGCGTCGCTATTACGACCGCGAGTATTGCGGCGTGTTATCGGATGGCAAGGGACATCGGCTCCTAAAGGAAGTCAACGTCGGGCCGGACAATGGGCTCAAGGATGTAGTAGTACTCGTGGAAGGCATCCAGAAAGGCAAGCCGTTCACCTTTACCGATGCTGAAGTGGAAGCGAGTCTGTGCCAGTTTCTGCCCTTCGTCACCGTGGTTAGCGACAAGCGCCGCGTCACGGTGTTTAATCGGGATCCGGTGTCACACGACATTCAAGGCTATGCGTACGATCAAGCCGGCGTCGATATTGTCCTTCATCGGCCTGCGCTGCATGTGAGTGGGACCACCGACATTGTGCAGTTGGTCAAAGGGCGGAAAGTCTTTACGATGCAGTGCGGCATGCACCCGTATATGCAGAATTGGGGCTATGCGATTGATAATCCGTATTATGCGGTCACGGACCCCACTGGTTCGTTCGCCATCGGTGATCTCCCGGCCGGGACGTATCACATCAAGGCCTGGCATCCGATCCTCGGAAGCCAAGAGCGGGACATTACCGTAAAGCCTAATGAGACGGTGTCACTCGATCTGTTGTTTGAAGCCAAGTGATGGGATAGGGTGGGGGTGAGGTTCGCCTCACCTTCATCATGGCGCAACCGGTGGCTCAGGTTTTGGCACGAGAGGACTGACCGCGTTCTGATCTCGTCCAGGTTGGTAGGTCGCGAGCATCCGCTCAATTATTGGCATGAGTTGGTTTTCCCCAGAAAGCGGAACTTTAACTCGGATCCCTCGTCCCTCGTTCCGACCGAGGGACATGAAGTGATGTTCGATCACCTCGCCCATTGTGCTGTCGACGTAGGTAAAGGTGAGTCGTTTCCCAGGAAATCCGGCCAACGGCCTCTCCTGATCCGGCCTCCACGTTACGGTGATGTGTTTTTTTCCGTAGAGTTCCGTGATAATACGTCGATGAGCTGAGGCAAATTCTTCGATCGTCTGCCGCCCATCTTGACTGGTCCCACCGACGATATTCATATGACCCGATAACGCGACGAGACTATGCTCGACCGTGGGGGACAGCGCCACGCCAACTCCATCCGGTAGCGGGTTTCCCAGGCGCCAGTTATCGGGATAGCGGACAGAGAAACCAAACCGCGCATTGGTATAGAGTTTCCACCCTCGCTCATCATTTTCAGACCCAGCCGAAACAGAGGACGGGATTCCGAGGCCGATGCTCATCGCGACTATCACAAGCAAGAGACACGTCCGGGCCATCGAGGTCGTCACGCTAATTTAACCACCTTTTGTTATCGTATCGACTTTGCACAACGAAACCCGATCGTGGCTGCTCGTTGGTGCGGTGAGGCACCGCTTCGTGTCGCCGTTCGCAGCAACGGCGGGGCGCTTTTCCACGATCCACCTCGCACCACTTTATAGCGACCTTGACCTGCTCCCCGCGGGTTACGGTCGGGCATGGTCGCATAGTAATCGATCCCAAACCAATCGTCGACCCATTCCGCTGCATTCCCCGCCATATGATGGAGTCCGTAGGGACTCCTGCCCTCCTCGCCAAGCTCTACAGAAGCCACGATGGGTATTTCGTGGACGTGGTACTGGCCGAACATGGCCAACCCCGGCGTAGGAGGTTGGTGTCCCCAGGGAAAGAGATTCCCCTTCTCTCCGCGGGCGGCCTTTTCCCATTCGGCTTCGGTCGGGAGGCGTTTGCCCTGTGTGCGACAAAAGTCCGAGGCCTCGGCCCAGGTGACGTAGAGCGCCGGCCAATGGGCGAGTGTTTCTGGTGGGACGGCATGGACGGTCGTCATGTGGTCGATTAGCTTACGGATTTCCGTGGGAGTGGGACGTTGCTGGCGTTGTAGCCACCGCAAGAATTCTCCAAGGCTGACCTCATCTCGATCGATTTCAAATCGGTCCAGCCAGACGTTGCGCCGCGGCTGTTCGGTATCATCGTATGGAAGATCAAGACTGAAGAGGTCTTGGCCAGTCCTGGCAGTACCCATGAAAAATTGGCCTTCCAGGATGGTTATAAGGGGCGAGATCGAGGCGAATGCAGCAATGCGCCCAAGGACGATCTCGTCTTTTGCTACTCCGGTTGCTGGACTCAGGAAGACTACCGTGAGTGCCCCGATAAGGAGAAAGCCGACAAAGGTTGACTGGCGCCGCATATCTCCCTGTACCGATAACAGCGGCCAGGAGTCAATAGCCAGAGGGGCCTCCGTCGAGAGGAACACCGCAAGTTAACGGGCGCTCGGCCCTCATGGCATTTGAAATGTGCTCTTGGTAAACTGACTCAAGCGTACCGGCGAGCCGAATTGATGGGTTCTGGATCACCATGACACCCTGAATATTACATGAAAGTCCGTCTTGCAATATTGCATTGGAATGGATATATATGCTCCGCTTTAGGCAAAGGCAACCTGCCATATTTCGGCAGGACCCTAATGGCTTAAATATATGCTTCTGACGATCTTTCCGATGGTTGTCGTTAAACACGAACTCAAGATTGAAAGACAGCTCAGAACTCTGTTTGATTCATGCCTGACACATTTATGCATGGGAGGGTGAACGTATGAGTGATTCAACGAAATGGATGGGGCCGGGAATCTGGGGGTTCGCAGCCAGCCTGATCTTGGCTGGGGCGCTGCCGGCTGGTGCGATTATGTCGCACGATGGGCATGTTGCGCAGGGTGTGACGCAGGATCTGGCGAAGCCAGTCCACGCACAAGCAGGTCCAGCGCTGTTGGACAAAATGTCGAAAGCTGTCGAGCAGGTGGAGCGACAGGTTCACTCAAAAGGACCGTTCCAGGGCGCGAGTGCGCACGCGATGCAGCAGGGTGTTCTGCTCGTCGCAGATGATATGGACAAGGTGAAGGTCACGCAGGGCGGACGATGCCCAGCGCATGCGCCGGTTCGAGCGTATGACGTGACCGCGATGAACGTCGAGATCACGGTCAATCGGTTCGGGGATTTCTATCCGGGCTTCATGTATGCCCTCACGGAGAATGTCGCCGGAGTGCGTGAAGAAGAGACCAAGAATAGGACTGCGCGGGAGAGCGAAGATCCGACCTTCGCCGAGGGGGCTATCTCCAACGGGTTACAAGGGGATTTAATTCAGCCACTGGTCATTCGTGCCAACCAGGGTGACTGTCTTCGGATTACGCTGCGGAATCAGATCGAAGGCGAGCCCACGAATATGATCATCAATGGCTCGCAACTGTTGGTTGCCAACAGCGGAAAACCGGCGACGGCCAATAATCCAGAGGCCTTGGTGGCATCAGGGAAGAGCGGTGAATTCGAATGGTATATCCAGCCGGATACACAAGAGGGTGGGCATGCGTTCCATAGCCATGCATCCAGAGATCAGTATTCTCTCGGGTTGTTGGGGTCGCTCGTGGTTGAACCGCGTGGATCTCGTTTCTTGAGCCCCTTCACCGGTGAGGAGATGAAGAGCGGCTGGGAAGCCATCATCGATAAGGAAAAGGGCGCAGACTTTCGAGAATTCGTGATTTTCTATCATGAGGCCGGTGATGAGACATTCCGCCTCTTGAACCGCAAGGGCGACATGCTGCCCCAGCGCGATGCCCACACCGATACCTATCGGCCGGCAGCTCGGTTGCTCAATTATCGCAGTGAGCCGCATGGCACGCGTTTGGAGATGCAAGAGCACCTGGTTGGGTTTGCTGATGAATCACAGGGCTATGGCTCCTATACATTCGGTGACCCAGCCACGACGATTCCACGTTCCTACTTGGGTGATCCTGCGACCTTCCGCATGATCGGCGGGTCGGAAATCGTCCATTCGCACCACCTGCATGGTGGTTCGATTCGTTGGGCAAGACAGCCAGGGACCAGCAAGCTGGATCCGACGCTGTCCAAGAATGGTCCGGTCAAGTTCCCGATGATCAATGACACCTCTGACCGGTTGGATGTTCAGTCAATTGGACCGTCAGAGATTTATGATGAAGTAATCGAAGGTGGATCAGGCGGATTGCAAGCGTTAGCCGGCGAATTCGTATTCCACTGCCACATTCCGCAGCACTATGTCACGGGCATGTGGGGTTTCTGGCGCGTGTACAACACGTTGCAGCAGCCAGGTTTCCAGACCGATGTGATGAAGCCGCTTGTCGAGTTGCCAGATCGGAAGGGCAAGATTAAAGCTGCCATCAGTTCCGATAAGCTGGTTGGTACCACGGTTGATTGGTATGGGGGCAAGAAGTGGGAAATTACTAAGGATAAGACTGATTGGAAAGCGAATCCGGTGAAGATCTCCATCAAGGATTGGGTGGAGTATATGTTGCCTCCGCAGGGTTTACCAGGAAAGACGGAGGATCAGGTCAAGCAAGCGCAGGCGAACGATCCAACAGTCGTGAATTGGAAGTGGGAAGGGGCGTTGGCTCTTAATGAACCAGAGACCCCACACAAGTGGGCCGACTATGTGTCGCCTGCTCCACTGAAGCGTCTCCCCATCACGTTCGATCCGCAGACGGGTAAGTTGGCGTTTCCCTGGCTACGTCCACATCTCGGGAAGCGTCCCCCCTTCGCGCCGAATCACGGCGGTGCACCGTGGTTGGAACCATTCCACGTGAGAGAGGATGGCACCAAGAGTACCGAGCCGCCCAGGCCTGGTGAACAAGGCCCATGGAGTCTTTGTCCTGAAAATGCTCCACGGAAATTCTTCACCACGCATTCCATCACTCTGCCGATCACGCTGAAGCCGGCGACGGAAAAGACGGCGGCGGTCGTTGATCCGATCGGCATGATCTATGTGTTGCACGAAGAAGAGGCGGAAGTTCGTAAGGATCCTAAAAAGCAAGTGCCGCTCGTTATTCGTGGCAACGTGTATGATTGCGTGGACGTCATCTTCAAGAATGAAATTCCTGACGATGCGCGGACCGGTTGGTCGAACAAGATCAATCTCCACCCGCACTTCTTCCAATTCGATACGAGCGCGTCCGATGGTCCGACCATCGGCTTCTCGTACGACATGTCCCTCAGAGCCTTCACGATGTTGACGGACCCACAACCTGACAAAGGCATGCCGTTGCCAGGCAACACTGTCTTGACGGCAGATGTGAAGGCTGGGGCCCGCAGCATCACCGTTGCGGACACGTCCAAGTTCCATGTGAACATTGAGCTTGGTGTGGGTATGGATGATCCGAAGTTCTTCGAAGTCGTACGGATCAAGTCCATCAATGGCAAGACTATCACCTTCGATGCGCCGTTGAAGTACGGGCATAAGAAGAAGGATATTGCCAGCGTGGAATTTATCCGTGAGCGTTGGTATGTCGACGTGGACCTTGGGACCGTGTACTGGCATGATCACGTGTTCGGTACGGACACGTGGGGCCATGGACTCTTCTCGGCTTTCATTACGGAGCCACCACGCTCGACCTATCATGATCCAGTGACTGGAAAGGAAATCCGCAGCGGTCCCATCGCGGACATTCATACCTTGGAGCCAGTCTCAGCCCACATCCGTGGCAGTTTCCGTGAAGTCATGATGCATATCATGGATAGTAATGCCCGATCGGCGGAGTTGATCACGACGGACAATCCACAGGCGAGGATGAATGCGGTGACGGTCGATGGGCCGCCGTCGCACCAGTTCCCAGCAAAGATCAATAAGTCTGCTATGTGGTTTTTAAACGGTGGTGAGGCTACGACGGGTAGCGGCTACAGCATGCGTGTGGAGCCGTTGAGCGTTCGGCTTGCCAACAATCCTGACCCATCGAAACTGTTCGTGTCCGGTATTCATGGTGATCCCGGCACTCCGTTGTTGCGGGCGTACCTCGGTGACCCGATTCTCGTGCGAGCGCTCGTTGGATCGGCCAATGAAGTGCATACTTGGCATGTCACTGGACACTGGTTCCCAATGGAACGGTACGGGAAGGATGCCATGCCGCGCAGCACGGTCCATTTGGTGATCGGTGAGCGGTATGATCCGGCTATTCCAGCGGCAGGTGGTCCGCAAAAGCAGGCGGGAGACTATCTCTACTACAGCGGCCGTGCGTCGCATTTCGCGGAAGGCAGTTGGGGTATCTTCCGGGTCTTTGATGAATTGCAGAGTGATTTGAAGCCATTGCCAAGTCGTGAGCAGATTCAAAAGTCTGCTCCGTCGGTGTGTCCGGCTGATGCGCCGGTGAAGTCGTTCAATGTCTCAGCGATCGATCAACAGATTCGGTACCATGAAGGGGCGCCGGGTGTGATGGAAGTCGATCTTGAGCGGAAGATGGTCTTCGGTAATGAACAGGGCAAGATGTATGTGCTCGACGGAGATCGTGGACGGGTCAAGGCCGGAGAACTCAAGCCGAGCCCACTGACTCTGCACGTCAACGTCGGTGATTGCGTGAAAATCAATCTGAAAAACGAGATGGCCAAGGAGCGAGCGGGGTTCCACGTCGACATGATGGCGTTTAATCCCAAGGATTCGTTCGGTGCCAATGTGGGCAACAATCCCGGTGATCAAACGGTTGGTCCCGGCGAAAGCAAGACCTACACCTACTATGCGCACCCTGAATATGGGGAGCTTGCTGCGTTGATTCAGGATTGGGGTAACGTCGTGGAAAATCCACGAAACGGCCTTTTTGGTTCTATCATCGTTGGTCCGAAGGGATCGCGGTATCGTGACCCAATCTCGGGTGACGATATTACGATGAAGAGCAGCTGGCGTGCCGATGTCCTTGTCGACCGGACGCTTGCGGGAAATGAAAACCGGAAAAACTATCGCGATTTCTCGTTGATGTTCCAGGACGAGGACAATATCGTGGGTGTCAGCTTCATGCCCTACATTCAACAAGTAGCCGGCATTACGGCGGTCAACTACCGCTCGGAGCCAACGGCGTGGCGAATGGAAAAGGGTTGTGACGTGTCCGAGATTTTCAGCTGCGTGAAAGCCGGGGATACGCCGTCCACCCCGCTGCTCCAGGCGCACGTTGGAGATCCCGTGGCTGTTCACGTGTTGGGCGCATTCAGTGAACAGGTGCAACTATTCACGATTGATGGACATGAATGGCCGCACGAGCCCTATATGCAGGGTGCCGACCAGGTCAGCACCATGGAGTTCGGCGGATCGGAAATCATCAATGCCTATCTCACAGGAGGGGCTGGTGGTCCGAACAAGATCGCGGGCGACTATCTGTGGAAGAATCAGCGCCCTGCCTTTGCCAATGCCGGACAGTGGGGCCTGTTCAAGGTCCTCCCGGTTGACGATCAACGGATCAAGCCCTTGATGCCGCAGGTTCCTCCAACAAAGACTGCTGAGCAGCCGTCTGGTAAGGCCAAAGCCTCACCGACGTCCCTGAAGGGCAAAAAGTAAGTAGAGATTCGGCGGCGTTATCCATGTGAAAGTGGGTAACGCCGCTATCCTACCTAATCTAGTCGATCTTACACTGCTGGGGAGCCATCGCTCCCCAGTGCTTTTTTGACAGGGCATAATGATGAGACGCTTGACCCGTACTCTTGTTCCTGGTTTCATCGGTCTGACTTTCACGATACTCACGGTGAGTACGGGAGCGACGGAACTCGCATCGGCCTATGAACCGATAGCGGTCGTGAATGGAGGTGCGGTTAAGGGGATGGTGCACTTCACCGGCGATCTGCCTGCCCCGGCTGCCTTCAAACTCCATCGCTATCCAGATCAGGGTTATTGCGGTGCCCTTTCGGATGGATCCGGCTATCGTCTGCTTCGTGAAGTCTTGGTAGGGCCACAAGGTGGACTCAAAGACGTGATTGTCACGATCGAGGGCGTGAAAAGCGGTAAGCCGTTCGAATTGGAATCAACCAAGTTGGAAGCGAATATCTGTCAGTTCGTGCCGTATGTATCGGTCATGCGCAACGAGCATCCTCTCATCGTGAAAAATCTGGATTCCGTCGCGCACGATCTTCAAGTATATGAACGGGATTGGGAGCATATCTTCATTATGTTTCACCGTCCTGCGCTGACCAAAGGGGGGACCCAGGATTTTGTTCGTTTTACCGGGGATCGGCGAGGTGTTATCATGCAATGTGGTATGCATCCCTATATGCAGGGACACGGTCTTGCTGTCGATAACCCGTACTATGCCGTGACGGGGAGCGAGGGGATGTTTGATATCAGAGACCTCCCGGCCGGCACCTACCGGATCAAAGCCTGGCATCCGACTCTCGGCGAACAGGATTCGGAGTTCACCGTGGCGGCTGGAGAAAGCAGTTCGGTGGAATTTACGATTAAGGAGAAATAGTGATGCGTATAAGGTGGCATGTGATCGGTCTGCTACCCATCGTCCTGCTGGGTGAGATTACGGTGCTGGCCGCGTTCGGCGAGGTTGCGGCGGTGCAGACGGTGAGCCGCGTCGAAGTGGTCCTTGCCTATCACCATCGAGCTCGTGAAGCTGAACTCAAACAGGAATTTGTTCAAGCCGGATTTCCAAACGTGCATTTCCAGTTTGCCAGGATGGGACAACCACCGCAGAATATCGGATTGGGGCGAGACGTCCCAGCCGATAAGGCCAGAGAAGCAATCCGATTGGCGTTAAAATACAACCTAGGAGTGGGCATCTTACTGCCGGAGCGATTGTTTCCTCCCAGGTTTATCACGATTGCGTCATCAAACTATGACGACACCGTGGAATATCCGATTGATCAAGCGACCTTGGCGAGGTTGCAGAATGCTGAGTTGACGACGGAAGCATTTCATCGCCTGTATCATGAGCTGACATCTGCCGTGATCATCCCAAAGGGGCGCTATTAATGGCGGCCATACGGTTGCAAGCTGGATACTCTAGTGTCGCATCAATGATCGTTGGGCTCATCCTGGTCATCGTTGTTTCACTTATCGCAGACACGACAGTGTTTGCCGTTGAGCAGAGCCAAAGCCTGAATGAGGCAGCGGATGGGTTGCGATTGAATGCTGAAGACATGGTGGCCCATGGTGGAATG
Organism: Nitrospira sp. Ga0074138; assembly: GCA_001464735.1. GTDB lineage: Bacteria > Nitrospirota > Nitrospiria > Nitrospirales > Nitrospiraceae > Nitrospira_D. The sequence continues at coordinate 79,160 of LNDU01000051.1, forward strand.
GGCGATGCGAAGGCGATCGTTCACCACTGCGCCGAGACAGCGCGGTATGCCGAAGTCCTAATCAAACGGCTCTCCACATCGCATCCAGGTCGAGAGGAGGGTGTCGCGTCTCTTCATGACGTTATTCGCCACTGCAAACGGGTTGGAGAAATCGGTATCCACGCAGACCCCGGGGTGCTCCTCAATCCTGCTATCAAAGCGCGCACAGCTGCGCGCGCTGCCGTGAAGGCACTTGGGTTTGCCAAGTAGCCATAGTTCTCCTCGCAATGCAAGAGGGGAGAGGCGGGGAGCCGACCAGCAGTTCGAGTTTATAGCGTCGCGCAGCGGCGCAAGCGATCCATGATCGCGACCCCCAACCCTTCTTCCTGACAAGGCTCCGCATAGATCCGATCCAGACCAAGGGAGTCCAGCCTTCGCAATGCTGCAAACAGATGGCGTGCGGCTTCCCTTAGATCGCCGGTTGAAGAAAGAACTTCAACGGCGGCAAAGCGATCGTCGGTGTCTCTTGGATGCGAGGGGATTAGTAAGCCCGCGCGCACGCCATCTTTCAGGATAGGCCTTGCTCCAGCAGAGGCTAAGATCGTCAGTTGTGTCTGCGTTGCGTAGTGGCGCGATAATTGACCGGGCGCGATTGGTGTGTGATTTACGGACACTGATTGACGAATAGAACCGATGATAGAACTGAGTTGCTCGATGGTGATGCTGCCTGGGCGCAACAACTCGGGCTGTGGTCCTGCTAGTGAAACAATCGTCGATTCAACCCCAATCGGGCACGGTCCGTCGTCGAGTATGAGATCCACTCTATTCCCAAGCCCATCAGCAACATGTTGAGCCGTGGTTGGGCTGACATAGCCAAAGAGATTGGCGCTGGGTGCTGCGATCGGGGTGCCTGCCTCTCGAATAAGAGTCTGCGCCACGGGATGGTTCGGCATTCTGACCGCGACCGTTGAGAGTCCGGCGGTGATGAGATCTGGGATTGCCGACTGTTTTGGCAACACCAACGTCAGTGGGCCAGGCCAGAAGGTGTCGATGAGCCGCTGACCCACAGCAGGAAGAGATGCAACCACCATCTCCAGCTGCGTAAGGTCAGCGATGTGGACGATGAGTGGATCAAACTGAGGACGTCGTTTGGCTTCGAAGACCTTCACCGCCGCGTCAGCATTCATCGCATCGCATCCGAGTCCATAAACCGTCTCGGTTGGAAATGCGACGAGTCCTCCTGATGTGATGATCCTTCCTGCTCGTCGGATGGATTCAGCATCTGAGGCTGAGAGGATGGCACTGATCACATGATTGATCTCCTCACCCATAGGAATGCCGCGCTACTGCTTGATCGCCTATTCCTTCACGGTCATCGTGATCCTGACCGGATCCAGTGGGTTGTCTCGCTCGTCGCGAGGGACACCGACAATCTGGTCGACAATCTCGATCCCGCGAAAGACTTCCCCAAACACGGTGTAGCGCCGATCTAACCCGCTGTTATCTCCGACGCAGATAAAAAATTGTGAGCCATTGTCGTTGAAGTCGCGCGTGCTATTGCTCTCACGGGGCATTTTCGCCATGGAGAGTGCGCCGCGCTTGTGTGGATAATCGCTCGGCTCGGGGGAAAGAAAGTATCCTGGTCCGCCCGTGCCGTGGAGTGCGCGTTCGGGAGATTTGCTCAACGGATCGCCACCCTGGATGATGAACCCAGGCACCACACGATGGAACGTGGTGCCGTTATAGAACCCCATCTTGATGAGATTGATGAGGTTCTCCATATGGCGCGGCGCGGCGTCTGGGTAGAAGCGAATCTTGATCTCACCGAATCTCGTGGAGATCGTGACGCGGGGATCTTTTTTTCTGAACTCGAGTGTCATTGCTATGAATGTAACAAGGCGGTCTTTCGAGAGGCAAGACTCTCATCGGTCCGTGGTGTTGTGTGGCGATTGTTGACTGGTTGGTTTTCGAATTCCAAAGCCGTAGCTAAACGTCAATCACTCAATGTTCAGCAGTGTCTGAGCCCATCTCCAGGCCTGATGCGCAACCACATGATTCCCCCGAGCAAGGCCATAAAGGCGGCGAAGCCGAGTGAAGCACCCCAACCCCACTGTTGAGCGAGCCATGGTGTGAGGGTCGGCGAAATGGCGCCGCCGAGATTGGCGCCCATATTCATGAGACCTGAGAGGCTTCCGGCATGGGTCGGTGACAGATCGCTTGTCGAAGACCAATAGGCTCCGATCGTGAAGTACAGCCATCCGGCGCCCAGTGACAGACTGGCCAGGGCGAGGTAGGGGGACTCTGCAACCGCACCTAGCGCGATCGAGCTTGCGGCGAGTCCCATCCCAGTCATTCCCACGATTTGGCGTCCCCTGGTGACACCATGCTTCATGGCCAATCGATCCGTGACCCAGCCACCTAGAGGGCATGAGATAAGGATTGCAAGGAAGGGGGCGGCAGCAAACACCCCACCTCGTAGCACGGTGAAGCCACGCTCAGTGACGAGGTAGAGATAGAACCAAGACATGTAGACATAGGCGACATAGCCCAAGCATCCATAACTCAGCATTAGACACCAGACACTTGGTGTGTTTCGTAGAGTCGCCCAAGGAATCGAAGGGCGTATTGGAACAGCAGGAATCGTAGGCGGTGTTCCTTGGTGGTGAGTGTGCCATGGATGACTCGATGGACGATCGGCGGCCAAGCACCACCAGATGACTGCGAGGCCGAACCCGATCCCGCTTGAAAGATAAAAGGCGGATTGCCAACCATAGTTGACCATGATCCAAGCCGTGACCGGGGGAGTGATCGCCGCACCGATCCCGATTCCGCCGATGGCGATTCCGATGCCGAGGCCGCGCTCATGGGCGGGAAGCCAGTCGGTGACGGCGCGGTTAAAGGTTGGTAATGCCGCTGCTTCGCCGACACCGAGAAGAAATCTGACGAGGGCCAGTGCACCGATGACTCCGAGCGGCGCAGCCAGAAAAGAAGTAGCGGCAATGGCTGTCCAGGCGGTAAAGCAGGACCACCAAATCAATGCGATGAAGAGGACGATGCGGATGCCCCAGCGATCACCAAGCCACCCACCAGGAATCTGGAACATGGCGTAACCGACGACGAATGCGGAGAAGACAAATCCCATCTCCTGCTCAGTTAACCCCAACGCCGGCATCATCTGGCGTGCGGTGACCGAAATGTTGATACGATCGATGTAGGTGACGACGCTGATGGAAAAGAGGAGTCCGAGAATCAGCCAACGGAGTGGCGAAGGAGGTGTGGCGTCTTCGCGATTCGTGGAGATCGTCTCGCTCACAATAGCTCGGCTAGCACATTCATGTGGAAGATGATCACTCTGAGGTTCGGTAGGGGGCGCGGGAATGAATTGCGTTGCCGCCTCTTTGGGAGAGGCGGCAACGCGAAGTGGTTAATTGGCAACAACCTCGAGCAGCTCAACCTCGAAGACTAAGGTTGAACCCGGCTTAATGATCGGCGGTGAGCCGCCGTCGCCATAGGCCAGATTGGATGGGCACACGAGCCGGCTTTTCCCTCCAACCTTGATCTGTTGGACGCCCTCTGTCCAGCACTTAATGACCTTGTTCAGTGGAAATGTCGCCGGCTCCCCCCGCTTGACGGAACTATCAAATACCGTTCCATCGGTTAAGGTACCATGGTAATGGACCTTGACTGTATCCGTTGCCTTTGGTGTGGCCCCGGTTCCAGGCTTGATGGTGGTGATCACGATGCCGGATTCAGTTTTGGTGGCGCCCTTCTCCGAAGCCGCTTTGGTTAGAAATGCGGCTCCTGCTTTCTTCTCACCCTCAGCAACCAGCGCCACTCGAGACTGTTGAAGCTGTTGAATCTTCGGGCCAAATGTCTGGAGGTCAGCTTTGGGGGCACGCTTCAGTACGCCGTCGGTAAGGCCATTCTTGACCATATCGAGTTCGGCTTCGCTTAGCGAAAAGGTTCCTAGCGACTGGCTGATGGCCAATCCAAGGGCATACAAAGTCTTCTGGTCATCATTCGCCGGATCCTGCGGGGCCGCCAATAACGGTGTCGAGAGAAAGAGAAGCCCTATGGCCAAACACAGTGTACGAATTCGCATGGAGTAGAGGTCCTTTCTTATGATGGTCGATGGGCCAATGTCGCACGTAAGGATATGCTAGGCTTTCCATGGAAATATGTGGTTGAGAGGGTGGCGGAGAGGGAGGGATTTGAACCCTCGGTAGAGATTTTGTCCCTACGGCGGTTTAGCAAACCGCTGCCTTCGGCCACTCGGCCACCTCTCCACGTCACAATTAATGGATTACTCCGCATCCACAGCGGAAAGCGTCGCCAGGGCGGGAATCACCAACCAGGGCCCATATTACCTCAGCTGATACGAGGGGTACAAGAGAGGAGTGAAGCTTCGCCTAAAACTTTGTCCTGTGTCACAACGAGATCTGATAGGGCCCAGTGTCTGTATTGCGGACAGGTACATAAACAAGTCGCCGCATGGTCTAGCCAACCACTGGAATGAATTCGAATTTTTGAATTCCACAGCGATATCCGCCCTTCGAATTCGGTCTTTCAATGTTGGGATGGGAGTTACGAAGGCTGAGAGTAGGTGTGGATCAGGAGGTTTTGCCAAGCATGCCGTTCGATGGAAAATGCCTCATGCATCATACAAATGATCATGCTGCAGCCGACGCCATTCTCAGGTAGGGTCTATGGCGAAGAACGGGTACTTGCGGACAAACGTGTAAGAAGTCTGAGCTTGATGGTATCCGAGTGATCTCTCATCCTTGGTGGCCAGCTCATCAGTTCAAAGAACCTTTGTAGGAGGCTAGATGGCCGGACTGCGGTTATGGGTTTCTCCTGGATCGCGCTCGATGGATCTTCACCATTCAGGAGCGGGATCGCATAACGAAGTTTAGTGTAGCTTGGTCGGACGACACCGCTGAGGATCAGCATGTGAAGAGCCTTCCGTTTTTGTCGCGTGTGCTCGATCTCAGTTTGCAGCGGCATTACGATGACCTCCATTTTTGTGAGCCACGCCCAAGCTGCCAAAGTCAGATCCACAGAACTCGTTTGAAGTCAGTATCCAGGCTTCGTGGACGACTGCATTGGCGGCAACGAACAAATAGGCTTGGGTCATCTAATGTTCCGGAGGTTCGAAGGATAAGTTGGTAGGTCTTTCCTCCACAAAATGGGCATGCTTCCCGATGGAGGTTCTGTTGGATCAATCCCCGTCGATTGAGTTGGTTTTCCATTCTTCGTCCCTCAATTCAGTATCCATATTGCGATTCGCCTGGTGTCAGAATAGGGCTCCTGTTGGTATGACGAAAATATTGCAATGAGGTTGCTGCGTACAGTGGTTGCTGTCACGCGCGAATCATGATCTGTTGACCTATGCTGGCTGATGTTGGTACGTGGTTTCCGTCAGCAGCGACGAATTGTCTAAGCCTAGACTGGTCTTTGGGTGACACAACAAGAAGCTCAATCTGGATCCACTCACTCTTGACCCACTGCACCTCCGCTAATTCGATCACGCTAAAAGCGTCTTCATCGGGGAACCACAAGCGGAGCTTGACATAATCACCAGGGCGCAGCCTTGTAGGGGTTAAGATGACCGGGTGAGAGGATGATAGTTCATACAGGCACCCATCGCCCCGCAAGCCGTTGCCCCCCTTTGAAAGCATACAGTCGATCCCAATTTTTGATAGAAGTCCTGCAGGCATGTTCTCTCCTTGTGTGGAATGTCTGAACAGTGAGGAAACGGTACTACAGGGGGGGAGTGAGGGCTATTACTCTAGTAGGTGGAAAGACCGAACTAAAGAGGCATCAGCATGAGTCACGCACCACATTGAAACATGTAAAGCGATATTAATAGTGAGGAATTACAGTTAGTTATGAGCTGTAAGCAATGTAACCATTGCAGTAGTGAATGGCATGTCATCCATCACCACATGAACATTGGCTTGCGTACGGAAGAGCGTGCGCAACGGTTATAGGATCAAATGAAAGGGAAGGGAAGGTTCAAACAAGAATCCACTTTGCAGGAAGTAAGAACATCCATTGAGTCTGCTACGTGGCGAATCACAAACTGTCAAAGACTTCTTCCACGCTCGGTTGTGGGCCCTCTCTCTAAGAATCGGCAGATCCAGATTTTTCTTGAGCCCGCTCGGTGAGAATAACCCAATAGCGTGGGCGGCGGTAGCAGTGCTGCTACACTTACCTCAGCGCAGGAAGAGGTTCATGTCCTGGTACGCACCCGTACGGAACGGGAAAAGGAGTACAGCTTATGGCCGTCACAACCCGTCACGTTTCGCAGATCACCAATTCTGTTTGTTTGGCCGTCGCCGTTGTCATGATGGTCGCCTGTTCTGGTGGGTATTATACGGCCAATGTGAACGGCGGAAAGAAGGTCTATCGGGTCGGTGAGCACGGCGCCAAGACGCTGGTGTATGAAACCGACCAGAACGGCCATACCACCATCTATGATGCCGACGATCCAAGGGCGAAGCAGCAGGCTGCCGCACAGGAGAATGCTGAACAGCTCAGCGCAAAGCCCGCTGATCAACCTGAACAATCGAGCCGGACGCTTAAACGGCAACCGAACGATCCTATTTATGTCAGTCTTGCCCAGCCTGTACTGGATACGCAAATGGAGAAGGCGGAGCGATCCAAAGGGGCGGTGGCGGAGCAGATTCGAAGTGAGTTAGAGGTAGATCCCATCATCAAGCTCATTGAGGAACATCACAGTCGGTCTGGTTTGTTAAAGCCGCATGGAGCGGCGAGTGCCGATGTCGAAGTGTCGCCTAAGGTTTCACTGAGGGAAGCCTATGGGGTCGACCGAAAGACCGGAAAGCCGAGTAAGATGCTGGCGGTCGTTTTTGAAGCCACGATCACGACACAGGTCCCACCGGCAACGTACAATGTCTCAGAGTCAGGCCATGTCTTGAAAAACCTTGAGGTCTCCAAACGCTTCGCCAAGCAGGTCAGGCAAGTCATCCTGGAAAAAATTGCCCCAAATATTCCGGCTCACTGAATCTATGACTCCGCCTTAAGCTCAAGAAAGCTGATCGATTCAGCTGCTATATGTTCTGGGACTCACCGGTCATCCATGTAATAATGCCGACCGTATCAAGGTGAGGACCCCATGGCAAAGCGACAACCAGCGGACTTACGAATCACCATCGCGGATACGTCGCAGGGGCTCAGCATCGTCATGCCTTGCAGACGCAGTTGGTTGGTGATTTGCTTTTTGGGATTTTGGATCTGCGGGTGGGGGGTGGGTGAAGTCATGGTCACCAGTCAGTTGCTGAACGGGGATGCTCCACTGCTAGGAGAAGTCTTCATGCTGACATGGCTTGGGGTCTGGACGGTCGGCGGGCTGTTTGCGATCTATGCGTGGCTTTGGCAAGTGATGGGCAAGGAAATTGTCCTGGTGCACGGGCAGACGTTTAAAACCAGGCGTGACATCGGAGGATTCGGTTTTGACAATGAATATGATCTTGTGCAGATGCGCGATGTACGGGTGGGACATCTTGACGTCAATCCGTTTGATTTTTCATCGAGTCTCCAATTATGGGGAGTCGGTGGTGGAGTGATCGCCTTTAATTATGGGGCAAGGACCTATCGATTCGGGGCTGGACTCGATGAAGCAGAAGCGAAACAGATCGTGACGGCCATCAAACAACGCTACCGTATTCCATCGAGTGCAAGGACGTAGCTGCCAAGGTCTAGCACGACGCGAGTCGGCTGAGTTCTCGCGGGAGATAGCCATGCTACGGGCAAGGATGGTGGTGGTTTACACGCTGTGGGTCTTGGCACGCGCCATCATCTTGCAGTAGGAGCAGACGTCGGCGGTGGTAGGCTGTTGGCAGACGGAGCAGGGATGCAGCATGGCCTGATCTTTCTCGGCCATCGTGGTCGGGGAGGCTTCGGGCTTGCGCTGTTTGTCGAGAAAGCCGCAGTAGAAGGCCTGCTTGGTGCCTGGGGATTCCGTCTCAAGCCGATTCAACACTTCCTTATAGAGAAGGGTCCGCGCACCTTTCGCCATCGGACACTCTTCCACGATGTAGTCAATGCGGTTGAGTACCGAATAGGCGGCCAATTCACGCTCGGAGAGGCGAAAGAGCGGTTTCACTTTTTTGGCAAACCCGTCGAGAGAGGCCGGCAGGCTAGGGGATTGCTTGTCCAAGTATTCCTCCTGCCAGCGGAGTACGTTGCCCAGTAGGCGGGCTGCTTCATCGTCGAGATTGTGGCCGGTCGCCATCACATCGTACTTGTGCTCCAGCGCGACGCGATTGAACTGGTAGCGTTTGATGGTGCCACATGTACTACAGGTCGGACGATGAATCAGCATGGCCAGTTCCTTGATGCCGGCGCCGGCTTCCTGCTCGACGGTATGGACATGCAGGACCGCGCCCATTGGCGCGGCGACCGTTTCGGCAAACTGGACGACTTTGGCATGGGACACTTCCGAGTAGCCGCCGATGCCGAGGTCTACATAGAGGGCGTCGGCCTTGTAGCTCATCTTGAGGAGAATATCCCAGAGAGCCAGGCTGTCTTTCCCGCCAGACACGGCCACTAGGATGCGATCATCCTTTTTGAACATCTTTTCAGACTTGATGGCCCGGCTGACCTGGTCATGCACATAGACGTTGAAGCAGCCTTTGCAGAAGGCGGCATTGTGGCGGGGTAGGTCGATCACTGCTCGGATTTTGCATTTCGTACAGTTCATTCGTGACTCATGAAGCGTGGAGAGCCGCCGGAGATGACCGGACGGATTTCGATCTGGTCCTGGTCGTAGAGCATCTCGTCTTCGGTCACGAGTTCATCGCCGCGTATGATCAGATGCGCTTCAACCACGAGATTGAGTTCTTTGAAGAGGTCTTTTGCCTTCTTCGGGCCTTTGATCTCAATGGTTCGTGCGGGATGGCTGAGTTGAACCTGCATGCTGGGATCATATGCTGCGGATGCGCAAGGGAGCAAGGGGCCTTCTCTGTGCAGGGGAGAGAGAGGGGTGTTGTGTGCGTGTGAGTCGGTCCTGTCGATCGTTGTAAGATGATGTCTTGTCACCAGACCTATCGGCAATCGTGGGGTGGTCGATGCACACAAGGTTCTATTGAGCCATGCAGCATCGTGATGTGCTGATGGCGAAGCTCGCTGAACCAGTGTCTGTACACTGGCCTGAGTATCTGATGGAAGCGGCTGGCCTTGGGCTCTTCATGATCTCCGCTGCAGTGGTGACAGCCGCGTTTGAATATCCGCATTCACCCCTTCACGATCTGTTCCCTGATCCGACAGTGAGACGGATTCTGATCGGGCTGGCCATGGGGCTCACGGCCATCGGGCTGATCTATTCGCCTTGGGGTAAGCGCTCAGGGGCACATTTGAACCCAGCGGTTACGATGACATTCTTCCGGCTTGGAAAGATTAGAGGTGGAGATGCCTTCTGGTATGTCCTGTCGCAGTTTATGGGAGAAACTATTGGACTCTGGCTGGCAGCTCAGATCCCGGGCCTGGCAATTGAGCATCCCGCCGTCAACTATGTTGTGACGGTGCCGGGACTTGGCGGAAGGGTGGTCGCGTTTGCCGCAGAAGTGATGATCTCGTTCGGGCTCATGCTGGTTGTGCTGGTTGTCTCGAATCGGCCGTCGCTCAACCGATGGACAGGATTTTTCGCGGGACTGTTGGTGGCGACATACATTGCGGTGGAGGCGCCTCTGTCCGGCATGAGCATGAACCCAGCACGCACGTTTGCTTCCGCACTTTCTGCGCATCTCTGGACCGACTATTGGCTGTATCTCATCGCTCCGCTTAGCGGCATGTTGTTGGCGGCTGAATGTTATGTGCGAACCCACGGCATCCACCAGATCCTCTGTGCCAAACTTCATCATCACAATAACAGTCGCTGCATTTTTCACTGTCGCTACATAGCTTGAAGGCTGCGTCATTCCTCAACCGTCATTGGTCATTTGTGAGACATGCCTTCGAGGCGTACGTGTGTCCTCTGACGCTTGTGCGATCAGCCGTACGTTCCGTGAATGTATGTAAGGACTGGAGCCTCCACACGACTGATGCGCAGATGCGGAATTCAAAGTGCTGAAATCAGTCAGCCCCGCGGATACTCACACATCAAGGAGGCATTATGAGCTCGAAGGGTTGGTTCAAGATGGGATTTCTGTCTATGGTTGCCGCGACTGGATTATTTATCGCATCCAACGGGTTCGCGGCTGACGCACACACCACGAGTAAGTTTGAAGGTGTGAAGGCCAATGGCGGGACGGCGTCGCATGGCCGCTCCGGCAACAACGACACGTTGACCTGGTCGGAGGAGTTCAAGATTCCTGACACGCCTGCACCGCACTGGCAGGTGGTGGATACCAAGGGCAACGTCTATCTCTTGAATCGCCTCGTCATCAAGGGCGACAAGCAGAACCGGACCATTACCTTGCCGGTGCAGATCAACGACGTGGCCAAGGTCCAGATTTGGTGTGCCTATGCAGAAGTGTTGCTCGGCGAAGCCTCGTTTGCCAAGCCGATCGTGACAGCCTCCGGCGAAGTTCGTAGCAATGGCATGAAAGCCGACAGTGGCATGAAGCACGATAGCATGGCAATGAGTCGTTAAGAACAGGCGATCATCGGTTGGCAGTCAGCTCTCGGCTTCTTCGGAGGTACGAGGCTGGCTGCTGACGACCGGTGGCTGAAAGCAGAGGAGACAGCGATGAGTAGAAAGATTGTGGCGGCTGCACAGAATACAGAATAACTCATCGTCGCACGCTGTAAAAAGGTGGTCTACTCGCTTCTAGTCTAGGGTGTATACCGCAAAGATTCTGTAGGGGCCAGGCTCTGAATCCTTGAACCGTCCCGTTTCGACAAGCTGCTTTGCGGTCTCAAAATCGGGAAGCAGGCAATGTGAATTGGTCTGAATCTCGTTAGCCAGTGAGTTGCATGAAAGTGGAGAGCATTCAGGGCTGTTTCTTTGCGTGCTGCTTACTACATCAAATCCCACGAGAATCTTTTTCTCCGGCAAGCAGACGTTCGTGGGAAATGACTGTTCTCTCTCGTACGGACGCCATTGTTCTTTTGCGTCATTGAATTCCTGTTCATAGACTTCGTAAAAGAACATCGTCGTCCCTGCAAGATCGATCGATTGCTCCCTTGCCACCTGCTCAATGACTTCAGGAGAGTCGAAGAACCAGTAGCCATTATGTTTCCAGAATTTAATGTAATCGGCAAAGTCTTTGGAAAGACATCCGCTCACCGAGTAGATATCTTCAACCCCGTTGGCCTTCAGCCAGTCAGGCCTCCTCACCACTCGCTTGGCCATATATCCAGCTGGAATCATCATGACTCATTCAACTGCCGCGCACCGCAAAACGACGTTATCGAATCAGCCTGTCATATTCCGCATGGGTACCGATCCAGAACCATACGATGCCGTCGGGTGCATCCACACCAATGGCTCGATAGTTGAGGCTGACGCGAGCTGACCAGAAACGCCCCACCTTCTTGAAATGTAACGAAGGGTGCTGCGGGTTTGTCTTCAGAAGTTCGAAAGCTTTGTCAGCTTGTTCACGGAGCGGAGCAGGAAGGGAGTTGTAGCAAGTCCAGAAATCAGGTGAGGCGTGATGGATCAAAGTTTGGTGGACTGGCCGGAGGTGTGTGCACGAACAGCTTTGTCGGCCAAGGCATCAAGCTTCCCAGCTTTCACATCAGCTTCAAACTGGCGGTCCCAAGCATCAGCATCGAAGGCCGCGTACCACGAGCGGAACGCGGCAAGTTCTTCGGACGAGAGTTTCTCAATCTGCTGTTCGATCAATTCAACTTTACTCATACGTCACCTTCGACTCAAGTATACCAACCTTGAGAACAAGTGTCAGCCTGTCACAAAAACCGCCGCGTGCCGCGAAACGGGGGGTCTTCCCTGTTTGGTCGCTAGCTATCTGGATCTTCGCTATTGCCACCAAAATCCATCTGGTCGTCTTGAGCCGTAGAAAAGTAGACTTCCTGTGCAGTAGAAGTTATCTCGAAAACGCGGCGGCCCTTCTCATTTTCTCCTCGCTCGACCAGATTGCGTTCAGCCAAATGTCTTCCTCGTCGCCCGACGAGCTGGTAAGAACAATCGAGCTGCGCGGCAATTTCCTTAGCAAACATACTTTTTCTTTCGTCGTGAAGAGCTTTCAGGATTCCCAGTTCTGTGTCGGGTAATAAGTTCTCGTCGGCAACAGACTTGATAAGGCGCTCATATTTTCGAGACAGATTAACAATCTTGCATCTCCCCTGCTTGCATTGAGGACAGAGCATGTCGAATGCCTGAATGGCTGGAAGCATTTCATGGCCGTGCCGATGACCGCACCTGCCGCATACAATCTCTTGGTTAACTTTGATGTATGAAACAACAATGGGACTGAAATCAAAAACTCGCTCAACGAAATATAGTCGCTGTTCTCTTTTCTCACGTGGCCTACCGAACGCAATCGTTTGTTGCTGACAAAGCCCATAATTAATCGCGTAGACTGAAACTTCTCGACCGTCCCTATCCTTCATTTCATAGTACTTTGTCAGGAAGAAGTTTAATTCCAGCGTTGAAAGAATAGGCTCGTATTCTGCCCTCACATGGAAATGACTTGTTGGGGGCCGTCCCGGGATCTCACTCATAACTTTTGAGTCCCGATAGCTACGGAGAGACTTTGCCCTTTTCACAATCTCTTCAAAAAGCTCCTTCAAACTGTAAATGCTGGAGCGCTCCTCAAATGTCTCGTGAAGGAACTTATTGAGCCGAAAAGAATGATCGATTTTCTCTTCGTAGTAACGACGAGCTGCGTCCTGAATCGTCTTTACGCCGATACGCTTCTCATAGATAACGGTTGTTTCATAACAAAAGAAAAGGATGTATCCAAGAATTCGTGGATTTCCAAGGCATGAGTAGAATAGTGTCTGCCAGAAGTCAGCAGAAGTTGTGTCGAAGTATGCTTCTGGGGCCTCATTGCAAAAGTGCTGTAATCTCGTCGTAACCAGGCGCTTGGTAAAATCAATCGCCCGATCCTCCATATTCCCAACATCATTTCGGCCATACGCTCTGTAAATGTCTAGGTAGACCTCGTCAACCTTCGACAGATCTATATCCCCTGCATACAGACGGCCAGGGTAAACGGCCACCTTCAGTTTAATGAACTCCTCGGACCAGTTGTTGAATGGTGCGAGGATTGTGTCGATAACTTGCTCCATGTCGGCACGAGGCAACTCTGAAAAGTCGTCGATGAATATATAGAAGTGCTTCACATCTAAGCTTGTCAGAATCTCGCGCAGTCGAGTTATGAGTCCACGGACATTGAAGATTTTGATAAAAACCTGCGAATAGTTCTGGCTCCGTGTTTCCTCGAGTTCTGAAATAAGTTCTGCCACAAATCGCGCTTGTGCCGAAGGGCTAGGAGATATGGTTGCTGTAGCCTCCCCCGCCAATTTGGCTTTCTCTCTGTGTGCTTCTTTGTCATGTTTCGAGGCATGAATGCTTCCAGTAACATCTAAATACAGGTCCTGCTTGAGCTCTTCCAAGAATTCATCTAGCTTCTCAAATAGATCTGATGCGGATCCGGTGAATGTCTCTTTGACTTGACTCCACACGCTAGAAGTAACGCGCTGCGTTATTTGAGCCTTGATTTCACGAATTAGCTCAATGACGAAGCTCTTAAATACACTTAGCCTTCGGACTGCATCGCTGGTCAGTACAGACTCATAGTTTTGCGGGATGCTACCCACTAACTCTGCAGTCGAAGATTCGTACAGTGTCTTAATATCGATGTATGCCCAGGTTGCGTTTTTCTCCCTTGTGAGCGACCCCTGCGCCATTTGGAAGATGGTTGATTTCCCAGTTCCTTTACGTCCTATCAAGAAGGTGGTGTTGGGCTGCAAGACTGTCCGAAGGACGTGGTTATCGGGGAGGGGATCCACGTAGAGATCAGAAATTAGTTCTTGCCCAATTTCATCAACAAGCTCAGCGCGACGATAAAGTTTTAATGTATCTACCGCTTTGAGGAATTCGTTCTTCTTCATGACCGTTCCACCTCTATGTAGCTTTTGCAACTTGCCACCTATTTAGCAAATGGAGAGGCATGTGTATTCTACGTTCTCTAGCATGCATTGGTCGATCCCTTTTGTTTCCCAGGTGGCAAGACCTCTCACTCCATCATCGAACCACCTCCCATGAGACCGTTCAAGAAGTGGATACAGAGGTGGCATTGCGATCGATCGTCACTCTAATGGTTCCCTACAAGTTTGCTCGTATTTCCGCTCCCCATCGGGGCGAGGATGATCGGGATTATCTGCGGCTTTCGAGAGGGTGCGGCTGCCTTTGGTAACGGCGATGGCTGTTCGAGGTTCCGTTCGGAGGCAGTATCGGCCGGAACAAGTTACACTGTCGAGCGGTTGCGAGACCACGCAACCAGAGAAGAGACTTTGCAGGTTATGAGAAGACGAAGGGTTGCAGTTGGGGGCGACAGGAAAGTTAGCGGGTAGTTAGTGACGACCATTCCTGGTTCGCCTCACGAAACCTCTTGCTCCGCTGAACCTTTGACCAGAGAGCCATTTCTTAAACGAGGACAGGCTTTCACCGGCAGGTTTGCCGGCGAGAAGTCCTTCGATGCTGATGTCCTCGTCGAGCGTATTCCAGTGGATACCCTGCCCTCTGCCGATCAATCGCCAGCTCTTGCGTTCTGCTGGTGTGGTGTGGACCAATCGAGGGAACCAGGCGAGTGGCAATGTGTGGAAATGGCTTGTGAAGCCAGCTGCGCCAGGGTCTCCTTTGCGAGAGACCCTGGCGGCGTGGAACTGGCTGGTTTGAGTGCTATTGCACGTCGACGGTGATGGTCTGGCTGGCTGCGACGAGCGCATGGTCCTTCGTGGCACCCGTCACGGTGATCTGGTGCGTCCCACGACTTAACCCCTTAACCGTTCCGCCAAAACCCTTCTGATACTCGTTGTCCACGAAGACGTGGGCATGAGCCGCTTGCGACCCCTTAGTCAACTCGTATTTCAGCTCAAAGCTGTCGCTGACCTTGTCCCCGGCCTTGGGAGACGTAATCACGATCTTCGATCCATCCTCTATTGGTTTATCGGCCGCGAAGACCGGTGCTCCGCTCAGATAGCCGGTTAATGCGATGCCTAACCCCATGAATACAATACGACTCATCACATGCATCAGAACCTCCACGTTTGAAATTGTTTATTGACCTGTTCACTCTAACACCCCCTCTGCATTCAATGTTGGTCTGAATTGCACAGTTCACAGAGGAGATTGTAGCGAACGCCCATCCTTTGTAAGACTCCATCTCTGCTCCCGACTCAGCACCATGCCACCTCATTATGACATTATTATCATCGGCACCGGTCCAGGTGGGGGGACACTTGCCTATAAGCTTGCCCCATCGGGGAAGCAGATTCTCCTGTTGGAGCGGGGAGGGTACCTGCCGCGTGAGAAGGACAACTGGAGCTCCAAAACCGTCTTTACCGAAAACAAGTACAAGGCCAAGGAAACCTGGCAGGATAAGAACGGCAATGCCTTTCACCCCGGTATCCACTACAACGTGGGCGGGAATTCCAAGGTTTATGGTGCGGCGCTGCTGCGCATGCGGGCCCAAGACTTCGGCGAGGTGAAGCACCACGACGGGATCTCGCCGGAGTGGCCGATCAGATATGACGACCTCGAACCCTATTACACCCAGGCCGAGCATCTATACCATGTGCATGGAAATCGTGGAGAAGATCCGACTGAACCGAAAGCCAGCGTACCGTATAGGTATCCAGCACTGACCCACGAGCCCCGCATTCAAGAGCTTCACGACGACTGGCAGAAGTGCGGCCACAAGCCCTTTCATCTGCCGGTCGGTGTGATGCTGAACGAGCAGCAACCAGAAAAAGGCGCTTGTATTCGCTGCAGCACCTGCGATGGTTTTCCCTGTTTGCTCAATGCGAAGGCTGACTCGCAAGTCGTCTGCGTCGATCCGGCGTTGCAGTATCCCAATGTGTCATTAGTCATTGGTGCATTGGTTACTCGGTTAGAAACGAGTACATCGGGACGGGAAGTCACGGGCGTTGTTGTGGAGCGCAACGGGCAGAAAGAAACCTATAGGGCCGATATCGTCGTGGTCTCCTGCGGGGCCATCAATTCAGCAGCGTTGCTGCTCAAGTCGGCGAACGACAAACATCCGAACGGCCTCGCGAATTCTTCCGACATGGTGGGTCGGCACTACATGTGCCACAACAATTCAGCCATGCTCGCGATTTCGAAGAGGCCGAATCCGACCGTCTTTCAAAAAACGATTGGCTTGAACGACTTCTATTACGCCTCTGCCGAGTGGGACTACCCGATGGGCCACATCTCGATGATCGGGAAACAAGACTTTGAAATGCTTAAGCTTGGGGCCCCGCCCTTTGCGCCTGGATTGGCTCTCGATGTGGCTGCGAAACATTCGCTCGACTTCTGGTTGACCTCGGAAGACCTACCAGACCTAAACAGCCGTGTGCTCGTCAGCAAGGATGGCAATATCACGCTTGCCTACACAGAAAGCAACCTGGAAGCACATACACGGCTGGCGGCCAAGCTCAAGGGCATGCTCAATCATTTGGGTTGTGACGACCATCTCCTTCCGACGCACCTCTACTTCGGGAAGAAGATCCCCATCGCAGGTACGGCTCACCAATGTGGGACCGTCCGTTTCGGTCACGATCCCAAGACCAGTGTGCTGGACGTGAACTGCAAGGTCCACGATCTGGACAATCTCTACGTCGTCGACGCAAGCTTCTTTGTCTCCAGTTCGGCCGTGAATCCTTCGTTAACAATTATTGCCAATGCGTTGCGTGTGGGAGACCACCTCTTAGAACGGTTAGGGTAAGGAGTTATGGGTGAGGTGATGAGAGAAACCCTTATCCGCATGTTCGCCCTCCTCAGCCTTTTTCTAGTCACCCCCAACCCTCCACCCCTCACTGCGCAAGCGGAGTCGCGCGCTATTGCTCAATCGATTGCCTCAGTCGGCTTTACCGTGTCTGACATGGACCGTTCTGTTGCCTTTTATCGCGATGTGCTGACGTTCAAGCCGGTGAGCGATGTTGAGGTGGATGGGCCGGAATATGATCAACTGTACGGAATCTTCGGAGTGCGGGCGCGTCTTGTACAGATACAGCTCGGTGAGCAGCAGATCGAACTGACGCAGTTCATCTCGCCTCCAGATCTGAGGCCAATTCCTGTGCCCTCACACAGCAATGATCTGTGGTTCCAGCACGTCGCCATCGTCGTACGCGATATGGACGTAGCCTGGGCACAATTAGGGAAGCACCATGTTCGCCAAATCTCCCCGAGACCCCAGACAATCCCGACCTCGAATCAAGCCGCTGCCGGTATCAAGGCCATCAAATTCCGCGATCCGGACGGACACAACCTTGAACTGCTCTGGTTTCAGGAAGGCAAGGGGAATCCTGTCTGGAAGAGGGGAGGGGGAGATCTGTTCCTTGGGATCGATCACACGGCCATGACGGTGCGAAGCACCGAGAACAGCCTCAAGTTCTATCGCGATCTGCTCGGCCTGACGGTCGCAGGCGGGACGTTGAATATGCGCACGGAACAGGAACATCTCGACAGTTTGCCTGGTGCCCGCGTGCGTGTGACCGGCCTGACACCGACGATGGGCCCACCTGGTGCGGAGTTCTTGGAGTATGAACTGCCGACAGGAGGTCGGCCATTTCCAATCGATTCGCATCCGACTGATCTCTGGCATTGGCAAACGACGGTGGTGGTATCCGATGTGGATGCTGCCGCAATAGAACTACGCAGGATGGGACAACTTGTCTCGTCCAGTGTCGTCACGATCCCGGAAGGAGCGTTAGGGTTTAAGGCCGGCGTGCTTGTTCGTGACCCAGATGGGCATGTCCTGCGAATTGTGTCACCATGAGCGCCGCCACGATCACCGCCATCGGAGCCCCACGCAGTATGACGACTTGGATCAAACTCGGGCTGGCCGCGATCGTGATCGGCGCCATCTGTTGGGGGTTGTCTTCTGTTGATTACGACCAGTATCTCTCCCTGACGGTCTTGACGGAATGGCTGCGCGATGCTGGGCCGTTGGCTCCGTTGCTGTTGATCGGCAGCATGGCCTGCGCCGTCATCATTCCGCCGATCCCGAGCTTACCGCTGGATCTTGCGGCAGGGGCTGTCTTTGGCCCGTTCTATGGAGCCCTTTATGCCATCATCGGTGCTGAGATCGGCGCCATCGGCTGTTTTCTGCTCGCGCGTGCCTTAGGCCGCGATGCCCTGTCCAAACTCCTCAAGGTTGAGACGGTGTTCTGCCAGATGTGCACGGACCATCAGTTAATGGGTCTGATGTTTTTCGCGAGATTGATCCCGGTGTTTTCCTTCGACGTGGTGAGTTATGGCGCGGGACTGACGAACATTTCGTTCAAGGCCTTTGCGCTGGCGACGCTCGTCGGCATGGCGCCGCCGACCTTTGCCTTTACCTATTTGGGGAGCAGCGTGATCAGCGCCCAGTGGCCATTGATCGCCGCAGGCATCGTGATGGTGGGGTTCTTCCTGGCTATGCCGAAGTTACTGACGACGTATCGGACCAGTCGCTTTGCTCGGCTGTTCCTCGGTCCACCACCGGCTCCGGTGATAGGCCCTGTCACCCGGAAAGAGATTCCCTTGCAGGTCCGCTGTGTCGGCTGCGGGGCCTCGATGGTTGGCTTGCCATAAGGGAGGCACTCGTCTCCTCCGGGATGTTGCAGGCCGCGTTGCCACCTTTTCCTCTCCAGTGTTACACTGTCCGCCCGTCACTCTTTTTCCCACCATTCTGTCGACGGGTGAACACGATGCGACCCTCCGAGCTTGGATCTGATCCGCACCAATCCGGCGACGAGTCGGTGAAGACCTGGTCAATTCTTCGCCAGATCTTGGAAGGTGTGGAGGCAACACTCGGCGAGCAGTTCTTCCCGTCCCTGGTGCAGCAATTGGCCACCGCGCTCGATGTGGACTACGCCTATATTTCCGAGCTCAGCGAGGAGGGGGATCGGTTCCGCTCTAAAGCCGGGTGGGGTAAAGGACAGCCATTGCCGCCGTTCGATGTCCCGGCACGGGGCCCCTGTGAAACGGTGTTGACGAAGAAATACATCCACCACCCCGATCGGCTTCGGGCGCTCTATCCGCAGGTCCCACTCATTCAGGAGACCAAGGTCAACAGCTATTGTGGCGTGCCGATTGTGGATTTCGTCGACCGGGTGGTGGGACATCTGGCCATCATGGATTCCAAACCCATGCCGGACCCTGTTCGTGCGATGTCGATTCTCGGCATGTTGGCCATGCGGGCGGCGGCGGAGTTTGACCGGTTACGGTATGAGCAAACCTTGCGGAAGAGCGACCTGACGTTGCGTAAGATCGACGAAGGGACGGCGGCATCAACCGGGGAAGCGTTCTTCCCCGCACTGGTCCAAAGCTTAGCGGAAGCGCTGCAGACGAAGTATGCCTTCGTGTCGCGGTTCGTTGGGGGACACCGGGCGCGGGTGCGTACCTTGGCGTTTTGGAAGGGCAACGGATTTCTGGACAATTTCGAGTACGACCTTCCCCATACGCCCTGTGAGCGCGTGCTGGCCGGTGAAGTCTGCCTCTTTCCTGAAAATGTACAGGACCTCTTTCCCGACCATCGGGAGGATCTCGCGGCGTTGGGCGTCGAGAGTTACTTGGCGATTCCAGTGTCTGACCATTCTGGCACGGTGATGGGGCATCTGGCGGTCATGGACATCAAACCCATGCACGATGACCCGCGGGTGCTGTCCGTTTTCAAGATTTTCGGGGTGCGGGCCGGTGCCGAGCTGGAACGACTTCAGCTGGAACTTCAATTGAAAGAGAACGAGCAACAGTTGCGCGATTTGTTCGACGAGGCACCGATCGCCTATGTGAATGAAGGGCTTGATTCGAAATTCATCCGTGTGAATAAGGCCGCGCTCGACACTCTTGGTCTGACGCCGGAGCAAGTGGAAGGGACGTATGGGAAGACATTTATCCCCGATACGCCGGATGCACAACGTCGACTCAAAGAGGCGTTCGACTCTCTCGGGAAGGGGATCGATACTAAAGGCGTGGTCCTCGAGCTGCGCCGAAAGGACAACGGCAAGCCGCTGTGGATTCGATGGTGGTCACGACCTGACCCGAGCGGTGCCTACACACGGACAATGTTCCTTGACATCACTGAACAGGTGTTGATGGAGCAGGAGAAAGCCCGGCTCGAAGCCCAGGCCGTGTACCTGCAGGAGGAAATCAAGGGCACGCACAACTTTGAGGAGTTGATCGGCTCGTCCTCGTCCCTCAAGAAGGTCTTGAAGAACGTCGAGCGTGTGGCTCCGACCGATTCAACCGTCTTGATCACGGGCGAAACCGGTACTGGTAAGGAGCTGATTGCACGGGCGATTCACAATTTGAGCCCACGCAAGAACAAACCGCTGGTGAAGGTCAATTGCGCGGCGATTCCGGCCGGCCTTATCGAAAGCGAGCTCTTCGGCCATGAAAAGGGCGCGTTCACCGGCGCGCTCACGAAAAAGATGGGCCGCTTCGAGGTGGCTGATAAGGGGACGATCTTCCTTGACGAAATCGGAGAGCTCCCGCTGGATCTGCAATCCAAGCTCTTGCGTGTCTTGCAGGAGGGTGAATTCGAACGAGTTGGAGGTACTCAGACGTTTAAGGTAAGCGTGCGCGTGATTGCTGCGACGAACCGAGATCTCGAGCAGTTGTCCAAGACAGGCCAGTATCGGCCTGACCTCTATTACCGCCTCAATGTGTTCCCGATTCACCTGCCTGCCTTACATGAGCGAGAAGGGGACATCCCCTTGTTAGTGCAGTATTTTGTCCGTAAGTTTGCCGCCAATCTTGGCAAGAAGCTCGATCGGATTCCGGAGCGAATGATCACGGTCCTTCAGCGGTATCAGTGGCCCGGCAACATTCGCGAGCTCGAACATGTGATCGAACGTGCCGTAATTCTGAGTGAAGGGCCGGAGCTGGAACCGATCGACTGGCTCTCGCCGTCCGACAACAAGGTGGAGAGTGCAAAGACGTTGACGCTCGAAGAGATGGAACGTCAGCACATCCGTGATATCTTGGAACAGACCAGCTGGCGTGTCAGCGGTGAGAAAGGCGCAGCAAAAATCCTCGGTCTTAACCCGACCACGCTCGAAGCGCGCATGAAAAAACTCGGCATCGCCAGACCAAGCTCACCAACGGGATAATCTTCTCACCCTCTGATGGAAGGAGACCCAATGCCTATTAGGATGGTTGCCACGCCTCTGCCCGGCGTCGGCCTTCTCGCCTTGATGCTGATCGTTCACGTTGGAATCGCCGATGCACAGGTCAAGTGTTGGGTACCTCGTCATAACGAGGGGCCTGTCACCGATAAACGATGGGCGCGCCATCTCAAGGCCATGAGTGCCGCAGAAACCATTCTCAAACAGTCACAGGAGTTCCTGAATTCGCCGGTCCCCGTCCGCCTGCGGACCACGATGGCGACCAACCGGAATAAGCCGAACGATTCGCGGTTGATCGTGCAGGCTTATCCGGAACAGACGTCACTCGGTATCGAGATCTGGCAAGGAGCATGCGGGATTAGTCCTGATGCAGATCGCGTAGCCGGATCGATCGGAAAGATCAGCATCTTTTTCAACCACCTTTCGAAGGACATGTTCATGGGCCAGGATGAGATCCCGGAGCTGACCGGCATGATCAGTGGGTATCCTGAGTACAACGGGTGGGTGGTGATCTCGAAGAATGGGCGGCTGCCATGGATTCCTCAAACCCTTAGCGATCAGCTGGATCGCGTGGGTGCTGTCCGTGAAAGGGCCTTGGCTGATTGGCGCAACGCCAGGGCGTTACGCAAAGCTCCCGATCAGACCATGATCGACCGGACTGCGGCCTTACGGAGAAAGACCGATCCAGCCGGCGCCGACCAATATGTGGAGAACATGAGGCGACTGACGGCAGACCTTCAAGCAGGGCAAGCCAAAGATGCAGCACGAGGCGCCCAGCTCACAAAACTGCTCAACGACTATCATGCCTATCGGGCGTCGTTTACAGCTCAGCAACTCGCCATGCCGGCGGTCTGGGCGGATACCGACGGCTCCGTCCGCAAGGCGATGGAGGCTCAGATTGACGAGCTGCAAACGCTCAGCGTGGATGAGCAGGAGAGAGTGGGTGAAATTCGGGAGCACAGTAGAAGCCTGGAGAGAGAGGCGATGGCGAGCGACAATGAAGCGGTCGCGCTCCGGTTGCGCACCCAAGCCATGGACTTGTTGCAGGATGCCGACCAAGTTAGCAAGGACCATAGGGAACGTGCTGTACTGGAAGAAGAAGCCTTGAGAGGTGCGTATGAATTGACCAACCTGAAACCGGGCCTAGCAGAGCACGCGCTTACCTATAAGATGGATCCGACCTTTCCGAGCCTGAGTCAGCCGGGAAAGATCCAGGTAATCGTCCTGTCGACAGTGACCTTGGCTGAAGAGGATATTCTGCAGCGCCCTGAACAGGCAGCGCGCAAGGCTTGGCTCGACCGAGTCAAGGAGTCAATTGATTACGCTGCCTTGGCGGCATTACTGGACTGATACTCGCAGACTCACTGGTTCTTGCATCATCCCATTCCATAGCCTCTCGTTCCCGACACAATCTCCCAACTAATTGGGACGTTCCCAATATTTCAGGAAAATCACGCATGATTTTCTTTCCTGTCACTCAATAGCAGAAAGTTCTTTCACTCAATTAAATCAATATCTTGTGCCGTCAAGCTTGCTGGATTTCTGCTGTGGCATCGCCATTGCTGAATAGGCTGGCATCACGTTGAGGTAGAAGGAGAGGCAGCGATGTTGAAGATCACGACGATACAGGAAAGCGGGCGAGATGTCCTGCTCAAGCTGGAAGGCAAGATCACGGAGCAATGGGCGGCTCTGCTGGATGGGGAATGCCGCGCCTACCTTCGAAAGAACAAAGCCGTGTATTTGGATTGCTCGCATGTCGAGTACATCGATGGACGGGGAGTCGAGGTCCTCAATGCCTTTCCCCCTGCACATGTCACCCTCATGAGCGCTCCGGCCCTTGTGACGGAGCTGCTCCAGATTGGAGATCGGTCATGAACGTTGAAACCAGTGCTGTTACGGAGTCGGTGAGTCATCGGATGGTTGCGGGTCGGAAGCCGGAGCTGAGTCAATCAGCCGCTGTAGCAAACGGGGAGGTCGCACTCCTGGCGCGGCTCAGGCAGGGGAACGAAGGGGCGTTTGATGAATTGGTGACTCGACACCATAGTGCCTTGATCAGGATGGCGATGGGCTACGTGGCGGATCGGGAAGTGGCGGAAGAAGTTGTCCAAGATACCTGGATGGTGGTCATCGAAGGGTTAGGCCGATTCGAAGGCCGATCATCCCTGCAAACCTGGATTTTTGGAATCATGATCCATAAGGCCAAAGACCGTGGGGTGCGTGAGAAACGACACATGAACTTCTCTTCATTTGAGTCTGCCGACGACGAAGGCGATGAAGCGATCGATCCATCTCGGTTTCACCAGTCCGGCGAATGGGCCGGCCACTGGGCCTTCCCGCCTCAGCCTTGGGATGATCAGACACCGGAAAAGCTCCTGGCGTCACAGCAGGCGGTCACAGCCATGAATCGGGCGATCGAGGCGTTGCCGAGAACCTTGAAAGACGTCTTGATTCTGCGTGATGTCGAGGGAGTCGAGACAAAGGAAGTCTGTGACATCTTGAAGATTACCGAATCCAACCTCTATGTCAGGCTGCATCGAGCCAGAGAGCGGGTACGCCAGGCGGTGGAGACGCATTTGGAGGGACGACCCTCTGCTGTGTAAGGAAATGCAGGCAGGACCGACCCAGTTATAGGCACTCAAGGGGAGGTCTTCACATGGCACAGGAAGAGGGGCAGCCAATTCTCTCAGAGATTACCTGCCAAGAGATCACACAGTGGGTCTCGGCCTATCTCGACGAACATGTCGCGGACGAGCGGAAGCGTCACATAGCCCTGCATTTGGCCATCTGTGCCGGCTGTGAGACCTATGTCAAACAGATTGCAACGGTTCGGGACGTGGTGGGGCTACTGCCGAAGGCTGTTAAACAGCCCGCCGATTCTCAACGATTACGACAGGCCTTTGTTGCGAGGGCCAAGCGATCACCAGCTGGCGGTTGATCGCCATAGCAGGGTCAGCCACGACATCGATTTGAAGGGGAGCAGCCATGAAAGCCATTGCAGTCATCCCAGGACAGCCGGATTCTATCCATCTCGCCGATCTGTCGAAGCCCTCGGTGCATGAAATTCCAAACGGACGCGGGGTCTTGGTGCAAGTGTTGCGTGTCGGAGTCGATGGAACCGATAAGGAAATCAACGCAGCAGAATATGGGCAAGCTCCTCCCGGCTATGACTTCCTTGTCATCGGTCACGAGTGTTTCGGGCGTGTGCTGGAAGTTGGACCCAATGTCACGGAACTCATGCCGGATGACTACGTCGTGCCAACCGTGCGGCGACCGGGCGAGAGCTTTTACGACCAAATCGGTCAGTACGACATGACTAGCGAGGATATCTATTACGAGCGGGGAATCAATTTACGGCACGGCTACTTGACGGAACTCTTTGTCGAGGACCCGGAATATCTGGTGAAGATTCCGAAAGGATTAAAGGATGTGGCAGTTCTGTTGGAACCCACGTCTATTATAGAGAAAGGCATCATTCAGGCCTTTGAAGCACAGCGTCGATTCAAGATCTGGCGACCAAAGAAGGCGGCGGTACTCGGAGCAGGAACAGTTGGGCTTCTGGCTGCCCTGTCGCTCAAAATGAAGGGCCTCGATGTGACGAGTTTTGGGAAGCAGACTGGGCCTTCACGCAATGTGGATCTCTTGGACAAGCTTGGCGTGCGCTATGTGTCGACGGACGATCTTTCCATTCGAGAAGCGGCCAGGCGGTTTGGCCCGTTTGATGTGATGTTCGAGGCCACCGGCTACTCCCCGGTTGTCTTCGAAGCGATGGAGAGCTTAGGGAAGAACGGGGTGCTTGTCTTGGCCAGCGTGACTGGAGGCGATCGGCAACATGCCATTCCCGCCGACAAGATCAACTTGGATTTCGTGCTTGGGAACAAACTTGTTGTTGGGACGGTAAACGCGAACCGCGAGTACTTCGAAGCAGGCGTCTATGACTTTGCGAGGGCAGAGCTGGAATTTCCAGGCTGGCTCTCTCAACTCCTGACCCACCCGGTGACAGGTCTTGAGAACTATCAAGAGATGATGTCGACGCTGACGACGGAGAAGAACGCGATCAAGGTGTTTGTGAATGTGACCCCGCATTAATTGGGACAAGCGCCATGCGTCTGTAAGAGTTCCCCGCTTGGATCGACTCTGTTTTAGAGACCAGGAAGGCACATCGTCATGAATCGGTACGCGAACGCATTGATCTTAACCGCCTGTTTTCTCTTCTCTCATTCTTCTCTTATATTTGCCGCACAATTCTTTGAACGGAACGGCCTGGCAATCGACGGCCATGATCCGGTCGCCTATTTTACAGAGCAGAAGCCGGTGAAGGGATCACCGGCGTTTCGTGTTGAGTTTGAAGGCGCAACCTTCCAGTTCGCGTCAGCTGCCCATCGGGACTCCTTCGTTGCCGATCCGTCCAAGTTCGTCCCGCAGTATGGTGGGTACTGCGCCTATGGGATGGCGAGAGGTTACAAGGCCAAAATCGATCCGGCGGCCTTTACCGTTGTCAGTAATAAATTGTATCTCAACTATAGCGACGCTGTCCGTTCCCGGTGGCTCGCAGATGTTCCAGGCTATATTCAGAAGGCAGATGCCAACTGGCCAGAGGTTCAGAAGTCTATCAAGGTGCAGGAGTAATTGATGCAGGTTCTCGATGATTTTCAACCATTCCACAAGAGGAGGTTTCCGATGAACAAGATGATGGTCTCAATCGCGGCAGCTGTGTGTCTGATGTGTGCAAGCACCGCTTCGTTTGCCAACGAGATGGGCAAGATGGCTAGTGAGATGAAAGGTGAGATGAAGGACGACATGAAGGCTGCCACTGATCCGATGAAAGCGAAGCCTGATGCGATGAAGGGTGAGATGAAAGCCAAGACAGATTCGATGAAAGCGACAAAGGATGCCATGAAAGACGATATGAAAGGCGCGAAAGATGCGATGAAAGGCGACATGAAGGGAGCCATGGGCTATTAAAGAGAGAGCATGCTCGAGTTGTTGCGTGCCACGGCCTGCGTTCGGCTTGTCCGATCGCAGGCCCTGTTGTTTTTCGCTAGCTATCATATTGCTGTAAGAAACCACGCATACTTCCGACGAAACGCTAGGTTGTGCATTGAGGGGAGGGGGAATCATGGCGTTACTCATTCAGTCGGAAGAAGCGGTCACGGACCAGAGACCGCCGGTATCTGAAACGTTATCGACAGTGAGTAGCCCCATGGTTTCGTCTTCCCCTGTGATCGAACGGGTATACCGTCATCGTCTCCCGGTGCGGATCAGTCATTGGCTCAACGTCCCGTTCCTGATCATCCTCATCATGAGCGGGCTGCAGATCTTTAACGCGCATCCGGCCCTCTATTGGGGCGACCGTTCTGATCGCGACCAGGCAGTACTCTCAATCAGGCCTATGCAGACTGAAAGTGGTGAGGAAATGGGTATCACGACTATCCTCGGTCATAAGTTTGATACAACCGGCGTGCTTGGCTACTCGGACGGCATGAGACGGGCCTTTCCGGCATGGGCGACCATTCCCAGCGCCAAGTGGCTTGCGATGGGGCGGCAATGGCATCTGTTTTTCGCCTGGCTTTTTGTGATCAACGGGCTGATTTTCACCGCTTATGCTTTCGCGAGCCGACATGCCACTCGCGACCTGGCTCCAACCGGCAAAGACTTTCGCGGCATTGGCAAGTCACTCAGAGATCATCTGCTCCTGCGACATCCAAGCGGCAAAGAAGCCAAGCGGTACAACGTCCTTCAGAAGCTGGCCTACGCCTGTATCTTGTTCGGCGTGGCGCCGCTGATTGTGTTGACTGGTCTGGCGATGTCGCCGACGATCGATACTGCGTTCCCCTGGCTCTTGACCATATTGGGAGGACGCCAAGCGGCGAGGACGATTCACTTTGTTGCCTGTTTTTCGTTTGTCGGCTTCATCGTGATTCACGTTGTCCAGGTGATTCTCACCGGGTTCTTCAACAACATCCGTTCGATGGTCACGGGGTGGTTTCTCGTTCAACATAAAGGAGTGCGTCATGAAGTCTGAACGTGCAATGGAACGACGCCGATTTCTCAAGGGAACGTTGGGCGCAGCAAGTTTGGTTGCGCTCTCTGGGTGCGACAATCTCACGCAGAGCAGTTGGTTCCCGTCCATTCTCGGCAAGGCCGAACGATTGACGGAAGCTGTACAACGGGGGATCACTCCAAAAAACGCATTGGCGAAAGAATACGGTGAGGCAGACATCTCGAAGATCTTTCCGGCGAACGGCAACACTGATCCTGGTACAGAACAATATGCCGGGCATGTCGCACAGAACTTTTCTGGATGGATGCTGGAAGTAGTGGGCTTGGTCCACACGCCGAGAAGTTGGTCGCTTGCTGCGCTGAAAGAGCTGCCCTCTCGGACGCAAATTACTCGTCATGATTGTGTGGAGGGTTGGAGTGCCATTGGAAAATGGACTGGTATCCCAGTCGGTGATTTGATGCGCCAAGTCGAACCGTTGCCGAATGCCCGCTATGCTGTGTTCCACTGTGCCGACGTGGATGACGGGGGGATCGCGTACTACGAGAGCATCGCCGTGGTCGATTGCTATCACCCCCAGACGATTTTGGCGTACGAGCTCAATGGTGCGTCACTGGATGTTCCACATGGCGCTCCTCTCAGGCTCCGCTTCGAGCGACAGCTCGGATACAAGCAGGCGAAGTATGTCATGAAGATCGAGTTGGTCGAGTCCCTCGCCGGCATCGGAGGTGGGAAGGGGGGATACTGGGAGGATCAGGGGTATGAATGGTACGCGGGGATTTAATGGTGAAGCGTGAATTGTGTAACGTTGTCGGCATACTTCGCCAGTCCATACGGTAGCCGAGGTCTCGTCTGAACAAAGGGTAAATATTTACGTGTTTGCCGTTGGACCCCTCCTCCTGGAGTCCTGTCCCTATTTAAAGACGTCTGCAAATCCGGGCCACCTCAGTGCGACCCCATCCATCTACTTGTCTATCATGTGGGAAAAGGTTTAGGCTGAATTGCTACTTAGCATCTCGGCTAAGGGTGACTACAAGCCGGTATTGCCTACGCTGAGATCCCGAGGCGAGGGCTCCGTGATGGCGACGCCACGAAAGTATGAGAAGAGACGAGTTCGTCCCAAGGTCGACGCCAAAAACAAAAAGAGTGCCAAGCGACGCCCTTTGAAAACCACGCTTCCTCGGGCGCAATCGACTCCCTCGACAGACCCGCCTGCAGAAGAACCAAAGAGAACCCCAACATTCACAGGACTACACAGTCAGGCGGAGAAGCTGCTGCGGGTGACCAAGCAGGATGTCGCGGCTATGCCGGTCAAGGATGTGCAACAGCTCGTGCACGAATTGCAAGTCCGTCAGATCGAGCTGGAGATGCAGAATGAGGATCTGCGCCGAACCCAAGTTGAAATCGAAGCGGCCAAGGACCGCTATAAGGATCGCTATGCGGCTCTCTATGATTTTTCCCCGGCAGGCCATCTCACGCTGGATACGTCCAGTATGATTGTGGAAGCGAATCTGAGGGCCGCGATGCTGCTCGGCATCAACCGGCAGGAGCTGATCGGGCAATCGGTTGCGCGCTTCATTACACCGGATAGTTGCCTCGTCTTTGATCGCCATTGTCACGAAGTTCTGAAGTCAGGCCTGCGGCAAACCTGCGAGGTGCAGCTCCTGAAACAATCGGGCCCCTCTTGTTGGGTCTTTCTCGAAAGCCTCGCGATGCCTGAGGAGTCTGGGCGTATCACCCGTTGGCGGACGGCGCTGATGGACATCAGCAGTCGGAAGCAGGCGGAGCTGGAAAAAACTCGGCTCATTGAGGACCTGACTCGGTCACAACAACACTTTCAAACCCTCTTCAACTGGACTCCCTCCGCCGTCGGGATCAGTACAGTGGCGGGAGGTCGGCTTATTGATGTGAATGAAGGGTTCAGCCGGCTGACCGGGTACAATCGGGAGGAAATGATTGGTCATACGACCTTAGAATTGGGGCTGTGGGCCGATCCATCGGAACGCGCGATTGTGGTCCGAGAAATTCAGAAACAGGGCTATGTGCACAATCGGGAAGGGCTGCTCCGGACCAAGTCCGGAGAAATCCGCGCCCTCATGGTCTCCGTTGAACCGATCCAACTTGGGTCCACTCCCTGCCTGATCTATCTGGCCCATGACATTACCGAGCGCAAGCGGACGGACGCGGTCTTGCGGTTGGCGAAGTTTTCGATGGAGCGGGCTGCTGACGCCGTGTATTGGGTTGATCCACAGGCCAGGATTCTGGATGTGAACGAGGCGGCCATTCTCATGTTGGGTTATTCGAAAGAGGAATTGTGTACCATGACCGTCCACGATCTGAATCCCGACTTTCAGGCGGACATGTGGCCCGGGTTTTGGGCAGAAACTGAGCGGGGCGGGACCATGGTGATTGAGACGGCCCATCGGGCAAAAGACGGTCGGCTGATTCCCATCGAGGTGAGTGTCAATTTTCTGGCCTACGAAGGCAAGGAATACCACTGTGCGTTCGTGCGCAACATCACCGAGCGGAAGCGGGCAGAGGAGAAAGTCCATCAGTTAGCGGATCGATTGAAGCTAGCCACCAGCGCGGCACAGATCGGGGTGTGGGACTGGAACATCCTGAATGACGAATTGGTCTGGGACGACCGGATGTTTGCTCTCTATGGAGTGAAGAAAGAAGACTTTGGCGGCGCCTACGACGCCTGGCTGTCTGGCGTGCATCCTGACGATCGGGCGCGATGCGAGGGGGCGATTCAACAGGCCATACACAAGGAGAGGCCATACGACATCGAATTTCGCATCTGCTGGCCCAATGGCACAGTTCGTGTCATCAAGGCCGTTGGGCAGGTGATATGGGATACGGATAGCACTGCGCTGCGCATGACGGGCGTAAACTATGACATCACCGAGCGTAAGCGGGCTGAGGAAGAACTACGGGAATCCGAATCGTTCATCACGTCCGTGGTGGAGAACCTGCCCAACATGATCTTTGTGAAAGATGCAAAGGATCTGAAATTCGTCCGCTTTAACAAAGCCGGCGAAGATTTGCTGGGCTACCCCCGCGAGGTCTTGATCGGCAAGAGCGACTATGAAATGTTCCCGAAAGATGAAGCGGACTTCTTCACTTCAAAAGACCGTGAGGTCTTGGAACTCGGTGGTATGCTGGACATTCCCGAGGAATTGATCGACACGAAACATCACGGCCGGCGTATTCTCCATACCAGGAAGATCCCCATTTATGACGAGAAGGGGGAACCGCGGTACCTATTGGGCATCTCCGAAGACGTCACGGATCTAAAACGGCTGGAATCCGCGAGGAAAGAAAGCGAGGAGCGATATCGAAACATTTTCGAGAACGCCGTTGAAGGGATCTTTCAAACCACGCTCGACGGGAAGTATGTCGCCGTGAATCCGGCGCTCGCGCGCATATATGGGTATGACTCGCCGGAAGACATGCTCGCCATGATCACGGACATCACCAGCCAGATCTACGTCGACCCTGGACGTCGCGAAGAGTTCATTCGTCTGATGAAGGAACAGGAAGCAGTGACCGGCTTCGAGGCACTGGTGTACCGAAAAAACGGCAGCTTTATTTGGGTTTCCGAAAACGTGCGGGTGGTGCGCGATCCAGCCGGGACGCTTGTCGGGTACGAAGGCACGGTGGAAGACGTTACGGAGCGCAAACGTGGGGAAGCACGATTGCGTGCTACATTGGAGGAACTCCGCATGTTAAGCGGACGACTCGCCACGGTGCGGGAAGAGGAACAAACCCGCATTGCCCGCGAGCTGCATGATGAGCTTGGTGTTGGGCTGACGTGCTTGAAGGTTGACCTCTCCCGTCTGCGCACGATCATGGGCGAGCCGCGCGGGGCAAGGGCTCGCAAAACAATGGAGGACAAGATCAGGTCGATGGTAGAGCAGGTCGATGCCACGATTGCCTCTGTGCAACGAATCGTGACTGAGTTGCGGCCTAGGATACTGGATGAGCTCGGCTTGGTCGCGGCGATTGAGTGGCAATGTCAAGATTTTCAACAGCGAACCGGTATTTCCTGCACCTGCGTCAGCAGCGCGGACGATATCGCCATGGAACCGGAGCAAGCGACTTCGCTGTTCCGCATTTGCCAGGAAGCCCTCACGAATACGGCCAGACATGCCCAGGCCACGGCTATCCAGGTGCTGATAAAACAGTTGGACAACAATCTGCTGCTCGCCATTCAGGATGATGGAGTGGGGATCTCTCGTGAAAAACTCACCGAGTCAACCTCGTTGGGTCTGTTGGGGATGCGCGAACGCGCCGCAAGTCTTGGTGGACAGGTGACGATTGCCGGCTCGCCCGGGAAAGGCACGACGGTGACGGTTCGAATACCTCTATCGAGCAGCACATAACTGATTGCAAACAGGTGGAGGCGATTGGCCGCGCGCTTATCAGTGGCCGCTCTTGGTACCCCGATGCTGAACATTCTGATCGCCGAGGATTATCCGCTCTTTCGGCTTGGCGTCAAGGAGCTGCTGACGGACGGTCTGGAAGCCGTCACGGTCGGGGAGTGCGACAACGCCCACGACCTCTTCGACCTGGTCCAGCGCAAGAAATGGGATGTCCTCATTCTGGATATCAGCATGCCCGGCAACACCGGGACCGAAGCACTCAAACACGTAAAGAAAGTCTGTCCAACACTGCCCGTCATCGTGCTGACCATGCACCCGGAGGATCAGTACGCTGTCCGCATGTTCAAGGCCGGGGCAGACGCCTATCTGACCAAGGCCAGCGCGCCGGAGGAGCTTGTCAAAGCCGTTAAGAAGGTGCTCGCCGGCGGACAATATGTGAGCCAGCCCTTTAGTGAGAAACTTGTGCGCCTGGTTTTCCAGCAAACCGACCGGCTGCCCCACGAGATTCTGTCGGATCGCGAGTACGAAGTGATGCGGCTCATCGCGTCTGGCAAGACCGTCTCGGAAATCGCCGACAGCCTGCATTTAGGAATCACCACGATCAGTACCTACCGTGCCCGTATTCTTGAAAAACTGAATCTCAAGAACAACGCGGAACTTATGCGCTACGCGGTGCAACAGGGAGTTGTGGAATAATATTTCTGAGTGCTGAGTATTGAGTTGACACTGCATATGCACGTACAGTCCTGCCACCCTTTAGTCCTTGACCTCTGCCCACTCCGGCTTCTGCGCTGAGCAGACAGCACTTTCATCTCAGCGCGTCTTCTCGCCTCTGTCGTACAAACCACGACAGTGCTGTAGTTGATGATTCGACTTGAAAATCACGTTCCTGTCGATAGGGTCCCTAAGAGAATTCGGCTAT
Source organism: Nitrospira sp. Ga0074138 (assembly GCA_001464735.1). Lineage (GTDB taxonomy): Bacteria > Nitrospirota > Nitrospiria > Nitrospirales > Nitrospiraceae > Nitrospira_D. The sequence continues at coordinate 111,708 of LNDU01000051.1, forward strand.
ACATCCCTGCCAGACACGCTAGTAACCTATCGTCTATTGCTCTCTTTCACAGAAGGAGAATGTTATGGCAGAAACAACCCCTGGTGTTGACCTGGCCATTTACCAAAAGCTCGACGGTATTGGGCCCTGCACCTTCGATGAATTAGTTCGCTGGTTATCGACTTATTCCTGGGCGCAAGTGTTTTCGGCGGTGGATCGGCTCAGCCGGGAGGGAACCATCTCGGTCAGCCGCACGCGCGGTGTGGACTACGTGATCTCCAATCGGGCGGGCTCCTCCCATTCGCGAGTCTTCGAACGACCGAGAGTGCCCCACGGCACTATCTCAGATAATCCGATACAGCGCCGCCGCGTGAACCGTGAGATGGCATGAGCCTAATTAAGAAACGAAAGGAGATCTGATGATGACGAGCCGGCAGAACGGTGAGAGAACCAGGGTAATGATTGTGGAACAGGACTTGGATTTTGGGTTGAAACTTGCCGATTGGCTGGCTGCTCACGGCTATCACCCGGCATTCATCAGTACAGCCAATGCCGCAATCGACGAGCTGGCCGGTTTCAGGCCGCAGGCAGTCTTTGTCGGCCTCGACTGTTCTGCGCGGCCGGCCCGGGTCGACATGATTGAAGTACTCCTTCTGATCCAGACCATTTGTCCATCCGTTCCGGTGATCATGATGGCGGATCAGACCAGCGACGACCTGACGCACGTTGTGCTTCGCCAAGGAGTTCGCCGTTTGCTCGTCAGACCTGTGGAATTCTCGCGCATCGGCGAGGTGCTTCACTCAGAACTGAGTGCGGCAGCGGCATAACGCGGTGAAATCGTCGACCAACCGGTAGAGGAAGCGCTCTATGAAGCTTTTATTATAAACAGGAGGAGAACTCGTTATGCTCAAGAAAACTCAGTCAGTCTCACGCTCCACACAACCTGACGCAGGCGTTGAATCACGGAGCAAGGGGAATGGTGTTACCAATCGGCCTGATAAAAATTCCTACGGTATTCAGGCGCGCATCTCGGAACGCGCCTATGCTCTGTATGAGGAGCGTGGCCGAGAGGATGGCCATGCTCTCGAACACTGGTTAGCGGCTGAACATCAAGTACTCGATCGTGTGTAACAGGATGCTGGACCGTTCCCAAGGCATTTCCAACCCACCCATGCAATGAATGAGAACGAGCAGTTCGTGCTCCGGCATTCTGCCGACAAGTCCGGTAATGCAGTGGATCCAGTTCGCTATCTTGTGAAAGGGCTGTCATGATCCACACCAGCGTCGCGAGTCCAACCCGCACAATCGCGATTCTGAGCAGTCAGTGTCTTGTGTGGTTGGGCTTACAGAAAATTCTCGAGCGCTGCGCGACCGTTCCGGTGATTGTGCACTACTACCCCGGGAGGACATCTGACCTGCTCCGCGCCGAGCGCCGACCTGACGTGTTCATCCTGGATCTGGGGACCGAGCGTGACGTCTCGAGCACCGTCAACCAGATTCGGGAGTCCGCCCCGACCAGTAAGATCGTGTTGTTGTGCGGACTGGAGGACCAGAACCGCACGCTCGAGGCCTTTGCTTTGGGTGTCGACGGCATCATCCTCAAGGTTCAACCGCCCGCCGTCGTGCTCGCAGTGATCGAGGCGCTGTATGTCCCCGCGCAGCCCCACTCCTCCTTGGAATGGGAGGGCGCAGCGAGGCTGGCCCTCCGTCACACCTTCAAGAAGACGGTCGAATCGGAACCACAGCCGCCGGCGTGGCCCGACGTGTTGACCGAGCGGGAACGCGAGATTATCCGCTTGGTGGGGCAGGGCCTCTCGAACAAAGAAATGGCCTACAAGTTGTCGATCAGCGACAGTACGGTCCGGCATCACATGACGAACATTTTCGACAAGGTCGGCGTGTCCAATCGACAGAAGCTCCTGGTCCACGCACATCAGTTGTGCGCCACGCCTGTCTAGAACCCATCTCAAAATAGCGTGACGACGTTCGTGTTGTACGACATGCACAACCCACCAAGAAGTTGTGCGAAGCCACAGGCTCTTCTCAGCGGCGTCCGTCGTACCACACCGAGAGGTGTTTCTTATCTTGTAGTGTTGTTTTCGGCAGGAAAAAGATGCGGAAGATCTGTGCGGCAATCTCTCGGCTCGAATAAAGCAAAACCTTGCGTGATGATGTGTCGAGTGGGTGCTTGGTTAAGATCGTGAATCGAAGGCTGCGCCCGCGTCCCCACTGTTTGAGCTGTTTACTGAGCCTGATTTCGTCCAGTGCGTAGAGCTCCTGGTCGAACCCGCCGACTTCCTGAAACGCGTCGCGCCGACAGACCACCAGTGCTCCAGCAGCCCAGCGACAGAGCACCGAGACGGCAGTCCAAAACCATAGGGTCATGTTCGCCCACCAGGGCAGCCCATCCATGCGCAGCGTGCTGCCGCATCCAACGTACTTTCCTGACTCAATCAGCTGCAGAATATCGGCCAGCAGACCGGGACTCAGCAGGCTGTCGGCATCCAAGAACAGCAACCAGTCGCCGGTCGCGTGTGCCGCACCGGCATTGCGGGCCCGGCCAATTTGATTGATCGGTTCGAAGACGACTGTTGCGCCGGCTAGTCTGGCAAGCTCGGCTGTATTGTCAGTGGAATTGTTATCCACGACGATGATCTCGGATGTGAAACCGGATTTCTGATTCGCAGCGATCGCGGCAGCGACGGATTGCAGCGAGCCTTCGATCAGACGGGCTTCGTTGAATGCCGGGATGACGATGGAGAGGTACATGAGACAACTATGATGCCACATTTGCCATGGATTGCGAAATGGGCTGTTAGTTTCGCATGATGTCATAGAGCGAGGACGCGCAGGTGTGCCCTGCGGACATCTTTCATGCGTGATAAAATGCTGCCGATGTCACTCACTCGATTCCATCCGGTCATCTCGGAATGGTTTGCTTCGCAGGTCGGCCAGCCGACCGACGTTCAACTCCGAGCGTGGCCCGCGATTCAATCTGGAACGGATGCGCTGATCGCCGCGCCGACCGGATCAGGCAAGACCCTTGCGGCCTTTCTCTCCTGCATCGATCAGCTCTTCAAGCAGGCCCTGGCCCGTGAACTGGACGACCACACTCATGTGCTCTACGTCTCGCCGCTCAAGGCTTTGAGTAACGACATCCAGAAAAATCTTCAGAAGCCGCTGGCAGAAATCGGTCAGCTTGCCTTGCAGGCCGGGCTGCTGATGCCGGAGCTACGCGTCTTGGTCCGTACCGGCGACACCCCGATGACAGATCGTCAGCAGATGTTGAAACGGCCGCCCCATATCCTCGTCACGACTCCGGAGTCGCTCTTCATCTTATTGACTGCCGAGAAGAGCCGAAAGCTCTTGCAGACGGTGCGCACGGTGATCGTGGACGAGATTCATGCCCTGGCACCCAACAAGCGCGGGGCTCATCTGGCGCTGTCGTTGGAACGGCTGGAAGCGCTCACCTTCACGAAACCACAGCGGATTGGCCTTTCGGCGACGCAACGACCGATCGAGCTGGTCGCACGGTTTCTCGTCGGTAACTCTAAGGCGTCACTTGTCAATGGTCAATCATCGATCGTTCCCGATTCACAGGCTGACAGCTGTCAGCTATCAGCCATCAGCTCTCGTCCTTGCACAATCATCGACGTCGGTCACCGCCGTGAACTGGACCTCGCCGTGGAGGTGCCGAAGGACGAGTTGAGCGCCGTGGCGACCAATGCGATCTGGTCCGATGTCTACGATCGTGTGGCTGAGTTGGTTCGCCAGCACCGCTCGACCTTGGTCTTTGTGAATACACGCCGGTTGGCGGAGCGCGTCTCCCATTACTTGGAAGAACGTCTCAAGGACTTGGGCCCCGATGTTGTGGGGGCCCATCATGGGAGCCTCTCACGGCAGATTCGCCTCTCGGCGGAAGAGCGGTTGAAAACCGGCAAGACTCGCGTCGTGATTGCCACGGCCTCGTTGGAACTGGGCATTGATGTCGGCACCGTCGATCTTGTTTGTCAGATCGGGTCGCCGAGAGCCATCGCCACGGCGCTCCAGCGGATCGGGAGGGCAGGCCATTGGATCCACGCAATTCCGAAAGGTCGCCTATTCGCGATGACCAGGGATGAATTGCTGGAATGTGCCGCCTTGGTGCGGGCGATCAGGCAGGGGACGCTGGATCAGATCACTGTGCCGCCGGCTCCACTCGATATCCTGGCCCAACAGATCGTGGCTGCTTCAGCCAGCCAGACTTGGACGGAGGAGGACTTGTTCGCACTCTGTCGGCGCGCCTTTCCCTATCGCACTCTGTCACGGGACGACTTCGATGCCGTGGTGCGGATGTTGGCGGATGGTATTGCGACGCAGCGAGGGCGCGGACTGGCCTATCTCTATCACGACCGGATCAATCATCGAATCAAAGGCCGACGCGGGGCGCGGCTAGCAGCCATCACGTCCGGCGGTGCGATTCCCGATACGGCCAACTACGCGGTCGTGGCGGAACCGGACGGCATGGTGGTTGGGTCCGTCGATGAAGACTTTGCGGTGGAGAGTCTGGCCGGCGACATCATGCTGCTCGGCAATACCTCATGGCGCATCAAGGGCGTCGAGGCGGGCAAGGTGCGGGTAGAAGATGCGCAGGGGGCGCCACCCAGCATTCCGTTCTGGCGTGGGGAAGCGCCATCGCGCACAGCGGAACTCTCCGCCGAAGTCGCTAGTCTTCGACAGGCAATCGCAGACAAAGCTGTTTCCTCTGACTCTTCTGTCTCGGTACTCGGTCCTCAGCACTCAGCACTTTGTTTTCTCAAGCATGAATGTGCACTCGATCCAGGCGGTGCCCAGCAGGTCATCGAATATGTGTTGGCTGGCAAGGCGGTATTGGGAGTCGTGCCGACGCATGAGACGATCGTGGCCGAGCGGTTCTTCGATGAAAGCGGGGGGATGCAGCTGGTGATCCATGCGCCGTTTGGTGGACGCATCAACAAAGCCTGGGGGCTCGCGCTGCGTAAACGATTTTGTGTGACGTTTGATTTTGAGCTGCAGGCGGCGGCGACGGATAACGGCCTCGTGATCTCACTCGGCGAGAAGCACAGTTTCCCGCTGGAGTCCGTGTTCATCTATCTCCATTCCAACAGGGTGCGAGAGGTCTTGATTCAAGCGGTCTTGCTGGCCCCGATGTTCACCACCAGGTGGCGTTGGAATGCGTCGCGTGCGCTGGCGTTGCTACGCTTTTCGAACGGCAAGAAGGTGCCGCCGCAGATTCAGCGGATGAAGGCAGAGGACCTGCTTGCCGCGGTGTTTCCTGATGCGATTGCTTGTCAGGAGAATCTAACAGGGGAGCGGGCTGCTCGTCAGATCCCCGACCATCCGCTGGTGGCGGAGACGATGCGTGATTGTCTAACGGAGGCGATGGATCTTGAGGGGCTGACGGCGGTGCTGCAACGGATCGAGGCCGGCCACATTCGTTGTGTGGCGGTGGAGACGCCGGCGCCCTCTGTGTTCTCACACGAAATCCTGAACGCCAATCCCTATGCCTTTCTGGATGATGCACCGTTGGAAGAGCGGCGGGCGCGGGCCGTGGAGATGCGTCGGACGCTGCCGCCGGATCTGCTGGGGCAGGTGGGGGCCTTGGATCCAGCTGCGATTGAAGAAGTTCATCGTGAGTCCTGGCCGGTGGTGCGCGATGCCGACGAATTGCATGACGTACTCTTAACGCTGGTGTGGGTGCCAGCAGCTGCCGCGAGCACGTGGACGCCGTTCTTTCCATCCCTAGTCGAGACTGGTCGTGGGATAGTCCTTGCCGCTCAAGATGTACAGGGATGGGTTGCAACCGAAAATTGTGAGCGAGTCCGACAGCTCTTAACCGGCGGTGAGGACTCGACCTGTGATGCCGTCGTGCTTGGGTGGATGGAAAGCATTGGCCCAACGACGACAGTAGAGCTGGCCGAGCGGCTGCATTTTCCGGTTCCTGCTATCGACGCCGCGATGATTCGTCTCGAATCCCAAGGCCAGGTCCTGCGCGGCCAATTCCGTCCAATCTCAGCACTCAGTCCTCAGCCTGCTTCGCCTGCCCAACGAGGCGAGCACTCAGCACTATCAGGCGCATCTGGACGGGAGTGGTGTCACCGCCGCTTGCTAGCCAGGATCCACCGGTTGACGATCGGGATCTTGCGCAAGGAAGTGGAACCGGTGACAGCGTCGGACTTCATGCGATTCTTGATGCAATGGCAGCATGTTGTGCCAGGGTCGCGTCAGCATGGCGACGCGGGGCTCATGGAGGTCATCAAACAACTCGCCGGGTTCGAGGCCGCGGCCTCTGCGTGGGAACCCCAACTGTTACGTACGAGGATGGCCAAGTATGAGCCGGAACTCTTAGATCGGCTCTGTCTGAGCGGCGCAGTCAGTTGGGGGCGCCTTTCACCCCATCCGAAACTGGCATCGGGTAGTGAGACGGAGGGGCGGTGCATCACCCCGACGAGCATTGCGCCCATCAGTATCTTCCCGCGGGAGGAGTGTGACTGGTTGTTCGACGCACTCCATCGTGATGTGGCGGCAATAGGCCCCGATCCGTTCACACTGCTGAGTTCGGTAGCCCAAGATCTCCGTCGTGCGTTGCAGCAACAGGGGGCCAGTTTTTTTACCGACCTGGTGCGGATCACCAACCATCTTCCCTCTGAAGTCGAGCAGGGATTGTGGGAGCTGGTGGCAGCCGGTCTGGTGACGGCTGATGGGTTCGATAACCTCCGTGCCCTCATGGATCCGCATCGGCGTCGCGCTGAGGGACGGGAACGGGCTCGTCGGCCTCGGCATGCAGCCGGACGGTGGTCGCTGTTGCGGTCAGCTGAGAGCGATCATCTAACGGCTGTTAGCATATGCGAACGCACCGCCCGCCACCTGCTTCGTCGCTATGGGGTTGTGTTTCGTGATGTGCTGGCACGGGAATCGATAGCTCTATCCTGGCGGGATCTGCTGGTGCAGTATCGGCGGATGGAGATGGCCGGAGAAGTCCGTGGCGGTCGATTCGTGAGTGGATTTACAGGCGAGCAGTTTGCATTGCCGGAGGCGGTGGAAGGGTTGCGTGCATTGCGCAAGAGCGGCAACCTGAGTGCCGGGGTGGAGGTGAAGATTTCAGCCTGCGATCCGCTGAACCTTGCGGGGATTGTGTTGCCGGGGCCACGAATCCCCGCTGTTCCAACAAACTTTCTCATCCTCAAAGATGGGATTGTGGTGCGGACGGTCATCGGTCGTCAGGGTGAGACCGCGCTCTTCGCCCAAGAGCAGGTCGGTGCACGGGCCGTGCAGTAGTGTCCTTGACGTCAGGTCAGCGAACAAACGACCTGGAGGTGTCCTTCAACAGTGCGAGCAAGGCCGTGGAATCCCGATCTGCCATCTGGGTATAACTTGCCTGGGCGGCGGAGAAAAATGCCGGTTGCCGGTCTTCCGGAACCCCCAACAGCTTACTCATTGACACCAAATATTCTCCTCGTCCTGCTGCCAAATCCTGCCGTAGGTTCTCGTGATTGAAGCTGACAAACGCCGTCGTTTTAAAATCCGGCTTAATTTGGCCATCTTCGCTCCACCAGGCAGCTCCTGATGTGGTGCCGGTGATGTTGGATGTCGTGTCGGTGGTTTGATTAATGGTGGCTTTCAGGGTGCAACCCGTTGTGCCAAGTATCAGGCTTGCACCGATGGCTGCCATATTTCGAAAAGATTTCCGCATGGAGTCCCCCCTCTTCAAGCAGGATCAAGATGTCTGAATGCCCACACTATATCATATGGTCTCTTAAGTTCAGCCGACTAGATGCCGATAGCAGAACGAGGCAAGGCTTTTCCCACATCGATCGAGTAGGAGATCTCATATGCCGGTTCAGGCCCTGACATCCATCGATCCACATCACTTCTTCAATCTGCATCAGCTATCCGATGCTGGGGGCCATCGACTGGATACAAGGGTGAGCGGCGTGGCGGTGTCCAACGATTTGTCCGGGCGTCTTGCGGTGACGACAGCGGAGGGGGATCGGATTACCCTCACCGCAGATCTTGCAACCGATTTTCGATCCGGGAGCCATATTTCCCAGTTGGCGGACGATCGGACAACGGGGAAGGTTGAAGCGAAGTATACACACTACGCCGTCCAACGAGAGTTCGGTATCGCTGTGGACGGAGATCTCAACAAAGAGGAGCTGCACGACCTGGAAATCCTCTTCGGGAACATTGGGAACATCTTTCGTGGATTCTTTCAAGGCCAAGATGAGGATGCCAGAGCGCATACCACCAAACTTGCGGAAGGGTTCACACTGTTGGACTCACTCTCCAGTCTCGATTTGACTGTCGAGGTTGTTCGATCGGTTGCGGCAGTGGCAACATCACATGTTACCCCGGGTGGGGCGCCAGGGACGGTTGCGGCGATCCCGCAACCGTCCAACGGTACCACGGCGCCCACCCCGTCATCGGATTTGCCCGATGGAACTCATCTCACTGTTCCAGTGAAAAACGCGCAGTTGGGATCACTCATGCAGCAGGTCCTCGATGCACTGAAGGAAGCGAAGGTCGAGTTAGATAAGGTCCGCAAGTATCTGCCAGACTTCTTCGACAAGTTACGCGAAGATCTGGCGAAGGAACTTCGAGGCGAGCAAGAGCCCAAGGCTGAACCTCAGGATCATTCACTACCTCAAGTATCGGATGAGATACACTCACCGACAGCCAACAGCAGCTTGCTTGTGGCCTATCGAACATTCACCGAGACATCACTCTCACTGTCGATCCAGAGTTAATTCAAATACTGCTCATTCGTGGTTGATGTCGAGTCGTTGAGGGCGAAGTCGTGCATGCCGGCTTCGCCCTCAACATGATCATCTAGTTCGTCCACAATCGCTGATACCACTTCTTATCCTCGCCTGCTGGCAATGAGGCTAGGTTCATGGCCTTGCGAATCTCGCCGATATTCCATCCAGTCAGACTCGCCAGAGTTTGCGCCTCTCGTTCAGACCGATCACGTAACTGTTGCCGATAGGCGGTCGTAGCTGGACAGTCCTCCGTGCCTGTCCAGGGGTGACGGAGAACATAACGTGCTTGGAAGTTGTTCCGATCGGAGGTTTCCTGGAACATCAAGTCTTCGGGAAAGTGGGCGGCATCGTAGCGCACGTGCAGACGTGTGAGGTAGACGTTCTGGCCCTGCGGGGAAAACGCTTTGCCTCGCTGCATCCCGTTTTGGTTGTCTTACCAGAAGACACCGAGGCTCCGCAGCTCTTCGGTCGACAATGGGTTGGCGGCGCAGGGGTCGCACCAGTTCATGTCCCAGCCATATTCGAGAAATACGCCGCGCTCGCTTTCACGCTTCACCTGCTGTGTGAATAGGTCGCGATAAAATTCGCCGAACCTATCTTTGACGTAAAGCGGGAGCTCTTGGGCTTCCGGCAACCTGACCGTTCGGTAGTTGGTCGTTTTGACGCGGCCCTGTTTCGTCAGGAGATAGATGAAGAGTTCCTGGGCGCCCTCCGCATTCACGGTACCCAACCGGATCGGCAGCATGAACTTCGGCAACTCGAAGGCGATCTGCAGCGGCCGCAGATGCGTAAAGCCTAGCTTTGATTGCTAAACCAGGTTTACCCTGGCCACAAAGAACTTAACATTATACTTTAAGTAGATCTGGATAACAGTTGATGTGCTCAGTTGAATTCTGTATCCATTTTAACTGATTCATGTTTCAAGGCCGTGACTCTCCTTAGCCGAGAGAATGAGGATGTCGTATTCGCCGACGGTGTATTGTGCTTCAACGGTCACACCCAGCGCCTTGCCTCGCTCTTGTTTTGCCGGAGCCGATGCGGGCGCCATGTTCTGCATAGACCCCATCCGGTCTTCCATCAGTTCATAGCGTCGGCAGGGATTCTCATCGAAGTATTCCACCAGCCGTGGTGCTGAATGATCAGCCAGATGTTTCAGCATGGCCGGATCGCCGATATGAATCTGGTCTTTTTCCAGGACAGTTGGTACTGGTACGACCATCGCGAATTCTTTGACATCGCCCTTGAAGTCGTTGGCCATGGTGATGACGGTCTTGTTGTCTTGGCGAGCGATGACAACTTCGGACGCTTTGTTAAAGAGCTTGGTGTCCGCCTTGCCGACGTAGAACCCACAAAAGGCCGAGGCCTCGGCACTCCAGAGGAATAGCCTTATCAGAAAGCTGAATATCGGCACGATGGCATGTCTCATGAAAACCTCCTTTGTGGTTGAAGCGACAGGGACAAGGGTACGGACACAGGAGCGTGACCGGCCGTGGGCTTGGACCAGTCATATCGAGCACCGGGGAACAGACGATCGAGCAAGGGAACGAGTGGCGAACACGCGATGAGTCCCCACTGCGGTCCATTTGGTTTGAAGAAGCCAAATTGGACGTAGAGTGGGTGAGTGCGATCAGGAGGGCATAGACGATCTGGCCTGTTCTGGAGTACGGCGTGGTCTTGGGGTCGGAAATCATGAAGAACGAGAAGATCAGTAGAGCGCCGCTTTCGATCTGATATAGCGGAATCGTTAATGGATCGCCGAGCCACAGTGCCCGAATGAACAGCAGACCGACGTAGAAGGTTAGAAAGGCCAGTGTCACATCGGCCCGTGCTGCGCGAGTGACGACAAGACTGCCAAGACAGGCGATCAAAAAGCCGAACCACGCAACTTGCCCCCATTGCCCCGGCGAGATCCAACCAAGGCCGCTGGCAAGTATGACAGCCAGCGCAAGGTTTGTTGGGTTGAACACATGCTTGTTGTTCCAGCGGATGACAAACTTGCTGCCGATCGCGTTGAGCGCTACGAAGGCTGCGACAGGAAGATGATTCGTACCAAGTAGCAGGCAGAGGCAGAGAGATGAAATCAGGGCGCTCTTGGGGTAGAAGGAGGGGATGTTGAAATAGCGTGTGCAGGCATATTGGGTCAGTTGGGCCACACCGAGCGTGACGACGATGTGCCAGATAGAAACGTCGAAGTAGAGGAAGATAAGTCCATAGAGAAGGAGGATTGAAAGGCTCGCAATTTGATAGAGACGGGGATCGCGCCAGAAGGTGGATTTGTCAGGATGGCATGCGTCGTTGTCTTGCCCCATGGGTTCCTCCCCTGGCTCGCTCGGTTTGCTGGCGACCTTCACAGGGGATATGGGACGAGGAGGGAAATCCTTTCATGGGGGACGGTGAAATACGCGACATTGACAAGTCATTGAGCCATTGCAAGAATAACGCACAATCTATGGAAAAAGTCATTTCGTGATGAAACTGAGACGCTGGTCCATCTCAGTTCTACCTTTGTGAGGCCCTTGACGATGCCAGCCTGGCTTTTCCCAGCGTTGAAAGCCGTTCTGCCGCATGTGAGGACGATCTTGTCTGCGGCGGCCCCTGTGTTTACCAAAAAGAGTGCCGATGCGGCTCCTAATCAGACCTCGATGCTGCAACAGCAGGTCACCGAGCTTCAGGCGGCCGTGGCGAAGAACGACACCCACATCAAGGACTTGGCGATGCAAATGCGAACCACGCTCGAGGCGTTGGAACAGGGGGCGGCTCTGGCGGAGCGTCGGTACCAACGTCTTCTGACGATGTGTCTCGCGACGACGGTGGTCGCGGCGGTGTCGATGGGGTTGGCCCTGATATTGCTGCTCCGGTAAAGTCTTGGTCCGGTCTATAGTCGTGTGAATGGGTATATACGAGGGTGACTCTTTGCGATTCTGTTCTGGCTGGGATGCGGCATTGCTTCGTGAAAGGGTGTATACGGCCTTGTCCGCGAACGAAGACCCAGCGTTGATACGATCCTAAAAGTAATCAGAGCTTTAGGGGTGAAGCTGCAAGCGGGATCTGCTTCAAACCACGTCTCACCTTACAGTGGCTGCTCGACCAGGCGTTAGCCCAGAAGCTACGATCGCCGAGGAGCGCCTCCCGCGGGTCTGGTCCACACTGGCTACAACTGTGCCCAAGGAATCAGGAGCGGCACAATGCCACGAATCCAGGATGATTTGATTACCATTATAGGGTCAGCATATCTGCAACCCATTGCTGATCTAATTGATCGATTGATACAGCGTAAGCATGTCCGTCCTACCCGTATTCAATCAACACATCACGAATGCGGTTACTGTGCCGCTGGGGTCATATTACTTGTCGCGATGTTCGAATCCTACGTGTCTCGCCTGCGCTATAAAGTGGACCCCAAATTCGAGACACCGGTTTAAGCTGTTGTCCTAGGAGGATAATGGCATGAGTGACGGCAAGAAGCGCACGGTGCACAGCGCGGA
>LNDU01000052.1 GCA_001464735.1 Nitrospira sp. Ga0074138
TGAACAGCTCCAGGGGTACCAGGTGGGGAAGCAACTGTGGACGGGGCGCAGTATAGCAAAACGTTCAATCAACGACCCTATTATTCAACAGGCCCTTACAGGAGGTGCGACAGATGCGATTTGAGGAGTTGTCTTCGCGACGGCAGCGGCGAGCTCTGACGATGGCGGAGGCGGTGGAGATGCTGGGCGTGACGGAACGCAAGTTTCGTCGGTGGCTTGTCCGCTACGAGGCCGAAGGAGTGGCGGGGGTAGAGGATCGGCGGCTGGGCCGGGCTTCAGCCCATGCGGTCCCGGTGGACGAAGTCCTGGAGATGGTGACGCTGTATGAGAGCCAATACACGGGGTGGCCGGTCAAGCACTTCCACAAGCGCTGGCAAGAGGAACATGGCGGGGGCGCGCTCGTATACATGGACGAAGAACCGGCTACAAGCCACAGGACATGTGCCGCGAGCGCCCCGGCGTGGGGCGCACCGCACGAAGCGGCCCGCAAGCCCGGGATGCTGCTGCATCAAGACGGCTCGACACATCAATGGGTGCCCGGCTGTCAGCGGGATCTGATTGTGACGCGCGATGATGCGACGAGTACGCTCTATTCGGCTTTTTGTGGAGGAAGAAGGCACGATGAGTAGTCTGCAGGGCGTGCGCGAGGTCGTTGAGACCCAGGGCCTCTTCAGTTCCCGCTATCCCGATCGCGGCTCGCACTACTGGTACACGGAGGACGCCGGTGGGAAGGTCGACAAGATGCAGCTCACCCAGGTGCATCGGGCCTTACAGCAATTGGGGATCACGCTCATTGCCGCCTATTCACCAGAAGCCCGAGGCCGATCCGAACGGGCCTTCCGCATGCTGCAGGATCGGCTGCCCAAAGAGTTGGCCTTGGCCTGAATTACCACAATGCTCGCAGCCAACGGGTATCTGACGAAGCAGGTTCTGCCCGCCTACAACCGACGCTTTGCGGTGGCGGCAGCCGAAGCGGGGACCGCGTTTGTGCCGTGGATCTGGACGCCCCTCGCCGAGATGCTTTGTAGCCAGGAGGAGCGCGTCGGGACCAAGGACAACACGGTGCGGTATCAGGGGCTGAGTCTGCAGATCCCACCCGACCGGCACCGCTTTCATCATGTGAAAGCCACGGTGCGGGTCCATGACTATCCGCATGGGACGTTGGTGGTATTCCATGGGCACCGATGCCTGGCGCGGTATCAGCCGGATGGCCAGCTGATCGAGCCTGACGGCACCCAGCTAGGCCGCAACGGCGCGACCCGTTGATCAGGCGACCGAGCAATCGTGGCTCCTCGACCACCTGTGTGCGAAGAACTTTCGGTCTCGGGCTGAAATGATCGAGAGAATAACCAGGACAGATCCTGTGCTCCATCACACCGGACAAGTTAATTTGCGATCTACAGTTTGAAGTCTTCTATGCACCACACAGTCGACGGGAACAATCCCATCACTTCACATGCAGATCAGGTCCGAACGTAAGGGCTATCTTGGTGAATCTTTTGAAATTGCATCCCATAACGAGGAGAAGTGCCTTCGATGCAATGTGGATCCTTGTGCCCACAAGCTTGAGAATACCTCCATTTGCAGTTTCCCTTAATCGAGGATGTAAATGGTACCCCTATGAGAACACTGGAGACGCTTTTTCACCAGCGACAATGCCAATAAAACGATAAAGAGCCAGTAGTTTAGGCGAAGGTTGGTATGGAGGCGCCGAGCGGGTTCGAACCGCTGCATCGCAGTTTTGCAGACTGCTCCCTTACCACTTGGGTACGGCGCCTCAGAGGTCGGCATTATAATCGCTTCGTTTCCTGGAACACAACACGCGCGAACTGATATTCCGCCTACCGGCAACTTCTCCGAGAATAGGGACGAGCGTCTTGGACATTCCCGGGTGTCTGGGCTATGCCTCACGGACCATACGGGACGAGCTTGATCACATTTTTTCAGGATGCAATCCTGGATAGCTCCAACCGCCCCTACTGCTGAGAAGCAATCCGTACAGGATCAACATCGCGATACCAAGATGATGGTAGCTCTTCAGTGCTTCCCATCTTACCGAACCCACGACTTCATAATTCAGCACCATGGTCAACACCACATAGACGGCCAGCATGATGTATCCCAAACGACTCAACCCGCCGCTCACCTGAGCTGCTGCCGCGGTGACGACACAGGCCGCTGGGATCAGCCATACCAGATGCTGATCCCAGGTGATAGGAGAGAATAATAAGGCCAAGACCAAGGTTCCAGCGCAATCCCGTGCCCACATAGGATCTCCTGGCCCTTGAAACTCGCGGCAACTTGACCACGCAAATACACCAAGTAGGCCGATCGCGGCAACCCCAACAATCCCGTTCGCAACCGGGGACGGCAGATCTAACACCGGTTGATATCCTGGATCCACCTGCCGAAGCCGATGGGTTGGTGGGTATGTGACCAGATAGCGCAGCATGGTATGGCGGAGCGAGAGGTTCGCCTTCTGAAGTTCATTTTCCTGCCGACCCTCTGCCTGCCGATCAAGCACGGATAACACGGCATTCCTGGTCCATTCCGTGTGATGCTCCCACCAACTTGTGGGCCCCATATATAAGAGGGGCAACAGAACCCACAAGACCGTGGCAAGTACCGTGTACGAGGCGACTCGCCATTGCCGCTTCCAAAGAAACAGAAGCACGAAGAGTGCCGGAGTGATCTTGAGCACGATGCCAAGTCCAACTAAAGCTGCTCCCAGCCGTTCTTTCCCAACCCATATCGCGTAACTACCGCCTGCCAGAATACCCAGCAGGATGAGATGCGGACCTCCGTCGTCGAGATCGTTCAATATAAATTGTAGCGTCAACAACCCTGCACCGATACCGACCAAGAGCCGGCTCCACACGTTCGCGTCTGATCTGCCACACAACATGCGGTGGAACAACATGATGGTGATGATTAAGCATCCGACAGCGACGGCATAGCGCAAGGCTAAGCTCGGGTTTCTGTCCAGAGTGAGCAAGGGGGCGAAATAGATGCCGGTAGTCGGTAAATACATGTAGCAGTAGTCATTGGCGTAGAGATAGTCCCCCGTGAGAAAGCGTCGTCCGATCTCACGATGGATATCGATGTCACGGAAGTGGAATGAGCGCCCGAAGGAAATGATGTAGCCATGCACCATCGCCGCAATCGCGAGGCCGACCTTCACCAGCCTCACAAAGAGAACGGATCTGACAAAGTCATTGATCCAGTGAATGATCGGCTTTGATTCCATAGTTCACCGGCACACATACATGACCCTCGGAGAACACGTCAATCGTTACTTTTGCAGAAGAAGCCTGGAGTTAGATTACGTAGGTGAGAAGAGGCCTTAACAGTGGCCGTTACCTGCGGGGCAAGACCGGTATTTCTTTTCCAAGCGTTGAGAGATGATCCGACTGAGGGATAAGGGGTTCCCAACCGTTTTCCGTCGAAGACGCGGTAGGTACACCGTTCCCTTCCGCCTCTTTTTCCTTAGCAAGCTGCTCCACTTCCTCAATGAGTGTATCCATTAATTCTTCCATGGGAACCTTGCGGACAAGCTTACCCTTCTTGAACAAAATACCTTTGCCCTCACCGCCAGCGATCCCGATGTCGGCCTCTTTGCCCTCTCCAATGCCATTCACAACACAGCCGAGCACCGACACGTTCAACGGGGTCTTAATGTGGCCAAGTTTCTTTTCCAGCTCGTTGGCCATGCGCACGACGTCGATCTCCACGCGTCCGCACGTCGGACAGGCGATCACGTTGATCCCACGGTGCCGCAGCTCCAAAGACTTCAGGATCTCGAATCCGACCTTGACTTCTTCCACCGGATCGGCGGCGAGCGAGACACGAAGTGTGTCGCCGATGCCTTGGGACAACAGGTAGCCGAGCCCGATGGACGATTTCACAGCGCCAGTCATGGCCGTGCCGGCTTCTGTAATGCCGATGTGCAGAGGATAATCGGACTGCATCGCAAAGAGCCAGTAGGCATCGATGGCGTGCTTGACGTCGGAGGCCTTGAGCGACACCTTCATGTTGGTAAAGCCGACGTCCTCCAGCGCATGCACCGCGTTGAGCGCCGATTCGGAAAGCGCTTCAGGCGAAGGCCATCCGTATTTTTCCAACAACGGCCGTTCGAGCGAGCCTCCGTTGACGCCGACTCGAATCGGAATGCCATGATCATTGACCGCTTTGATTACTTCTTCAACTTTCCACCAGGTGCCGATGTTGCCGGGATTGATGCGGACGCAATCGACGACTGCGGCAGCTTTCAAGGCAAGGCGGTAATCGAAGTGAATGTCCGCGATCAACGGCACCGTCATCGCTGCTTTAATCTGAGGCAGGACTGCGGCGGCTTCCTCGTCCGGCACGGCCACACGGATAATTTCACAGCCGGCGGCTTCAAGCCGGTGAATCTCTCCGACCGTGGCAGTCACATCGCGTGTGTCTGTCGAACACATGGATTGCACGGACACGGGAGCATCGCCCCCAACCTTCACCGTTCCGACTGAAATCTGTCGAGTCTTTCGTCTGGGAATATGCATCTGTCGTAACTCTTTTACCTCTTACTCTTCACGCCCCAATCAGCTCCCCTGTTCGTCTCCATGAGGAAGATGGCCGGCGAGGGCCGCACCTGTGAGAGAAGATTGTACGGCTGGTGCTTTACCGATCATTTCCTTCACGCTTTGATAAATCCCTTCAGCCGTCAAACCATACCGTTCCCGCAATAAATCTTGTGGCCCCTGTTCAATATACCAATCGGGCAGGCCTAGAACCTTTGTCTTCACATCGCTAATCCCGGCCTCTGACAACGTTTCGAGCACCGCAGAACCGAATCCGCCCATCCTGCACCCCTCTTCGACGGTGACGACGTAGCGAACCCGCTTTGCGACATCCGTGATGAGGTCGTGATCCATCGGCTTGGCAAATCGAGCGTTCACCACAGCAGTGGACACACCTTCCTTGCTGAGACGCTCGGCGGCTTGATGCGCCTGCCAGACCGAGACACCGATTGCGATAATGGCTACGTCCGTCCCGTCCTTGATCAACTCCCCTTTGCCAATAGGCAACGCCTGGGCCGCCGCATCCATCGTGACCCCGAGACTGACACCGCGCGGATAGCGCACGGAAATCGGGCCCTCATGCTGTACGCACGTTTTCATCATATGCTGCAGTTCATTTTCATCTTTCGGGGCCATGACGACCATGTTGGGAACGTGGCGCAGATAGGCGTAGTCGAAGGCGCCATGATGCGTCGTCCCGTCTTCGGCGACGAGCCCGCCGCGATCGATGCAAAACACGACGGGAAGGTTCTGCGTCGCCACATCGTGCACCACCTGATCGTAGGCCCGCTGGAGAAAGGTCGCATACATGACAACAACCGGCTTTATGCCCTGCGTCGCAAGCCCCGCAGCAAATGTCACCGCATGCTGCTCGGCGATGCCGACGTCATAGAGACGATCTGGAAATTCCTTTTCAAATGCCGTCAGCCCCGTCCCTTCGCACATCGCCGCCGTGATGGCCACAACGCGCTTGTCCTCCCGGGCCAACTTGACCAGGGCGTCCATCGCAATCGCCGTGTAGGAAGGACGTGCGGCTTTCTTGGCCGGTGCGCCAGTCGACCGAACGAACGGTGGACAGGCATGGAACCATACCGGATTCTTCATGGCCGGGTCGTAGCCAAGCCCCTTCTTTGTAATGACATGAAGGAGGACCGGCCCCTTCATCTTCAGCACATTCTCGATCGTCGGAAGGAGATGCTCAAAGTTGTGGCCGTCGATGGGACCACTGTATTGGAACCCAAGTTCTTCAAAGAGCAATCCGGGAAGAATCACGCCTTTCGCAAGCTCTTCGGCTCGGCGAGCGAGCTTCTGCATGTCGGAGCCGATGTGAGGAATCTTCCCCAATAGCTGACCGGTCTCTTCGCGCATCTTCCCATAGAACTCGCCGGTAATGGTTCGACTCAGGTAGGCAGAAATGGCGCCGACATTTTTCGAGATCGACATTTGGTTGTCGTTCAAAATCACGAGAAAATCTTTTCCGAGCCCTCCGGCATGATGCAGCCCTTCCAGCGTCATCCCCGCCGTCATGGCGCCGTCACCGACGACACAGACAACCTTGTTCTTCTGTTTCAACTGCTCTCTAGCTTCGACCATGCCAAAGGCAGCAGATACTCCGGTCCCCGCATGACCGGCATTGAAGGTATCGTAGTCACTCTCTTCCCGTTTGCAAAATCCACTCAGTCCACCGTACTGGCGAAGCGTGTGAAACTGCTCTCGCCGACCAGTGAGGAGTTTGTGGGTGTATGACTGATTGCTGGTGTCCCAGACGATCTTGTCGGTTGGTGTATCGAGGAGGTATTGCAAGGCGACTGTAAGTTCGACAACGCCTAAATTCGAGGCCAGGTGTCCGCCCACATTTGAGACCGCCCCGATAATCTGTTCACGAATCTCCTGGCACAATGCCGGGAATTTATCCGGAGACAACCGCTTCAGATCGGCAGGACTATGAATCGTCTTCAGTAGGGACATAGATGGTCTCCTTCGTTCGCACCCTATGGGCAGCAGTCCTTCTCACAGGACTAATAGGTACCGTGTGTCCAGGTGCCAAATTTTGCTGGAGTTTCACACATGAACCGCATGAAGTCAAGCACTTATGAAATGTGCTGGAGGAGCGTCCTCTCTCCTGAACCTTGTTATAAAGAGACCTTACTATCCGATTTGGTGTGGACACTGGATGAGTCGGATTAGTACGGAAAATCGAGCCCGGCAAAAATAGCTCCCCCTTCTTTACTGAACCCATAATCGATCCGTCCCACAACATTGGGCCGGATGATTCCTCGAAATCCGATTCCTGGGGTAATGCGGTAGTCTTTGAAACTCACATTCTTAAATGAGTTAAAGACTTGTCCGGTATCGATGAACGGTGCGATCTCAAAATCCGCCATGACCCCGGCCAGACGCGTGCGCACGATATGAATCCGCTCTTCAACACTGAACGCAATCAGCTGCTTATCAATGTACCGATCGACACCAAAACCGCGCAGATTATTCTGTCCGCCCAACGAGCTCTGCTCATAAAACGGAACGTCCAAGCCGAGCGTGGCTTGCAGATCGCCGCGAATCACCAAAATCGCCCGCTTGGATTCACTCGCAAACATCTTTTTAATCTCGAGACCATACCTAGAATAGAGAGGGTCGGCGCCATTTTTGAAGTTATAGTTCAGTTCGGCGTATGCCGTGACCGCCATCCCATCCGTCGGAGTCACCAAGTTGTTCCGTGTGTCATAATGAAAGCTGATCCGCTGGCCGAGAATCGTCGCCCCTCCAACA
Source organism: Nitrospira sp. Ga0074138 (assembly GCA_001464735.1). Lineage (GTDB taxonomy): Bacteria > Nitrospirota > Nitrospiria > Nitrospirales > Nitrospiraceae > Nitrospira_D. The sequence goes on from LNDU01000052.1 coordinate 7,329, forward strand.
CCAGGGGCCTCAGGAAAAAGATCTCCGGAAAAAGGAAGTTCCGTGGCACCCTGTTGAATCGATTGCATGTGCCGCAACCGCTGACTGACCGCGATTTGTGTGACCTCGTTTGCATAGACACCGAATTTCCAGTTCAACCTCGTCTCAGAGGCCGTGTAGTTGGTCTCTTGCCCCTCTACCGTGGTCGGACCAAGCCCGAAAAAACGCACGGTGGCATTCTTGAAATGCATGGCACTGAACCCAATGCTATACCGACCATTACTGAAACCAGGGTCAACATAGCTCAGCAAGAATTTCCGCTCGATTCGTTCCGTCCAGGAGGCAATACCTCGAAGTTCCTTTCCACCCGGCTCATAACGGAACAGATTGAGGGTTCCACGGGTGCCCACGATCGAATTGTAGACCACCATCGGCGCCACCAAGTATTTGAGGTCCCCGTCCGGTCCTGTGATGAGAGCCGGCACAATCATCCCGACATCATTGCCGTCGTTCTTGCTGGAACTGACAGCGGGAATCGGGAAAAACTTCACATCGGCGTGAGCGCCCGTGAGCGCAATGGGGCACAGCCCCCAAAGCAGCAGGAGAAGGGCACCAACAACAAGCCTGCGCATACACGTCCTCATGGTTCCGCAAACGACGTTATGGCGCCTTGAGCTTGTCGGATTTTTTACGGAGCTGATCGACGAGATCTGAATAAGAAGAGGCACGAAGAATCTTCGTAAACTGCCCGCGATAGTTGTTCACCAGACTGACTCCGTCCACGACGACGTCATAGACCCGCCAATCATCTGCCTTATTGACCAAGCGATAGTCAAGCGGGATCTCTGTCTTGCCCGAAAGCACTTTGGTCCTAACTTCCGCGTACTCTTTCTCCGTTCGTTCATTGAGATACTGCACGCCTTCGCCAGAATAGGTTTCGACCTTGTCTGCATACGAATTGGTCAACAACGTCCGAAAGAGATCGACAAATTCTTGTTTCTGCTGATCAGTCAGCTGGTTCCAGGGAGCGCCAAGCGCCCGTCGAGACATTTCCGTATAGTCAAATCGAGCCGACACCACCTTCTCAAGTAGGTGTCGACGTTCCTCGGACTTCGCCGGTTGCTTGAGTTCCTTCTCCTTTACAATACGAAGCACTTCATCGATCGTCGATTTCATGGAATCGGTAGGAGGCCCAGCATACCCTGGTGTCGCCACCACTCCGATACCGATTACCATCATAAGCACCGTGAACCACAAGCTGCTGCCTCTCCTCTCAGTCCACGTATTCCTGATTGCTATCATCGCGCCCCTCTCTCCGACACCAATATATATTTATGTTCGTCTTTCCCGCCACGCCTTAGCGGTAGATCCGGTTAGTTGACCTTACCATGAACGTATTGACTCACCAACTCCTCCAAGTCGAGGCCTGATTCCGTATCACGAATGGCATCTCCCGGTTTCAGAGGATCTCCTCCTCCTCCTGGCGAGAGCGCGAGATATTTTTCTCCAATGATCCCTCTGGTTTTGATCGAAGCGATGGTATCCGAATAGAGCTTCGTTCCATTTTGTACCGCCAGCCTCACCATCGCCCGGTCCTCTTTCAGCCTGATTGCCTTGACTCGACCCACCTCCACGCCGGCAACCTCCACAGCCGCTCCGGACTTCAGCCCTGTGGCTGAATTGAACAGCGCATCCACTTCGTAAACATCTCCCCCGATAAGTTCCAACTTGCCGAGTTTTATCGAGAGATAGCCCAAACAGACAATTCCGACCAGCACGAAGACCCCGACGATCAGCTCTAATCTGCTTTTCTCCATTATGGCACTCCTCTAGCCCGCAGACACCACCTTAGTGAGCGGCATCGTCCCGCCAACTGAAATGAATTCTCTGATTTCGGGATCGGACGTCCGTTGAAATTCTGCCGGCTCTGCCATCACGGCTATTTTTCCATGTTTTAACATCGCGATATAATCCGAAATCCCGAATATCTCTGGAATCTCATGGCTCACCATCACGGCGGTAAACCCAAACTTCCGCTGCATGCTTGTAATCAGATCATGGATTGACTTGGCCATGAGCGGATCGAGCCCCGTCGTCGGCTCGTCGAAGAGGATAATCTCCGGTTGCATCACCAATGCGCGGGCTAGGCCTGCACGTTTCCGCATCCCTCCGCTCAATTCCGCTGGAAACTTGTGTCCCATTCCCGCCAAACCTACCTGTTCCAGCTTTTCATCGACACGGCTGGTCACATCCGGCCCTTTCATTCGAAGTCGTTCTCTGAGCGGAAACGCCACGTTTTCGAAAACCGTCAGTGAATCGAACAGCGCCGCGCCCTGAAACAACATCGCGAACCGTTTGCGCACTTCATTGAGTGCCTGGCCGCGAAGCCGAGAAATCTCGACTCCATCGACCCACACTTCTCCGGAATCAGGCTGGAGCAAGCCGATCATGTGCTTGAGCAACACGCTCTTGCCTTCCCCACTGCGTCCAATGATCGTCGTGAGTTTCCCTTCTGGTACATCAAGGTCGATACCTCGCAGCACCGGTTGTCCTCCCAACATCTTTGTCACACCGACGAGCTTCAGCATGGTTACATAAACAATGATGTCAGGAAATAGTCCCAGATGAGAATCAAGACCGACGACAACACGACCGCCTCTGTCGTAGCGGTGCCGAGCCCCTCGGCACTCATCTTGGTGTAAAAGCCTTTATAGCAACAGACCCAGCTCACGATCAGACCAAAACTAACAGACTTGAGAATGCCGCCATAGACATCTTTCCATTCCACGGCGGACTCGATGGAGTTCCAATACGAACCCGCATTCACACCAAGCAGTTCCACCCCGACTAGATGGCCTCCATAGATTCCCACCACGTCGAAGATGGCTACCAACAGAGGCACACCGATCAACCCGGCAACAAGTTTCGGCGTAATCAGGTATTGGAGCGGATTGATGGCCATCGTGTCGAGCGCGTCGATCTGCTCCGTGATCCGCATGATACCGATCTCCGCCGTGATCGCGGAACCAGCCCGAGCCGTCACCATGAGCGCAGCCAAAACCGGCCCCAACTCGCGAATCATGCTGATCGCTACCGCGGAACCCAACAGTCCTTCAGACCCAAACTTTCGTAACGTATAGTAGCCTTGCAGCGCCAGAACCATCCCGGTAAAGGCGGCGGTCAGCACAACAACAAACGTCGACTTGTAACCGATGAAGTGGAGTTGCTTGATGATTTGCATGCCCCGTAGCGGCGGACGTGCCAACCAGGCGAAGGATGCCACCATGAAGATCAGCATCCGGCCCATTTCCGCCACATAGGCAAGGACCCATCGGCCCATGAGTGCGAGTAGCGTCATGATCAAATCGGCGAGAGTGCCTTCTTCGGTCGATCGGTCGCCATCGCTGCTACGTAGCTGCGGAAAAAGGCCGTCAAGGTCTCTGCTGCGACTAGACTCTGCCGACGAAGCCGGCCAAGACCCAAGAGGCATGAAGGAGCGGCCAAGATCGTCTCGATTCCTTTCAGCCACCCAGTGGGCCTGAGAAACAGATTGAAGTCAAGCGGAAGATCTTCGTCCAGAAGATCCGAAACGGATCGGATGATCACAAAGGGAACCTGCGCCCGTTGGGCTTGAGCAGCCAAAGCGGAACTTTCCATATCGAGGCCGATGGCCTGAGTCCTCACCGAAAACCTTTGCTTTTCTCGGGCACTGCCAATGATGTGATCGGTCGAGACAAATCGCCCAATGTGTTCGGACCGCACCAGGGTCTCAACAGACGTCAGGGCGAGATCCCGTTCATCACCCGGCACATCGAGAACCTCTGACGGCTTATCGCCATGATTCCCGCAATACACCACTTCACGACCTACCAAGAGTGCCCCGATATCCGCTGCGATAAGCGCACAGGCAAATCCTGTCGACACCACAAGACTAAACGATTGGCTGTCAAGCAGTTGTGCGGCGTTTCGCCCCGCTTTTTCAAGACCGACGCCGGTTTGAGCTAGACAATATTCCCTATCGCCTACAGTGCACACGAAAACAGTGCAACCGCCGACTCGACGCTCAACCCCAGGAGGGAACGCCGACTGAACAGCGCTCATTTCCCAAGGGGTGGCGGCAAAAATTGCGATTCGTTTCGCTGGCACAGTACCAGATAAGCGCGGGGAAAGAGAATCGGCGTAGGTCAATGCTCGGCCCGATACAAGTCAGTTCCTTGAATGTGATGACGAAGTTCGTCAGCCCGGATCTTCCCGCGGGAACGGAGATTACGGTACATCGCTAGAGCCCACAGGGGGAAGTACTGGCAATACCAATGATACCGAAGATAAAACACGCGTGGAAACCCCGTGCCGGTATGACTAATTTCCTCCCACGAGCCATCCTTCATCTGCCAACGAAGGAGAAACTGCACCCCACGCGCAACACTGAAGGAATCAACCGCGCCAGCCGACATCAGAGCCATCAACGCCCATGCTGTTTGCGAGGGTGTGCTCTCCCCTTTACCGTGCGCCTCACCATCGTCCCGATAGGAAAGACAGGACTCACCCCACCCACCGTCAGGATTCTGTTTTGATTCCAACCAGGCAACCGCCCGACGAATATACGAGGCTGAGAGATCTTCACCGATGGCCCTGAGTCCTGCTAAGACAGACCACGTCCCATAGATATAATTGACACCCCAGCGTCCGTACCAACTGCCGTCTTTCTCCTGCTCTTTTTTCAGAAACGCCAAGGCCGGTCCGGCGGCTGGATGCGTCTTGTCGTATCCCAATGCGCCGAGCATCTCCAGGCAACGCCCGGCCAGATCGGAGGTACTGGGGTCCAGGAGCGCTTTATGATCGGCAAAGGGGATATAGTTGAAGACGACTCGGTTGTTGTCTTTATCATATGCACCCCAGCCGCCGTCGGATCCCTGCATCGCCAAGACCCAGCGCATCCCGCGGCGAATAGACTCGTTCAGCTCGTTCTCATGACCGGGAATCTTCAATTTGGAGAGCGCCATGATGACTACAGCAGAATCGTCAACATCCGGATACGATTCATTCTCGAACTGGAAGTACCATCCACCCGGTTCCGCGTTCGGTGAGGAGATGATCCAGTCACCAACAGTCTTGGTTTGCCGGGACATGAGATACCGACCGGCTTTTTGGAGCGCAGGATGATCCTGCGACACTCCCGCTTCAACCAGCGCATTCATAAGCAACGCGGTATCCCAAATAGGAGAAAAACAAGGCTGGAGATGGAGAGTGGGGACGGACTCACCATCGACCATCGTGGAATCGTAGACTTCCAGCGCCTCGATCTCGCGAAGCGCCTTGACGACCAGGGGATCATCGGCATCGTACCCTAGGCATTGAAGTGCCATGATGGAGTTGGCCATCGCCGGATAGATGGCACCGAGTCCGCCGGCGCCTTTGAGATGATCCACCATCCAGCAAGCGGCTTTGTGCAACGCTTTTTCCCGTAACGCCCGCATGGGCATCCGATCATACAGTTTCAGCATCACATCCAATGCCACGAAGAAGTTATGCGGGGTGAACCAGGCCTGATCCTTGTTGAACGGAGGGTATTTCCAATAACGGACTTCCTGGCGCGGGATGGGGTACAACTCATCGATGCCTAGTTCACGTGGGATTCGGCAGACCGGGCGATGCGCAAATACAATGAGTAAGGGAATCAGCACGGCCCGAGACCAATACGAGATCGCATAGATGCTGAAGTAGAACTTCTTCGGCAACAACATCAGTTCGACGGGCATATGGGGAACACCTTCCCAATCGTACTGATCGAACAGGGCCAGCGTAATTTTGGTAAACACGTTGGCTTGCAGAACACCGCCCATAGCCAGAATCCGCGCTTTGGCCCGCACCATGAACGGTTCGTCCGCCGACACCCCGCACAACTTAAGTGCGAAATATGCTTTGACCGATGCGCTGATCTCCGCGGGGCCACCATAATAAATCGGCCATCCACCGTCCTGCAGTTGTGTCGCCTGGAGGTAACGGACAGCCTTCACCTCTCGATCAGGATCGACCCGATCGAGAAACCGGCGCAGCATGACGTATTCAGAGGTCAGCGTGGTGTCCGCTTCCAGCTCGGCAACCCAATACCCTTCGGCATGTTGACGGTTGAAGAACCATGATTGACTCCGCCTGATTGCGTCATCCACTGCATCAGGTTGGCTCACGGCATGACCGATAGGCCGGCGAGCAGCCGAAGAATCTAATGAAGCCAGGATAACCGGTTTGTCAGAAACTAACCGAAGCGACGCGACAGGAGTCAACTCCGTAGCAGGATCGAGTCGCCCTTGAACAGTCGAGAGCAGGCTGTCAGAGAGGCGGTTGAACAACGCCTTGATGATATTCATGAATCTTTATGACTTGACCAACAGGACTGAGGAGGGTGAAAGACCGGCATCTTGCAATGGTCTCCCTTCGTAAACCTTTCCAATACTCCCTGTGGATACCCCGAAGGCTTATAACAGACGATTTAAAACGAGTCAAGCGAGTGGTGGGAGAAGTGCCTGAAGTATCTATATTTTTTATCGGTGTAGGTGATTGAGGACACCACTTCTACCGTACTCATAACTAAACGTCGCTGCATTACTCGAACCATCGATCACTTCATGAGAGGGACCTCACCACCTGCTATTGCCAAAGTTACAGATGGTAGGTGGACCACCCACCCTGCACGAAACTGCCATTGATCGACACCACGATCCGTGCTGATGGGCCCAGCAGTCGCAATACGGAAATTCACGTTGTTTGAGGCAGTCCCCAACCATCGTAGTCACCGGGCCAGTCATGAGTCTCGTTAGGACTTGCATTGCTATCGTCGTGGCGGAGAGCGTTAAAGGGACTGTTGAAGAAATGGAGGGTGAACCATCCAAAGAGGCGATTTCCAGGTGCCTCCACCTCGGGAAGGCCGGCGGAGAAACCATATCCCCTTCTGC
>LNDU01000053.1 GCA_001464735.1 Nitrospira sp. Ga0074138
CTCTTCATCGCCTTGCTCCTTTGTGTCGCCACTTCCGGTGGCGTTGGTGAAGCCAGGCTACCACTTATCACACTGTCCGAATTTCTGGAGCCCCCTCTGTATACTGGGGATACAAAAACCATACACATGCAATTAACTTTGAAGAGCGTTGGGGGTCGATATGAATACGTGAGTAAAGATCATTATACATATCCGTCCTTCAATAAACACCCCTTGGTGAAAGTTGATGTTGATGATAAGAGTCACCAGAGTTATGCAATTGGTTCTCTAACCATTTCTGGTGGTTTTCAGTACATCAATGCGTCTCAGTACGGAGAAGTTGGAATTGGTACATCCCGCAACCACACGATCACCCGTGAATAGCTCCTGGGTGGCTGGACTCAATGGAACAGTTGACCCTCCCCCAATTTCACAGACACTGTATAAGGAGGAATGTGATGAAATTGGAGGAACGAATGACCACGAAGACCCGATACACGGACGAATTTAAGGCAGAAGCGATCCGGTTGGTGCGCGACTCGGCACGGGCCTGTTGCTCAAATAGCTCGGGACCTCGGCATCGCCGATCCTCTGCTGTGACGCTGACGGGTTGAGCGGCGCCAGGCGGAATCTCTGGACCACACACGCGAGTCGCGGCGAACGAAACAGGAAGAGCTCATGCGGCTGAGCGATGAGATACCGGGTAATCCAGGGGCACGACCATCGCTATCCCATGCGCTTGACGTGCCGTTCTCCGCGAACAGGGCCACCCATCGGGTTGGGGAACATCGCGTGGCGCGGCTGATGCGCCACGATGCTCTCCGGGCTAAGGCCGCGAAGCAATGGCAGGCCACAACGCATTCGTCCCACTGCTTACCCGTGGTGGCGTCCGCGCTGGACATGCCGAGCCCATTCTCTGACTGCGATTTGTTAGATCTATATTATTCCCCTACGATATTCACTACGCCGAGAAAGCGCTTGTCGCGAGGATCTGCTAAGTATATGATTAGAGGCCTTGCCCCCGTAGCTCAGTTGGATAGAGCAGCGGTTTCCTAAACCGCGGGTCGTACGTTCAATTCGTATCGGGGGCACCAAATTTCACCTAATCTTATTAAGGAACTATTGGATTGCGGCGAAACATAGATGGACGGAAAATGCCTACAGACCTTACGATGTTCGTTCTTATTCCTTTCACTTCTACCAACTTAAGCTATACTTCTCCCCATGGCTCCGTTTCAAGGCAAGACAAGCAGGCCTTCCACACTAGAAACGGTTCTCCGCCTTCATGGATTTTTCCATCACCGCTTGCAATCTCTTGGCGTCTCTCCTATCCAAGCCGGAATGTTGCTCTATCTTGACCGGCACCCTCAGTGCCAGGTGATTGAAATCGCTTCGGCGCTCTGTCTTCAGAACCTCTCAGCGGTCAAGACTGTTCAACTTGTTCAGAGAAATGGATGGATACGCAAACCACAGGTCAATGCGAATAGGAAGATCGTCAAGCTACAGCTCACTGAAAAGGGCACAGCCCTCGCTCAGAAGATCAAAGAGAACATCGAAGTCACTGACAAACTCTTCGCCCTGGCCGATAGCCGTAAGGCTGCTTAAGCGTTTCTCAACATTGCCACCAAACAGTAGAACTGAGTCCGCCTAGCCCTCGCCCCGTCGCACCAAGCGCAAGCCTCCCCCCTTTGTCCTGATAACGTAAACCGAATAGGGAAAGCCTTCTTCAAAAATTCAAAGATGGAGCGCAGCCACACGCCTCACTGCTGCTTACCATAGCCTTGACACCTTCCCATGGTCGGCCTAGCTTGGCAACACAATGGAGGTACGATGATGGTAGACGACACGAACAAGCAAGCCGTTGTGGTGACAGACATCCGTATGCCGTTCTTCTCGATGGTCATTTTCATGGTGAAGTGGGCCATCGCTGCAATCCCGGCCTTGTTTATTCTTATCGTATTCGGAGTACTAACGTGGGGAATGCTCGGTGGGCTTCTCCTCTCGTTGACTATAGGCAAAAACACAGACTCAGTTCGGACTCTCGGTACGGAGACACCCACCTCCGTACCGACTTCTATAGAGTCCATACCACCCGTGCTGGTTAAATCCGCATACTTTCCAAAACTCATATCGGCAGGAATCAGGGTCGAGCCCTCGCCGTATCATCGCGAGTAATGGCGAGCTATGGCCTCTGTCTTGCGACCTGATCACGCTCCTCCAAATAACTCGGCTCTTTGCGAACCTCCTATACCCTTCACGATTTGCCCCTATCGTCGCTTCTCAGTTCAATATCCCCGTTTCCTATTTCCTCTGGAATACTCAACAGTATCGCTATCCTGTGAAACCTCTCGCTGAGCGACTGACGTTTGTCCGAGAAGTTGCTCATGATCAAACCAATCTAGAAAGCTGCATTGACAGCACTCCAAGCAAGGCGTAGCATTCCACAAATGGCGCGGATTTCTGTCTTTCTGGCAGTTCAGCTCGTCGTCCTCACCTTCAATGCCTATGCCTGCGTCCTGCCATTGCCACAAACAAGTGCGATGGACTGCCCCTCAGGGATGGAGGAGCCTGTACGTGGGACATGCGATGCCTTTCTCGAAATAGGCCCGCAATCGCAGTTTTCATCCTACGACGCCGCAAACCCATTCCATCTTGCATACACGTTGCCCGTTCAGCTTCTTCCCGATATGTTCGTGCCGCTTGTTCGCATCACCAAACCACCAGAGAGCACCGATACCCCCATCCATCCCTCGATCCACACAACTGTCCTGAGGATTTGATACCCCCTTTCCATTTTGCGTTCGACTCTAGGCCCTAGGCAATTCATTACGCTTTCTTCCAGGTCCACGTGCTCAGCGTGGGCCATAGAGTACGAAGGGGGGACGTATGTCAAATATCAGCAGAAGAACATTTGTGACCACCGGTGCGTCGCTTCTGGCTACTGGTGCGCCGTTGATGATGTCGCGAGGGGTGGCGGCTGCCACACAAGATGCGGGCCATGGTCCGATGCGAGAGCCTCAGGCGCTCCCAGACTCTTCGCTTCTCCACATGTCAGGCGAAGCGACCACTATGGACGGCCACCGCATGAGCGAGGAGATGCGACGCTGTATTCAGCTCTGCCAAGACTGCCATGTGACCTGCATCCAAATAATCGATCATTGTTTAAATCTTGGAAGTCGGCATGCAGCCCCTGACCATATCCGGTTATTAATGGACTGTGCACAGCTCTGCACAACAACCGCCGATTTCATGGCGCGGGAGTCTTTGTTTCACGACCGCACGTGCAACCTCTGTTCCGAGATCTGCCGGCTCTGCGCGGAAAGCTGCGAGCGAGTGGCTGGAGACGATCAGTCAGTCACACAGTGCTCCGAGTTGTGCCTCCGTTGTGCAGAATCCTGCAACCGAATGGCGTCGAACAAAGCGGCCTAGCCGCATACATCCCGAATTCGCATAACAGCTTGATGTCCACCCGGCCGCCACCCTTGGCGGCCGGGTGATTCGAAATTGCGGTAGAGGATCCTAACCGGGCGCCATCTCACCGGGTCGGCTGGATCGCCTTGCCAGTCAAAATCTGTTGTTTTCTTGTCAGGTTCTCCCCCCTCAGTTAGACTTTTTTCACACAACCATGGCACGAGCACGCGCAGCAGAACATCAGCGGCCCCGATCAAAAACCGCCCCGATCGAAGAGGCCACACTCGGAATCACCAAGCTTCAGGAAGTGTTGGCAGCGATCAATGACCTCAGTCAAGAAGGCTTTCCATATCGTGATGCTGCGCAAAGCAAAGCCGAGCTGCAGTTTCGGGAGTGCCTGCGTCACTCGTTCGGCGAGCGATCTCAGGAGTTTCAAACCTATCGCAACTTCAAACTTCGTACGGCGGACAAGGCCGAGGTGGCCCAGAGCCTTGCTGTCATTAAGGGCCTCATACACACCTTGGAGGACCGGAAGCTGGAACTTCAGGGACTCAAGCCCCCATCAAAACCAGAGCCATCACCCGAGGCCAGCCTCAGCAATACAGCCCCTATGGTACCGGCCTCGTCTGCACCCGCAACCACCACGACAGGGCAGACAAACTCACCGATGACTATGCCCGTCGCCATGACGACAAATGTGGAACCGTCGATTGCTCCTCTGCTCCCCACACCCCAATCACAACCGCCCATACCTGAGCCGCTGATCATTGCGCCGGCACCGCCCCCGATTCCAGCACCGACCGTGACTTCGACTCCTACGCCATCTCCAACACCGACGCTGACACCCACACCGATAACACTCCAACCACCTCCTGCCTCCATCACCGCCTTGATCACTTCTGCTCCTCCCGTGCCCGCAGCTCCACCAAGACCATCAGCGATCGAGAGACCGGTGGAAGTCACGCAAGCACCCTCATTAACCATGACAGCTCCAATCCCTTTTCCAATACCGACTCAACCTCACATCCATCCCCCAACCCCTGAGTCACATAACCCGTCGATGCCCCCCACCATGCCTCCGAGTATGGTCCAGGCTCCGCCAGACACACCATCAAGCAATACGGCAATCGGCTTGAGTATCGCGCGGGTGATTGAGTCCATACCCGACCAAGATCCACTCAATCTCATCAGAAAAGTCTGCCTTCGCTTCCACTCTGTAGCCCGCCAGCTCCGACTTCGGAAAGACTATCGTCCGACACTTGAGGTCGACGACGATCATGACCTCCAGGACCTCTTGTGCGCATTATTGAAGGTGGAATTCGACGAAGTCGCGACCGATGAATGGACGCCACCCTACACAGGAGGCGCACCAAGAACGACGCTCCTGGTAAATCGAGATCAGATCGCAATCGTGGCGAAGAAGACCGGACCAGGAGTGACCACGAAGGAACTTGCCGATCAGGTCGCAGCGGACTCCGCCTACTATCGAGCACAAGGGCGATGCTCAACCGTATTTTGCTTCATGTACGATCCTGAAGGCCGCATCGGGAGCCCGAAGCGGCTGGAAACCACCCTAACAAGCGTGAGCGAGCACTGCCGGGTCGAAGTGCTGGTTGCGCCAAAGTGAGACCATGACTAAATCAAATTTAAAGAGGATTCCTTCCATCACATCATCATCCAAGGCCATGAAGGGCAAGCCCGGGTTGACAGGGCACAATGACTTTGCTATAACGCAACCCACTTCCGGGGCCATTCCTTATACCATTCATGGTCCAGCTCCGGGAGATCAAGGGATGTCTGACCGGGCGTACGTGCTCATCAATGTTCTCCCTGGACAGACAGCAGCTGTCGTTAAGGCGCTGGGGGAAATTAAAGAGATAAAGACGATTGATCCCTGTTGGGGTAAGCCGGACATCATTGCAATAGCTGACATAGTGGACCAAGATGCGTTGACCCAACTGGTCTTGAGTCGCATACATCGTATCGAAGGAGTGACCCAGACCGATACTCACCTCGTATACCGGCTGAAGGAGGCCAGAACAAAATGATCCGAAAGGACTGTCTCGCCATCGTGGCCCTTACCGTTTTCGCTTTTGGTTGTTCTAGCGTTCCTCAACAAACCCCCTTAGCACCAGAAGTCGTCGAAGTCACATTGCCTGCATCGGCAGACCGGGTGAAAGCGGCTGTGACTAAAGTTTTGGCAGACGACAACTACGATGTGGATTGGAAGGATGGAACGCAGCTTCAGACAGGCTACAGGGGCGAGCAGCCCAGTATCTGGGATTGGCTCGTGAGAGGACGGTTCGGTGTGGTCAGGAGCCGTGCCCAAGCGGCTGTGACGGCGGAAACTGACCAGAGCTCTCGTCTCCGGCTACAAGTCTCGTCGGAAGGCAAGCAAACGATGTTTCAAGGATGGGAACCCACCGCACCCCAAGTTCCTCAAAGTGCTGAAAATAAGCTCCGTTTGATTAAGAACGAGTTGAAGATCGTACAGACCACGTACACGACCGAGACCTTTTACGGATCGAAACCTTAAACAGGCTCTTTTTCCGCGCCTTCAGTCTCTTCTCCAAGATCCAGGCCGAAACGCTCTGCCATACGGTAGAGCGTTCGCCTGTCGATGCCAAGGATCTTTGCCGCTTTCACCTTATTTCCCTTCGTTTCCTTGAGCACACGAGTCAAATGCCGCTTTTCCACTTCTTCTAGGGTCAGAGACACCTCATCAAGCTGATCGACTTGTGAGAGTCGTGCATCAGCTTCATTGGTTGCATGCTGGCGAATCACTTCGGGTAAATCTTCAGGCGTCAGAAGAGGCCCGTGGCTTAACGACACGGCGCGTTCAATCGCATTTTCAAGTTCTCGAACGTTGCCTGGCCATCGATATTGAGTCAAGAGCGCCATCGTTTCAGGCAGGACTCCTCGCACCGCGTGCTGCGTCCCTGCCGCGCACTTTTGTAAGAAGTGATGCACCAGCATCGGAATATCTTCCCGCCGGTCGACCAATGACGGCAACGTGATCGGAACGACTTTCAATCGGTAGAAAAGGTCGTCCCGAAACTTTCCCTCCTTCACCAGCTGCTCAAGATCTCGATTGGTTGCCGCAATGATCCGGACATCGACTCTGGTGGATGTTGTGCTCCCGACTCGGCGGACTTCCTGATCCTGCATGACCCGTAATAACTTCACTTGTAACGCCTGTCCGAGCTCACCGATCTCGTCGAGAAACAGCGTCCCTCCAGTGGCTGATTCAAAGAGCCCGATCTTGGTCCCAACTGCCCCCGTGAAGGCCCCTTTCTCATATCCGAACATTTCTGATTCCAGTAAGGTATCGGGCAACGCACCGCAGTTGACCGGGATGAACGGCTTGTCCCGGCGTGGGCCGTTCGTATGAATAGCCCGAGCAATAAGCTCTTTGCCGGTTCCGCTTTCCCCCTGGAGCAGGACCGTGCTTTTGCTCTCCGCCACACGCGCAACCAACTTATACACCTCCAACATCGCCGTGCTGCTCCCGACTAACGGAGACCACGCGTCTTTGCTCTTCAACTCCTCTCGGAACCGCGCATTCTCCTGAAGCAATCGACAGTGATCCAACCCCCGTTTGACCACCAGCTTGATGTCCTCTTTCTTGAACGGCTTTGCCAAATAATCGTACGCCCCTTGCTTGATCGCTTCGATCGCGCCCTCCAAAGAGCCGAATGCAGTAAGCACCACCACGGCCGTATTCGGACTCACTCGTTTGAACTCCCGCAAAACCGTGAGCCCATCCACCGCACCCATGCGGATGTCCGTCAGCACCAAATCGACCCGTCCCTGGCGTCCACGCGCAATCACCGCTTCTCCACCGGCAAAGGCCTCGACGTGATACCCTTCCTTTCTGAGGGCTTCCGCCAACAGCTCACGTGCAACCGCATCGTCGTCGGCCACCAAAATCGTCGCTGGTTGCATCACGCCTCCTCTTTCCTATGAATAGGTTCTCGTCGCATCGCCGGCAACGTCATCGTCACAGTTGTGCCACGCCCAATCTCACTCGTCAACGTCAAGCTGCCACCATGAGCCACCACCGATTCGCGGCTCAAGAATAGTCCCAGGCCGGTCCCCTTGCCAACCGCCTTCGTTGTAAAAAATGGTTCAAAGGCTTTTTGTGCGTCTTCCTCCGGCATACCACACCCTGTGTCCTGCACCTCGATCGAAATCACCACCGGCGACATGCCCTCTGCGACCAGTCGACCTCGCTCCAGTTCGGCTGACGATGCCTCGCGACTTTCTGCCATGACAGTGACTTTTCCCTGGGCGGGGGTTGCGGCAAGCGCATTGGCCAAGACATTCACCAATACTTGATGGATTTTCCCCTTATCCGCCCACAGCAGCGGAAGGTCTTTGGGAATGTCGACCACCAGAGCGATCCCCTTCTCATGGAAGGCCGGCTCCATCAAGACCGCTGAGGGGCCAACTACTTCCTCCACAGGAAGCCATTGCGGCTCAGGCTGGCGCGGCCTGGTAGAAGACAATAAATCCTGAATGATTCGAACGACCCGCGTGAGCTGATCATCGATGATGGTCACCCGCTTCCTCATCTCCGGCGTCACACCAGGCTCCTCGGCAAGAGCCTGGACATGCCACGCGATCGAGTGCAGCGGCGTGCCCACCTCGTGCGCCACGGAGGCCACAAGCTGTCCTACCGCAGCCAACCGCTCCGACCGGTTCAGCTGATCTTTCGCCTGGACCAGTTGCGTGTTGGCTTTGAGCAAACTCTCGGTTTCTCGGGCCAGCGCCGCCCTCGCCGCCTCCTCTCGTGCCTTCCGCTCTTCCCAGCTCACACCCAGGTACGCTACCGTCAGCAGAACGCCGACGACGACACTCCGATTGATGACCGCGGCTTGAAACCGGCCTGGCTTCGTCGGTTGGAGCAGACCTGAATAGGTCGCCATGACACAGGCCAACACCGTCACCAACATAATCGGTCGATTCCGAAGGGTGGTCACCAACAAGATCGGCAACACATACCCATATGCACCGACGACGTTGGCCGGGGCAAATTCTTCAATAACCAAGATGATAAGAAAGCAAGCAACCGCGATGGCTAGTACGAGGCGGTCACGATGCGGCATGGCAATCATCGATTCGCTCCGCCCGGCCGAGGATCACAGCCTCTGAATCGAGAACGTACAGATTTCTTCACGGAAGTACTTACACAAGAGGGCGGGTCAAACGCAACAGAGCCGCAAGTCGTTCAAATCGGGAATCTTGGACCAACTCCTCCACCGGCAGACTCAACTTCCGACACCAATTCGGGTGCTGGTCTACCGTCCCCGGAAGATTGGCCTGCACACGGGTGCCGATGACATCATCGATGTTGGCCAACACAATCCAAGCAGGGGTACGGGCCAGATACTGATGAATACCTTCCATCAACTCAGTCGTCATGATCGGCACCTGGGCAGGATCCTCCGATACACTAGCCGGTAAAAGTCCTTGAAACTTCAAGGCCGTAAGAATCCCTGCTTTTTCTCGATGCCGCTCAGCCCACATCGCGTTTCGCGCGTCCTCCGAAGGAAAGAGTCCTAGTGTGGATCGAGTGTCGATATCCACGCCTTCCCAATACCCCACCAACGTTGGAAGATCGTGGGTTGTGACGACAGCGAGTGCTTGAGCAGGATACTGAGTCGGGGGCTTCCACCCTCCCCAGTATTCCCGCTCAAAATAGAAGACTCGGTACGATAAGACACCAGCTGGTCCGAGTCGGTCGCGCACCCAATCGGGAACGGTCCCCAGATCTTCACCGATCACCAGCGCCTTCGCCCGTACACTCTCCAACGCCAAGATCGCCAGGAGTTCGTCATCCCGGTAATGCACGTATGTCCCCATCGCCGGTGGAAGACCACGGGGAATCCAAAACAGTCGAAAGAGTGCCATGACATGATCGATCCGTATCGCTCCCCCATAGCGGAGGTTATTACGGAGTAATTGGATAAAATACTGGTAGCCGCTCGCGCGCAGACGCAATGGATCAAGTGGCGAAAATCCCCAATTCTGTCCCTCAGGGGCAAATGCATCAGGAGGCGCACCGCAGTCGGCCTGGAATGCCAGGACCTCTTGATTCAACCACCCATCGGCACCATAGCGATCGCTTCCCAAGGCAAAGTCATGGTACAAGCCGATCGGCATGCCGGCCTCGTGCGTCTTCTTCACCACCGCAAGCAACTGATCCGCGGCCAGCCATTGCAGATATTGGAAAAATCGCACCCGCGGCATCCGCTGACGCCGAAATTCCTCCACGGCCTCCGACGTTGGAGTTCGATAGGATTCCGGCCACTCCTCCCAGATAGCTGAAGCCTGTTGGGCAGACTGCCGTTCTTCTTCAAGAGCTTGAAACACTGCATGGTGCGCCAGGGATTCACCTTCCCGCTCCGTGAAGTGATGGAAGTGCCTCCCCCGATCCGTCATTGGCTTCAACTCCGGTTCGACGCCTTCAAAATTGTCCCGCAAAAATACTCGATAGCACAGTTCGAGCACCTCGCGTTTCACCGACCTCACCGCGTCATAGTCCACGAACTCGCATCTCCGAGCCGCATCGATCCTCGAGCGGACTGATGGATCGGCAAGCCGGCGTTGCACATCAGGGCCCGTCCAGCACTCTGGAACCTGGGTCACATCGATATACAAGTCGTTCAAAAACAGGCGGCTGGTAGGTGAATAGGGACTCATATGATAGGGCTTGGTATTCTTAAGCGCGTGGAGCGGGTTCAACCCAATTACCGCAGCGCCCAGGTGCTTTCCTGCCCATTCGGTGACAACACCCAGATCTCGAAAATCCCCGACCCCCCAATTGTGGTGACTTCGCAATGAGTAGAGCTGCAAGGCCACGCCCCACCATCGAATCCCCTGCTGAAGTTCATCTGGAATGTAACAACGTTCCGGCGCGACGATGAGGCGGAAGGTGGCTTCCGTATTCGTGCCGCCTCCCTTTGCATGAGCGGTGACTGAGTAATAGCCAAGAGGCAGGTCTTGCGGAAATGCCAACGCGACACGAACAAATCGACGTCCCTGAATCGTGCGGGTCTCTTCGACTTTGAGACCAGGCCCCTCCGCTCGCTCACATTGTGTTGCTCCATTCTCCGCGTAGAGTGCCCACTTGACGTAAAGCGCGGAATCGTCCGAACTCTCGCACGGCACATACAGCGACCAGACCCCCGCCTCTCGTCCCAACCGCAGCACATGAACGGGCTCACAGCCTCTAAGCCACCACCGGTTATCCCATGCTTCTAACTCCGCAATGAGCTCCTCGCGATTCGAAACCCGCAGATTCATGGCAACGAGAATGGCCCGTCGTGTCTCATCCGTCGTCACATGGTGCGTTCCAGCGATGTCGTAATAGTCGGCAGCAATCCCTGCCCGATCGGCCAACATACGCAAGAGGTCGCTTCCAGACTGATCGTACATACGGAGAGTGTGAGTGAAGGGCTGGATCAAGTCAAGGCAATGCAGACTCTGGACCCGTTGATGGGATCGGCGGGAAAATCAACGATACAGGTGTCGCTAAAGTGGCCGGACCATACGGACTGAACGCCAGCAGGTCAACGCTGGCTCACGCTCCAAAAAGCTTCTAGCTCAGGGTATGGAGACTGCCGGTTGCACGGGCGAAATTGACTCGAGCGGCGTTGAGCTGAAAGAGTGCGGTGACGAGGTTTTCTCTGGCACGGGCTACCGACGAAAGCCCATTGGTGAGTTCAAAGTGGCTAGTGGCGGTCAACACGGCATAACGTTCTCGCGCAAGATCCAGTTCCTTCGTTGCCATCCGTAATCCAGCCTGCGCGATGCCAACTTGTTCCTTGGCCGCTACCAATGAGGCGAGGGCGTCGTGTACTTCCATCTTGATTTGGTTGAGCACCGATCTGAGACGTAACGATTCTTGCTGCCACTGGCTTCTGGCTTGGGCGATGCGGCCCTCACGCTGGGCTCCGTCGAAGATCGGGATCTGGAGGATCAGTGCCATATTGTAGGTGTCCAGCGTGTTGTTCCATCGATTGCCGATAAGCCCATACTCTCCCTGAGCCACCAGCGACGGCAACCGCTCCCCAGTGATGGAAGCATAGGTCAGTTCCGAAGCTTTCACACGGGTGTACTGCGCCTGAACCTCCGGCCGTCGGCTCAAGGCCTCTTCCACTGCTCCTTGCAGCGTCGAGACATCCCACACATCTGTCAGCCATTCATCGGTCAAAACAAGAGGCATCTCTGTCGGCAATGCCAAGAGATTAATGAGACTCAATTTGGCATGTTCAAGATCATACCGCGAAGATGACCCTCGTTGCCGCTCCGCAGCCAGCTGCGCTTCCAGCCGTGCGATATCCAACCCTGTGGCCAGCCCTCCACGTTGCCGCTGTCTGACAGTTACGAGTAATTCGTCCATGACCTGCTGATTGGCCTCGTGCATCTTGATCGTGGCGGTGGCCTTCAACCCTTCCATATAGGTAAGAGCCACGCTCGCCATCGTGTCCAATTTCCTGGCTTCCGCCTCCTGCTCAGTCATCTGGAGCGATTCCCGTGAGGCCCGCCACCGCTGAATTAAGCTGAGGCTGAACAGATTCTGCGTCGCACTGACCCGCGTATCAAAAATGCTGAAGGGATCGGTGCGCACCGGCGAGAGCCCGATGGTACCGAGAAATTGCGTCTGTCTGGTCTGTCGCACATTGGCGGACACATTAGGCAGCATGGCTCCCAATTGTGTCCGCACTTGGCCTTTGGCCTCCTGGATTCGTTCTTTGTACAACAGGACATCGGGATTGTTATCAACAGCTGCAGCCAATGCCCATTTCAAGGTGAGCTGAAGAGGCTGCTGCGGAAGGATTTGAGACAGGCCACTACTCGACCCAACGGTTAAAGCATCAGCCCATACAACGTCTGTAACCAGCACTCCAACAACCAGCAGAAAGAGCCCAAGCGGAGCAGATGAATTCACCATCCGCTCACCGCTCCCTCAGGCTTTCCTTCATCGATTTGAGCAAGGGACTCAGCAGATACTCGATGATGCGGCGCTGCCCAGTCTTGATCTCGACGGTCACGGCCATACCAGGCGAAAGATTCACCTGTTTACCTTCGACGTGCATCGTTGACCGATCCATACTGACTCTCGTTGGGTACATCAGCCCGACTTTTTCGATAGGAACGGCATCGTCGGAGACGGTCAGCACAGAGCCGGGGATCGTGCCATACAACGTGAATTGGAACGTTTCGACCTTAATCTCGACCGGCTGCCCTTCCTTCACAAACCCCACATCCTTGTTTTTGACCTGCGCCTCGACTTCGACCGGATGGTCTTGCGACACAACCATGAGCAGCTGCTGGGCTGGGGTCACAACACCGCCAACGGTATGCACCGCTAACTGTTGCACCACCCCATTGATGGGCGCGACAAGCCGCTGCAGATCCGCCCTTTGGCCAGCCTTCGTGACTTCTTGCGCAAGCGAGGTGGCTTTTGTTTCGAGCGCCGATAGTTCCACCTGTTTACTCTGCTGAAACTCTGATGCCATAGCCCGGTAGTGCTTCTCCGCCTCGGCAAGCGCCGCCTGGTCTTGTTGGAGCTTCTTCTTTTGCCCGGCTAACTCTTGCGCCTTGTCGATGCGCTGCCCCTCGGCCTGGAGAAAGTCCATCTTCGTAACAGCTTCATGCTCCAACAGCTTCTTATAGGCCTCGGCACGTTCCGTCTCCATCGGCACCGTGGCTTCCAAGCGGAGAATGTTCTCTTTCGTTTGCTCGACCGCAGCCTGACGTTGGTCAATCAGATGTTGAGCTACCGCCATCTTGGCCTGGTATTCGGCGAACTGGTCACGCAGCAACTGTTGTTGCAACAAGACCGCGGCTCGCTCTGCATCCGGAGGAGCCTCAAACGTGGATTGCCCTTTGATCAGGGCTTGCAATCTCGCCGCTTCCACTTTCGCCGCTCGATATTCATTGAATGCCCGATCACGATCGGCGCGATTGAGGGTTGAATCGAGCTCGATCAGCACATCGCCTTGTTTCACCGTTTGCCCATCCTGGACGTGAATCGACGCAATAACCCCCGTTTCGTACGGCTGGATGATCTTCGAGTATCCGCTAGGGATGATTTTGCCTTGAGCTGTGGCAACAATGTCGATCCAGCCGAACGTGGTCCATAACATTCCGGCAGTGAAGGCCGCCAAGATGGTCCAGAGGACAGCTCGGCCGATCGGGGAGGGAGGTGCCTGCTGGATTTCCAACACCGCTGGAAGAAATTCTGTGGCACGCCCGCAAAGAACGGCGCCACCAGCTGACTGGCTTGATTCGGCCTGCCATGCTGCCTTCCAGACTGTCCAGTGCCGTGAGAATGTGCCGAAGGCCATCTATGCCTCTCTATGCATGACCAACTTGATGCGCATGCAAGCGCGCGTAAAACCCTTCGATATGAAGCAGCTCATCATGCGACCCCTGCTCGACAATCTCTCCCTTTTCGACGACATAGATGCGATGGGCGGGCCGCACCATACTCAGTCGATGCGCAATGAGGAAGACCGTACGCCCCTGGCTGATCTGCGCCATGTTCTGCTGAATCACCGCTTCGGATTCGTAGTCCAGCGCGCTGGTCGCCTCATCGAAGATCAGAATGCGGGGATTCGCGACCAAGGCCCGTGCGATGGCGATTCGCTGACGCTGCCCTCCCGACAACGTACATCCGTGCTCTCCAATCACGCTGTCATACCCATCCCCCAATTCCATGATGAACTCATGGGCGCCGGCTAATTTTGCCGCCTGGATCACCTGTTCCATCCCCAACCCTGGATCCGTCAATGCAATATTGCTCCGCACCGAGCCGTTGAACAGGAAATTTTCCTGCAGGACGACTCCCACTTGCCTGCGGAGCCATGCAGGATCGACCTGGGCTAAATCCACGCCATCTACTAAAATACGCCCCCGTTCCGGCACATAGAGACGTTGCAGTAATTTGGCGATCGTGCTTTTCCCAGATCCCGATCGCCCGACAATGCCGATCACTTGTCCGGGCGCAACGGCAAACGAGACCTTTCGAAGGATCTCCGGGCCGTCTGGCCGATAGCGAAATGTGACTTCATCGAACCGCACGTGGCCCGTCACATGGGGAAGCGTCGTCCGATTCGGATTGTACGAAGGCTCAGGTTGCGTATTGAGCACATCGCCCAACCGTTGCACGGAAATCCCGACTTGCTGAAATTCCTGCCAGAGATTGACCAAACGCAAAAGTGGCCCTGTTACCTGCGCCGACAGCATGTTGAACGCGATCAATTGCCCGATACTGAGGTCGCCTTCAATCACACGGTAGGCACCGACCCATAAGACAGCGACAGTGGTCACCTTCTGGACACACGCCGCTGATTGGCCGGCCATCATCATCAAGCTCGTTGCTCGAAAACTCGACCGGACATAGCCGGCCAGTTGTTCCTCCCACTTCCGCACAAGCGGAGGTTCGACCGCCATGGCTTTCACGGTTTGAATCCCGCTGATCGCTTCGACTAAGAAGGCTTGGTTTTCGGCGCCTCGGTTGAACTTTTCATGCAAGCGCGCTCGGATCGCCGGAGTAATGGCGATCGACAGCAATCCATACACTGGAAGCGACGCCATGACCACGAGCGTGAGCGTGGGACTGTAGAACCACATCACGGCCAGGAAGACGATCGTGAAGACCACGTCCAATACCACAGTGACCGCATGGCTGGTCAAAAATTGGCGGATCTGCTCCAACTCCCGCACGCGTGCGACCGTGTCACCGACTCGTCTCGATTCAAAATAGGACAAGGGCAGCGCCAGAACGTGTCGGAAGAGTTGCGCGCCAAGACTCACATCGATCCGGTTCGTCGTATGGGCAAAGAGATAGCTGCGGAGCCCACCCAGCGTCGCTTCAAAGACCGCCAGCGTAATCATACCGATGGCCAATACATGGAGCGTGGTAAAACCCTTATGGACAAGCACCTTGTCGATGATCACTTGGGTGAAGAGCGGGGTCAACAGCGCAAAGAGCTGAAGGAAGAACGACGCCACCAGCACTTCGCCGAAAAACCTGCGGTACTTGATGATCGCGGGGAGAAACCAGGTGAAATCGAACTTCAAGTCTTGCAGACGGACATGGGCCCGCTTGGTACACAATAACAATTCTCCGGTCCACATCGCTTCGAACCGTTCGCGGGAGAGCACGAGCGGGCGCGCTTCGATTGGGTCCTGGACCAACACCTTATCCGCTTCGACCTTCGCCAGCACGACATAGCGGCCGTCAGTCCGTTTTGCCATCGCAGGCAGCGGTGTCCCCTGGAGTTTGCTCCACATGGTTCTGACCAGATCGGCCTTCAACCCGAGATGTTTGGCCGCACGGAGGAGCTCGGTATCTGAGAGGGCTTGCCCGGACTGTGCAAACTGATGCCGCAGCTGCGAGCCATCAGCGGGAAGATCATGAAAGCGAGCAAGGATGAGGAGAGAGATCAGGCCGCTGTCTGCCGGCGATCCATTCAAGGAAGCAGTAGAGCTGTGATGCACCTGTTGCGCTCCTGAATTGTTCATGAGAGCCACTCTTGGGCTGCCCCTCCCAGATGAAGTCGCTACGTCATGGTCTGCGCGCCGATTGTATCAACGGATCGGAACTGTTCTGACTTCTCTTAGAGGGGGGATTGTCCAACGGAAGTGGTGTAATTGAAACAGTCCCGTCGCAGGACGGACGAGGAGAAGTGGTAGTGCACCCTGTGCAAGTGAAGGCGGCGAACCCGGCCAGTTTCACATGGCGGGTACAAGCCCCGATAAATGGTTGAGAGGCAAGGAGTTGGAAGGTTCGCTCACGGCTGAGAAAAGGGGGCAGTAACTGTCTTTGCCGCCCCTCTTTCTATTTTCGTGATTCTCAGGTTTTATCAGCGCTTGTGTCAGGCTGGCAAAGCGGAGAAGATGGCAGAGTGACGATCACCTCTCAGCGTCGGCACTTCAAGAACCTTGGACCTTTGCGGAGAGCACCACACACCTAGTGGGCATCATCCGACCTAGTCTTGCCGAGAAACAGCGAATGGAGATAGATTTGACAGGCTAGAATAAGCAAGAACCCACCCACAAACCAGCTAATCCCAGCAGTTAACCCATAGGAATCGGTGGCTGCGTTATAGACGGTGAGGCTGAACGTCAGATCCGTCGTTGAGACCAAGATGTACGGATGCATGCCGAACATCACGCTGGCCAGCATGAGAAAAATAAAAACACAAGACGCAAGAAATGCAGAGAGATCGCGCCAGCAAAGCCTGAAATATAGGCTATATCCCAGAGCAATGACCCCGATCACCGGCGTAAGGTACACCCCCGGGTGACGGGAAAAGTTGAGACTCAAGTTTGGTTGGACCATTGGCACAGCCATCACGGTCAACGCCGTGCACCCTGCTGACACCCACCCGAGAATCCAGGCGGCCGAGACGGCCCGTTCATACAGAACGCCTTCTGTTTTCATGACGAGGTAATTCGCGCCATGGAAGGCCAGAACCACCGCGCTGGTCAGCCCCAGTAGCATGGTGAACCAATCAAGGATTCCAGGGTTCGATCCAGGCTGAAAGTTCGTCCAGAGAGGAACAAAAAAATACCCATCTCGATTGAGAGGCACTCCTCGAATTAGATTTCCCAATGCCGTGCCGAATACAATCGCCAGGAGCAAACTGGACGTGGTAAAGGCCGCATCCCAGGCTTGCTTCCACAGCACATGGTCAACCTGGGCCCGTAATTCCAACGCCAAGCCACGAAAGATGAGCAGCCACAGCACGAGGATGAGTGCGAGATAGAAGCCGCTGAAGCCGGACGCATAAGCCTTGGGATAGGCGAAAAACAGCACGGCGCCGGCCGCGATCAACCACACCTCGTTCGCATTCCACACTGGACCGATTGAGGTGAGCGCCGTTCGCCGCTCCGCTTCGGTCCTGGCGACGAACGAATAGATGATGCCGACGCCGAAATCAAAGCCATCCAAGACCACATACATGGCCAGCATCACGGTGACAATGATAAACCACGCGGTTTCAGTTTCCATTTAATGGGCTGGTCCTTGAGGAATGTGCGTCGTGGGCAAGTCGATTGAGGCAGGCCCCTGTCGAATGAGTTTGCTGACGAGTAGGACAAACAGCAAGCCAAGGAGCAGATACAACCCCAAGAACCCAATCAAGGTGAAGAGGGCATTCCCCGAATGCACAAGCGGTGAGGTGCCCTCTGATGTGCGCAATAAGCCATAGACCAGCCAGGGTTGCCGCCCCAGCTCGGCGGTCATCCACCCAGCAGACGTGGCAATGTATGGGAACGGGGCACACAACATCAGCCACCACAGCAGCCACTTCATATTGAACAGCCAACCCCGCCACAGAGCGAGGAGGGCCACGCCGAAGAGAGTGACGAAAATCGTCCCCAATCCCGCCATAACATGATAGGCATAATAGAGAAGCGGAATATTATCCGGCCACTCGTCGCGAGGAAAGGCATCGAGCCCTTTTACTTTGGCATAGAGATCTTTGTACACGAGAATACTGAGTGCTCCAGGAATCTCAATCGGGTTGTCGATGGTCATCGTTTCAAGATTGGGTTGCCCAATCAGATAGAGACCGGCCTCTCGCTCCGTCGTGAAGAGTCCCTCAAACGCCGCCCCCTTGATTGGTTGATAGTGGAACACCTGATCGGCATTGCCGTGCCCCGTTGGGAAAACCATCAGTCCAGACGAGATCGCGCCGGCAACGACACCGGTCCGAAGAAACGTTTTTGCATGGGGCAGATACTGACCAGATAACACATAGTACGCACCCACCGCAGCAACCACGCAGGACGCCGTGACGACCGCGGCTGTCATGTTGTGCGTGAATTGCCAGAAGAGCCACGGGTTCGTGAGCAGCGCGCTCAGGCTGGTGACAAACACCCGGCCGTCAGCTGCTACCTGATAGGCAACGGGGTGCTGCATCCAAGCGTTCGTGGCCAAGATGAAGTAGCCCGACAACCAGGTACCGAGAAAGAGCATAAGGGTAGCAAACCATTGCACTCGGCGACTGAATCGCTTTCGAAACAGCAGGATACCGAGAAACGAAGATTCCAGGAAAAAGGCGAAGACCCCCTCCATGGCCAGCGTTTGCCCGATTACGCCTCCCGCATAGTTGGAAAAGCGAGCCCAGTTCGTCCCGAACTGAAATTCGAGCGGGATCCCGGTGACGACGCCGAAGCCGAAATTGAGGGCGAAGATCTTCGTCCAAAAGTCTGCTACTTCTTCATAATGTTCATCGCCAGGGAGCAAGACCCGGCTGCGCAAGTAGAGCAGCAGCAAGGCTAGCCCCATCGTTAACTGCGGAAAGAGGTAGTGGAAGCTGGCAGTAAAGGCAAATTGAAGCCGATCATAGAGGAGCGCACTGGTCATGACTGTGGATGAATCCTAGAAAGAGCGCACACCGGATCTCGGAATTTCGTTACTGTAGCAACAAAACCCAAATGACCAAAGCATTGCGAGAAAAGTTAGCGAGAGGTATTCGGGTGGTTGTTGCAGTGCAAGGAATTAGAAGATGGTCTTTCTCGACCACCAGCGCATGGCGAGCCGGAATGGTGACAGAAGCAGGAGGGTGGGCGTGGAGTAGTGATCGAGCGACGGCGGGTATGCAAGAGGCCAGGCTGGCTAGACGTCGCCGCTGCGCTCTCCCTGTTCGATCGCACCATGGCGACCGCTCGGACCGCCTCCCGACGCTTCATGGCCGAGGGGATCCACCAGCCTGCGCCGTGGAAGGGCCTGCGGGGCCAAATCTTTCTTGGCAGCTCCGCGTTCCGTCAACGCATCGCCCGACTCGTGCAAGGCACGCCGCTGACCAACGTGCCCGCTCTCCAGCCCCACTTCACCCGCCTCTCGCCCGACGAAATCCTCCAGCACGTAGCCGCCACCTATCGATTGCCCGTGGCCGCCATCCTCGCTCATTCGCACCGCGACGCGAACCAGACCGCCGTCTACGTGTTGAGGCGCGCGGCGAATGAACCGCTGCAGACGGTCGCGCGGCGCTTTCGAATCTCCCCTTCGCGCATCTCGAACATTCAGAAGGCCATCCAACGAGCACCACGTTCCCTGCAGCAGACTCAACTCTTCGCAACGTGCCACGTCAAGACCCCCATCCTTTCTATGCGGTTGAAGCTGGGGTTCCCTTACAAGTTAAGAGACGCTGATCATGACGCTGCCGACGGGTCTGTGGCAGGCTTTGTTTTGAAGTCTTGAATGATGTTCCAGACTCTCAGGACGTCGAGTGTCAGTGTCGCGCCGTACGTGGGACCGTAGTCTCGCTCCACGATGTTTCCCATACTATCGTTCCAGGTTTCGAACCGTACGGGGCCGGCGGAAGCCGCTATGGACCAGGCAAAATGCTTCTGGCTCTCCCCCGATGCATTAACGAAGATCCCGGTATCCCACATGAGCGCAAATTCAATTTCCCAGGTCGGAATGGTTTCGCCCTTCTCGGTCGTCCTGTACTGGCCTATGGCAATCGACGGCTGGACTAGCCCCGCAGTATTTCTCACAGCATGGAGCGCAGACCCGTCGCTCTGATAACTGATCCGTCCCATAGCGGAGGCCCGGACGTTTATATCGCCCCACTTTTCAGAATGCCAGACCGACGGGGTGATCTGCAATCGCCGCACACCGGCTCGCAGAAATCCCTGTTGATAAATGGTCCCAACGGAAAATCCTCCCCCCGCAAAGAACACCTTTCGGTCGAACAGGGAAATCCATCGCGTCACCGACCCATCGATCATCGCGTCGGTCTCAATACGAGGATTCACACTTGGAACGTTCGGAAGTCCGCGAAGTTGGTGAACCAGTTTATTTTGGAGGTATTGAGTAACTTCGTCCCCCGTGGGGCTGATCCCGGCTGTCAGATTGGTGCTCCAATCTTTCCACGCACCACCCCAATGTTGGGTCCAGCTCATCGTGATCAAGTTGAAGCCGAGCGTGGTCCCGACCGTGGAATCGTACCGGTTTCCCAGACCATCCGTGGGCGTGAACCGATTAATAGTCAGTCCCCCGGTAATCGTGGAATACTGGTCGGGGAACGACATACTCCCCCAGTGGACGGATGGTGCGGGAGTTTCACTCCAGGCCGGAGTAGAGATGATTCCGACGAGCAGCAGCACACCACTGATCTGCGTCGCTCTTCGTCGCCAAGACCATGGTGTTACTCTTAATGAGAACTCCCGCTTCATTGGCAGAGACCACCTTTCATGAAAAACATCTAAGCCTGGCTACGACCAGTCTATAAAGGAACGCTCCCAGCATATCGGAATGCCGGAAACGGACGAATTCTACACGACACGGATGGAGCTGGCGACTAAATTATCGACGACTGCGACGATCAACCCTTCGCCCGGATGACTCACACTGCTGATTTGTAACTGCGTCTCTCGACAGGCTTCTCAATCCTATGCTAGCTTACACATTCGTTTTTCCTTACTCATTGCTTTCCACGCGAGAGCTGACAGGCTCAGACATGTTCAAGAAAATCTTGATCGCCAATCGCGGTGAAATTGCCATGCGGATCATCCGCGCTTGCCGCGAATTGAACATCGCCACCGCTGCCATCTATTCCGAAGCAGATTCGACAGGGATTTACGTCAAGAAGGCGGACGAATCCTACCTGGTCGGGCCTGGGCCGGTGAAGGGGTTCTTGGATAGTAAGCAGATCGTCGATCTGGCCCAACGGATCGGCGCCGATGCTGTCCATCCCGGGTACGGGTTTCTGTCGGAAAATGCGGAGTTCGCTGAGCTCTGCCAGGCTTCCGGCATCACATTCATCGGCCCCTCTACCCATGCCATTACTCTGATGGGCAGCAAGGTCAAGGCGCGCGAGCTGGCCGAATCCACCGGCGTGCCGATCGTGCCAGGTACAGATGGGGCTATCGCCAGCGTTAAAGACGCCCTGGCCTTTGCAAGAAAGTCGGGCTATCCGGTCATGATCAAGGCGAGCGCCGGCGGCGGCGGTCGCGGGCTTCGCGTGGTCCGGTCCGACGATGAGCTGCGAGAGAACATGGACGTTGCGGCGCGCGAGGCCCAGGCCTCCTTCGGCGACGGCAGTGTCTTCATCGAAAAATATATCGAGCGGCCGCATCACATCGAATTCCAAATACTAGGCGATCGGCATGGCAATATTATCCATCTCGGGGAGCGAGACTGTTCGATCCAGCGACGACACCAGAAGCTGATCGAGATCGCCCCCTCGTTGATTCTGACCCAAGCGCTCAGGGAAGAGATGGGCAACTCCGCCATCGCCATCGCGCGCGCGGTGAACTACGACAACGCAGGAACCGTGGAGTTTCTGCTCGATCAAGAGGGCAAATTCTACTTTATTGAGATGAATCCGCGCCTTCAAGTCGAGCACACGGTGACAGAGCAGATCACAGCCATTGATATCGTGCGGAATCAGATTAAGATCGCGGCGGGCCTGCCGCTCAGCATCCAGCAAAAGGACGTGATCCTCCAGGGCCACGCAATCCAGTGCCGGATCAATGCGGAAGACCCGAAAAACAATTTCCTGCCCTGCACAGGCACGGTCACGGCTTACCTCTCTCCCGGTGGAATCGGTGTGCGCATCGACGGCGCCGTGTACAAGGATTACACGATCCCGCCCTATTATGACGCCCTGCTGGCCAAGTTGACGGTTCGGGGCCGCACCTGGGAAGAAACCGTCAGCCGTATGCGCCGGTCCCTTGAAGAGTACGTGCTCCGTGGAGTGAAAACCACGATTCCCTTCATGGAAGCGATTATGCAGGAACCGGACTTTATTGCGGGACGGTTCGACACGTCGTATCTGGAAACCCATCCTGAGTTGTACTCGTATCACGAGTTTGAGCAGCCGGAGGATCTGGTGCTGGCGCTGTCTGCCGCGATCGCTGCCTACGAAGGACTCTAATTCAACCAAACTCTCTGCTTCCCAAAGAGATGTATTAACCATCATGGCGAAAAGACGACCACCAACGAAGAAACCGCAGAAAAAGACCAGATCGTCCACTCCGGCGATCAAGACCTCAAAAAGCGTCGCGTCCCGCCCCAGCGAGTTCACAATCACACCGGCCGCCGGTAAACCGGTCCTGATCACGGATGTCGCGCTCCGGGACGGCCATCAGTCGTTGCTGGCAACGCGCATGCGCACGGAAGACATGCTACCCATCGCGCAAAAGCTTGATGGGGTCGGCTATTGGTCGCTGGAAGTCTGGGGCGGCGCCACTTTCGACACCTGCTTGCGCTTCCTCAAAGAAGATCCCTGGGAACGGCTCCGGGCCCTGCGGGCCGCCATGCCCAACACCAAGCTCCAAATGCTGTTGCGCGGACAAAACCTGGTCGGCTATCGCCATTACGCCGACGACGTGGTGGAGCGGTTCATCGAACGGTCGGCCACGAACGGCATCGATGTCTTCCGCATCTTCGACGCCCTTAACGACGTGCGAAATCTCGATCGGGCCGTAAGCGAAGTGAAGGCCGTCGGCAAACATGCGGAAGCCACCATCTGTTACACCATCAGCCCAGTCCATAGCATCAACCGGTTTGTGGATCTGGCCAAGAAGTTGGAAGATCTGGGGACAGATACGATTTGTATCAAGGACATGGCCGGACTCTTGGCCCCCCTCGACGCCTACCATCTGGTGCGGCGGCTGAAGGCTGCCGTCAAGGTCCCACTTCATCTCCACTCGCATTACACCTCCGGTATGGCTTCCATGACCTCGTTGATGGCGATCCTCGGAGGCCTCGATATGCTCGATACCTCCATCTCGCCGCTGGCAGGGGGAACCTCTCACCCGGCCACGGAAACGCTGGTCGCGTCACTCCAGAATACCCCCTACGACACGGGACTGGAGCTCGCATCCTTCCAGCCGATCACCGAACACTTCAGAACGGTTCGCCGAAAATACCGCCAGTTCGAGAGCGATTTTACCGGCGTGGATGCAGAAATTCTCATGTCGCAGATTCCCGGCGGGATGCTGTCGAACTTGGCCGCGCAGTTGACGGAGCAGAATGCCCTGGACCGGATGAAAGAAGTCCTCGACGAAGTCCCGCGTGTGCGAAAGGAAATGGGCTATCCCCCACTCGTCACCCCTACCAGCCAAATCGTCGGAACGCAGGCGACACTCAATGTGCTGACCGGTGATCGATATAAGGTCATCACCACCGAAACGAAAAACTACTTCCTGGGATTATATGGCCGTGCTCCTGGACAGGTCGATCTCGACGTGATGGCACGCGCCACCGGCGATGAAACGCCAATCAAAACCAGGCCGGCTGATCGCCTAGAGCCGGAATTGGATGAGGCGAAAAAAGAGCTTCCGGACTCGGCTCAGACCGTCGAGGACCAGCTGTCGTTCGTGCTGTTTCCCACCATCGCGCGAGACTTTTTCGAAGCCCGAGAGAAAGGCGAGTTGATCCCTGAGCCGCTCGAATTGGGATCGGCGAAAGGGCCTACCACTGCCCACGAATTACACCTGGCTCCCGTGGAATTCAACGTGACGGTGCACGGTGAGACCTATCATGTGAAGGTCTCGGGCTCTGGCCGAAAGATCGACGGACGCAAGCCCTACTATATCCGTGTCAACGATAAGCTCGAAGAAGTGTCACTCGAACCCATCCAGGAAGTGCTCGCCGGTGTCCCGGAGTCCCAGGATACGGGATCGGCAGGAAAACCCAAACGTCCCAGACCATCAAAACCAGGTGATGTGGCTCCACCCATGCCCGGCCGAGTGGTGAAACTTCTGGTGGCCGTCGACGATCGCGTCAAGACCGGGGATCCTCTGTTGATCATTGAAGCGATGAAGATGGAAAGCCGGGTGCCGGCGCCAATCGATGGGAGAGTCGTTGCGATCCTGACTGCCGAGGGCGACAATGTGAAGACGGATGAGACGGTCATCCAACTGGAGTAATCCCATCACCGGCTCGACCCCATGCCCCTGACCAGGAGGGCTTTGTGCTGCATATCGAGAAGCTGTTGCAAAACAATCAATTGGAGAGCATCGCACATCTATTGCACGGACCTAAAGGCTCATCGCAGAATCTTAGAGGATGGTGAAAAAGCTCGTCCAGCAAGGCCGCAGCGAGCGAAAGGCCGAGGCGTACGCGGTCGGTACGTTGAGGCCTTGAGTGATGCGAGAACGACGCTGGCGGGCTTTTGCAACATCCTCGTCCTCTGTCTCGTATCGTCCTTCATGACCGCTTGTGCGCCGCCCTCACAAATCCCGCCCTATTTTGAAACGTTGGAACGCGCCCCGATTGAGCGCATCTTGATCAAAACCGTGCTCGTCCATGGACAACGGATCGCCTATCTCGATATCGGGACAGGCCCTCCGGTCATTCTCATCCACGGCTTTGGCGGATCGATGTGGCAATGGGAGCATCAGCAACATGCCTTGTCTCAACATTTTCGTACCCTGACACTCGACCTACCCGGCTCTGGGTTGTCCGATAAGCCGGACATTGAGTACCTACCGAATCAGATGTTGGACTTCTGTATCGGATTCATGGACGCCCTACAGATTCCTCACGCCACGCTAGTTGGCAATTCTATGGGCGCAGGGTTGGCCATTGGCATGACCTTGACCCACCCCACCCGTGTCGATAAGCTCGTGCTCATCAGCGGACTACCGTCTCAGGTCATGGCCAAGCTCACCAGCCGGTCGTTCAGGCAAGCTCTGGAATCTCGAGCCCCTTCCTGGCTCGTCTCCTTCGGCAACTGGCTGTTCGGCGGGCTGGTCACCGATTCTGTCCTGAAAGAAATCGTCCACAACCACACTCTGCTCACCCCGGCCGTCATCGAACGGTCCAACCAGAATCGCCGACGCCCCGGCATCATCAAACCCATCATGGCCGTCAGGAATGCCCTCCCTTCCTGGGAAGCCGATTTCGCCCCACACCTCAGCAGCATCACGCACCCAACCATGATCATCTGGGGTGAACACGACCGGGTGTTCCCCCTGGCTGTGGGTGAAGAGCTGCACTACCGAATTCGCGGATCCACGTTCGTCAGAATTCCCAAGGCCGGTCACATGCCGCAATGGGAACAGCCAGACCTGGTCAACCGATCGGTGATCGCGTATATTCAACCGTCACCCTGAATAGAGGGGTCGAGTGGGATCCCCACTCGTTATCTTCAGAAAGGAGCCTACAATGCAGACGAGATATGCTGGTTTCATTAGCACCACGCTGTACCTTTCGCTTGGCCTTGTTGGATGTCAAACGATGGGAGGATCAACCGGTGCTGGCTTTTCCTACAAGAATATGCCGGTGGCAGATGGAACTGCTGTTGCGGGGGAAGGCAACAAGGTCCTCTTCAAGGGCGACCCGTTGACGCTCACCGGTAACGGAGTCAAAGTCGGCGACGCGCTCCGCGATGTGAAGGTCGCGCAGAACGACTTGTCCCTCGTGAACATCGCGCAGACCAAAGGCGCGGGAAAAGTCCGTATCATCAGTGTGGTCCCCTCGCTCGACACCCCGGTCTGCGAACAACAGACGCATCTTTTGAGCGAGCGCAACAAAGGCCTTGATAAGCTGGTCGAACTCATCACCGTGAGCGTCGATACGCCCTTCGCCCAAAAACGGTTTGCGACAGAAGCGAAAATTGCCAACGTCACCTTCCTATCCGACTACCGGGGTGCCGAGTTTGGCAAGACGCATGGTCTCTTTTTGGAAGGGCCGCACATTTTGACGAGAGCGGTCCTGGTCGTCGATAAGACGAACACCATTCGTTATCTTCAAGTTACCCCGGAGCTCACTCAACTCCCGGATATGGAAGAAGCTTTGCAATTTGCTCGTCGATTAGTGACGGAGAGTTAACTAGCAGATATCTTGAAGCTGAGCTCCTGGGGGAGCTTTGAGTCGCTCTCCCAGGTACCTCCTCACCTTCCCAAAGCTCTAATGGCTCATTACGATCTACTCGTCATCGGCTCGGGACCGGCCGGCCAAAAGGCCGCAGTGCAGGCCTCGAAACTCGGCAAGAGGGTGGGTTTGATCGAGCGGAAGGAAGTCGTCGGAGGTGTCTGCATCAACACCGGCACAATTCCGAGTAAAGCCCTGCGGGAAGCCGCGATCTTTTTTTCCGGAATTCCACAGCGCAGCGTCTATGGCACCCCTTATCGACTCAAGAAAATGATTACAATCGAGGAACTCACCGTCCATACCAACTACGTCATGAAGAACGAGATTCAGATCGTGCGAAACCAGATGGCCCGGAATCAGGTCGATACGTTTTTCGGTTCAGCCAGCTTCGTCGATCAGCATCGCCTGCGCATACAAACGAACCGCGGCCCGCTCGAACTGACGGCGGACTTCATCGTTATTGCAGTAGGAACAGAACCGGCCAGACCATCAGACATTCCTTTCGATGACCAAAGTGTCATTGATACGGATGGGCTCCTGAGTCTGAAGCGCATTCCCGACTCTATCGTCATCGTCGGAGGCGGAGTCATCGGCACAGAGTACGCCTCCATCCTCGCCGCACTGGAAATTCCCACCATCCTCATTGACAAACGTCCTCGTCTGTTGGAGTTTGCCGATGCTGAGATCATCGACCTGCTCCAGCGACAGATGAAAGAAATCGGCGTCACCCTGTATCACAACGAAGAAGTCCTCGCGATCAAAAGAGAAAGGGACAATTCCATCCATGTCACCTTACGCCACAACCCGCCGATTCAGGCCTCCACACTGATGTATGCCATCGGCCGGGTGGGAACGACAAAGGGGCTCAACCTGGAAGCGGCGGGATTGAAGTCGGACCATCGAGGTCGCCTGAGCGTGAACGAACATTTCCAGACCGCGGTTCCGCACATTTATGCGGCAGGCGACGTCATAGGCTTTCCGGCCCTTGCCTCGACCTCGATGCAGCAAGGCCGCCACGCCTCCTGCCACGCCTTCGGCCAGCCGGATCGCATGGACAATTCGTTATTGCCATACGGCATCTATTCCATTCCGCAAATCTCCTTGGTGGGACAGAACGAGGAGGAGCTCAAGCAGGCAGACGTCCCCTATGGAGTCGGTATTGCCCGCTATAAAGAAATCGCCCGCGGGCTGCTGATGGGCGACGAAACCGGCATGCTCAAGCTTTTGTTTCATCGGTATACCAGACACCTACTCGGAGTTCATGCCATCGGTGAGGGAGCGACGGAATTGATTCACATCGGTCAGGCCGTCATGGCCTTTCACGGTAAGGTCGACTACTTCATCGATACGGTCTTCAACTATCCGACGCTGGCGGAATGTTACAAGGTCGCTGCACTGGACGGCATGAATCGTATGTCAGGATCTTGGATTCCCTACATCTAACATTACTGCGCGTGGTGTGAGACGCCTCTCGTGCTTGAGAGCCGCAACACATACCCAAAGGAGTAGCCTATGTCATTTTCAAACCACCTGCGCAAGCTCGCCACATCCATCTGGGATGCCCAGCTGAGCCATCCCTTCGTCGTGGCCCTCGGCAACGGCACGTTGCCTGAACAGAAATTCACATATTACATTCTCCAGGATGCCAGATTTCTCGGCGATCTGGCACGTGTATTTTCCGCCGCCGCCCTGAAGGCACCTGATTCGGAATCAGCCTTGCGGTTCAACAAGCTGGCCGAAGAGACCATCGTCGTTGAACGGAGCCTGCATGAGAGCTACGGAAAGAAATGGGCGCTGACGCCGAAGCAGATGACCTCTGTGCCGATGGCGCCAACAAACTATGCCTATACTAGACACATGCTGGCCGTCGCCGCCTCAGGCACCGCGGCAGAGATCACCGTCGTCGCGCTCCCCTGCGCCTGGGTCTACTGTGTCGTTGGACAACACTTGTTGCGGAAAGGTCCACCGGCCAAGAATCATCCCTACCGAGATTGGCTCATGCTGTACGCATCGCCGGAGTTCGCTAAAGTCCAGTTGTGGATGCGAAAAAAAGTTGATCAGTGGGCCAAGACCGCCGGCAAAGAAGAACTCCGGCGCATGGAAGACTCTTTCATCATCAGTTCACGCTATGAGTGGATGTTCTGGGACATGGCGTGGAACGAAGAGAAGTGGCCGGTATAGGCAATGGACGAAGCCATGATCCTGGGGGTAACGGCCGGAACCTTGACCACGGTTGCCTTCATTCCTCAACTCGCGAAGGCCTTAAAATTCAAGTCGACCGGCGATCTATCCTGGGGGATGGTGCTGACGTTCACGATCGGCGTGCTCTTATGGCTGATCTACGGAATCTGGATTGATTCGCTGCCAGTGATTCTGGCCAATGCAGTGCCCCTTCTTCTACAGCTTGGCATCGTCTCACTCAAAATCAAATACGGGTAGCGCGGGCGAGTCCCACACACGGACAATTGTCGTCCTGCAAGACAACGAGCGTTAGGGATGTGACCAGACTGTTAGCATCTCTGGAAGTCGTAAGGTCACTCTATCTACCGTGATACGACAAGCCCAAATCATACAGAACGATGCTCGCTACGACTTTTGCCTGGTTTTCGCCAACACTAGTGCCATGGCACCGATCGGCTGAGCCGCTCGCGCCGCCTGGCTCGACAACGACGGCCCACGCCCGCGCGAGTCACGTGCCGACTGACTCTCAGGCTGTGCCTGACCAGATGGACGGCTGGCCGCATCCTCCAGACGCATCGTCAGCGCAATCCGCTGATGGTTCAGATCGACATCGATCACCTTCGCCTTAACGATCTGCCCCGGTTTGACCACCTCGTGCTGGTCTTCAAGAAATTGAGGATCATGTTGGGGCCGGGCATGTGCATTGAATGCTTTGCTGCAATACACCCAAAAGTTCACGAAATCACGGCTCCAAATGGAGGAGGCGGGCGGCGTGGTGAACGGTGAGAATATGGATCTCGCCATGAATGAGCCGATAGACGATTCGGTAGGAGCCTTGGATCACCTCCCGGATCGCTGGATTATTGGCTTCCGGGACGACACGTCCGGATTGAGGGAAGGTAGACAATCGCTCGACTGCTGCAATCAGTTGTTGCCTGACAAGTTCAGCGTAGTGAGGAGAGTCTTGGGCAATGAACTGCCGGATGGACTGAACATCTTCTATGGCCCTACGAGTCCAGATTAGCGGAGTCATGTGAGGAGCTGACGAACGGCTTCGGCATGGGGCACCGTTTCACCAGCATCAGATTGTCGTATGCCCTCTTCGACCTTTGCGAGGAAACATAGCCGTTCAATCGCATCCTCAAATGTGGCCGTGTCAGGAAGCCCCTGGACGACCTGTAGAATCTTTTGTTTCATCGTATCGGTAGCCATGGCCGATCACCTCGCAGAATGCCACTGTAGGACACTTTCCTTCATGCGTCAACTGAGCAGGGTTAGGATTGAGGGTCTAGCAGAGGGATAACCCATCGCTTTCCCTACCGCCTGTTCGATTGGATGTATATTATGACTTTTGTCTCGCCTTCGCCAACGCTAGTGCCATGGCACCGATCGGCTGAGGCGCTCGCGCCGCCTGGCTCGACACTGACGGCCCATGCCCGCGCGAGTCACGCGCCGACTGGCTCCCAGGCTGTGCCTGACCAGATGGACGGCTGGCCGCATCCTCCAGACGCATCGTCAGTGCAATCCGCTGACGCTTCAGATCAACGTCGATGACCTTCACCTTGACGATCTGACCCGGTTTGACCACCTCGTGTGGATCTTTGATAAATTTATTGGCCAGCGCCGACACATGCACCAGCCCATCCTGATGTACGCCGATATCCACGAAGGCCCCGAATGCCGCGACATTTGTAACTACGCCTTCCAATACCATGCCGGCCTGCAGATCGGTCAGCGATTCGACCCCCTCCTGGAAACTTGCCGTCTTGAATTCTGGACGAGGGTCTCGGCCTGGCTTTTCCAGCTCGATAAAAATGTCCCGTACCGTCGGCACCCCGAATTGTTCATCGGTAAAATCAGTCGGTGCCAATCCCTTCAAGACCGCCGGCTGACGCATCACGTCGGTAATCCCGGCTCCCAGTCGCGTCAGAATACGTTCAACCACCGGGTACGCCTCTGGGTGCACGGCGGACCGATCCAAGGGGTTGTCGCCATCGGGAATGCGTAGGAAGCCTGCCGCCTGTTCGAAGGTTTTTTCACCAAGACGTGGAACCTTGCGGATCGCCGTCCGGTTTGGGAACGGCCCGTTCGCATTGCGATAGTCTACAATATTCCTGGCCAATGCCTTATTGAGGCCCGAGACCCGTTCCAACAAAGGCACCGAAGCCGTGTTGACGTTCACGCCCACCGCGTTGACGCAATCTTCGACGGTGGCATCCAACGACCGCGCCAAGGCCCGCTGATCGACGTCATGCTGATATTGCCCCACTCCAATCGCCTTCGGCTCGATCTTCACCAGCTCGGCCAGCGGATCCTGTAGGCGCCGAGCAATCGACACCGCACCTCGCAAACTGACATCCAACTCTGGGAACTCGGCCGCAGCGAAGGCCGATGCTGAATAGACCGACGCCCCTGCCTCACTCACCACGAGTTTCATAACATTTTGTTCTGGTCGTTGCGCGCCGACCACTTTGATCACCTCGCCGGCCAA
This sequence comes from Nitrospira sp. Ga0074138, assembly GCA_001464735.1. Classification (GTDB taxonomy): domain Bacteria; phylum Nitrospirota; class Nitrospiria; order Nitrospirales; family Nitrospiraceae; genus Nitrospira_D. The sequence goes on from LNDU01000053.1 coordinate 30,921, forward strand.
CTTATCCGTCTCCCGACTGGCCGTCCCATTTCCAATGGACAGCAATTCCACGCCATATTGAACGACGAGACGAACGAGCGTCTGTAATGACCCCTGCCAATCATTGCGAGGCTGGTGCGGATAGATGGTTTCAGTCGCCAATAATTTCCCCGTTGCATCGACTACCGCCACTTTGCACCCGGTGCGAATACCAGGATCTAGGCCGAGGATAACTTTTGGGCCGGCCGGTGACGCCAACAACAACTCATGCAGGTTCCTGGCAAAAATCTTGATCGCCTCAGCCTCGGCAGCTTCGCGCAATTTGACCAAGAGTTCGGTGCTGATCTGGAGATGCATCTTGACACGCCACGTCCATTCGCACACACCGGCTAGCCACTTGTCCGCGGGTCGCCCGCGATCCTCAATGCCCGCGTGAGCCGCGATCGTTGACACGCAGGGATGGGGAACGACCTTGTCCAGGGCCTCACCTAAACTCAATTCGAGCTTCAAGACTCCCAGCGTACGACCTCGGAATAATGCAAGGGCTCGATGTGACGGAATAGTCTTGATCGACTCCGCATAAGCGTAGTAATCACGGAACTTCTCCTCTTCCGCCGTTTCCTTGTCTTTCATCACCGTCGACGTGAGGACACCCTGGTCCCACAGCCGAGTCCGCAACACGGCTAAGAGATCGGCCGTTTCCGCAAACCGCTCCATCAGAATGTCCCGTGCCCCTTCCAACGCAGTTTTGGTATCAGGCACATTGATCGCCTCCACCCCTTCGGCAGCCGGCACAACGCGAATGTACTTGAGCGCTTCTTGCTCGGGATCTAACCTCGGATCAGCCAAGAGACTATCGGCCAATGGTTCCAACCCAGCTTCGCGGGCAATCTGCGCGCGTGTGCGTCGTTTCGGTTTGAAGGGGAGATACAGATCTTCGACAGCCTGCTTGGTGGCCGCGGCCTCAATGCTCGCCCGCAATGCATCTGTGAGCTTCCCCTGTTCTTCAATCGAAACCAATACGGCAGTGCGCCGCTCTTCCAATTCTCGCAGATAGAGCAATCGTTCCTCCAGCGTGCGCAGGTGTGTATCGTCCAGGTTACCGGTCGCCTCTTTCCGATAACGCGCGATGAAGGGCACTGTCGCCCCGCCGTCGAGCAGCGCCACGGCTGCAGCAACCTGAGAAGCTCCGACACCGAGCTCCTTGGCGATGATCGGAACAATCTTGACCTGCACCGCATCCGGAGAAATCTGAGTCGTTTCAGTTGTCATCGGTCTCACGTACCTATATTTCCGAACGCGTCAGCGGTCCGCGCTCTCTAAGAGTGAGCAGGATGCTGAAAAAGTCTGCCAGTGGCGTTCTCGCGTTGCTCAGAAGCTCAACGTACCGCAGCGTACGCCTCGCCTCTTCGCTCGCTGCGGCCTTGCTGGACAGCCTTTTTGAGCATCCTGAGGTTGTTCTGAATGTTCGCAACGTACAAAATAGATCAGCATATGGTTGGCATCGATCAAGTTTTCCCATAGCCTGGTAGAAGAAGCGCCATGGTGCTAAAATGGGTACTTCGAATTCAGGAAGACATGACAGGAATTCGGCACACGAGTTAATGAGCAAGGGTTCCAAACGCGGCAAATAGTCGCCCTGCAAGGTAATAGGTCCCATGGGCGTCACCCACGTGCTTGCGTCGGAGGAAATCGTTCAGGACTCGCCCATCCAGGGCTTTGTGTGTGTCCGGATGCTTGAGGTTCATGCGATACCGTTCAATCCCTGCTGAAACCGAACTGACGAACACCACGGTCCCATCAAGGTCCACCTTCTCGACGACACCGACATGTGTGAGCGGGTCGTTCGGCAATCCATCTCGGTTGAAATCCCACGTGTTGTGGAAAAAAACCAGATCTCCAGGATGGACGGCGGGTCCATAGTGAATCCGCCCATGTTCTACCACATGGGTAAAGATGCGCCCGACGCCGTTGCCGCCATCAAGTTCGCCGAGCCCACCGTACAAGTCCACACGCTGTGAGGCGTAGACGCCTCGAACAAATCCTGAGCAATCTGGAGTATAGTTCCGTCCATCCACCTGAATGCGGGACTGTCCGACAAATCTCACCGCTGTCTTCGCCAACGCCATCTGCCGGGGAACGCCCTTTTCCATGGCACAGCAATGGGCTCCACGTGTGCCCATCTTAGGAATCATACTCCTCTGATCCGGTAAAGGCTGACGCCCGGTCGCGGCACACCCGCCGAGCGTGCCGGCAACAAGCACAACCACGAGACCGATCCTGAAGGAGTGTCTGCCGTCGACTACCCTCATGATGCTTCAGTATACAGACCAGCTGCTGTAAGACAATACCTGCGTGCGGTTCAGCTACCCTCCCGCGCTCCCCACCGGTCCACCCGGTTCGGTCATACGCCAGGGATCCAGGAGCTGGGCGAGTCGCTTATCCGGCAAAACCTTTTGGTCTTTTGCCACCTGCCTGACGGTCTTGCCTGACTTGTAGGCGTCCTTCGCCAGTTTGGCTGCAGCTTCGTAACCGATCTCCGGCGCTAAGGCAGTACACATCGCCAGGCTTTCCTCGATGAGACTCTTGCATCGCTCTTCGTTCGCCTTGATCCCTTCAATACACTTGACCGATAAATTGTTGGAGGCTGTGGCCAGCAGCTCAATGGACTGAAGAAGATTGTAGGCCATCACCGGCATCATGACGATCAGTTCAAAATTCGCCGCCTGCCCACCGACCGTCACCGTCACATCATTCCCGATCACTTGCGCACAGACCATCGTGACGGACTCGGCGATCACCGGATTGACCTTCCCCGGCATGATCGAAGAACCAGGCTGCGTCTCTGGTAGATTGATTTCGCCAAGTCCGCACCGCGGCCCGGAGCCGAGCCAGCGAATATCATTTGCGATCTTCATAAGACTCACGGCCAGTGTACGCAGACACCCGCTAGCCTCCACAAGGGAGTCCTGTGCCGATTGAGCCTCGAAATGATTCTTGGCTTCCTTAAACGAACAGCCGGTTTCTTTGGAAATGACGGCCATGACTTTTTTCGAAAATTGCGGATGACAGTTCAGCCCCGTGCCGACGGCGGTTCCCCCCAATGCCACCTCGCTCAAGGCTGCCTGAGCTTGTTTGACCCGCTGAATACCAAGCTCGATCTGACGAGCGTAGCCGCCGAATTCCTGCCCAAGGCGGACCGGGGTCGCATCTTGTAGGTGCGTACGCCCGATTTTCACAATCTGGTCAAATTCCTTCGCCTTGCGCTTCAACGCCTTATGCAATCGAGTCAGCGCCGGCAACAGCTGCTGCTGCATCATTTCCGACGCAGCAATGTGAATAGCCGTTGGAATCACATCGTTGCTCGATTGGCCTAAATTCACATGATCGTTCGGATGCACCAACTTGGTGCCTCGCACGCCACCGAGCAGCTCCGTTGCGCGGTTCGAGATCACCTCGTTCGTATTCATATTGGTAGACGTACCGGACCCAGTCTGAAAAATGTCGACTGGGAACTCGGCATCCAGCTTGCCATCGACCACTTCAGTCGCCGCCACTTTGATCGCCTCAGCCGGTTTTTTGTCCAACAAGCCAAGGGAATGATTCACCGTCGCAGCAGCCCGCTTGATTATCCCCATGGCTCGGATGACTGCTCGCGGCATACGCAGTGAACTGATCGGGAAATTCTCGATCGCGCGTGCGGTCTGCACTCCGTAATACGCCTCAACGGGAACAGCCAGTTCCCCCATGGTGTCTCGTTCAATTCGAGTCGAGGCTGACGGTCTGTTCTGATCCTGTTTCATGCGCAATGCTCCATGTATAAGAGGTACCAACACCTTGCGGGCGTCATGATAAACTCAGCCCGCTCACTTTCACAAGAGCAGACAACATGACTTCCCCTGACATGGCCCGAAATTCTCGACCGTGGCTACACGGAGATCGATGGGTATTTTCGAACCCACGCAACAATGACAGGCAATATGTCTTGAGGTGTCACCCGATGAAACGGTTTGGGTTTAGTGATTCAGGACGGCGTATCGACAAACAAGAAGGCCTGCCTGGGAAGGCGGGCCTTTGCGACAACCAGTGAATCCAGCGATCCATTCCGATCGCTCATCCTCGGCGAGAGGCCCAGCATGATGGGCTCCTATCAGATTATCACATACGAGCGATTTCTCCCTCGACTCCTTCAGCTCCATTCGTCTTCGGCTGGAACACGTACGCTGGTTCTCGTTTAGTGATCCTGAATACATGCACGATATCGATCCCCATCCCTGTCAATGCCAGGCACCATCCACCAACGATCATCCACCAGGCTAACGAAAACACATCCGAAGGCTGGTCGAAGTCGAAGACAGCCACCACACCCCCGAGTGCCAGCACCATTCCGACTGTCACCAGCGAATAGCTGAGCGTTTTCATCTTTGCCTCCTCAAACAGGTCAGGTGTTTGAATAGGGTCGACAGCTGAGCGAACGGCCGACACGCCTTTTTATGTGTGCAGAATACCGATCAAGACCTCCCCCATAATTTATCCATTTCCGACCTGATTACCATTAAAATCGCGATGACACTCGTCTCTCTTCTCGTATCATGAGAGATCATGGCGACGATCTGCCTAACTGATTGGATCCGTGTGAAGCGGCTGGCATTACCATAGGCGTCAGCCCTTGCGTATGCCGATGACACTGAGGATAGTGCGGCGCACTCTACTCGGTTTCATCAAATACGCAATATGCAAAGATGACCCTAGGAGTAGACCTGATACGGCCTTAGCCTTCAATGCACCGAATGACCCGATGAGCGATCTCAGAAGGCCCTACGCGGGTGGGAAGGATTCAAAGACAAAGGCCCACCTAGTGAGGCGGGCCTTTGTTTCCGGAGGCTTCTTCGGAACGCCTTAGGCCACCTTCACTTCGATGGCCTTCGGCTTCGCTTTCTCCGACTTCGGCAGATGGAGATTGAGCACCCCATCCTTAAATTCGGCTTTCACCTTCTCCTCTTCGATCACATCGGGCAACGAGAAAGTCCGAACGAAGCTGCCATACGATCGCTCGATCCGATGGTACTTCTTTCCTTTCTCTTCCTTCTCATGCTTCCGCTCGCCCTGAATCGTGAGTACACCATCCTCCACCGTCACTTTCACATCTTCTTTCTTCACGTCAGGGATTTCAGCCTTAATCTGATACTCCCCTTCCGTCTCGCTGATGTCGACCGAGGGCGTCCAATCCGCTACAATCATGGTTTCTTTCCCGTTGGTTCGCGACGCAGCGGGGCGCGCAAACATCCGATTCAGCCGGTCTGAGACTTCTTCCAATTCACGGAACGGATCCCATCGTACGAGTGCCATAGCAACCTCCTCCTTGGCTTTCGATGTGGTTGTCAGATTATCGTCGCTGACGCCGCGCGATTTAACTACCTACTCTATAGATAAATCGGCCGATGGGGAAGTCAAGAGCCTGGACTGCATCGCAAATACGGGGATTATCGGCGATCAATAGGCACGTAGGGTCGATTGTGCTCCCCGGAGTAGATTTGATCAGGCCGAAACAGCTTGTTTTCCCTCAACTGCTCCAGCCAATGGGCTAACCAACCCGACACCCGCGATATGGCAAACAGTGGAGTAAAGAGATCGACATCGATCCCCATCTTGTCGTAGATGATGCCGGAGTAGAAATCGACGTTGGGATAGATACCTTTGTGATTCAGCACTGCCCCGGCCGCCGCTTCCACCTCCAATGCTACTTCATACAGCGGCGAGCTTCCGCATTCCTTGAATAAGCGCCGACAGAGTTCCTGGAGCACCGTCGCACGCGGATCCTTCACCTTATAAACTCGATGGCCGAATCCCATCAGTTTTTTCTTGTTCTGCAACGCGTGCTCGACATAGGCTTTCGCCTTCGCCGCCGTACCGATCTCTCGGAGCATCATCACCACTTCTTCGTTTGCGCCGCCGTGCAGGGGACCTTTCAGTGCGCCGATCGACGACGCCACGACTGTATAGGGATCAGCCAGCGTCGAAGCCGTGACCAGTCCGGTAAACGTGGATGCGTTCATGGTGTGTTCGGCATGGAGGATCAGACAGTCATCGAAGATGTCCGCCCACACGGATGGAGCGACTGCCTCGGTGAGCATATATAAGAAGTTCTCGCTGAACCCAAGATCATCCCGAGGCGGGATCGGATCATCGCCGTGGCGCAACCTTGCCCAAGCCGCAACGATCGTCGGCAGCTTGGCGACCAGTCGCACCGCGCTCCAATAGTTATTCTCGACGTCCTTGACCTGACGGCCTGGATAAAACATGCCGAGCGCTGCCACCGCCGCCTGGAGCGCATCCATGGGATGGCCCTGTTCGGGAAGGCACTTCAGCAAATCAATGATACGGAACTTGATGCGCCGATGACGAGTCACGTCCGTGGTCCATTGTTGGAATTCAGCCGCTGAGGGAAGATGCCCGAACAGGAGGAGATAGGCGGTTTCCAAATAGGATGAATCTGCACACAGGGTCTCAACTCGGATACCACGGTATTCCAGTATGCCTCGCTGACCATCGACATCGCTGATCGATGAGGTCGCGGCGGGAACACCAGCTAAGCCTGGCATGAAATCATGGGGCATAATGTAACCTTACATGAGAAGAACTCTTGTGGTGCTTCTTTTTTACCCTACCATGACTATACGTCATTCTTGCAATGGAAAATCGTGCTTGGCATACTGGATTCATAGCCCAGCGACAACGAGGGCCAGACGAGGTGATGAACTAGGGACATGAATGAGACACCCAGCCTTCTTCCTCTGCAGCATTCTCATCGTGCTGGTCGGCGTCGCGCACACGGCCTCCGCCGGAATAGAAGAGGATGTGATCGCGTTCGCCGTCGTCAGTGAGCTTCCCAAAGATAAGACACGGGTTCCGGCGAAAGTCGCAATCGAAGGATCGGTCACCGACATGAAGCTGCTGGCCTCCGATCACATCCTGTCAAATTTAGCCTGGAAACAATTGGAAATCTGTCATGCGCTCAAGCTCGAAGGCCAGAAGTCTTCAGAGGGATTCCGGATTCACTACCTGCGCGCCATCGACGGGGCCATGCTCCCGATGGTGTTACAGGGCTACGCAGGAGATTGCCTGCTCAAAAAGGCCTTGGAAGTGGCTCCCTTGGTCGACTAACATCGGAGAGCAAGCTGATCAGGAGGTACAGTCTGGGCACTGCTCCGGTTCCTGGTCTGACTCGCGTTCTTCCAGAGTGAGGGGGAAGAGCACATCGCAGGATCGGCAGATCCGAATCTCAAAATAGGGAACGCCGTGCTCATCGATTTCAGTCGGAAGAAGAAGCTCTCGTGGGTCATATCCCACAAGCCCCTCATCACTGAACTTCACCACGGCGAGTCGGTCGTTGAAGGTTTCGAACGTCGCTTCCTGCCCTTTGCGAGCAAGCACATGCCCAAGGACAAAAATAGGCTGCCCCTTCCGCTTGATGCGGAGATCCCTCAGTGTTCGCTGGGAAACAGTGGCACACGCAAACTGACCGGCAGAGCTGGTCCCAACCCACGGCATACACGACCCTGTTGCAAAAACATCACCGACCACGATCTAATCATAGACTGAAAAAACTCGTCAAGACGCGTCTTCTCATCAAGGAGTGACTATGGCAGATATCACGATTTATCACAAACCGACCTGCACGACATGCCGACAAGCCGTACAGATACTCAAGGACAGCGGGACACCCTTCAGAGCCATCAACTACTACGAGCAATCATTTACCAAAACACAATTAAAAGCCATCTTGAAGAAGGCCGGCCTGTCCCCTAAAGAGGTGCTGCGCACCAAAGAAGATATCTACCAAGAACTGGGCCTGGCAAAGAAACAACTGTCTGACGATGAGCTATTGGACCTTATGGTGAAACACCCAGATTTGATTCAACGGCCGATCGTGGAGAAAGGCAACCAAGCAGTGCTGGCAAGGCCGGCGGACTCGATTAAAAGGCTCTTGTAGGTTGTGGACTCCGAACCTCCATGACGCGCGATGGGAGACGGGGTTCCACGCAGGCATGATCACTCAGCGATCGGGGACAGGCTCTGAGGGCGACCACCGAATCGTCCGTGTCTGTTGATCGACGGTCAAAGCGACCTTCCCATCCAGCGCGTCCAGTAGTAGCTCGCCCACCAAGATTCGTCTCCATCCCCTCAGGAGTGGGAGATCCAGAGCCGATCGATTCGTCTTGGCCTCGACTAACTCTTGGAGATCGGCCGTGGTCGCCAACAAGGTCGGCGCAATCTCTTCTTCCAGCGCGCGCGCCTTGACGATCGCCTGCAACAGCTCGACAAACCCGTTCGATTCCGGTTCAGGCTTCCGCTCCTTGGTGAGCACCGGCCACGCCGAGGACGGAAGCGCAAGCGCCGCGCGAATCGCGGCGAGCACCGACTCTCCATTGCGATCGACTTCTGACGGATGGAGACCTCTCACTTTGCGCAACTCATCTTGATGTCGTGGAGGCTGTCGTGCCAGCTGAAGCAGTACTTCATCCCGGATAACCCGACTGCGTGGCACATTCCTCCGTTTCGCCTCTCCTTCGCGCCACGACGCGAGTTCCCGAAGGACCACGGCGGATTTCGGCTTGAGTTGATCCCATCCTCGTATGCGCTGGTAGCGTTCTTGCGGCTCCCGACGAGTCTCGCCGACGACCCCTTCAAGACGAGAGAACTCTTCATCCACCCACTGGAGCCTTCCAAGTTTCGACAGCCGACCGTGCAGATGGTCATGGATGGCCAACAAAAACGTCACATCCTCCAATGCATAGGCCAGTTGATCGTGAGACAACGGGCGAGCACTCCAATTCGTAAAGGTATGGGCTTTGTCCAGTCTCTTTCCATGCACCCGTTGGACCAGGTTGGCATAGGCGACTTGCGGGCCAAAGCCGACCATCGCCGCGGCAATCTGGGTGTCGAAGAACGGCTTCGGGATTTGCCCAGCATGGACGGCAAAGAGATCCAGGTCTTGCCGTCCGGCATGCACGACCTTCTGAACCCGCTCATCGCAGACAATCTCCCAGAACCCATCGAGGGCGCCCCCGGATAGAACCGCTGGAAAATCGATAATGGCGGCGGTGTGCTCGGTCGCAACTTGAATAAGTTCGAGCTTCGGCACAAACGTCTCTTCACCCACAAATTCCGTATCGAGCGCCAGGCGAGGGCTGTCGCGCAGTTGCTCGCACAATTCGTTGAGTGCAGGTGCGCTTGTGATGTAGTGCTGTGAGGTGGTCATCGTACAAGTGCCTCACTCAGACGGGCTGTAGGAGCGGTCCGGGGGCGACATCGGTTCCGTATTGCTGAGGCTGAGATATTCTTTGAGAAACTGATAGGCTTCCAACATGCGGCGGAGTTCCGGTTCTGAACTCCGATCGCCGTTGTTCGCATCCGGATGCAACTGTTTTGCCTTGATTCGAAAGGCAGCCGTGACGTCGGCGAGTGAACTGCCGAACTCCACCCCCATGATCGCATAGGCATCCACGGCGTTATTCACAGCATGTGGACTCTCCGACAACTGCCCTGATCCGCTCGCGGCCTTGAGCATATCGGCGAGACTGACCCGCTTGCGACGCCGTCGAGGGCGTTCACGAATTTCGCTGTCAAATTCATCCCACCGGTCTTCGACGAACTCCAGTCTGGACTCCAGGCGCATGGCCCCGCTCAGATCTCGGATGGCCTCCAATTCTTCTTCGATCTCGACGAGGGACTTGACAATTTCCTCAAGCCCCTGTTCAACCCGAAAGAACCCATCCACTCGCTCTTCCATCATCGTATCAACGGCGAAGTCCAGGCTGTCTTCCGTCTTTGAACGGAGTGAACCGATGCGGTTTTGCATGCCGCTTCGGAATTTCAGAAATTTCGCGGTCGAGAACGGCATGGCCCCCCCAGCCTTCAGAGAAAGCGCATTGTACCACAGCCAGATCGCCGGCCAGAAGGCTGTCGTCGAGGGTTGGCTACTCTCCGTCACTATGGGGGGAAGCATGACCGGTGGGGGAATCGTCCGCTTTTGCCCGTCTTCTGGCGACCCCGCTGGCTCGCGCAGCGGCGGCGACGGCCCGCGCAACACAAGGAACGACTGCTTTATCAAACACGCTGGGAATAATGTAGTCTTCGCTCAAGGTTCCCTCCGGAATCACGTGGGCGATGGCCTGCGCGGCGGCCAACTTCATGGCTTCATTGATCTCAATGGCCTGAACATCGAGCGCGCCCCGAAAGATCCCGGGAAACGCAAGTGCATTGTTGATCTGGTTCGGATAATCCGATCGGCCGGTCGCGAAAATCGCGGCGTGAGTCACCCCTAACTCCGGCGTAACCTCCGGATCTGGATTCGCCAACGCAAAGACGATTCGATCCGGAGCCATCAGATCGAGATCAGCAGCAGTCACCACATTGCCGACAGACAGACCGATAAACACATCGGCGCCTTTCAGCGCATCACGCAATGTGCCTTTCGGACTGTCTCGCGTCAAACAGGCACGAAGATCGGTTCGGCAGGCCCGTAGTTGCTCGGCCTCCCCACACAAGATGATGCCCTCCTTGTCGCATCCCAGCAGATGTGCCGCACCGGCGGCCAACAACATTCGACAGCACGCCGTTCCCGCGGCGCCAAGGCCATTGACGACAATGCGAGCCTGTTCCAGTTGTTTGCCCGTGACCCGGAGTGCATTCGTCAATGCGGCCAGGAGCACCACGGCCGTGCCATGCTGATCATCATGCATCACAGGAATGTCGAGCGATTGTTTCAGTTTTTGCTCAATCTCGAAACAACGCGGTGCGCTGATGTCTTCCAAGTTAATGCCGCCGAATCCCGGCGCGATCCCCTGGACGATCCGCACGATGTCGTCCGGCTCTTGCGTACTCACACAGATGGGCCACGCATCAATGCCGGCCAGTTCCTTAAAGAGCATCACCTTGCCTTCCATGACAGGAAGAGCTGCCTCCGGGCCAAGATTGCCCAACCCCAATACTGCGGACCCGTCCGAGACAACCGCGACACTGTTGCTCTTACACGTAAAGGTATACACTTTGGATTTGTCTTGTGCGATTGCCCGGGAGACACGACCGACACCCGGGGTATACACCATCGACAGGACATTCCGGGTACGGATGGGATATTTCCCCTCGACTCGAATCTTCCCCCCGAGATGCAGCAAGAAAATACGATCGGACGCCGACAGCACAGTCACGTCGGGCAGCTCGCCCAGCCGGGCGACGACTTTTTCGCCATGCTCCTCGTTCTGCACGTCGAATGTCATATCTCGAACCATGCGGGTCTTGGTCGCCGACACAAGATCGACGGCGCCGAGATTGGCCTGTTCTTCCGCCAAGAGCGCCGCCACTTTGGCAAAGATGCCGGGCTTGTTTGCGAGTTCGAGGCGAACCGTCAAGCGGTAGTTCGAATAGGGGCCAATGTCTCTCATTTAATGCCTCCGTTGCCTAGCGTATCATAACTCCCACACAGGGCAAGAGCGATAAGACCCCGTCCGTACTCACTCACCCACGCCTCACCCCCTCAATCCGTTGACGCTGTTCTCGCCACGATGCTAGGGTGCCCCCATGTCAATCTCTACCAATACGCGACCCCCGAATCGGCTGATCCGTGAAACCAGTCCCTACCTCCTTCAGCATGCACACAACCCCGTCGATTGGTATCCATGGGGGCCGGAAGCGTTGCAGGTAGCGAAGGCAAAGAATCGTCCCATTCTGCTGTCGATCGGCTATTCCGCCTGCCACTGGTGCCATGTCATGGAACGGGAGTCGTTCGAGAACGAGGCGATTGCGGAGCTCATGAATCGATGGTTCGTCTGCGTCAAGGTCGACCGAGAAGAACGGCCTGATCTCGATGAGATCTATATGGCCGCCACCGTCGCGATGAATCATGGTCAGGGCGGTTGGCCGATGACGGTGTTTCTGACACCCGCGCAAGAGCCATTTTTTGCAGGCACGTATTTTCCTCCTGAAGACCGGTGGGGACGGCCTGGCTTCGGCTCCGTCCTGAAGAAGATTGCTGACTATTGGGAGACACGTCCCTCCGAAGTCCAGGATCAGGCCAAAGAACTGACGGCTCAGTTGCAAAGTTCAAAACAGCCCCCCTCCCCCATCTCCATCAGCGAATCGGTGCTTGACGAAGCGGTCGTTCAATTCACGGAGGATTTCGACGAAACCCACGGCGGGTTCGGCACGGCGCCCAAGTTTCCCCCGGCCATGGGATTGTCGTTCTTACTCCGGAGTCACCGACGCTCGGAAAATCCGCATACGCTCACGATGGTGATCAAGACCCTCGACATGATGGCGGCCGGAGGGATCTACGACCACATCGGCGGCGGCTTTGCACGCTATTCGACCGACGCACGATGGCTGGTGCCGCATTTCGAGAAAATGCTTTATGACAATGCGCTCCTGGCCCGCGTGTATGTCGAAGCCTATCAGGTCACCAAGAAGCCGCTCTATCGACAGGTGGCCACCGAGATCCTCGACTATGTGCGCCGAGAAATGACCGGACCGGAAGGCGGCTTCTATTCGTCGACGGACGCCGACTCCGAAGGCGTCGAAGGAAAATTCTTTGTTTGGACCCCCACCCAGGTACAGGACGTCCTTAAGAACGACGAGGACGCACGGCAGTTCTGCGCACTCTACGACATCACGGAGTCAGGCAATTGGGAACATACGAACATCCCCAATCGGCTGCGACCTCTCGACGACTTGACCAGACAGCTGAACCTGACCACCGACGAGTTGATGGAAATCGCGCTCCGTGCGAAGCCCCTGTTGTACGAAGCACGCCGACATCGTGTCCCCCCGGGTCTGGATAACAAGGTGATCACCTCGTGGAACGGGATGATGCTGTCGGCCATGGCCGAGGCAGCCAGGGTCTTTGGAAACGCCGCTTATCTCGAGAGCGCGCAACGGACAGCCGACTTTTTGCTCCGCAGTCATGCTAAGCCCGACGGCCGCTTACTGCGCACTTCACGGGGCGATCGCGCCCACCTCGATGCATATCTTGAAGACTACGCATACCTGACAGAGGGATTGCTGGATCTCTATGAAGCCGGTTCATCCGAATCGTATCTCCAGGCAGCGGCACGACTGGCGGAGTACCTGATCAGTGACTTTATGGACCATGAACGAGGCGGGTTTTTCACGACGGCGACACACCATGAATCTCTCATTCTCCGACACCGGGAGGGTACGGACGGAGCCACACCCAGCGCCAACGCCGTCGCTGCGTCCGCACTTGCCCGACTGTCCTTTCACTTTGATCGTGACGATTGGCGCCGCGCCGCCATCGCTGCCATACGCGCCTACGGTCGGCAACTGACCCGCTATCCGCGCGCCTTCGCGAAGAGTCTTGCCGTGGTCGATTTTCTGATCGAAGGACCAGTGGAACTGGCCTTCGTAGGTCATGAGTCGCACGATGACTTTCGCGCCATCCGTGAGGCGGTGGCACATTGCTATCTTCCCAACCGCATCGTGGCAACGGGTTCTCCAGGGCACCCCTCTTCGCTTCCACTCTTGCGAGACCGTCCAGCCGTTTCCGGCAAGCCGACACTGTACATCTGTCGGAATTACACCTGCCGGCAACCGATCACCGATCCCCGTATGGTCTCGGAGGCATTGCAGGCTGACCAGACTGCACCGAGGGAACATGGAAGCGAACCAACGCTGTTGCAAGGGATCAGCCTTCCAGGGCACGCCACGGTCCAGGGTACGGCGGCCTATGCGTCGCGATCAATGGCGCGGGACGGCGACGCAGGCTTGGCACAGGGCTTTGCGGTGCTCGGGTCGACCGGGCTGACCACAACACGGCTTGGATTCGGAACATACCGCGTCGACATGCAACATGCCGACTACCGCGACGCGTTGAAAAAGGCCTTGCGAGCGTCTTGTAATCTCATCGACACCTCGACAAATTACACAGATGGCGACAGCGAACGATTGGTCGGCTCCGTGCTGGCCGAGCTGGCTGCCTCGGGTGAGATTCGCCGCGAGGAAATCATCGTGGTCTCCAAAATCGGGTATCTCCAGGGGCAGAATCTCAAACTTGCCGAAGCCAAGGACAAATCCGGCCGCCCCTACCCTGAACTGGTGAAGTATGGAGAGGGTATCTGGCATTGCATTCATCCTGAATTCTTGGCGGACCAGCTGACGTTGTCTCTCGATCGTTTGGGGCTAGCGACACTCGATCTCTGCCTTCTGCATAATCCTGAATATTTCCTCTCGGAATCGAGGCATCGTGGTCTAGCTGATCTCACCGCGCTTCGCGGGGAGTTCTATGCCAGAATTGAACGAGCCTTTGCCTATTTTGAAACACAGGTTTCGGCCGGACGGCTCCGCTTCTATGGCGTGTCGTCCAACACCGTCACCTCTGCGGCTGACGATCCGGAATCCACTTCGCTCGCGCATATAGTGCAAGCCGCTGAAGCCGCAGCACAAACCGTCGGTGCGTCTGCCCATCATTTTCGTGTGCTTCAATGTCCGATGAATCTTCTCGAGGCCGGCGCCGCCAGGACCGCCAACACCGGCCCGGCTCAACTTCAGACCGTGCTTGAGTATGCGAGCCAGAACAGGATCGCGGTGTTCGTGAACCGGCCGTTGAATGCCATGGTGACTCCAAACAGGATGTTGCGACTGGCAAATCTCCCGCTCGAAGATCCGCCCATCGATATCGATCAACAGCTGAGCACGGTGGGTGCGCTCGAACAGGAATACCGGACTTCTCTCGCACCCAACATTCCCTCGTCTGGAACCGGGACGGCACCGGCCGAATACTTCAATTGGTCAGCCGAACTGCATCGCATTCACCCGCAGATACAGGGGCTCGAACATTGGGAACAGATCGAACACCACATGATCGCTCCACAGATCAACCAGGTCTTACAGCTGCTCGCACGCCAGCTTTCCGGAGATGGAGCCGAACAATGGGAACGCTGGCGTCAACGCTATATTCCTGAGCTCCTGACGCTGCTGCGTGGATTCCGGCGCGAAGCAATCTTGAGAAGCCACGCGCAGACAGAACGAGTCGCGCAAACGATCGACCCTCTGTTGCCAGCCTCACACCGCACCGCATCGCTCTCTCAAAAAATGTTGTGGCTCCTCACGAGTACGCCTGGAGTCACCTGCGTGTTGAACGGTATGCGGACACCGAAGTACGTTGAGGATTCATTGGCGATCTTGAGATGGGAACCGATCAGAGATACACAGCCGATCTATGAAGCGGCACTGACGCTGCCTCGGTAACATTCGGCTCATCCTTCCTGAGGAGGAGGATTTATGAGACAGGTTCGCAGTGTCATGGCATCAAGCACGTTCGTCCTCGTCATGCTGCTACTCCAGGGGTGCGCCGCAAAATGGTGGTGGGGATCGGAATCGGGGCAAGAAGGGCAGGCTCAAGCAGAACTGATCAGCGAGCCCATGATCAAAGTGATACCTCCTGACGACAGGCACCTGATTGACTCCCGAACCAGCCCAGCCATGCAGTCTGAGCTTTTCTCTCGAAACGCGACCGGCCTGGCCCATGAGACATTTGGTGACGTCCTATTCGATTTTGATCAAGACACACTCAGGATGGAGGCGATGCGTGCCTTGGACGCTGACGCCAAACACCTGCAACACGACCGAGCGACCCGCCTCCTTTTGGAAGGGCGCGGGGATGACTTCGGCACGTCGGCGTATAATCTCGTGCTGGGCGAACGCCGAGCACGAAATGTACAGTCCTACCTTCGGGAACTGGGGCTCTCCATCGATGTCACGACAACAAGTTACGGAAAAGATCGTCCACTGTGTTTTGAGTATTCCGACGATTGCAGACGGAGAAACAGGAGTGTCCATTTCGTCGTCAACGAATAGGCATATCCCACTCCGCCATGCTCTCCTTCTGGGCTATGCTTGTCACCCACAGTTTACACGCTGATTGTTGACAGGCGACTTCGCTTTCATTAAGGTCCAACGATTCTTCCATCGTAGGAAACTTCTGTGTCTAAGCTCGCCGTCATCGACATTGGGACCAACTCGATCCATCTGGTGCTGGCTGAAATTCTCCCCGATGCCAGTTTCAAGATACTCGATCGTTTTAAGGACATGACGCGGCTGGGCAACGGCGTCTTTGCCACCAAGCGGCTCTCGGACGAAGCCATGTCCAGAGCCCTGGACGTCCTCAAAACATTGGTCACGCTGGCCCGGAACAAAGGCTTCGACCGGATCGTCGCCGTCGCAACCAGTGCCGTGCGCGAAGCTCAAAACGGCGGTGATTTCGTCTCCTTGCTCATGGAACAGACGGGACTAAGGGTCAAGGTGATCAGTGGGACGGAAGAAGCCCGGCTGATTTTCCTGGGAGTCAAGCACAGTATCGCCCTCCCGGACGGACCGACACTCGTCGTCGACATCGGTGGTGGTTCTGTCGAATTGATCGTGGGGAATCGAGATGGCCTGATCCACGGCAAGAGTCTCAAGCTGGGAGCGATCCGCTTAGCGGAACAATGCCTTCCCAAGACACCTCCGTCGGAATCGATGATGCGCACCCTCAAGCAGGTCGTGCTCACAGAGCTACGGGATGCGCTTGGATGCTTCAACATGAAGAAGTTCCACTCCTTGGTCGCCACCTCCGGGATGGCAGGAAATGTTGGTGAGGTCATCCATCTCCGTCATACCGGCCGACCGTTGCCTCAGCTGAATCTTGCGACCGTGTCATTAAAGGATATCCGCAGCCTCGAAGCGGAGTTGGCTCAATCATCGGTGAAGGCTCGCCTGGCTATTCCCGGCTTGGACCCCAAGCGGATCGACACACTCTTGCCGGCGACCGTCGTACTCCGGTGTCTGTTGGAGCTATCGGGCCTTCACGCAATCACGCTGTGCGACAAGGCCATTCGTGAGGGTGTGATCTACGATTTTATCGTACGGCACCGAGAGGGGCTGAAAGCCGAACAGGATATTCCCGACGTTCGCCGGCGCAACGTAATCGGCCTTGCTCGACGCTGCCAGGCGCCAGAGATTCATTCACTGCATGTGGCTAACTTGGCCCTGAGTCTGTTCGATCAAACGAAGAGAGAACATCATTTAGGCCATCAAGAGCGCACCTGGTTGGAGTACGCCGCCATCTTGCATGATGTCGGGTACCTCATCAATCCGAGACAGCATCACAAACATGCGTACTACCTGATCAAGCATAGCGACGTAGGGGGATTGACGGCCGAGGATATTGATATGGTCGCCACCGTCGCCCGCTACCACCGGCGGTCCGTACCGGCGCTGAAACACGAAGAATTCAACCGTCTGACACCACGCTTGCAACGTGTGGTTAAAATCCTGGCCTCGTTGTTACGGATCGCCGACGGGCTCGATCGAACACATTTCTCGCTTGTTCAAGCCGTGCACATCAAGTTGGGAAAGCAGATCACCATCGAGGTTCAGCTGGCCGGGGACGCGGAGATGGAGTTGTGGGCCGCGAAGAGCAGAGCCGACCTCTTCGAGCAAGTATTCCGCCGACGGGTTCAATTTTCCGGGGTGCCGCTGGAAACCAAGATCTCATGAGCGAATCCCACATACTCAAGACAGCCCCTCATCCCCATCCAGGAAAGCTGATTATCGTCGAAGGGATCGATGGGTCAGGCAAAAGCACCCAACTCCAACTGCTGCATAAATGGCTTGAGTCCAAAGGCCACAAGGTATTCTTTACCGAGTGGAATTCATCGGAACTTGTGAAGGAAACCACGAAACGAGGCAAAAAGTCGAAGAGCCTCACCCCGACGACGTTCAGCCTCTTGCATGCCACAGACTTTGCCAGCCGCCTGTATCATCAGATTCTCCCTCCCTTGAAGGCCGGCATGATCGTCCTCGCCGATCGCTATATCTACACGGCATTTGCACGCGACGTTGTGCGTGGCGTGGCGAACGAGTGGGTTCGGAAACTCTACGCATTTGCGATCAAGCCTGACATGGCATTTTACTTCAAGGTTCCTATCGAAGTTGCCATCTCTCGGCTTCTGCGAGGCACACGCGGCCAGTTCAAATACTATGAAGCCGGCATGGACATGGACCTGAGCCCAGACGTTACTGAAAGCTTCCGACTCTTTCAATCGCGGATTCTCACGGAGTACGACAAGATCGTCGAGGAATATGGTCTCTTGACGATGGATGCGACGTTGGAGATCGAGACTCAGCAAGAGCAAATGCGGGCGCTCGTGGAAGAAGCGCTCCGTGGGTATAAACCAAGACGAGGCACCTATGGCCGACGCACGCTTTTTTGGAGACGGTTTGAAGTACCTCGATCCGAGTGACCTGAAAGGCAAGTTGATCGCCATTGAGGGAACCGACGGAGTGGGGCGAACGACGCACCTTGAGATGTTGCAGGAATGGCTGGAGGTCCAGGGCTATGGGGTCATGACGACCGGTTGGACTCGCTCCAACCTCATGTCCAAGACAATCGAGGTGGCGAAGGCTGGCAACATTCTTGACCGTTGGTCGCTCAGTCTCCTCTATGCCACGGATTTTGCCGACCGCCTCGAACATCAGATCATTCCGGCTCTTCGATCAGGGTTCGTCGTTTTGGCGGATCGCTATATCTATACGGCATTGGCCCGCGATTTTGTGCGAAGCGCCGACCGGAAATGGATCCGTGACGTGTTCGGATTTACGTTGATTCCAGACCTCGTGTGTTACCTCCGCATTGACGTCGAGACTCTGGCACTTCGAGTCATCGAAACCACCGGAATGAATTACTGGGAATCCGGTATGGATCTCCGTCTCGGAGGGGACCTGTATGATAGTTTCAAGAAATACCAATCGCTGCTGATCGGAGAGTTCGACAAGATGGCCCTAGAATTTCGCTTCAACGTCGTCGACGCGCGAAAGTCTCCCGAAGAGATCCAGAACGAGCTTCGAGGGTATATTCTCCCGGTGTTACAAAACCATA
Organism: Nitrospira sp. Ga0074138; assembly: GCA_001464735.1. Lineage (GTDB taxonomy): Bacteria > Nitrospirota > Nitrospiria > Nitrospirales > Nitrospiraceae > Nitrospira_D. The sequence continues at coordinate 49,834 of LNDU01000053.1, forward strand.
AGCCTCCCATCGGTACGAAAACAGTCCCGTCCTAAGACGATTCATCCTGTTTCTCTGTCCGCGTTCGCTTGCCCAAGATCCGCAGCTGCATTGGTGGCAACCACCAGCGCAACCGCCCCTGATTCGGCTTGATGATGCCCTCTGCCTCAATGCATGCAGCGCCAGATTTCTTGAAAGGAAAGTTGGGAAGAACTTTCCCACAGAGCAACAGGCTCACCACTTCACCCAGCTGAGGCTCATGTCCCACACAGATTACTATCGAGTCCGAGGGAAGCGTGTTGAGAAGTGCGACAAGCTGCTCCGGCTTCGCTCCGACGGCCAACTCTTCCCGTGTCTCGACCTTCAGAACCGGACAGACGACCGTACGCAGGATTCTCGCCGTATCGTAGGCCCGCACGAAGGGGCTCGTAAACAGATGGGTCGGCTTACAGTCGAGTGCAGCGATCCCGACAGCAGCCTGCTTGACACGTTTTTTGCCTTTCTCTGTCAGCGGACGATTCTCTTCTGCCCCTTCCCACTCGTCGGGTTCTACCGCAATGCCATGGCGAATCAGAATACAGTCCATACGACCTCCCTAGGGAGTGAGCCTACCACACCGCAACTAGGCAGTTAACACAAGTTTTACCTCTTCGTGACCGTTCTGGAATGATGGCCGGATATCCTTGCATGCAACTACAAAGGAAAGGAAGAAGACTATGCCAGCACTCGAAGCACTTCGTCTGTTTGATAGCGGGGTTCTCTGGCGTCGGGTCGCTCATCTCGATCCTCTCGAGGTATGGAGCTTGGCCATGAAGGGAGTGCTCAGCCTCGTGATTCTGACGCTCCTGACCGCCCTGACCGGAGGCGCATTGAAAACATTTTGGGATATCCGCTTGCTTCTCGATCACCCGGCCGAAGTTGTGTTGCGACAGATCATCGTCAATACGCTCATCTTGCTGGCCATTGTTGAAGTATTCAAAACCACGGTGACCTACTTTCGGGAAGGTCGCGTCAAGGTGACGTTCATTGTTGATACGATTCTGGTCGTCATGCTGACGGAAGTGATTTCTCAATGGTTCAAAGGGGGAGACTGGCAAGCCCTGACGGCACTCTGCGGCATTGTACTGGTGTTAGGAATCGTTCGCGTTATGGCCGTTCGGTGGAGTCCGGCATTGAGGGCGGAGCCTCATGATTCCGTTTACCATGATCTGCGTAACCAGGGAGGATTTCGATGACTCAACAGGCTACAGTGAAACTACTGGCCATCGTCCATGAGCGGCGACAGATCCAACTTGAGGAACTCATATCACACCTTCCCGAGTTCACCTGGAATCAGGTGTTCTCGCTAGTGGATGAACTCAGTCGACGAGAACTCATCTGCCTGCGGCGGCAAGGGTTCGGATACGAATTGCGAGTCCCCTCATTGTCCACGTAGCTGCTGTCTTAAACTAGCTCTTTTTCGTGGCCACTGTCGGGCGGCGAGAGCTGAGCTGCTCGATACGTTCAGCCACATCCCGATAGGCTGGATCTTCCCGTCTGATCCAGCGATAGGCTTCGAGCGTTTCTGCGACCCGACCCAACGATTCCAGGGTTCGACCGAGAACATAGAGTATCTGAACGGTCTCCTTCGATGAGGCCGGTGTGGATTTGAGCGCCTTCTGAAACGCCGGGACGGCCTCCTCATAGCAGCCGGATAATTTATAACAGAGTCCCATCTGTGCATAGGCCTTGACGGCCAAGGATACCTCCACTGCGGCCAGTACAAACTGGTCGATTGCCGCCTTGTATAGCCCTGCCTTTTTGAGCGCGACTCCCCGCTCGTATCGCTCGGCTGGGCTCACTTCAGGGTCGGACACGTCCTTGACCGGATCTGACATGACTCTCTCGTTACTCCTCCCAACTCCCGACGGCACCCATCAATCAAAGCAGAAATCGTATCGTGTAGAAGAAGGAAAGGGACGTCTACTTCCTGCTGCTAATAAAAAAGCGTTGGACAGTATCTGCCAAACCGGTGATCCACGAGTGCTGTTCCGTGGCAGACTTCAATTTTCGACTTGATTGTTTCGGGGGCAACTGCGCTTCTCGCAACCGACTCGTGACATCTCGATACGTTGGGGCCAACTGATTGATGCGATGGTACACATCGACCGCTTGGTCGGCCTTTCCGATGGACTCGAGACTGCGCCCCAAGACATAGAGCACGTCAAGCATATCCTGCCGCGGGGCTGTGGGATCGTCCAGAGCAGTGCGGAATGCCTGTATCGCCGCATGGTGTTCTTTCATTTTGACGTAACACAATCCGACTTGTGAATAGACCTTGAACCACATGGACTTGTCCCTGGCTGCCGAATGAAACAACTCAACCGCCTCTTCCAATCGCCCTTGTTCTTTAAGATGCATCGCTCGAGCATAGTCATCCTCTGGAGGGCTCATCGACTCGGCCTCGGCTGATTCAACTGCCACCGTGTTCGGCCCCGGACTTGGAATAGGATCATCCAGTTCCGCGGGATCGTCAGGAGCCGCCGCGAGTCCGACCAAGTCCTCTTGCTCGGCCAGGGGAAGGATTCCGCCCTTGCTTCGATCAAGGGCAGCTTGGGCCACCAACTTGGAGGTAATGATTCTCACTTGTTCGGCGTACCCGTAGGTCAAGGCGATATCGGAGACTTGATTGATCAGTCTCGGATTCCCTCGACTCAATCGATGCACCAACGCACAGGCCTTGCTCGTAAAGAGAGACGGCGATCCACCGGCGACTCGTAATCGATGGCGAATACAATGGGTGGTATCACTTTCCGAGAGCGGTTTCAGATGGTAGTCGACGACGATCCGCTGCGCGAATTGTGTCATGTCGATGCGCCGGAGCAGTGTGTGGAGATCGGGTTGGCCTGAAAGGATGATCTGCAGTTTCAAGGTCTTGCCGTCGTTCAGGTTGGACAACAGCCGCAGTTCCTCGAGCAACTCAGCCCCCAGACTTTGCGCTTCATCAACGATGAGAATCACCCGTCGCGAGCGCTTTGCTTCTTGAGACAGAAACTCTGAAAACAGATGGTAGGCTTCGATCGGATCAAGCCGCTTGGTGCTTAACCCAAGAGACAACAGAATCCACGGCAAGAGCTGCTCAATATCATAACGAGCGTTGGTGACCAGCCCAATTTTATGTTTGCTGCCATGCTCAGCGATGAGCTTCTGAAGCAGAGATGTCTTCCCCATGCCGGGATCGCCGGTCAGCACCATAAACGGCGCCTGACTCAGAATCCCATATTCCAACAGGCTATAGGCGGCCTGGTGCTCCGAGCCGTGGTAGAGAAAACTGCTATCCGGCAAGAGCGCGAACGGCTTAGCCTTGAATCGATAGAATGCTTCATACATGGGTGCGCCGTTCGATGGCCGACCTCACGGGCTACGTGGCCACCATGGTCTTCATCTGCGCAAGAGTCAGAGACGATCGCCCTGCCTTGTTTAACACCGTTCCCAGAACAGGACGTGAATTCTTAACCAGCGCCAGGGCCCGCTGCAGTTCTTCGCCCGTCGTCTTCCCCTCCTCCACCACCATCAGCAGCGCATCCGTGTAGGGGGAAAAGGCCAAGACATCCGCCGTATGGAGCAACGGAGGGAGGTCGAAGATGACGACTCGGGAGGGATACCGATGCCTTAACTCCTCAACGAGCGCCACCATTTTCGGCGAAGTCAAAATTTCGGTGGAGCTGGAGATCGCCCGACCCCCGGGCAACAGGACGAATCGCCCTATTCCTGGATGAAGCAGTAGATCCTCGACCGGCTGATCGTCCAGCAAATAATCGGCAAGACCGAGACAGTCGGTCAAGCCGAATACCTGATGCACTGTGGGGTCCTGCAAATCAGAATCGACGAGAAGGACCGTCTGGGTTGTTTCCATGGCAAGACTCACGGCCAAATTGACGGCCGTCAGTGTCTTGCCCTCACCGTACCCAGGACTCGTCACCCCCACTACATTCCATCCATTCTCTCGCAATCGCTGCGTGACCTGTGTTCGAAGAATTTTGTATGCATCGACGAACGGTCCGTTATTGTGGGCGGCCATGACTCGATGCCTATGCAACACCGCGTGCGGAATACTCAGCGATCTGGTTTTGGTATAGGTGATTGGCGGCGGCACCGACTGAGCGGCCTTCTTCGGGCGCTCCTCATGAGGAGAGGAACTTCGCAAATCCTTGTACAGTTCAAGCGCGGTCCGAATTCGATTCATATTAATCTATTACCTTATTGCACCCCAAACCGCCGCAGAGCGGTAAACCACAGAACATCCAACGGCACGATAAACACATGTAACACGACAAGGACTGTCGCAACGGCACCTATCCCCGCCGTTTGCATCACACGCCGTCGTAGTCGCGCGTAGGAGACATCATCCTCGTTCGGCATGAACGGAATCACAGCCAAGGGGAAATGCTGCGTCAAGGCGACGAGCTGATCGGACGTCCTGATTGAATGGTCGAGTGACTCGGCCGCCGCCCCTAATCCGACGCCGCTGCCTACGGCAAGAATGCAGCCAAGGAGGACGATGGCCATACGATTCGGCTTATACGGTTTTTCCGGCAGGCTGGGCGGGTCGATCAGCGAAAACCGTTCGCCTTTTCGTTGAACCTCCAAGCCTTCCGACACCTTTGCTTCCAATAATCGCGAACGGATTTCTTGATACTTTTGACCCGATGTATCACGATCCCTCGTCAGCACCAGGTACTCCGGTTCAATCTCCGGAGCCCGTTCCAGACGCGTCGCATACTCCTGAAGTCGGCGCTTCACCTCCATACGAGTCTTACGAAGAGCTTCCAACGAAGAAGTTGAAGAATTCAGCTGGGCTTGAAGATTGATATAGGCGGGGTTTTCAGGTCTCTGCGTCAGATGCTTCAGCGGCACAGTTCTGAGCCGACCTGCTTCCTGTTCGAGCGCGGCAATTTTCCTCCGCGCTTGCAGAATATCAGGATGCTCGCTTCCCAGCCGTTCCATGTCAGCCGCAAGACTGGTACGGGCGTCGAGCAGGCGCTTGGAGACCTCCTCCGCATCAGGGCCCTGCCCGCTCTCTTTCTCCAAGGCATCAATCTCTTGTTTCATCTTCATGATATCCGGATGGTCCGGTGACAGATTGGCGGCTGCCCCTGCAAATTCAGCCCGAAGCGCCCGTACGCGTTCGGAGGAGTCCAAAATGCGCTCCCCTGTGACGGATAGAATCGGCGTGTTTGGCTTGATCGTCGCCAATTCCCCTTCGAGATAGCTTTTGCGCTCTTCATGGCCTCGGATCTGTTGATCGATATCCATCAACTCGCGCTCAGCTTGATTCATCATCTGCTGGTTGAGCGGCATCAGCTCAGGAAGTGCTCCGCCTACTCGATGTTTAAACAACGCAATTTTCTCATCGATCTCACCGATATGCCGGGCGAGATTGTCCGCTTCCTGCTGAAGAAATGATGTCGCCTCCTGTGCTTGCCGCTCGCGACTCTTCAAGTTTTCTCCCAAAAATAAGCTGGTCAGCTCATTCGCCACCTTCTGCGCCAACTCCGGGGATTGATTTTGATATGCCACCGTAAAGGCAATGGTCGCCTTGGTCGCATGCTGCGTGCGCTTATCCACCACGTCGGCACTGATCACCTCCACCTCGATGTCCTTGATGAAGCGTTTAACGATCTCCTCGGCCGGACTGTTCTTCCGCAGATCTTCGTAGAGCTTGAATTGTTCAACCACTTTCCAGAGGGTGGTGCGGCTCATCACCTGTTGTTTGATGGTCTCGATCCGTTGATCGGCATAACTGGTGATGGTCGACCGTACGAGATCGGAGGGAATCTCCTGCTCCTCAATTAAGATGGTGGCCGTCGACTTATAGGTCGGGGGCCACAGAAACGCCACCGTCAGGGACAGGGTCAAGAGCCCCACACCGGTGAGGAGGATCAGCTTCCGGCGTCGATGAAATGCCGCGAGATAGTCCTTCATGCTCATGGTCGATCCGGATGTTTGTAGCGCCTGTGCCATGGTCTTAGTGAGAAAATGAAAGTTTGGGTGGATGGTAGGTCACCATGAACATCGTCGCATGAGACTCGGCTGAATCTGCGGCAGTCTCAACATCGCGCCATCGGTACATATACGACACCTCTGCCTGCCACCATTCCAGTACCTTCCAGGAGAGCTTCGGCGTCAGGCTGACATAGCTTCTATCAGGAAAGACTCCGCCGATGGCCGCGCTGCTCTTTCCAGACGTGAGAATTCCGACCACATTCAGGGAACCGGTCAAGGTTTCTGAGAGTTCATAAGAACCGGCGATCTCTCCTCGATTGGTCTGAATCAATAATCCGAATCCACTGGGACCCAGATCTCGGGCAAAAGACACGTGCACCGTGGCCCTCTCCCAATTCTTTGTCATACTCGCTCCTGCCAACCACACCGTATCGCGGGCCGTGACAGCACCAAGCGGAGCGTGTGAGGTGGAAGACAAGAATCTGGGACCACCATTGATGGTCCCTGTAAGCGATTCGGAGAAGGCATGGGTCAGGCTCATGTTGATTCCAGGAAAACTAGCTTGAAACCCAAACGGTGAATCGGTCGTGCGAAAGTGAGTATACGACCCTAACAATTGGATTTGATCCCGCTCGCTCAGCTGATACAGCAATCCTCCGGACCCACCCACCAATCGGTAGTCAACCAAGCTGGCAGTCTCATACGTGGTATCGGAAAACTGTGTGCTCGATTGAAATGCCAGCTTTTCTGTCAACTTTCTTGTCCACGTAGGGTTAAACGTCCACTGATTACGTTGAGCAAATTGCAAAACAACTCCCGTTGCCTGCAATTCACTGAGCAATGTATTGTCCCGAGTGAGGCCTCCCGTGAAGCCGATGAGATCCTTCTCCGTCTGATACCGTACGGATAAGGGAGCAAAGACATTGCTAAACTGTCTATCTTCCCCACCGAAATATCCGACAACATCCGCAGCGATCCGGCTACTGACATCAAGGCGTTCGGTCTTGCCGGAAAACTCTGCTGCTGGAGTTAGCCAATAGCCGTAGGTCTCGTCGTGAGGTAGAGGGGTCAAGAGCAAGTTGCTGTTATAGACCCCTTTGGCACCGATAGAAGGTGCGAGCGACCATTCAGCAGCCTCGCTTCTCGGCGCCATATTGGCCGTCATGATCACCGCCACGAGAACCAGATAGACAATGTCGCTTCGACTCCACCCATGACCTGTTCCCTTGCAACTCGGTTGCATAGAAGTGGCGTCGGTCAGGGCACCATGACGACGTCACCACGCTGGAGAATGATATTCTGCTCCAGATCTCTGCCTTTCCGCACATCTCCATAGCGAAAGGGAATGGCATATTGGTCCCCTCTCACTCGCCGCATGACCTTGATCTCGTTTTCCGCAGCAAACGGAGTGAGTCCACCAGCCAGGCTGAGCGCCTGCAACACGTCGGTGTAGTGACCGATCACGAACTCACCCGGCTTATTCACTCGTCCGACGACGTAGACCTTGTAACTGATGACTTTCGTGACCGCGATGGACACATTGGGATTTGGAATATACTTTGTCAGCCGTTTCACGAGGTCACCGCGAATGTCCTCGACCGTTCGCTCCTCGGCCTGGATATCGCCGACGAGTGGAAACGAAAACATTCCATCAGGACGGACCACAACTTCACGCGTCAGCTGTTCATCCTTCCACACAGATACCAGTAGAGTATCCTCGGCACCTAGGCGGTATCCCGAATCGACTTGCGCCACCAGACCGGCAGTCGAAGCATCTCCTGCGTGAACGGGTGAGCCAATCACCACTATCACCATGAGTAATTCACACATCAGCAACTGAACAACGCGAGCCATAGACTCCCTTTATCCCCTTATTTGCGCGAGAACCTGCTCTGCCTCTTGTCGCCCTTCGAACGGATCGGAACTCTTGAGCGCCTTTGACAGATAGGTACGGGCCTCGGCACGTTGACCGGAGTGAAAAAGTGCCATCCCAAGATGATAATTCAGGACAGACATTTCTGGAGATTTGCTGACGGCTTGCTTCATCAAGCGAATCGCCTCTTCCTGTTGCCCCATCTTGAATCGCACCCAGCCGAGCGTATCGATAAAGAACGGATGCGGCGCCTCCTTTTCGAAATCTCGGCTGAGCGAAAAGGCCCTTTGCAAACTCGATGGATCACGCTTGTGGTCCACAAGTAGAACTGCCAGATTGTTCGCCGCCAGCAGGTTTCGAGGATTCAGACGTAAAGTCGTCTCATAGGCGGCCATCGCGAGATCCGTCTGCCCTTGTTCGGAATGCACAGAGGCCAACAGCATGTGCAACTCCTCACTCTCAGGATTGGCCTTGAGCCCTTCTTCTAGAACCTGTACGGCTACATCCGGTTGCTTCTGGGACAACGACAACGTGGCCCAGTTGAGCCAGGGCGTCATCCACTTTGGATTCACTCGTACGGCCTCACGATAGTGGAGTGCCGCTGCGTCATACTCTCGCGTGAGGGCCAAGACCTCCCCCAGTAATCCATGCGCAAACGAATGGTCCTTGCGGGAAGCAAGAAGAGCTTCCAGACGGGTTCTGGACTGTGATGCCTGTCCCAACGCTACCTCCACCTTCACGAGAGACAACAGCGGCTCTGGTTCGTTCGGAGCCAGTGCCGTTGCACGCTCATAGGCTCGCCTCGCCTCGCTCAGACGACGCTGGGCCTCATAAAACCGACCTTCGGCTAACAAGGCCATAGAATTATTGCCGGTGGAGACCTGACGAAGCCGTGTCAGCGTCTGTTCCGCCCCCTGCCAGTTCTTCGTCACCAGATCCAATGTCATCAGCATATCGAGAGCGATCACATCATCAGGACGCTGTTTCAGCAAGTCGTCCAGCCGAGCGCGGGCCTGTTGGTAATGACCGCTCTTGCTCTCAAGAACGGCAAGAGACCGTTTCGCATCCAACTGGTCTGGATACAGCGCTACCGCTCGCTCAAAACTGTCTTTCGCAAGATTCGTGTCTCCGGTCAACTGATAGGCCTGGCCAAGGAGATAGTGAATCGTGGCCAACTCTGGCTGATCGTGCAGAACGGTGCGAAACGCCTGCACCGCTTCTTTTCCGTTTCGTCTGGCCAATGCCATACGTCCTGTAAGAATCAGTCCATCCGATGAGCGAGGGTTGGCCTTTAACACCTCCTGCACTTGACGTTCCGCGTCAACCTGCTTTCCCTCCACAAAATCCATCTCCGCTAGCTTGACCTTGGCTTCCAGGCCGACGGGTCTGTCTGTGTACTCCTCGACCAATAGCGCGTAGCGCTGACGAGCCTTGAGGTCCTGTCCGCTCTTTCTGTAGAGCGCACTGAGCCAGAATTGGATGTGGGTTGAATGCGGAATTTGCGCCGCCGCATCAAGAAGCACCTGTTCGGCAGCAGCCACATCTTGCGTGTTCACAAACAACTCCGCGAGCATGATCCGCCGCTGTTCGCTGTTTGGATCCAGTGCGATTGCCTCTCGCAACACAGCTTCCGCTTTATTCTGCGCCCCCTGTCCGACATAGAAGCGGGCAAGTCTTAGCCGATGATCAATGGATGTCGGTTCAGCCGCGACCATCAACCGCATAACAGCCTCGGCACCGGCCATATTGTTGGCTTGCGTCAAGATCCTGCTCAAATTATTCAAAAGATCCAGATCCCTCGGATGAGATTCAAGGGCACGCCTCAACGTCGTCTCCGCTTCCCGATAGCGCCGTTGTTGGCCGTACAATGTCGCGAGTAGGATGGCAACATCTGGTTCTGTTGGAAACTCCTTCGCCAATGCCTCCGCGTTGGGAATGACCGAAGGAATGGCTGCTTCCGTGACGGCCTGGGCCGCAATTTTCAGCGCACTGGCCTGCGGATGGTGAGGATCTCTTTTGAGCACCGTGTCCGCTGCTTGCACCACCTGCTCCGTCAGTCTCGCTTCAAGATAGTACTTCGCCAGAGTAATGAGGGCGGCCGCATGATCGGGAACCAGGCGCACAGCCTCCTGATACAGCTGAACGGCATTGCGCCAGTTTTTCTCTTTTTCTTCGACTTGAGCAAAGAGATAGTAGGCCTCCGCGTCTTTGGGATCGATCTTCAGTACGTTTCTGAGTGCGACTCGTGCCTTGGGATAGTTGGCCGCGTCTATGTACTCATTCGCCTTGGCAAAGTACTTCGCCTTTCTTTCCTCCGGACCACCGCACCCCGTCAGCGTGACGGCGACCAGAAGAACGATGCCGCTCATCACACGCATGCCAGACATCTCCCGACTGCTGCTGTACAAAACTCGTGCACTCATAAGCCTAGGTTATTACGTAACCCGTCTTGCTACAACAAAATCCGAATTCCGAGTCCGAACAGAATCCAGAGCGATACAAGGCCAAGCTGTCGGACACGGTTGGCAAAAGCATGGAGCAGCAACTCAAAAGAAAAGAAGAGCACCATCAGCTTGGCGGCGAAGACACCCAGATGCGCAATATCGGCGCTCACTTCGGGAAGCAGCGGGAAAGTCACCGCCAAGAACACCATCAGATAATCGAGCGGTGTGGTTTGAAAGCGGTTCTCCTCATTGAACCGGAGACTCAAGATGACCATCACGGCAACCACGGCAAAGAATGCGTTGTGGAGCATCGCAACAGAGGACATGGATCGATATCGTGACGCCTCACAGACATAGAGAAGGAAGGTCGTCCCGACGTAGAGCCCACCACGAACAAAGTACGGCGCAATCCGAGGAGAGAACGAGAGGCCGAGTAACACAATCCCGAAGATGATGATCGAGAGATACCCGACATCGGTCGGCACATTCGATGGGACAAATACCAGCGCAATGAGGAAACATGGCACCGTGACGGCCAGAAATTGCATCGGCAGATCCGTCAGCCATGGACCACTCATCACTCGCCTCACGACCACATTCGAAAGGAAATGACCACCCTGCGCCGTGAGACTGGGTAGCAGTCCTCGCCCTGCTGCGATGAACAGCATCAAGACCGATCCCGCAATCGTGAGATAGAGTAGTAGATTAACCAGCTCAGACTGCCATCGTAGGACATAGGCCAAGCTCAACATGCTTGCCTGGATCACGTAGATGACGGTCACGGCCTCATAGTGCGTGAATCCAAAACGAAGCAGTTTATGGTGAATGTGCGCCCGGTCGCCGACGAACGGAGAACGGCCTTCGGCCACCCGCTGTCCCGTCACGCCGAGCGTGTCCAGAAACGGCAACCCCAAGAGAAAGAATGCGAGGCTCGGACTGAACGGACCACGCGATGAGTCCGTCAATAGCACTGCAAGCACGCCCATGATGAATCCCAACAATTGGCTGCCGGCATCTCCCATAAAGATACGAGCCGGATAGGTGTTGTAGCGTAGGAAACCCAAAAGACCGCCAAGAAATGGGACCGTCAATAACAGGACCGTCGAATCGTTGGAGAGATAGGCCAAATAGGCGATCCCAGATAGGGTAAGGAACGACAGCCCACCAGCTAACCCATCCAACCCGTCCGTCAGATTGACAGCGTTGGAGACACCGACAAGAAACAGAACGGTGACACACATCCCGGCCCATGCCGGCACCTCCACATCGGGGAGAAACGGAAGAGTGGTAAACCAGATCTCCCCGCCCAACACGACGGCAAGGGCGGCGAACAGCTGGCCGACGAGTTTGCTTCGATAGCTAAGATCGACACGGTCGTCCCAGACTCCGAACGCCACAATGATCACACAGCCCAGCAGAACCGACAGTGTGACCGCATCCTTCTCGCCCCACCAGGCGATCGACGCGCATGCGCCGACGGCAAAAGCAATCCCGCCGATCCGTGGAACCGGATGTTCGTGAACTTTCCGACCCCCAGGCTGATCCATGATCTGCAACCGCGCCGCCATACGCCGCAAGAGTGGGATCAGCGCCATGCACACAAGCAAGGCGGTCATGGAACTAAAGAACAGCTCGTTCACCATAGATATGCTCTCAACACCTTACTCACAGCGATTCAGTCGGGCACGAACCTCGTCAATTCCCGCCCAGCTACAACCGCGAACTCCTGAAGCCGTTGGTCAACTGTGGACTCAGATTCCCCCGGACCAACCAACGAGGCCAATCTCACAAGAGCCCCGTCAGTCCGCTGCCGAGAAAAGGCATCCCACAGTAAGTAAACCTTGACCAGGTATTCATTTGTGAGATGTCGCTCACGTTGCTTGAACCAGTACAAGACGATTTGCTTCTGATCCCCTTTCTGAATAACCGCCCGATTGACGCTGAGCGGCTGCATCATGCCCTGCGACATCGGCAGGTCCCGTTGCGTCAGGGACGCGATCTCCCATCCCCCACCAGGCAGACAGCTTTGAGGCGAATGCGCTGATTGCCCCTTCCGTTGTGACCGGTAGTAGGCAGCATAGAAATTCACCGGCTGTTCCTTGTCGGACCGGTAGTCGACCAGGACATAATCGTCAAACCTAAGTACGTCGATGTATTGTTGATCCAGAGCAAAGGGTGCACCTTTCCACCCATCGATCCGCATTGGAAAGTCGACGAATGCCGTTCGCGGAGGAGCCATTTCTTCGCGATCCACAATCATGGTCGAGAAAAGAGTAAACGGCGCGAGCAAGGCTACACTGCAAAGATAGGCCCGGCCCGAAGCTGATTGCATTCGGCATGGAACGCTGGGCACAGCCGGATGGGTGTTATCTTCTGATTGCTCTCTCCAGGTAAATTGTGCGAGAAATGGCTTCCCGGCTCTTGATGCCCTAACTCTTCCCAACAATCCCATTTCTAGGATCAACAGTCCGAGGCTCACCATAAAGATCACCCATCCCTCAAAGAGATGGTAAAAACCTTCCGCGGCTCCCTTCCCATAGAGTTCGACTAAAACCCCAATCATGCCGATGCGAAAGCCATTAATCAGGATGGAAATCGGGATGGCTGACAGCACGAGGACCACTCGTTTCCACATCCGATCCTTGAACAAATACGCGCAAAGAAGCGCGAGAGAAGTCAGTGGAAGAAGGTATCGAATCCCGCTACAAGCTTCGACGACTTGGAGCTGCACCGGTCCAAGATCAATGACATTGCCTTCTCGAAATGCCATCACGCCGACGAGCTGCAAACAACCGACGCCGAGCGATGATGACCACAGTTGAAGCTGGCTCGACAGATTCGCATTGATAAACGTCGGGAGCGGGATGGCGGTCAGGAGATAGCCGAGAGGAAACGCGATGACCTTCGCCCCGCGAATCCCAAGCAGGGTGATGGCCAATCCGACGATCACCATCCACAAAGAGAAATGGAGAACGATAAACAGTGTGGACAATTCCCCAACCACATAGAGCATGAGACCCAGCGCGATGACCGCAAGACCCAACCATGACTTCTCCCTCGAAATCTGGCTGAGCCGGAGCCTGGCTTGCCAAATCAAATACCCACTAATGAACGGCACAAAGATTCCGTGGCTAGAATCTTCGGTGCCCACCCAGCGGCTGAACAAGAAGACAAGACTGTCCGCATACATGTAGCCCAATAGCGCCACGACCAGGGCTGAAGTGAAGAGAAGAGAGCGATTGCGAGTCATACGACAGAGTCACTCACACGATGAAAAGGAATGAGTCAAACGAGCTACGTCGGTCCTGAAGAGTGGGGCGAAACCTGATTATCTACAGTACCCGGCGATCTGTCGATTGATTTCAAAGAAAGAACAGGCTTGATACCCCATCGGGATATCAAGCCCCAGGTGTCAAAAACGAGGTTCGTGATTACGCCCTGGCTCCGCGGAGATTTCTTAACCCTCCCGCTCTCAGCCCTACCAGCGAAATCAGACCGACGCCGAACAGAAGCACAGCCGCCGGCAATGGAACCGCCGTTAACGAAGTGACGACTCCAGAAACTCCTCCCGCCACACTATCAGGTCCAAATACCAGTCGAAAATCGTTAAATTCATTGAAGGAGGACACACTTGGAGGAGACATTAGCAAAGCATCGCTGCCGAAAAGAGTGCGTGGTCCAAAAAGTGATATGGCAAAGAATCTGGGACCTAAACCATTCACATCTTTGGCATCCATCTGATCCATGGCCGCGAACAAACCATCAATCCGCAACCCAGGCTGCGTCGTCTGCAGATTGTCAAAGATGTCGATGCTTCCTGTAGAAAAAGGCCCCAGCGTGGCCGTGTAGGCTCCAATTGTCACGTTGAAGCTTTCGACACCGTAGGTCCCGGAGGAGTCGTCAGGATCTTGATCAACCGTGTCCATGTCGACAGTCATGGAGCCATTCATCTTCATCCCATTTTTGAATTGTGATGACACCAGCGTGTCGACTCCTGTCACGTTCCCAGTAAAATTATAAGTAATCAATGCCGCCATGGCTGGCGTGGCCACCAAGCCACTGCACAGTAGCAGCCCAGCCGCCAAGATGCCCCCTCTCCTAAACCATGGATTAATCATCTGCATATCACCGCTCCTTCTAGAGCTTGCACCATAAGGAACACGTATCAGTTAGTAGCAATGGGATGATTGCTGAGCAAATCCCAGACCATTCGTTGAACCTTCTATGTGACTGAAAACGAAGAATGGCGGGAGAGAGTCTCTATATCGACTGCGTGCACATTCCTTCTACGATGTTCAATTATGTAATTATCTTATGGTACCCGGTGATCTGTTGATCGATTTCGGAGAAAGAACGGGCTTGATACCCCGCTCGGGATATCAAGCCCCAGCTGTCAGACACGAGATTCTCGACTACGCCTTGGCTCCGCGGAGATTTCTCAAACCTCCCGCACCCAGACCAACCAGCGAGATGAGGCCCGCACCGAACAGAAGAACAGCAGCCGGCAATGGGACTGCCGTCAGGCTATTCAACACCCCTTGAACCCTGACCATATTTCCAGTTGCATCATCTTCAAACACGAGTCTCCATTGAGTCGAGGTCAGAGCGCCCAAGCTTGGAGGATCCTGAAGCTCCGTCCCAGTGATCGCTAAACCGTCCTCATCCTCCAAATCCAGACGGAATTCCGTTGGTGAATATTGCCCGATACCATCCCCCATGACCGAAGTCCTGAGACGCCAGAGGTCGCCGGAAGGGTTATCGGTAATTCGGACAAGGTTCACGTCACCAGAGGGATCAAAACTGACCGAGTAGCTCCCAATGTTGAGCGAGAAGCTCTGTACTGCTCCTGGATACCGGCCTACTCCAGTGGATGACGTTGTATGCTCGAACGAGAAGATCCCTGTCATTGCGGACCCCACCGGCAGGTCGGACCTCAACGCTCCATTCGCCCCCCCGACAGTTCCGGTAAAGGAGTACTGTATGAGGGCTGCTTGAGTGTCATTCAATGGAAGCAGCACTGACCACAGCGCAATCGCCGGCAGGGTCAATCCCTTTCCAAACAACTTCTGAATCATCTGCATAACACCGCTCCTTCTAGAGGTTGACACATAAGGAACACATATCAGTCGGTAGCAACGCGGTGATTGCTGAGCAAGTCCCAGACCACCAAATGCAGTGCGTATGTCGCTGAAAACTAAGGAGCACGATGGAGGCTTGCGTCGGCAACTGTGTGTATGTCCCCACAACGGCGTTCAATTATGTATGAGCTATGTACAGGCTGGCAAAAAGTACCCACACCTTTTCCTCTTACCAGATTCGACGCATTCATTTCGCTGCACCGTCCCTCACTAAAAACAGCCTCAGCGCCCACTACCCTTGACTCGCCATTCGACAACCTAGCCTCTAACCGAGGCCCGTGGCCTGGCTGTTTGGACAGGTCGCAATCGAATGATGCGAGAACCATGCGATGATCAGAGACTCTTCGACTGAATCATCTTGCAGAGGCAGAAACCTCTTCAGCCTCAAGAACTGTTCTCCCGCCGACCGCCTCAAGTACAGAAGCGAGTTTTCTAGCGAGCACTATACGATCGAAATGTTCCATGACATATCGGCGCCCATTCCTACCCAGCTGTTGGCACCGTTCAGCATTTTGGGATAGCTCCATCACCTGTGTGGCGAGATCGTCCGCCTTTTCCGGCTCAATACAAATACCCGCCTTGGCCTCTCGCAGAAGATCTGCACTCTCCCCTTCCACTCCAAGAATGATCGGCTTCGCCATCGCCAGAATCTCAAAGATCTTCGAGGGGATGACTGTTTTGAACAGGTCTGATTTTTTTAGAAGAACGAGACTGATGTCGGATAACGCCCAAAAGTCACGCATGCGGCTTTTGGGTTGCTGGTCGAGCATCATCACGTTGCCAAGCGCCATGTCGTCTCGCATCTGGAGAAGCGCTCGCCGCTCAGCTCCATCGCCCACCATCAGGAAAACAATGTTTTTCGATCCCCTTAATCGGTGAGCTGCATGAAAGATCGTCTCCAGATGGTGCGCCATGCCATGGGTCCCAAAATAGGACACCACAAACTTTCCCTTGACCCCAAGCTCTTCAGCGAGAGCACTCGCACTATCAAGCGGCGCATATTGAGCCAGGTCGACACCGTTCTTGACGACAGTAATTTTTCCAGCCTCGATACCCTTGCCCAACATGTATGTCTTGAATGAGTCTGTCACCGGCACAATCCGATCCGCTTTTCGGTAGGCGAACCGTTCGATCCATTCCAACAGACTAATGATTATGGGGCTTTTGATCGCACCCACGGCCACAATCGATTCAGGCCATAGGTCACGGATCTCCAACACCCAAGGTATTCTTCTCAGCTTGCTGACGACATAGCCCGCAAGTCCATTGAAGAATTGAGGGGAGGTAGAAAGGACGATGTCTGCTTTGGGGAGAAAAAATGAGACGATACACGCAGAACACATGTACGAGATGTAGTTCAGCGTTCGTTTAACGAACCCCTCGTTAGCCGTCACGAACGTCCAGACCCGAACAATGTTGATTCCGTCTTTCGTTTCCCGTTGATAGATCCGATTGCGGTAACCTTCGTAGACTCGTCCTTGAGGATGATTGGGTGCGCACGTAACGACCGTTACCTGGTGCCCATCCCTGGCCCATTGTCTACAGTGTTCATAAGCTCTGGTTGCCGGCGCGTTCACCTCGGGAGGGAAGTAATGTGACAGAAAGAGGATTCGCATGCCCGCGCGCCTGGGTTTGTCGGTCGCTCGTTTTTTGGATTCGATAACTCAGCTGAAGTGGAACTTCTCCATGACAAGAAAAGGCTAGCACAGGGTTCTTCTGACTCAAACCAAACTCAGGAAAATAGCAGCCCTGCTGAATCTCCATCCGGCAGGTATTCAACGCTTCGATCACCGCAATCGCCTCCCCCTCTCGTTCAATTCGGAAGACACCTTCACCAGATGGCACAAGTGAGCAATCAGGATGGAAATGGACGAAGCTCTCCATCCGATGCGTCCCACTTCCTTCCAACAGATCCCGAATCATCCAACTTCCTTGCCCATCATAGGACATGCGCCTCCTATGGATGGGCTTTCCGCTCAATCGCCTATATCCGTCATGAGCTCCTTCAAACAGGACAGACTCGTGCCCCGTCTTGTCGATATGACCCTGGATCGGCTTAGCCCGCCGAGCCACGCGAAACACCCCCCACATTTCTGATTGTTCTTCTCCATCGACCATCACGGTATTATGAGCGCTCGTACTTCGCGCATAGGCCCGTTCCTGACTTGGCTCATAGTCACAGACCCCGCTATCGACCACAACTCGCCGTCCGTCAATCGCGAGCTCATAACTCAACGTATCGCAATGAGCATGTCCGGGCTGATAGTCAGGGCCGATCTGCCCACAATCAATAATGATCATATCGTCCACCTTGCGAAAGACATAGTAGCCGCTTGACGGAAAGGCATTGACCATCAGATCCTGTGCTGGCTCTGGGGCCTTGTACCCAATCACCCTCTCCGCGTAGTCAAAGATCTGATGAGGAGTCGGAGCGATGCCGAACGCCGAATCATTGAACAGGGGGATAGTACCGTCTGGGGAACAGATACCGTTTAGAAACTCGAGAGCAGCCGTAACCTTGCCAATACATTCATCCGTTATGTCATCTGGAATCCCAGCCGGCGAGTTCTGTGCAAGATTCAACACATCAAGATAATCAACCACACAGATGGAGTGATACATGGGGCTTCGCTCATAATGTCCTCCATCAGTAAGAAACTGTTCCTTTAGTTCTTCTCGCAGAATTCGCAAACCCTTTCGAAGCCACCTGTCTGCATCCACTCCTTCGAAATACACTCCAGCGAACACAAGCGCCACGCCATTTTTGAGATAGTGATTCGCCAGGATATGATATTCGATGTTCTGTTCAAGCCACAGCGCTTGCGAGTAGAGACTCATGAGCCATTCGGCTTGCAACCCCGTATGAAACTCCCCTGTTGGGCCTCCCTCGGCTCCTGTGCTTTTCTTCAGGGAAGCCGCCGACAGCGAGAGAAAGAATTTCACCCAATTCACGATCCTCAATGAGGCTGTGTAGGGTTCCCAGGCATCCACTGTTCCCTGCGGATTGTGCTCGATCCAATCAGAGACCAAGTGAGACCTGTTTTCAACAGAGCGCTGAGGGTGCTGGAGGTAGTCAAAATAGTGGAGATTGTACCGCCACAGTTTTGGCATGTGTCGACAAGCCCATCCGTCCTTTCCAGATTCAAACAGGAGTGAGCGCCCCAGAAAATGGAAGTGTGAATCAGGTTGTGCTCGTCCTTGAGGCTGGATGCCCGGCATCATACGGAGACCTGGACGAAGCCGAAGATCCGGAGCTGTGTGGAGTGAGGTTCGAGAGGGAAATAGTCGCCGTCGGATAAAGTACAGCAACTGGGAGGAGCGAAGATGCCTCACCGTCCTCGCGTATAGGAGTAGCCGATTCATAGGCTGTGTGGAGCTTATGCCAGAGAGTCCATGACATCAAAGGTGGCGCGAGAAACCTCTACCAGTTCCTCGAACGGGATCGGCGAAGACGTACCTTCACGAATCGATTCAATGAAAGCGGCGGCACAGGCCGCATTCCCCTTATCCTGTTGCCAGAGGTTCATCTTCTTGAAGCCTGGCCATCCGAACGCCTGAAGCTTACGAAAGTTATCCAGTTGTAGTACTCGGCCACCGCAGAAGACTTCGAGCCGTTCCTTTGGAAACGACTTATGCCCGTTCGCAAGATAATGCACGGTTCCAAATGACCCGTCCGCAAATCCAATCGTGAAGGTCGCCTTATCGTCCCGACTTGTTCCCCTAGCAGCAGCTCCCATCATCATGGCCTGAACCGAAACAATCGGCGATCCCGACAGAAAGCGGAGCAAGTCCACAAAGTGGCAACCTTCACCGATGATTCGCCATCCGCCAATCAGCCGGTCCTGGGTCCAGTGTTCGGCTGGAATACTGCCCGCATTGACCGTCATGACAAATGCTTTTGTCTCGCTGACTCCATTGAGTAGACGTTTCACTTTCTGGATCTGGGGCGCAAAGCGGCGATTGAATCCCACCATTAGGAGAGGGGGCGTTCCTGCTGCCTGGATCGTCTCATAGGTTCGGACGAGCGTATCCAGGTCATCCCGCGTAATCGCCAGCGGTTTTTCGACGAAGACGTGTTTCCCCGCCTTCAGGGCCGCGCAGGCCAGCTTGGCATGGCTATCATGTCTGGTCGCGATCACGATTGTAGTGATATCAGGGTTCTCGATCACACTCTTGCTGTCACTTGAAACCTCCGAAAATCCGAACTTGCGCCCGGCGTGAGCGGCGCTGACTCCGGTACTGCTGACGACCGATTTCAAAATGGCCCCGGTGCTTTTAAATGCCGGCAGCAGGACTTGTGACGCGTAATTGCCCGCTCCGATACAACCGACGACTGGTGTGCCGGGATGGCCGGTATGTGGTGTCGTCTCCAAAAGCTGGATGGTACGGGTTAATAGTCGAGACCGAGCAATCTTGTCGGATTCGGGATATTGCAGGATGATTCCAAGCGAGGGAGTTCGACTCGAAATAAGGTCATACGCAGTGATGGCCTGATCAAACGAGATACGATGAGAGATGAGGGGTTCAGTGTGCAGCCGGTTATCAGCCAGCATATCGAGGACTGCCTCGAAGTTTCTCTGTTCTGTCCAGCGAACGAGGCCGAAGGGATAATCCTGGCCCTCGTCCTCGTAGCGGGTATCGTATCGCCCCGGCCCGTATGAGCAGGACACTTGGAAGCTGAGTTCTTTTTCGTAGAAGTCGGCCCGCGAGAGTTCCAGGCCCGTGACGCCGATGAGCACGATCCGTCCACGCTTGCGACACATCAGCGCGGCCTGATGCACCGGCTCATTGCTCTTCGTGGAGGCAGTAATGATCACCGCATCCACACCACGGCCGCGCGAGAAGGCCATCGCTGCCATGACGGGATCGGCATTCTGGTTGAGATCTACTGTTTCGGCTCCGAGTTTCCTTGCCAGGTCGAGCTTGCCGGTGTCGTAGTCTAATCCGAGCACCCGGCAGCCATGTGCCCGGAGAAGCTGCACCGTCATCAGCCCGATCAATCCGAGGCCGGTCACCACGACTGTTTCCCCGAGCGTCGGTTGAACCAGTCGTATCCCCTGCAATCCGATCGCCCCTATCACGGTAAACGCGGCGGCGTCATCGCTCACGGTGTCCGGAATTCTGGCGCAAAGGTTTTTGGGAATGCAGACAACTTCCGCATGTTTGCCGTTGGATGCCACTCGGTCTCCCACGGAGAATCCCGTGATCCCGGCTCCCACCTCGAGCACCGTTCCAACATTGCAGTAGCCCATCGGTAGTGGTTGATCAAGCTTGTTGCGAACCACTTCCAGCGTGGGCATGATCCCGTCAGTTTTCACCTTGTCCAGCACCATTCGAATTTTCTCAGGTTGCTGACGAGCTTTCTCGAGGAAGTTGGCCTTGCCAAAATCCACCAGCATGCGTTCGGTACCTGCGGACACCAGGGATCGTGAGGTTTGGATCAGAAGGTGGCCCTCCCTGACCTTTGGGCTAGGAATGTCGGCAAGGCTGGTTTCGCCTGAGGCAAGATTTTGCAATATCTGTTTCATTTAGACTCCACTCACAACAAATCGAAGTTTTCCCGTCTTTCCCCGCTCCAGCGCGGCAAGGTACTTAATTTGGATCGATACCTGGTCCCCCAATCGTTTTCGTGCTTCTTCAAGAAGTCGCCGCTCTGAGTCGGCAGTATAGTCATCCCTCTTGACGATCCTGAAGATCAATGTCTCACGGTTCGGTTGGTAGATCTGGGCTTCCCGGATCTGGGTCAAATCCTTGAAGATATGATCGAGCCTTCCTAGCCTCGCTCCACTGGGAAGAACGACATAATCCTCCTTTCGACCATCGATGGAATCAACGATCCGACCCGTCATGTCGCATGACTGGGTGCCCTCAGAAGAGTGCACAAGGTCTCCTGTGTCGTATCGAAACAAGGGAAAGGCAGGATTGCTCCAGTTCGTGCCGATGACGCGAAAGACACCGGGATGCTGTTCCTGCGGAATCAATTCGACAAAGGAAAAGTCTTCGTCGATGTGTAGATGCCCTTTGGGACATTCGGAAATGTTCGCGACGGATTCAGCTTGCCCGTAATGCTGGCGGACAGGGCAGCCAAAGGCTCGTTCCATCAAGTCTCTTTGTTGGGGAAGCAGATTCTCAGCACCGGTTGTCACAATGCTTGGCGCTGTTTTCAGAGGCCTTCCCCGTTCCAGTATATAGCTGGCGATAAGTGAGAGAAGCGACGGATAGCCATGGAGCCAGGGAGGTGAATAATTGTCTAGTGCAGCGAGATAAGCCTCAGCGGTAGCAGGAGATAAGTGATACCCGCTGAATAGTATTTGTCGGCCAGGATAGTTCAGCCGCCAATATGGCGGAGCAGATTGTGTAAGCGACACGACGGAGCGACCGCCAAAATATCCGCACCACATGTCGTGCGAAATATTGTGCCAGTGCCGATAACGCCACCAGACAGCCCATCGCTCTTTCTCTGCGGCTGATGTTTCCCAGAAGACCAATCCGGCTCCGGTCGTTCCGCTTGTGTGACATGAAACAAGATCCTTGGAATCTATGGACTGGTTCCGAATTCTTTCTGAGTCAGCCTGAACTTCTGCTTTTGTCAGGATGGGGAGCTTTTGCAGTTCCTCCAAGGGGCTGTCAGCGAGAACGTTGACCTTATCGCGCTCAAATTGTGCCTTCCAGTAAGGGGAATGAAGGGCTTCATTCAGGTGTGCCTGAAGACGCGCTCTCTGCAAGGCTTGCATGATCGAATCCGATGAGCACGGGTGTTCTCGTAAGATTCGGGAAATTGCCTTGTACTCGTCATTGTATCGACGCCTTCTCAGGCGCCACCCCTCAACCGAACATGCCAAGTTCTGCAGAGCAACCGGAAGGCGCTGGTAAGTTTCTTCGTGGTTCATAGTAAATTCTATTTCGTGACGATGGCGCACAGCCAGATACTGTCATCGGTAACAGGATTCACAAAGGAAAAGTCCTTGTGGTTGTACTTCAGGCCACCACCTAACCATCGATGGAGTGGTTCTAGTCGTAGCGTTTTCCAGAGGCGGCGAACAGAGTTATGCCAATACCACTCTCCCAATAGTCGATAGTCTTTAATATTCCGAGCCACAATGCTTTGTTGCATCTTGAATAAGCGTTCGTTTGAAAAGCGCTGCCCCCAGATTTCAACCTTCGAAAACTTTCGCTCAAGCATCAAGCGGAATTCTTCAAGCGTATATTCCTTCACATGGGTATGATTCACGGGCGATGGCTCATAGTCGAGCGAGAACACAGGCCGGTTGGGGGTAGAGATGAGCCCAACTCCGAAGGGTTGAAGGTGTCTATGTATCGTTTCGAGTAAGGCTTCTGGCTTGTCGACATGTTCGATGACTTCACAGCATACAACAGTATCCCAGCGGTTCGTTCCGCAATCGAAACTGGTACTGCAAATATCGCCCTGAAGGAAAGATCCTGCTGGATATGCTTGTTTGGCGTATGCGACCGCACTCGATGATATGTCGACTCCGAGGATCTCACCTGCCGCGAGTTTGCCAGTGGCATACGCATAATTGAACCCTGTCCCGCAGCCGAGATCCAATATGGACTTTCCAGCCACCGGGCTTCGTTCTGCGAAGAAGCTAATCCGCGATATCTGCTCTTGAACCATCATTGCGGGGTCGTCGTCTAAGTCATGAGTTGGCTTTGCTGGCATTGCTCGCCCAGCACCGACCCGGTCGTCATAACCTTTGCGAGGTTGCACCATCTTGATCTCCCTGAGAGCTTCTAAGCAGGAATGATTTAAGTAGTTATGGTGTCGTCGCCTATACAAATAGGCTAGGTCCGTTGTCTTATAAGTTTAGCGGGATTGCCACCCACGATAGTGAAGGGATCTACATTTTTAGTGACTACACTTCCTGCGGCAACCACCGCACCGTCGCCGATTGTGCGTCCAGGGAGAATGATCACATTAGCCCCTACCCAAACGTCGTTCCCAATTACCACCGGTTGCCGAGCGAAACCTGATTCGAAAATCCTTCCTCGATTTGGGGGTACTGTATGATTGCCTGAGATTATGGTCGTCCTAAAGCCAATGAGTGAGCGATCGCCAATCTTTACGACGCCAGCTGTACCAATAATTACCCCGCCAGCCAATGTGACATCGTCTCCAATATCTAAGTTCCGTCCAGGTGCTATCCAGACGCCGGGGTAAAAGACTACCCGTTTCCCAATTCTTGCCCCACTCAGTTCCAGAAACCGTCCTTTCAATGCGTTGAGGGTCCGGTAGCGTGGCAGAGAAAACAATAAAGTCATGACCGTTTCATAGGAGATAACGAGGAAGCTTTTCACCCTACCCGACGCTAGTTGACCCATATCGCTTTGCTCATCGAGCGTTCGCATGCGACTTGGTAATTGTTAGAGTCTCGTGCCTGGCCAGATGGATATCATTGTCTAGTTCTTCTTCATTTCCCAAAAGCACTGTCATAATCCTCGAGAAACGATTCTGTGGTGAAGGAAGGAGCGAAAGCCGTTCTCCTCCTGCTTTTACAAGCCTGTCCTGCAGACAGAGGTCTTCTGATATGCGGATAAGGTGCTCAGCCACATCATCCGGTCTATGAGGATCAACGTAGAGAGCACTGTCTGCGCAGATATTTCGAGCAAAATCTCGATTACTGACTACGAGTGGAAGCTTCACCACCCAAGCCTCCATGTAGTTATTACTAAAACTCTCTAGATCGCTAAGGGAAACAACAATATCGGCTTGGCTGTAAGCCTCCATAATCCGCTGCGGGGGCACTGAACCTAAAAACGTGAAATGTCTGACAATGAGTCCTTCAGAGATGAGGGGGGTTTTAAGTGACTTGATGTAGGAGTCACGCCTACAGGTCAAGACAAACATGAATTCTTCAATTCCTCGTGCCAGCATGCACTCGGCTATTGCAGGCAGACGCCAGAGATTCTTGTGGGAGTTGGTGCCACTGATAAAGAGAAATCGGCGACTTGGCAACCTACGCTGTAAGCGTAGCGGTTCCACATACAGTGATGGTGTGGGTGGAATAACTAAAATCTTTTCCATTGGCCATCGTATGGATTGCGCCAATCTTGCCTGCATGACTGTAGTCTCGGTAATGATCAAGGACGCTTTTTTAAGACGGTTTCGCCTTAATATATTTAACAATTTAATGTAGATCCGGTCTCCCATGCTTGCGTAATTCCAATAATCGCTTTCCGGGTAACAAATGACTGGATAGGCCACGGTTACGACGCTGCGAACATTTTGGGGATGAGGGAGCCCAGAGCCAAAAAATGTGAATATATGCTGAATCTCGTGGAGGCGAATCAGCTGTTGAAGGCATCCATACTCGAAGACAAATCTCTGAATGAATGAGTTTGGTGAAACGAACACCCCGGAATATTTCCCTTGTAAGCCCAACTTTGAAAGTTCACCAACTTCTGGAATGACTAGGAAGATCTTGATATCGGTTGCCTTCTGGCGATCCAGAAGAGAAAGAAAGTTGACTGCTAGTTGAACACCGCCACCCGTTTTAATTGCACCAAAATCAAACAACACATTCATGTTTTCACATTACCTCCCAGATTCTCCACAAGGTTGGCTAGGGTTCCTGTTTTTGACGAATATCGAGCCAGGATAGAACGATATGCAGCTAAGTGCCCTTCCGCTAATCGTTCCAGCGAGTACTGAGCAGCTACTTCCCGACCCTTTTGGGCAAGAGAAAACCTGAGGCTAGGGGAACGAAATAGTTCTAGCAGGCATGCTGCTAATGCGTCGGCAGAAGAGGGGGGAAAGGTAAGAGCGCAACCAGTGCCATCAATAATGTCAAGATTCGCTGGAATATCAGAGACCACACAAGGTAAGCCTATGGCCAAAGCCTCAAGGAAAACATTTGACATCCCCTCGTACCAGGAAGGAAGCACCAGCACATCTGACTGCAGCATGACCTCATGAATATTGGGCCGATACCCAGCATACGAAACAAAGGGTGTAAGCCCAAGCTGATCAGCCATAGCCTTCAACTGAGGTTCGTCCTCCCCGACTCCACAGATGACCACTTTGAGCTTGTATGTACGAAGTACGATCGGCAGCGCTCTAAGAAGGCACTGCCAATTCTTTTGGTACGTAATGCGGCCGGCAAAGAGAACACTGTGTTCCGACACTCCTGTTTCTCCTGCAAGCACCTTACGATATCTAAGCTCCACACTAACCGCATTTCTTATCTCAATGCCCTGCTTAGTTTTATAGATGATGCGGTATGGCATGCTTGATCGATGAATAGGATTATTGCTTATGATGCATGAGGAGCAAGGCCATGCGAGCATGAACTCAAGCACGGTCAACGGACGACTGAAGAACATGGCATTTCGATAGGACCATACACAGGGAATACGATAGAGAGTGGCAATAAGCATTGTCGGGATAGTCACGGGCGCGGGTAGCCACGCATGGAGAATATCTGGCTGGAACTCTTTAATAGCCTTCCGAAGAGACAAGAAAATGCTAGTACTATATTTAGTGGTCTGCGAGCTCTTAAACAGTTTGACGGAGGCGTCGACGCTATCGCTGCCTCGATCGTTGATACACAAAATGGCAGCATCCATTTCATATCTGCATGAAATATCCGCAAGCATTCTTAATTGGCGTTCCGCACCTCCTGCCGTTAGAGAGTGAACGCAATGCAGAATCCTAATCGGTCGCACTTTTCTTTTTTCCACGATCGATTTGTTTTGTCCAAAGCAATATGAACTTTCCTTACTCATGTCACATTGGGCTGAAGATGAGAGATGCATTGCCATCTAATAATCCCACACAATTGTGCTTTATAAGCTAACGCCTTGCTTCAACTTGCCGCAAACCCCTAATGAAAAAGAGACCGGTTAGAGATGCTTTCTGAACTTACGGGAGTGAGTTTCGCACTGAAGACTTTTCTTTTTGAGATAATAGATACGCAAGTAGCCCAGACTGCACAACTAACTTGGTGCAATACGCCACCAGGATAGCCTGGGCAGCGGTTACTAAAGTGAATGTTCCTTGCATGGCGAACAAAAACAGCACCGTAACAACCGGAACCGGTAAATTCGCAAGCATTTGAGACTTGAATTTCCGTGTCGAAGTAATAGCTGTACCGAGCATAACCGAACAGTATAATGCGACAGAAGCAACCATCGTCCAAGTTAGCAAGTATGAATATTCAGCGTACTCTTTTGTGTAGGCAAGAGTGAGTATGAGCTCACCAAAATAGACTGACATTAACACCCCGCATACACCCAGAAGCAGCGCGACTCCTACACCCTGTACCAGCATAAGCTTAAATCTTTGAAGGTCGCTTTCGAAACATTTTGAGAAGCTTTGATGAAGCGGTAAGGCAACGGCATTCATAAACATACTTCCTAGGAAGATAAAGTATGTTGTGGCAGCAAAGTATCCAAGCGCCTTTTGATCTAACCAGCTGGAGACAAAGTATCGAGGAATGTTATTAATCGACAAATTAATCAGCAGCAGAACTCCCAACGGGATACAAAGCCAGATGATCTTTCTTACCGACGAATACTCTGGCACCATCTCCTCTTGGTCGAGTTGACCCTTAGCTATTTGACGGTCGTAAAAGTAGTAGACTGCTATCCAAGAGGTTGCGAGACAGGCAATCCCAATGGGCAAACTTCCTGAGACCAGCAAACCAAGCGCCAGGCTTACAACTCCTACTATTCCCCGCAGCCCCAGGGAGATGGCAACTGGCTTCATATTGTTAAGCTTGAGCGAGAGCGCGCTTCGAATATCACAGAATGACTCTGCACATTTCGCCATTGTCAGGAATATCATCGTAGCCAAAATCTCGTAACTTCTCTCCAGAACAACAGCTATGACACCTATGACCACGGCGCAGAGGAATGATGTTACGATGCGAGTGGCAAAATATTCTCTGTACTCGAATTGCCCTCTGACATCTGTCGCAACAGCCGCACGAATGTTCAAGCTGAACAGTCCAAACAACGGACTTATTATTGCATTTGCTAAGGCATAATCCCCCACTGCCTCCACACTAGCCATCTTTGCAATCACACTGACGTTTAACCACAAACCAAATGAGAATAGCGCATTGCCGATGAATGAATACAAACAATTATACTTAAATGATAACATCACTTAAAATAAACTTGAGAATAAGCCAAGAAGGCAACGCACCCTGCTCGCCCAGACAAGTATTAGGTGCAAGAACCAGGCCTCCTCCGTTTGGCCACAGGCTACTGCTCGACTCCTCTTCCCCCAGGGAGACATCCTCGAAAGGTTTCCGCACCTCCAGCATTTACACTTATACACGCATTTGCAAGCCGCTCTATCTCATTTTGCTCTTTTAAATGATTTACGCAAATCCCCAACGCACCTACCCAAATCCAACCCCTCATTTCCCCAGCAAATATACTTGCATTGTGAAAAGTTGCATGGACAAGCAATCCCGCATTTGCAACAAGAAGCACTGTTGCCAGCACGGATAAGCACTGCTGGTCTCTTGACCGCGTTCGACCTAATACGCCAACAGCTCGGCTAATCATCACCCAATAGAACACTCCAAGTGCCACAACCCCCAATGCGCCATAGTGCAATCCTACCGTGAGAAAGAGATTGTGCGGTTCGTACCCTGCAGACATCACAAATGCTTGTTTGAGTTCCGTAGTGGTATTTCTCATTGCTGCATTAGATGGAATGCGCTTATGCCGGTCCAGCTCAAGCACCGCTGCCGGTATTCCATATGGATATTGAAGTATCACGGGAACGAATACGGAGAATGTGGTTCCCATGCGCACATCTTGCTCAGTTCGCTCAGACTTTTCCTGAATCTTATCGAGAAACGTCGCTTTATCAAATATCACTAGGCCTCCTAACACGACCAGAGGAACGGCCACGTAAGAGAATGGGATAAATCTCCGCTTCATATACCTCATGCCTATCGCAAGGAGTATTAGGCTAAATATTATTGCCAGCACCCCGGATCGACTTAGAGCCACAATATTTCCCACAAGGATAATTCCTCCACAAATCATGGCCATCCGTGGGGAAAATAGTGCAAGCCGTTCGGAATTCTTTAAATCATGAAATGCGGCACCAAGAAGCACTATCCCAATTCCCACTACGCTGTACGAGAACGCAACAGGAAACGCCTCCAGACCGCTAGGCCTTCGTACCAATTGGCCGTCATACAGTGTGCCTTGCCAAGACCAATCCGCCATATCGACTGACTGGCAGATTGCGACAATACTGCTTGCTGTACCCGCTGTAGCTAGGGAGACAAAAAGTACGCGTCGTCCACGCATTGAAATGACAGCCTGCGCAGTAATCAAGGATAAAGCGATGCCAGTGCTGAGTTGCTGGAATCGCAACCAAGATCTCTCTTCTATTAGGCTTTGCCAGATAAGCACGATTAGGAATAGTCCAATTGCAAACCACTGAATCATAGAATACGGATTCCAAAGCCTCGAGATGTTTGAAAGCCTGAATAATCCGAGCCAACCCAACAATAGCCAGACTAGGAAAACCTGTACGGGAACCTGGTAAACGATCAATGACCATGGCTGCACTGTAAAGAGCGCTACTGAAATGCCAAACCCAGCCAGCCATAACAATGGCAGATCATCACGTGTCTGATCTGATTGGAACATTGTGAGTGCTCTGTCTGAGCAATAACCTAATTTCATGCGATGTTGTGAAGATCATCCTGAGCCGATGAATGCCATATGACCTTTAGAAAGATCCGATAATTAATCTCGTTATATTCATAGGGCACTGAGCTTTGGAGTTACCGTTTCACAGGCATGTAGTTTCAAAAAACAGAGATAGCTATTTGTTCTTTTTCTAACCATCTCAATAGTGCCGTCGTTCATCAGGTTTCAGAACTCCTGAATAATCCCAGTCCTCGTCAATAGAAAACTTTCTCTCACAAGCAACCTCTTGCCGAACAAGATGTCCTGTGCTCACTTGACGGAAAGCGCTGAAGGAGCTGTCTAAGAATGTGGGCGGACTCGCAATATCGCATTGTTTAGCTTCAACATGACCTGTATTAGCTCAACTCTTACTTGGCTCGGCTCAACAACTTTCGTTACCCTCAAATCTGCAAGATAGCTCCCTGCTTGCTGGAGTTCTTGAGCTATGGCTGGATTATT
The DNA here is from genome assembly GCA_001464735.1 of Nitrospira sp. Ga0074138. GTDB lineage: Bacteria > Nitrospirota > Nitrospiria > Nitrospirales > Nitrospiraceae > Nitrospira_D. Next base: position 79,392 of record LNDU01000053.1, read on the forward strand.
CTCCTGTTCCTTAACCATCCTTTCCAATGTTGAAATGTAGCGCACGTCATCTATACCCTCTCGAAGTCCTTCCCAGGCAATGGTGTCAATCACTCCATTTATCGTGGGATAGGCTAGTACATGATCTCGATATTTGACATGATCAAAATCATTCCATATCGACCCCATGGAATGCTGATAGGCATAGATCATGGCACCATCGAAATTAGCCTGCCAGAGCCGTATTCCATATTGCGTTCTGAATAATGCGGGATTTTCAGGCCCCGCTTGTGGGTTATGGTAACTGTATATTTTGTGCCCTATTCGATGGAACTTATTGGCTTCTTCTGCAATTGGCCGCCCGTGAAAGACAAGAATGTCAGTGAGTTGACCCATAACTTCAAAATGCCCTTCATAACCTGCGGAAAATACCTTTGCTCCCAGGGCATACACTTTTTCTCTTGCCTTCTTCCCTTCAAGAAGTTCTCGGCCTCTGGCTTCGTCTTTTCCATACAAGAAGAGATCAGTAAACGCATAATCGCTTCTCATAGCTTGAAGGGCCGGTATGTCGGCATCCAATTGCCTTAAGTTGCCTGGAGAATCTAAATCAATTTGTCGACCAAGATAGTACAGTGAAGAATTCGTCATCTTGAGTTCGTTCCTAATGGCAAGGTACCGCCGGAGCAATTCTTGGGCTTCCTGGATAGATGTAAAAACTGGTTCTCCCTTAGGTCGATACCTCTGATACACCGTAGGATTAATGACACCATGCTCACGCATGTTTCGCAACTCAGCCTTCAATTGCTCTTCGCTCTTGAACTCTGAAGATACGGTAGGCGCACGGGGAGCGAGTTTCCCTCGATAGTAGAGAGAATACTCCATGGATGGATTGCTCAACTCGAATGGTAAGACATTAACTTCGAAATCAAGAGCCATGAGCTCCTGGCTCTGGGAACTCGAGATAGAAATCTTTCCCAAATACCTTCCAGGCTGTATGTCATCAGGGACGTGGGCAGTAATCCAATATTGCTTATTGGTATTTTCAGCAATGGCCGAAGGCTGAAGCTGTTCTGCGTCACGCACTGGGAATTCAGTTATTCCCGGCAGATCTGGCTGAGACCTAATAGTGTTGTCACTAATTGATTCGTATCTGTAGCCAGATCCATCGGGAAGTCTTATATAGTTATGCTTGTTTACCGTATCGACTTGAATGAGTGCTTCATCTTTCAAGAGAAGCTCTGGGACTAGCACTCGGGTATGTCTATTAGTCTTGTCAACACTATGAGAGCTCCATGCACCGGCTGCTTGATACCAGCTCTTCACAATTCTTATGTCAACGTGTTCCTTAGAGATTGTGCCGCTTTCTCCTATCAAGTCACTTGCCGAAACGAGAATTGAATGTGTGGTCCCCTTCATCCCACGTATCACAAAACTAGCCGGCTCATATTCCCCTCGACAGGCAAGTATTTTGACTTTTGTGGATTGAGCACCGGAAAGAGCAGATGCCGTTGGAAGGATTTTCTCTCCACTTGTAGGATTCACTACATAGATCAAGAATGGCTCAGAGTTCTTAACTTCTGCGTATCCCTGCAGACACGCATAGAAGAACAATACAGTGCAGAGTCCAGCTGTCAGCATTGCCAAGACTTGAACTTTACCCTTTCCTCTATGCTTCCTCATTTCCATGATCCAATTAGACTCGACTCTGAGTCTCCGCATCTCAGACAGCTATATGCTGACCAGCAGTCATACATGCCACTACAGATGTGCCTTATTTTCACCACTTAGGAAGACTATCGTCATGGTAGTGGTCGAGTCCGTATGTGGCAACCTAAATTTACTTTTAGGACGATAAGATTTGCTCCAGAGCAAGGGATTTGAGCAGTGCTATAAATTCATGAATTATGAAATCGACTGATGAGCGCTGTACCGGTGGGGACCAATGAGGAGGACACGAGACTCTGAGACCAATGAGCGCTGAACTGCACGGACTTAATGATGGATTGTTAACTCAAGTGCGACTTGACAGATTGCGGTTTTAGAAACCCATCCGTTTTCTACAGAAGACTGATTACTCGTCCCAAATACTCCACAATCCGCTCCGCCGCCTTGCCATTCCATTTCGGTGGGATCGCCCCTTTCTTCCATTGTCCTGCCATCAATCGTATGAGTGCTGGAGGAAGCTTGCTCGGATCGGTCCCGATCAGTTCGTTGGTGCCGATGGTGATGGTCTCAGGGCGTTCAGTGTTGTGGCGAAGGATCCCGACATTCCAAGTATCGCCGTTTCTTCCTCAGAAGTATTGTTTCTCTGCTGCCTCCTTACAGATAACCTTCTCGGCGTTTGTGCGTGAGGAACTCATACAAGTTAGGCTGCGTGTCCTGTGGATGTTCTGGGACGATGAGCCGGAGCTCCGTGCAGCATGCCCTCAACGCTGATATCCTCGTCGATATCAGGCCAATGAACCCCCTGACCATCGCCAAGGATTTCCCAATGTTGTCGCTGCTCCTGGGTTGCTTCCGATAAGCGCCATGACCAGACCAACGGTACGCTGATTGTCCGTCCATCCACCAAATGCGCAATGATCTCATCGTCGGTGACTTCAACGGTCATGACGCGAGGGTCAACGATCTTCGCCGCAGTGTTCATGCCATGCCTCCATGATTCGTAACATATTCGTTTCAACAAGTCGTCGAATGGTATTCAGTTCTTTTGGTGAAAACCCTCTGTTCATACTTAAGGCAATTGGTTCCAGCCAAAACTTGCACGTCGCCTTTTCTCTTTGAACATGGACATGCTTCGGTTCATGACAGTCAAAACTATAGAAAAATACACGGTAGGGGCCGTCTATATTCTTTACCGTGGGCATCGGTCTTCCGTGGATACCCCAAGCACATTCATGCTGATCCCCATCACAAGTAGCCCCCTCGCTTGCGAATGACTTGATTCATCTCTGGAACCGTGACAGCCTTTGCAAGCCGTTTGAGCATCCCGGCAAGTTCCGATACATCGACAATCGCCGGTGGTACAAGGAATCGACCACTCTCATGGATGAGAGGATCGGGACGATCTCCTGGTTGGAAGTTGATTCGCTTCTGGATGTCTTTGGGCATGATGGTTTATGTCGTACGTATCAGCGTTAATGTGTACCTCACGTGGACGAACGTTACATATTCATTTTCGCTGCAATCCCTCGAGTACTGCAAGACCTCCCTCGGCCTGCAGTATCAAAACGAACTCACGATGCGAGCAGCAGTCTCTCCAACTGTCCCACAATCCGCTCCGCCGCTTTGCCGTCCCACAGCGGTGGGATCGCCCCTTTCTTCCATTGTCCTGCCATCAATCGCCCGAGTGCTGGTGGAAGCTTGCTCGGGTCGGTACCAATTAATTCGTTAGTGCCGATGGTGATGGTCTCCGGGCGTTCAGTGTTGTCACGAAGAGTCAGACACGGCACTCCGAGAACAGTCGTCTCCTCAGTAATACCTCCAGAATCAGTAATGACTCCTTTGGCATGCTTCACGAGGTAATTGAACTCGAGGTAGCCCATCGGGTCAACGTAGTGCATTGACGGAAGCGTGTTCCCCGTGTCTCTCAGATTCTTAGCCGTCCTGGGATGGACCGGAAAGATAACGGGCAGGCCTCTGGTTCCATCGGCAATGGCGCGCAGCAGTCGGAGCAATTGTTGTTCTCCATCCACATTGGCTGGACGATGGAGCGTGATGACCATATAGTGATGGGGTTGTAATGCGAGTGATTCCCAGCAGGCCGGCTGACGCAACCGAGGCAACTGTTTGAGCAACGTGTCGATCATGGTGTTGCCCACAAAAAAGATTCGATCGTCGGTGACACCGCTACGGCGCAAATGGTCGTTGGCTGTTTCGCTCGTTGTAAAAAACCAATTGGTAATGGAGTCGGTTACCACCCGGTTGATTTCCTCCGGCATAGTCCAATCACCGGATCGAATCCCGCCTTCAACATGAGCCACCGGCACACCCAGTTTTCGCGCCGCGATGGAACAGGCCATCGTGGATGTCACATCACCGACGACCAGACAGAGGTCACTCCTCTCATTCAAGAGGACCTTCTCGTACCCGACCATGATCCCGGCAGTTTGCTCAGCCTGAGTACCCGACCCCACTTCTAAGTTGATGTCCGGATCGGGAATCCCTAATTCCTCGAAGAAACTGCCCGACATCGCACGGTCGTAATGCTGGCCGGTATGAATCAATCGATATCGGAGCTGCCCGCCACGGCGCTCAGCTGCTTTGAGCGCTTCAATGATCGGCGCAATTTTCATGAAATTCGGCCGGGCTCCCGCGATGATATCGATACGTTTCACTCAGCACCTCACGTTGCAGGCCAATACAACTACGCAGCCTGCTCATTGTAGCTTACTTGGAGTCTCGTTCAATGATTTAAGCTTCTGACAAGTCCGATGGGCAGTAAGGCGAACATCAACCCATCCACACGAGTTTCCGCTGGAATGAGCAGACCTGGCGAGATCTCTAGAAATGCACTTCCCGTATCGCCTGACGATTAGCTTGAAACCACTGGACGGTTTTCTTCAGCCCGCTGCGCAAGTCATGACGTGCCTGAAAGCCGAAGAGCTGCTTGGCGCGGCTCACATCAAGACAACGGCGAGGTTGGCCGTTCGGTTTCGTGGTATCCCACTGAATTTGTCCGGTGAATCCCACTTCGATTGCAATCAATCCGGCTAGGTCTCGAATCGAAATTTCTTCGCCGGTTCCTAAGTTGACCGGTAGATTTCCATCGTATTGTTCGGCGGCAAGCAGAATACCCTCCGCGGCATCCTCGACGTACAAGAACTCCCGTGTCGGTGATCCGTCTCCCCACAAGGTAATCGCCGTGCGCCCCTCCTCCTTCGCCGAAACGCATTTTCGTATCAACGCCGGGATCACATGCGACGTCTGTAAATCAAAGTTGTCTCGCGGGCCGTATAGATTGACTGGGAAGAGGACGATCGAGTTAAATCCGTACTGAGCACGATAGGCCTGTGATTGCGCTAACATCATTTTCTTCGCCAAGCCGTA
>LNDU01000054.1 GCA_001464735.1 Nitrospira sp. Ga0074138
GGCCTGTTACAGTCCGCTCCTCGACGCCAACGGCAAAGTGTGCAAGGTGGTGAAATTTGCGACAGACATCACGGCCCAAAAGCGAAGCCAAGTGGAGACGGAGAAGTTGATAGCGGATGCGCAGGCGGTGCTCGGACGACTTGCCGCCAACGATTTGACCGAGGAAATGAGCGGTACATACCAAGGGGAGTTGGATAAGATCAAGCGCAGCATCAATGCCGTGGTACAGAACCTAGCCAAGACGATGGTCACCGTGCGGGAGGCTGCGGAGAGTGTGTCATCCGGCGCGGAGGAGATCACCAAGGGCAACGAGGATCTGGCGCAACGAACCAGCCAACAGGCCTCTGCGCTGGAAGAAACATCGGCGTCGATGGAAGAAATGACGTCCACCGTGAAGCAGAACGCCGATAACGCCAAACAAGCCAACCAGTTGGCGGCTTCGGCCCGTGACACTGCAGATAAAGGCGGAGCCGTGACCAAGCGGGCCGTCGACGCGATGGGGGAGATCAACAAGAGCAGCAAGAAGATCGCCGACATCATCACGGTGATCGACGAGATTGCGTTCCAGACGAATCTCTTGGCCTTGAACGCGGCCTTTGCCGTGGTGGCGGCCGAAGTGCGGAATCTGGCGCAGCGGTCGGCGACGGCGGCCAAAGAGATCAAGGGGCTGATCAACGAGTCTATTCAACGAGTCAACGATGGGTCGGAGCTCGTCAATCAGTCTGGAAAAACGCTGGAAGAAATCGTGACCGCAGTGAAACGGGTGAGTGACATTATCGCGGAGATCACGGCGGCATCCCAGGAACAGGCGAGCGGGATCGATCAGGTGAACAAAGCCATCATGCAGATGGATGAAGGCACCCAGCAGAATGCCGCCCTTGTGGAAGAAACGACCAGCGCCAGCCAGTCCATGCAAGAACAAGCCAAAGACCTGCTCCAGCAGGTCAATATATTTAAGATTGAGCCGGTCGTCGGCAGTTCAAAAGTTGCCACGACGGCACTGATAGCCCATACACACGTGACACGGGCGGAATCTTTCAAGTCGGTGACTCAGCCGTGTCGACCCAAGCTACCTGGAAAGAAGGTGGCCTTGTCCAATCCGCGTCCGGCTGTGTCTGCTTCGGTAGGTGTCACGTCCGGTACTGGAAAGGATCGGGGGAGTCATGGGGGCGAGTTTGAGGAGTTTTGATCCGTTGAGGGGGGGGCATTTGGAATAGAGCGTTTCCATCGTGCAACCCTACTGATACGTGAGGAATCAGGCTGTTTGCAAAACTCAAGATTCCATTCCAGCTATCCGATAAAGCAGTAGACTCTCGACGCCATAGGTCAAGTGTCCGGCTCGAGAATCGATCAATCGGGCAGAAGAAACACCTGTTAGGGAGAGGCACATCCAGGAGACACTCAAAACAGATTTGGTGTGGGTGTCGGCAGCAGAAAGGACCCATGCTGCGGAAGATGAATTCGAAGAGTTTTGCGCAACGGCGGGAGTCGGTGCGGTTGAACGTGCCCTGCGATGGGACTGCTGGAGCAGAGAGAAATATAGCACACGCCTAGAGTATACGAAGGCCTCGGCCGGCGTTCGATTCATGGAGGTTACATGCTGAACGCATTCAAGAATCTCAGTATCCGGTTAAAACTGCTGTGCGGGTTCGGGGTCATGGGATTCCTGATTGTCATCATCGGTGGCTTGTCCATCGTGGGCATGAATCGGCTGAATGGGAACGCGGAGTTTATCTATAAAACGAACTTGACCGGAGTCACGGTTATGAGCGATCTGCGCGCGCAAATGCTGCGCAGGAGCAATCTCGTCGTATGGCACATTCTGGCGAACGATGGGGCCACGATGGCCACGCGGGAAAAGAGCATCACTGATCTTGACAAGGAAATAGAGACCCTGTTGGCGAAGTACGTTCCGCTCATTGTCGCGGAAGAGGAAAAAAAGGTCTTTTCAAAATTACAAGCCGGGATACCCGAGTATATGGAAGTCCGCAAGAAAGTATTGCAACTCAGCGGGAATTTCAGCAAGGACGCCGCCGCGGACCTACAAAAGACCGAGTTGGTGGAGAAAATCGGTGTGCTCTATGACGCGGTCGACTGGTTGGTCAAGGAAAACAATAGACAAGCGGAGGAAAGTTATCAATCCGGCCACGACCTCAGCACGAGTCTGAATTGGGGCATGGGCCTCTTGAACATCAGTGCGATCTTGATCGGGGCGTTTACCGTGTGGTTTGTCTCGAAGATCATCAGTCAGAACTTGCTGAATGTGCTTGATGCGGCGCATAAGCTCCAGGGAGGCCAACTGACCCACCGCTCGACGGTCACGACACAGGACGAAATCGGGCAGTTGGCTAAAGCGTTCAATCAGATGGCCGATTCGTTGGAAAGTGCGGCGGCTAAGCAGGATCTAGCGCTGAAGGCACAGGCGGCGGAAATGAACGGGGTCACGAACGCGATTGGAAGGATGCAGGCTTGCATTGAATTCAATCTGGATGGAACGATCATCACGGCCAATGACAACTTCCTCGGTTGCGTCGGATACAGCTTGCACGAGATCAAGGGC
>LNDU01000055.1 GCA_001464735.1 Nitrospira sp. Ga0074138
AGAAGGGGATATGGTTTCTCCGCCGGCCTTCCCGAGGTGGAGGCACCTGGAAATCGCCTCTTTGGATGGTTCACGCTCCATTTCTTCAACAGTCCCCTATGGCATTCAGGGCAGGGGTGGGTTGACTAGCGGCTTGAATCAAGTTGTCGGGGTGAGCTCCTATGGGTACGTCTCGACGGCTCCGCAGGTCCAAGGCAGCTCCATCCCAGACAGCCGAGCAGGTGGGTTCATTTCGCTGCTCAACACGATGTGCGCCGGTAGGGCCGGCAACTACTGCTGAGACCCTACTGACAACAGTGGCGGGTGCGACACCCGCACCCGCCACCCGTGCAGGCGAGTTCCCGCCACATGTACAAATTATGAAGATCGTCGCCGAGGGGCCCACTGACTTGTGAGGCGTTCCGTACCAATTAGGGCGTCACGATCAGGCGAAACGTCGTCAACATTTTCTTGCCCTCAGGGCCAAGGGGGATGAGACCGTACACGTACTGGTCGGTTGTGAAATAGAGGAACTCGTTGGGCGCAAGTTGCTGCCGGAGTGCGACTCTCAGTCCTTCGCGTGCCCCTGGCAGTTGAGCGGCAGTAATCTCGCTGCCGGGAGGCAGCAGGCCGAAGGAGTTGAGCCAATCACGCAGCGAGCGTCCTGACGGTCTCGGGAATACCTGGATGGTCAACATGGGTGGTTCAAGATCCGCAAACTGGCCGGTTGCGATGTCCTTCCGTTGAAAGCGTACGCGCTGGACCGCCGCCGGCTGTGTGGATGTTGGGAGGGTGACTTCCTTGAGGATCACATGCTCTTTGGGATATTCGACGGCAAAGCCATAGGTTGGGTCGGTGTGCATCTGCCAGCCCTTCGTCTGGATGACAGGCGACGCTCCCGTCGGTCTGTCGAGTTGCCGCGCGGCACTGTCGCAACTGGCCAAGATCACACTTGCGACAATCACATAGGAAAGCCATCCGACTCGAAACAGGGTTGGCGCATCGTTCACCATCTATGTCCCTGTCCGTCCTCCGTCCATGTATGCAGTCGATGAATCACGATAATAAGCCGTGGATCGAATACCAGAGAGTGGAGCACAACTGGCTCCAAGCCACCTTGCGCTGAGCTGGCCGAGGCTGTCAATGTTTCCATCTTACCCTTTCCTGGGCTGTCGCGCGGGAACGGTTGGGTAAAGGGCGTCAGGTCGTTTGATTATGCGGTGATGGCTGACGGTGTGGCAAGCTTTACCGCATCGCAACGCTGTGTCTGTCCACAATCCGGCCCGAAACCCCCTGCTCATCACACTAATTGGGCTACAAGCGTCCGAATGTTCGCTCGAAGAATTCTTTGGTGAGTTTCATATGCTGCGCGATATCCGTTTGCAGATGGCGTGCGCCGGCTTGCCAATCATCGGTGGTATAGCCCACGCGGCGGGCGAGGAAGATGAATTCGTCGGAGTCTGTTGGTGGAAGGACTCGATCTTTGGCGTTGCCACGGACCATGCGAAGGCCGTCGATGAGCATGCGGATAAAGAAGTAGGCCTTGCGGAGAATCTCGCCGTCTTGCCTCGTAACAAGGCCACAATCGACGAGGGTCGCCAGCGCCTGCATGGTGTTGGGGGTGCGCAGGACTGGGAGTCGATGGCCATGCATGATTTGAAGGTACTGCACGGCATACTCGATATCGACGATACCACCGGGGCTATGCTTCAAGTTGACGGTGTCGCGCTCCACCAGCTGCTTGAGTTGTTGTCGGCGCAATGCGAGGGCATCGGGGACATTCCAAGGTTTTCCGCTATAAACGTAGCTGTCGCGATGGGCCTCGACGCGCTTGCCAAGGGCCGCATCGCCCGCTACATGCCGCAGCTTGATCAATGACTGGCGCTCGAATGGCGCAGCGAGGCCGCTGGCACTGTAGTACTTGGTGATCTCGTCAAAGGGATTGGTCAAAGAGCCTTTTCCGCCGTGAGGGCGGAGACGCACGTCGAGGTGAAAGATGCCTTCCTGTTTGGCCTCGATCCACTGCAGCAGTTCGGCCCCCAACCGCTCAAAGTATTCGCTGTTCTCGACCGGTTGCTTACCGGCTGTGCGACCGGCGTCCCCATACACGAACATCACTTCAATATCAGAGGCGTAGCCGAGTTCCTTGCCACCGAACTTGCCCAAGCCCAGTACGGTGAAGGGACAGGGTTTTTTATTGGCCAAGCGTGGCGGGCCATGCACCGCATTCAGCTTGGCTTGGCAGTCTTTCAAGCTCCGATCGAGGATAACTTCGGCTAGTTGGGTCAATGCAGCTGAAAAATCAGGCAGCGCCGTGTCTGGCTCGACGATGTGCTTCATATCGATACGGAACAGTTCACGGTCCTTGAAGCTGTTCAGCGCGGTCTTCCGAGCTTCGTCGGTTTTGGCTTTATTCACCAGGCGATCGAGTTCCTTGCGAAGCGTCGCTTTTGGGGTCATGAGAGGCGCATCGCGATAATCTTGGAGGAGCGGCAGCAAGTTGCTGTGTTGACGGCGCAGAAAGTCTTCCCAGAGAAAATCGCTGGCCCCGAGCAGACGGGCGAGCAGGGGGAACGTCTTCTTGTCGCTGAGAAACGCCAAGGCTTCTTGCTGGGCTTTCCCTTTCGTTTGCTGCACGGTCAGGTCAAGAAACTGGTCAAAGGCCTCCAAGGCTTTCGTCGGGTCCGGGGCCCAGGTCAGGGCATGGGTGAATTGCTTGATGAGCACGGCCGTTAGGCGCAGCTGCTGTTGATCGGTCGTGTCGGTCAGCTTCTGGCCATGGCGGTTGCGGACATAAAAACGATCGTGAATCTTCCCGGCCTCGACGTCGAACTGTGCTTTGGAAATGTACACGTTGCGCATGGCCAGGGCGTTGGCAAAGGCGTACAAGAAGGCCGGGGTATCGTCCGACCGGATATCCATGACCGTGTCGGTGGGAGATTGGCTGTTGTCGAACGAGATTTGCACCGAGTGGAGGAGACCTCCAAAAGATGCACGGCGCTTGCCGAGCTGTTCGACCAGCCGTCGATTCACTGCACAGCGGGCCTCCGTAAATTGTCCTTTATCGAGCAATGTGATCACTGAGAGGAGCGCATCCGCCAGGTGTTTCTGTTGAATGTCGCCCAATTCCACTCCTGGTACCGGCAGCACGCGGAACACATCGACGATTTTTTTCCTGGTCAGCCCTGGACTGCCCGTGGTGCGGACGCGCGGTCCGTATCCTGCCCAACTTGTGCGAGCGGGCGGCGCAGCCGCTTGTTCGCCAAACGTATAGATATCTCCTTCTTCGATATTCAGGCCGAACGCTGAGAGCAGGCCGCAAATCGTGGCGAATTCAGAGAAGTAATCATAGGCCACGATCGTGACCTCAAACCGTGTATCGTGCAGCTCGGTAAAGGCAATTGCGCAGGGGCTTTCCGGCGTGAGCTGAGCCGTCGAGCGGATATGAGCGGCAATCGTCGGAGGTTCGAATCTCCGGAAATATTCTGGGTCCATGCGGCTAAAAAAATCATGAAGGATCTCGGGCGCAATATCAGGACACAGGGGACGGACTGTGCTGAGCAGCGCGGTACGATCGGGAGCGCCAGTGGACATGGACTTTAGTATACCCGAATGGTTTCATTGTGCGTAGAGGAACCCATGAGTATAATGCCGCTCCATGCCTCAAAGAACTACCATACCCCACTCGTCGCCTTTTCCATCGTTAACTGAAGGTCGTCCCGGTAAGCCAGATCCCACGCCGATCTTGCTGGGGGAGAAGCGAAATGCTGAGGGGATCCGGGTGATTTTTTCCGCCTATGGCCTGCGCGATCCCGATCAAGCGGACCGTAATCTCGATGCCATGGCCGGTGACCCGATCCAACGACGGCGGCTGGCCGACATTCTGCCGATGATGATGGAATCCATTTCACGGACGGCCGATCCCGATCAGGCGCTGAACCACTGGGAGCGCATGTTGGAGAGTGTCTCCCGCACCTCATTTCTCGACTATCTGCGCACATCGCCGCGCATTCTCGATCTTCTCTGTGTGATCTTCGGCAACAGCGATGCCTTGACCTTTACGCTCATTCGAGACCCAACCGTGGTGTACTGGCTGGCTGAGGAGAGGGTCCTCGCACGACCTCCGACGCGGAAGGGGATGGAGGGCGCGCTGTACGCAAGCATCGGGCATCTCACCTCCAAAGAATCGAAGCTGGATGCGCTGCGCCGGTTCCAGCGGCGAGAAATGTTACGGATCGGTGTGCGGGATCTCCTCCGCCTCTCGACGGTGCCGGAGACGACAAGCTCTTTATCGGATTTGGCTTGCCTCCTGATTCATGCGGCCTACGAGGTTGTCGATGCCGATCTTCGTCAGCAATATGGCATTCCCATGCATCAGAATCGGCAGCGACGGTGGGTGGAGACTAAGTTCGTCGTGATTGGGATGGGCAAGCTCGGGGGACATGAACTGAATTACAGTTCCGATGTGGACCTGATCTATCTCTATGAGTCCCACGATGGAGAGACCAGAGCGCCGAGAGGAAGGCGTGCCGCTATCCCAGCCGGCGTCGGCATTTCCAATGAAGAATATTTTGAGATTCTCGCCCGTGAGCTCACCAGGGTGTTGGCCGAACCCACCAGGGAAGGGTATGTCTTTCGCGTCGATCTGCGGTTGCGGGCCGAGGGCTCAGTCGGCCAGTTGGCTCGATCGCTGGAGGAGTATCGGAAATATTATGCGACACGCGGACAGGTCTGGGAGCGGTTGGCGTTGCTCAAAGCGTGGCCGGTAGGCGGCTCTCATGATGTCGGGCTGGCGTTTCTCAAGTTGGTGAAGCCGTTTGTGTTGGGGGCAGGGAGCACCATGGATCGCGCGAACGCCTTGGCGATTGTGGAAGATGTCCGCGCCGTCAAGGACATGATCGATGCCAAAATGTCGGACCGTGGCCACGCACAACGCAACGTGAAGCTGGGGACCGGTGGGATTCGAGAGATCGAGTTTTTCGTGCAGACCGTTCAGGTCCTGGCCGGGCGTAAGGTGCCGGCGCTTCTGGATCGGAGCACGCTCGATTCGTTAGACCGGTTGGCTCGGAAAAAACTGCTCTCGACCGAAGACCGCGATGCGCTGACCGCCGCGTATCTCTTCCTACGCGATGTTGAGCATAAGTTGCAGATGGTCGATGATCTCCAGACCCATGCGCTTCCCGAAAGCTCAGAAGAGTTGGAGCGCTGCGCGGTCCGGATGGGGTACGGCATGGAAGACCGCAAGAAGGCGATCGAACTCTTTCTCATTGACCATCAACACCATACAAAGGTCGTCAACCGGATCTTCAGGTCACTCTTTGCGAAGCCAGAAACCTCACCGATCCTAAAGGCGACATTGCGAGCAGCGGCGAAAGCCTAGTTGGTGACAGCACGCTCGTCTACATAGCGTAGATCACGATCACTTGCCATCAAGAGGTAGGCTTCTCCCCATTGATGCAAGCTTTCGAGGTTCCAAGGTTCTTCCGAGCCAATCGGCTTGAATCGTAAGCCGCAAATTCCTCCATAGACCAGGAAGGCGAGCCCGGATCCGGAATCTTCGACCAATCGAGCATAGGCCTGACAGGTAGGTGCCTGGCCATTGTCACTCCAGCCCGTGATCCAGTACCACTCACCTGCGGAATTACGGTCGTAGACCTTCACCTGATCGACGGGTCGTGCAGGGCCAGCTTCTTTGAAGCGGGCAAAACACCCGGTTTCGCAATTCTCGTTCGATTCGACTTCCACGATCACTAGTGAGCTCCCTGATTTATGACAGATCTACTGCGGTATTGCTTAACATTCCAAGTTGATGTCATTCAACAGCGGGCAATTACCGATTGCTTCATGCTGGTGATCTTCTGAACGGCTCCCACGGAACCACGTGGTGAATGGTTGCGTCAACTGTATAGTGGATGAAATTAGCGTCATTGCTGACAAAGATCCTGTTGCCATTAAGAAGGAGCAATTGCATGGCGTCGTAGAGATCGTTCGGGTCAATGCGATGTTGATGATTTATTGTATTGAGAGCAGTAAGGGTTAGATGAGCCTGAAATACACGCCCGGCACCGCATATAGCCCTTCCCAAAATCGATTCCTTTCGTCTGTCGACAACTCCTCATAGCGAGTTTGTCTACTGCTCGCTCAAAACAATAGGAAGAACTTTGCTACATGCTGGAACCAGGGAACAATACTCTGAATACTGTCTCTAGTTATTGGGCGAGTAGCGCACTCAGACAGCATCTGAATTATTGCAGTAACAGAAGCATCGTCCGCGTCGGTCAACTTAGTGTAGTGAGTCGGATCCACTACCCAACGAGAGCTGTGAATGGATGCGGAAGTTTGAATGCCAATTCAAGTTATATCCCCTAGAGCTTCAACACCAGCGATCACTGTAACAGCCATGGCCGTCTGTTCAGGACTTGGAATCCATGTCGGCGATAAATAGTGCGACAAACCAACATGTTCCAGGAATGATATCTCTGGAGGCGGTAGCACTTCCGGCTCACAGAGGCGTTGGATCCTTCGAAATGCGGCGCGGATTCTACCTGCTGAGCCAGACATTCGTATCAAAGTACACTTCGGGAGGATATGACGGTGGAAAGTCGATGGTGAAGTTTAGGACACGCGTTTGAATATTTTGGTCACGAATTATGAGGAGATGAGAAGAATTTGAAAGCATACCTCTCACATGGTTAAATGGTGCAACGAAAAGGGCCGAGTGGCATTTGCCACCCGGCCCTTTCTTTAGCTCCGAGCCACTAGCTGTTAGCTATCAGCCATCAGCTGGCTAGTACATCCCTTCCATCCCGCCGCCGTGGCTGTGTCCGCCTGGGCCGCCGGCTGATTCCTTCTTCTCCTCCGGGAGTTCGGTGATCATGACCTCGGTCGTGAGCATCAAGCCCGCGACACTGGCCGCATTCTGCAAGGCGCAGCGCGAGACCTTAGTCGGGTCGATGATGCCGGCCTTGATCATATCGACATATTCATCCGTGGCGGCGTTGTAGCCACCGTTGGCGTTCTTGTCTTCCCGAACCTTGCCGACGACGACCGAGGCTTCTGCGCCGGCATTCGCGGCGATCTGTCGGAGCGGTTCTTCGAGCGAACGCCGGACGATGTCGAGTCCAACCTTTTGCTCCGCTGGGACGTCCTTGATCCCATCGAGCGCCTTGATGCAGCGGAGGTAGGCCGTACCGCCCCCAGGGACGATGCCTTCTTCCACTGCCGCCTTGGTGGCATGCAGCGCGTCCTCGACGCGGGCCTTCTTCTCCTTCATCTCGGTCTCGGTTGCGGCGCCGACATTGATGACGGCCACGCCGCCCACGATCTTTGCCAGCCGCTCTTGCAGCTTTTCTCGATCGTAGTCCGATGTGGTTTCGTCGATCTGAGCCTTGATTTGCTTCACGCGCCCTTCGATCTTCTTGGCATCCCCGTAGCCTTCCACGATTGTGGTGTTGTCCTTATCGATCGTGACGCGTTTGGCGCGGCCGAGATCGGTCAGCTTGACGTTCTCGAGCTTGATGCCGATGTCTTCAGAAATCACCTGGCCGCCGGTGAGGATCGAGATATCCTCCAGCATGGCCTTGCGGCGATCGCCGAAGCCCGGAGCTTTGACTGCCACCACGTTCAATGTGCCACGCAACTTGTTGACCACGAGGGTCGCCAGGGCTTCACCTTCGACTTCTTCTGCGAGGATGACGAGCGGCTTGCCCATCTTGGCCACTTGCTCGAGCAACGGCAGCAGGTCCTTCATGCTGCTGATCTTCTTTTCGTTGATCAGGATGAGCGGTTCTTCCACGGAACATTCCATCCGCTCGGCATTGGTAACAAAGTAAGGGGAAATGTATCCGCGATCGAACTGCATACCCTCGACTACGTCCAGCGAGGTGGTCATCGACTTGGCTTCTTCCACGGTGATGACGCCGTCCTTGCCGACCTTTTCCATGGCTTCGGCGATCAGATCGCCGATGGTCTTGTCGTTGTTGGCCGAAATCGTACCGACTTGCGAGATCTCGGTCTTGTTCTGACAAGGCTTGCTGAGCTTCTTGAGCTCGGCGGTGATGGCTTCGACGGCCTTATCGATGCCTCGCTTGATCTCCATCGGATTGGCGCCGGCGGTGATGTTCTTTGCGCCTTCACGAAAAATAGCCTGGGCTAACACGGTAGCGGTGGTGGTGCCGTCACCAGCGATATCGCTGGTCTTGCTGGCTACTTCACGGACCAGCTGCGCGCCCATGTTTTCGTAGGGGTTCTTCAGTTCGACTTCCTTGGCCACCGTCACGCCGTCCTTGGTGATGGTCGGGGCGCCAAATTTCTTGTCGAGAATCGCATTACGGCCCTTCGGGCCGAGGGTTGCCTTCACGGCGTCTGCGAGCTGGTTCACCCCTTTCAGGATGGCCGCCCGTGCCGCATCGCCGTACATAAGTTGCTTTGCCATTATCTTTCCTCCGTTTTAAGTCTAAAGTTGCGAAAGTTCGAATGGGCAACAGTTAAAAAATGTCATGAACGACGTTTTCAACGTTCCCACCTTCCTGCTGCGATTAAGCCGTAAAGATGCCCAGGATGTCTTCTTCCTTAAGGATCAAGCACTCTTCGTCCTCAATCCGAAGCTTGCTGCCCGAATACTTGTCGAACAGGACTTGGTCTCCGACCTTGACGTTCTCCACTTTCTTGCCGACCGCCTGGACCACTCCCCGTTGTGGCTTTTCCTTCGCCGAATCCGGCACATAAATCCCGCCGGCAGTCCGATCCAATTCCTCGGTGTAGGTGACGAATACTCGCTCACCCAATGGTTGGAACCCCTTGGCAACGTTCTTCTTTTCCTTCTCAGCTGTACCCATAGCAGAACCTCCTCCTGATGAAAGTGAACCCGTTAGGTGTTGACAGTTGTAAAGAGTTGGGCTGAACTTGCGCGATCCAGGCAGCCTGCGACTCAGGGGAAGAGATAGGCCTTCGTTCCCTTAAGTCAAGAGGGGGAATAATGGATTTTTATCGTTTCCGATCACTCCCGCGGCTGCAGATATCATTTCAGTGTAACCTATTGGGAAATCAACATTCTAGGAGTATTTTCTTCGGTGAGGGTGGGATTCACCGGGAAGTCATGCCCGCAAGCGATCAAAATCTTTGATGTCTTTTTTGATGTAGTCACGGAGGCGTTTGATGATGCGGGCTTCCAGCTGACGGGTCCGCTCCTTGGTAATGCCGTATTTGTCGCCCAGATCATCCAAGGTCAGGGGTTGGTCGGACAGAATACGATTTCTGAGAATATCTTCGTCTCGCTCTTCCAGGGTCTTGATGAACTCGGCGAGCTTGGCCCTGAAGAGGGTCTTGAGCTGATGATCGGCGAGTTGTTCGTCTGCCGGTTCTTGATGGGAGGGCAAGACGTCCAACAGGGTATGTTCCTGGTCTTCACCGATCGGCTGGTCAAGCGACAGCTCCCAGTTGCCCAGGCGCTGATCCATTTCAACCACATCGCGCTCACGCACATTCAGACGATCCGCGAGTAATTTCGTGTCCGGTGCGAAGCCCTCCCGCTCAAGCTTCGCCTTTTCCTTTTTGAGGTTATAGAACAGTTTTCGCTGATCCTGCGTCGTCCCGACCTTGACCAACCGAAACGTATGCAACAGGTAGCGCAGGATATAGGCCCGAGACCACCAGGCGGCGTAGGCATAGAAGCGCACGTTTTTCGAGGGGTCGAATTTCTTGATGGCTTGCATCAGGCCGACGTTGCCTTCTTGAATGAGATCCATGTGGTCGGCACCGGTATGGAGGTACTCAGCGGCAATCGAGACCGACACGCGCAGGTTCGCCATGATGAGTTTGACGGCTGCTTCGCGGCTGCCGTGGGTGTGATACTCCTGGAAAAGCTGAAGTTCCTCTTCCTTTGACAGATAGGGGTATCGGCGGACTTCGGCAAGGTATTGCTGTAAGGCCGTGACCGGCACCACGGCCATTGTGTCGGCGGGCTGCCGTCCATCAGAGGCTGGGATATCCAATACCACCGGCGCGGCTTCGGCCTCGACGATCTCATCATCGGAAGGTCCGAGGATTTCTGGTTCTAGGGCGTCGCCCATCTCCTCCTGTGAATGGTCGTGACCGTTCATGATACGTGCGTGACTATAACAGAATGAGTGAACGGCACAAAGGCTGTCTTGCGGGACGAAGAGGCGTGATGGGTAACGCCCGTTCTGCCTCTACGGGGGAAGAGAGTCGTCAGTCTCTCCATTCGGTAGCGTTCGCTTGCGCCTCTGAAAGCGGCTCTCCTATAGTGACCACTATCCATCCGGAGGTCGGGCGTGTCTGAGATCTGGAGTATTCTTAAAAGTGGTCATTGGCCGTCACTGGCGGGGGCGTGGTTGCACCTGACGGTCAGTTTCATGGTCTGGTTGCTCGTCGGGGCAATGAGCATTCCGCTCATGGTGGCGCTGCAGCTGAGCGAAACTGAGATCGCCTGGCTCGTCTCCGTGCCGTTACTCGGCGGGGCGGTGTTACGGATGGTAGCTGGATGGAGCGCGGATTGGCTCGGTGCGCGACCCACGGCCGTGGTTATTCTCGTGATGGAGTGTCTGGTGTTGTGCTGGGGGTGGCTTGGTGTCACTGGGTACGGAGAAGCGCTGGCCTTTTCGGCCTGTCTTGGCGTGGCCGGCGCGAGCTTTGCGGTCTCACTTCCGATTGCAAGCCGCGCGTATCCGCTATCGGCGCAAGGATTTGTGCTCGGTATTGCCGCATCGGGGAACATCGGCACCGTGTTGATCCTATTTTTTGCGCCGCGTTGGGCAGCCGCACTGGATTGGCATCAGGTCTGCGGCATCATGGACGGGGTTGTTGCGGCGACCCTGTTGGGATTTGTGCTGGTAGTGCCACGAACAACACCGGCTCCTCGGACTGGTGCGGTAGCGTGGTGGTACCATGCGGCACAGTTGATTCGGCGCCGGTCGGCCTATTGGCTTTCGTTCCTCTATGCGGTCACGTTTGGCGGTTTCGTGGGTCTGTGCAGTGTGCTCCCGCTGCTGCTGCACGATGTCTATAGGGCCGATGCGATGGAGGCGGGTGCTGTGGCGGCCTTGTGCGGGCTTTTGGGGAGTGTGATCCGTCCGGCCGGCGGCTATGTCGCGGATCGGCAAGGAGGGCTGCGGACGCTCTATTATGTCCTGCCGGTGATCGCGGGGGCGGTGGTAGCGGTGATCAGTCCTTCGCAAACCATGGCGGTCGTGATGATGATGGTGGCAACGGCCGCGATGGGATTCGGCAATGGCGTGGTGTTTCAGCTGGTCGCCGAATGGTTTCCCAAGGATATCGGTTGGCGTCTGGTGTGGTTGGGGCGTCGGGGGCCATCGGCGGATTTCTGCTACCGATACTCATCGGGACGATGAAGGGGCTTTCGGGTAGCTACGAATCTGGGCTCTGGCTGTTCGCCGGGTTCACGGTGTGTGGGTGGGGCACGGTGATCGTCGCGTTGCGGGCCAACAGGTCTTTGCCGGCCGAACTGTCCTCATGAGATTTTCCGATTCTCGAGTAATCTCTAAAAAAACCATATTCAAGGTTCAGTCTGAAATGCTAGATTAGTCGCCCTATGCCCACGCCGTTCAATCATATTGAAGATGCGATCCGGGATATTAGGAAAGGGAAGTTCATTATTCTGGTCGACGACGAAGACCGTGAAAATGAAGGGGATCTGGTTATTGCTGCAGAAAAAGTCACTCCTCAGGCCGTCAACTTCATGGCCAAGCATGCGCGCGGACTGATTTGCCTGGCCCTCACACCCGAGCGCGTTGAAGAACTGCAGTTGCCGCAGCAGGCGTCCGAAAATACCGCCACCTTTGGCACCGCCTTTACCGTCTCCATCGATGCGCGCAAAGACATCACAACGGGAATTTCAGCGGCCGATCGAGCGAAGACTATTCACGTGGCGATTGACCCCAAGACGAAGCCGATGGATCTTGCGCGACCTGGCCATGTGTTTCCGCTCAAAGCGCAAACCGGCGGAGTGCTCCGTCGGGCTGGGCAAACCGAGGGGTCTGTCGACTTGGCCAGACTCGCGGGTCTCCGGCCTGCGGGGGTGATCTGCGAGATCATGAATGCCGACGGTACCATGGCTCGGGTACCTGAGCTGACGAAGTTTGCCAAGCTCCATAAGATGAAGATGGTGACCGTCAAGGCCTTGATCGAATACCGCATGCGACGGGAAACCTTCGTCAAACGGATGGCGAGTGCGCGATTGCCGACGACGTTCGGCGACTTTGAAGCGGTGGCATTCGAGAATCAGATCGACGGAGTGACGCACATTGCGTTGGTGAAGGGCCCAGTCGATGGTGGGGCGCCGACCCTCGTGCGTGTCCATTCCGGATGTTTGACGGCTGACGCGTTAGGATCACTGCGGTGCGATTGCCGGGATCAATTGCACTCCGCAATGGAGACCATTCAGAAGGAAGGGCGAGGCGTCTTGCTCTACCTCAATCAAGAAGGCCGCGGAATTGGGTTGCTGAATAAGATCAAGGCTTATGGGCTACAGGATCACGGGAGTGATACCGTCGAAGCCAATCTGCAGCTGGGCTTCAAGGCGGATCTCCGCGACTATGGAGTTGGCGCGCAAATTTTAGCGAATCTCGGCTTGCACCAGATCAAGTTGATTACCAACAACCCCCGGAAGATTGTCGGGATCGAAGGGTATGGCCTCGAGGTTGTTGAACGTGTTCCGATCGAGATGGCGCCGCGCGCCGCGAATGTCCGGTACCTTCGGACCAAGAAAACAAAGCTGGGGCATATCCTGAAGAAGGTGTAAACGTCGCAACGTTTCAGGGGCCACATCGGTTAACGGTCACATCTTGACACATTCACACGTTCTATCTTCCTATGAAACTTAGAAAAGGATCACGCCGCGCGGTTGGATTCAGGTTCGGCATTGTGGCCGCGAAGTTCAATGCGCAGGTCACGAGCAGACTGCTGCATGCCTGTGTCGAGATGCTGACTGCCCATGGTGTTCCGCAAGAGAATGTTATAGTCGTGAAGGTACCGGGCGCGTTCGAAATTCCGCTGGTCGCGCGCACTATAGCCAAGTCAGGCCGGTTTGATGCGGTGATTTGCTTGGGGGCGGTGATTCGTGGGGATACCCCGCATTTCGAGTATATCTGTGCCGAAGTCAGCCGTGGCGTCGGGCAAGCGGCAGTCGACGCCGATGTGCCGATCATCTTTGGTGTGTTGACCACTGAGACGGTGGCGCAGGCCGTGGAACGCGCGGATACGAAGAAGTTCAATCGTGGCGGAGAGGCGGCGAAGTCCGCGATTGAGATGGTGAGGGTGATGAGGAAGATCAGGGAAGACGTTGAAACGTGTGAAAGTGGACAGTCGACAAGTAAAAGTGGGCGGATGCAGCAGGGAAGGAAGCGATGATCTCCGTGCGTCCTTTTTGTCCCGTTTCACGCAGAAGCACTTTGCAACTTTCTAACTTTCCCACTGCGTAACTATGGGTTCTCGTCACCAAGCGCGCGAGCGGGCCCTGCAGATCCTGTTTCAGCATGACATTCACGGGAAGTCCGGCGTGCATCTTGACGAGTTTTGGCGTGAATGCGAGGCGTCCAATGAGTCAAGAGCGTTTGCGGAACGGTTGGTGCAGGGTGTGCTGGAGCATAAAAAAGAGCTCGATGCCACTATCGGTAAGTATGCGACGAATTGGACTGTGAACCGCATGCCGATCGTCGACCGCAACATCTTGCGTGCCGGGCTGTACGAGTTGCTGTGGTTGGATGAGGTGCCTGCCAAGGTTACGATGGACGAAGCCATCGAACTGGCAAAGAGTTTCGGCGACGAGGATGCCTCAAAGTTCGTGAACGCGGTTCTTGATAAGGCCTTGGCCACCGAGTCGCGGCTGGCCGCGAAGCGAGCAGACCCTGATCGTGGAATCTGGAGGAAAGCTGATCGTGATTGAACGGTATACACGTCCCCAGATGAAGGCGATCTGGGATCTGAAACGTAAATATGAGATCTGGCTGGAGGTTGAACTACAGGCCTGCGCCGCCTTCGAGCATGCCAAGCAAGCGCCACGTGGAACTGCGGCGAAAATCAGGAAGAAGGCCAAGATCGACGTCGACCGGATTGCCGAAATCGAAAAGGTTACCAAGCATGATGTGATCGCCTTTCTTGAATCGCTCATGGACACGGTGGGACCGGAACATCGGTTTCTCCACATGGGACTTACGTCCTCGGACATCGTCGATACCTCACTGGCCGTTCAAATGACGGAGGCTCTGGATCTCATCCTGGAAGGGGTTGAAGGGTTACTGGCTGTCTTGAAACGGCAGTCGTTCCGGTACAAGGACCAGGTGATGGTGGGGCGGTCACATGGTATTCATGGGGAGCCGATCTCATTTGGGCTGAAGCTCGCCCTGTGGTATGAAGAAGTCCGCCGCCATCACGAGCGGTTACGGCAGGTGCGGACAGAGATTGCGGTCGGCAAACTGTCCGGCGCCATGGGGACCTTCGCCCATCAGGGACCGGACATTGAAGAATATGTGTGCGCCAAGCTCGGCTTGAAGGCCGATCCTGTCTCGAATCAGGTCGTCCAACGAGACCGCCACGCGTCGTATGCGACGGCCCTTGCGTTGCTTGCGGCAAGCATCGAGAAATTTGCCACCGAGATCCGTCACCTTCAGCGCACGGAAGTGCTCGAAGCGGAAGAGTATTTTTCAGAAGGCCAGAAGGGATCGTCGGCGATGCCTCACAAGCGGAACCCGATTGTCTCGGAGAATCTTTGTGGCTTGGCGCGGCTCGTGCGGGCGAACAGCCTGGCGGCGATGGAGAATGTGGCGCTCTGGCATGAACGGGATATCAGCCATTCGTCGGTTGAGCGGGTGATCATGCCGGATAGCACAATTGTGATCGACTACATGCTCGCCAAAGTCACTGACCTGATCAACCACTTGGTCGTCTATCCTGATCGAATGAGGCGAAACCTCGAATTGACCGGAGGACTTGTGTATTCGCAGCGACTGCTATTGGCCTTGGTCGAGAGGGGGGCGCAGCGAAAAGAGTCCTACGAGGCTGTCCAGCGCAATGCGATGGCCTCCTGGAGAGGCGGAGGCGTACTACAAGAGTTAGCCGGCAAAGATCCTTTTATCTCCCAGCATCTGAAGAACAGTGAGATTGCAGCCTGTTTCAACCCCAAGTACTATCTGCGTCATCTCGATCAGATCTATCGGCGAGTATTCGGGCGGAACCCTCGTCATGCGCCCGGTGTCAGGAGGCAGAAGGAGAGGAGATTATGACACGATCATTTGTAACGGTATTGATGTTTATGTGTCTGATAGCCGGTCCTTGGCTAACCAATGCGCAGGCTGCGGCAGATCGTGAGAAGCTTCTGACGGAACCAGGAGTCTATGGCACGTTTGCCCTCTTTGCGCTCAACGAGGAGTGGGCGAAGCAAGACCCCGCGATGCGGATCGGTCGTTTGACCTCGCTCAAAGGTGTGGTGGAACAGCATCGAGAAAATGTGGCAATCGATCTGTACCTGCTTCGAGGGCTTTCCGATCACGCCGACCTCTTGTTCCGGATTCATGCGACGGAACTGCGCGCGACACAGGAGTTTCTCCTGGATCTGAAGAGTAGCCAATTCGGGAAACACCTCAAGACGGTCGGAGTCATGCACGGGCTCACCAAAAAAGCGAATTACGTCCCCGGATTTCACGATCAGATGAAGGCTGACTTGAAGACGGTCAGTGAACCAGGCCAGCATCCCTATGCCATCGTGATTCCGATCAGGAAATCAGCCGAATGGTGGGGGTTGGATCAGGAGAAACGGACCGCGATGATGCAGGAGCATACCGCCGCCACGCTGCCCTACTTGAAAACGGTCAAGCGGAAACTCTATCACTCCAGCGGACTGGACGATCTGGACTTCATTACCTATTTTGAAACCTCCAAGTTGGAGGACTTTCACAGCCTGGTGCTGTCGCTTGAGAACGTGCAGGAATTTCGCTATACGCGGCGATTCGGGAATCCGACCATACTTGGTACGATGAAATCGCTGGACGAGATTGTCGAGCTCTTGGCGCAGTAAGTTGAACCACAGAGGTCCGATCATGGCGATGGGCGAGCTGCTTTACGAAGGCAAGGCGAAGAAGATCTTTTCGACGGGAAATCCAGACCAGGTCGTGCAGTATTTTAAAGACGATGCGACGGCCTTCAACGCACAGAAGCGCGGCTCTATCCTCGAAAAAGGCGTCATCAACAATAAGGTCTCCGAGCGACTGTTTCAGATCTTGGAGCAAAACGGGATCCGGACACACTTTGTGGAGCGGTTGAATGACCGGGAAATGCTCACTAAGAAAGTCAGGATCGTCCCGATCGAAGTCGTGGTTCGAAACGTCGTCGCGGGGAGTTTGGCCAAGCGGCTCGGGCTGAAGGAAGGAAATCGGATCGATCCGGCGATTGTTGAATTCTATTATAAGAACGATGCGCTGGGAGACCCACTGGTGAATGATGATCACCTGCGGCTGATGAATGTAGCGACCCCGGGTATCTTGCGGGAGTTACGAGAGCTCGGGCAGACGATCAATAAGGTCCTCAAGCCCTTCTTCATTGAACGAAATATGCAGCTCGTGGATTTCAAGCTCGAGTTCGGGGTCTTTCACAACAAGCTCATCTTGGCGGACGAGATTTCCCCGGACACCTGTCGTTTCTGGGACATGACGACCGGTGAGTCGATGGATAAAGATCGGTTTCGGAAAGATATGGGGAAGATCGAGGAGGCGTATCAGGAGGTGTTGAGGCGGGTGTGTGGGTGAGAAGGGGACGGCGGGATCGTCCTCATTGCTCACGCAACGCGCATGCGGGACTGATGGGGTTGTAATTAAAACGGGCCATGCTCGTTGCATGGCCCGCAGGTGAGGACAACCCCGCCGTCCCCTTCAAGAAAGTAAAGGGTAGAGAAAGAGAAAAGATGGTACGGGCGTACTTAAATTATGGCTTGGTTGCCTCAGTGGTCGTCTGGGCGGCTATTGTGGGTGTGATGGCCTATCGGCTGAACGAATCGCCCTGGCGGTGGGCGTTCGTTGGCTTGGTGTTTGCCGGCGGACTGACTGTCGCGGCTATACTCTGGATCAAGAGATATGTGGATCGGTTGAACGAGGCCAAAGAAACGCAGGAGAGGAAGTTGTGAAAGCCAAAATTCACGTGACGTTGAAGCCGGGTATCTTGGATCCACAGGGCAAGGCCATTGAGCATGCGCTGGACTCATTGGGGTTTAAGCATGCAGCAAATGTGCGTGTTGGAAAGTACATCGAGCTGGATCTTCCGGAGGCAGATGTCACGAAGGCTGAAGTTGCGGTCAAGGCGATGTGCGAGAAGCTTCTGGCGAATACCATCATTGAAGAGTATCGATACGAAATGGGATAGCGCTGTGTGTCGAGGGAGTCGAGGAAATCAGGGACGCTCGAAGTCAATCGACGTGCGCTAGGGCTCATAGGCAGGACTGACGTATGAACATTGGGGTCGTCGTGTTTCCCGGGAGTAACTGCGATCACGACTGTCAATATGTCTTCCGGGATGTGCTAGGACAAGATGTGACGATGGTATGGCATAAGGAGCCGTCATTAGCCGGTTTGGACGCGGTGATCCTGCCGGGAGGATTTTCATATGGCGATTACCTCCGCACTGGGGCGATTGCGCGGTTTTCTCCGGTCATGCAGGCGGTTAAGCAGTTTGCAACTGAGGGAAAATTGGTGCTGGGGATCTGCAACGGATTTCAGATTCTGTTGGAAGCGGGGTTGTTGCCCGGCGCCATGCTGCGAAACAAGTCGTTGCACTTTATCTGCCGCGAGACGTTCGTCAAAGTGGAGAACGCGGCGACGCCGTTTACGCATGCGTGCAAGCCCAGTCAGGTGCTCAAAATCCCGATCGCTCATGCGGATGGGAACTATTACACCGATCCAGTGACCTTAGCCGGGCTTCAGGCCAATGCACAGATCATCCTACGCTATTGCACGGTAGATGGGACGGTCACGCCGGGGAGTTGTCCAAACGGTTCGCTCGACAATATTGCAGGACTCTGCAATGCCGAGGGGAATGTTCTGGGCATGATGCCGCATCCAGAGCGATGTGCCGAGGCGATGTTGGGGAACGAAGACGGACGGTTAATCTTGGCGTCGATGGTGGAGGGGTTGAAGAAAACAAAGCGCGCCGAGGCCGTGACCTGACGGCGGACCCTTTGTCCTTCATTCAGCATAGCGGCAAGGACTTCTCAATGACCGGTAGGTTTGGACTGTCGGTATCAGACGAGGCAATCAGGTGAGAGGTGCTCAATGATACGTATCTGTGCGGTGGTTCTGATGATCGGCCTGGTGGGTCTGGGTATCGATGGTAGCATAGGGGCCTCGGGCGCAGCTGATTCACAGATTAGGATCCTGAGCCCTTTGCAGGGAGCCGTCATCAAAGGCGATTCCGTCGAAGTGCGCTACGAGTTGGCCAAGGGTATTCACGCCACGCATGTCCATTGTTACGTGGACGGCGAGTACCAGCGGGGTTTTTCAGGAGTCGTCAAGGGACTCACTCGCGGAACGCATGAGATCAAGGTGGTGGCTGCTAGTCACGACCATCAAGCGACAGCTGCGGAAGCTCGGGTCACAGTTGAGGTGGAATAAGGCTGAGAGGGAGTGCAGCCACTGGGTCATCGTCGAATCAATAACGTGGTGGACGCTTCAACGTTTTGGGGAATAGTCGTAGAAACGATGATTTAGTCGAAGGCAGTCTCCGAAGGATTGAAGATGAAAAGTTGTCGCGGTAAAGTATTAGTTTAGGCACTGTGTATCAGTCTTAATCTTTTTCTAAATAGAGGAGGGTCGTGATGAGAGGTGTAGGTGCAATAGTGGCGGCAGTTGGGCTGTTGACCTTGGGTTCTGGCGTGAACGTGTTCGCTGCGACTGATGATGGCAGTCAGATCAAGATAGTCAGTCCGGCACCGGGGGAAAAGGTAAAGAGCGACGTCGAAGTGAAATACGAACTTAAGGCGGGTAGCCAGGCGACGCATGCCCATTGTTTTGTGGATGGGGAATATCAGAAGGGGTGGAAGGGGACGGTCAAGGGGATGTCACCCGGGACTCATGAAATCAAGGTCGTAGCGGCAAATAAGGATCATCAGATCTTGGCTGCTGAGTCAGCGGTTAAGGTGGAAGTGCAGTAGATCTTAGTCTCCAAATCGACTGACCAGCGAGGCACAAGTTTGGTGCCTCGCTGGTTACGGTATACAACGCCTGTAGGTATGTGGCATGCATTTGTTTGGAGCTGAGCCCTCGGTGTGTCAGAACGTCCCATGGAAGTCTTTGTCGCTGTGACCGCTAGGGCATGATGCAGGCCAGGATGCCGCTTAACACCAAAGATCTCATCGCTCAACACAATCTGACGAGCGATGAGTACCAAAAAATCATCGACATTCTCGGACGCGAGCCCAATTTGACGGAACTCGGCATGTTTTCCGTGATGTGGTCCGAGCACTGCTCATATAAAAGTTCGCGCGTGCATTTAAAGAAGCTGCCGACGACCGGGCCTCGTGTCGTCCAGGGGCCAGGGGAAAATGCCGGGGCCGTCGATATCGGCGACGGGTTGTGCGTGGTGTTCAAGATGGAATCGCACAACCACCCATCGTTTATCGAGCCCTATCAGGGCGCAGCCACTGGAGTGGGCGGCATTCTGCGCGACGTCTTTACGATGGGGGCGAGGCCGATTGCGCTGCTCGATTCGCTGCGGTTTGGAGAATTACACTCGTCGAAAAATCGCCATCTCATGAAAGGGGTTGTCTCCGGCATTGCCGGTTACGGCAATTGTATGGGAGTCCCGACTGTGGGAGGCGAGATCGTCTTCAACGACATCTACGCTCTCAATCCGTTGGTCAATGTATTTTGTCTCGGGCTTGCCCATCAGGACAAGATCTTCCGTGGCACGGCTGCCGGCATCGGGAATCCCGTGATCTATTTCGGCTCTAAGACGGGCCGCGATGGAATTCATGGGGCGACGATGGCGTCCGATTCGTTCGACGATCAATCGGAGCAGAAGCGGCCGACCGTCCAGGTTGGCGATCCCTTTACAGAGAAATTGCTGTTAGAGGCCTGTCTTGAATTGATGGAACGCGACCTGCTCGTTGGGATTCAAGATATGGGGGCTGCGGGGCTGACGAGTTCGTCCTGCGAAATGGCGTCCCGCGCCGGCAACGGAATCGAGTTGGACTTGACCGTGGTGCCGCGGCGCGAACCCGGTATGACGCCCTATGAGATTATGCTGTCTGAGTCTCAAGAGCGCATGCTGATGGTGGCAAAAGCAGGTAAGGAAGACGAATGCATCGAGATTTGCCGGAAGTGGGATCTGGACGTCGCTGTGGTCGGGAAAGTGACGGCTGATGGAATCTTGCGTGTCCTGGATCAGGGGAAGGTTGTTGCGGCGATTCCGGCAAAGGCATTGGCTGACGACGGTCCGCGCTATGAGCGACCCTATCAGCCGCCAGCCTATCAAGATATGCTGACGAATCTGAACTACGACGCCCTTCCCGACGTGAAAGATGCAAATGTGGCATTGTTGGCTTTATTGGAGTCGGCGACGATCGCCAGCAAGCGGTGGGTGTACGAACAGTACGATCATATGGTGCGGACGAACACGATGGTTCGTCCAGGGTCCGACGCGGCGGTGGTGCGGATCAAGGGCACGAAGAAGGCTGTGGCGATGACGGTCGATTGCAACAGCCGCTATTGTCTGTTGAATCCCTATGAAGGGGCCCGGCTGGCCGTGGCCGAGGCAGCGCGGAATCTCGTCTGCTCCGGGGCGTCACCGATTGGTTTGACGGATTGTCTCAATTTCGGCAATCCGGAGCGACCGGAGATCATGTGGCAGTTCGTGATGGCAATCGAAGGCATGAAAGACGCCTGCGAGCATTTTCAGATCCCCATCGTGAGCGGGAATGTCAGCTTTTATAATGAAACTAATGGACTTTCCATTTACCCAACCCCCATGCTGGGTATGGTCGGGTTGATCGATGATGTGGAACGGTCGATGACTCAGTGGTTCAAGCAGGAAGGCGACGAGATCCTCTTGCTTGGCTCGTCTCGTGAGGATTTGGGTGGATCGGAGTACCTCAAGGTCGTGCATGCTCGTGAACAGGGATCGCCGCCCTATCTAAGTCTGGCGGCGGAAAAGGCGCTCCATGATTGCGTGCTGTCCCTGATTCAGAATGGTTTCTTACGATCCGCCCATGATTGTTCGGAAGGCGGTGTCGTTGTTGCATTGACGGAAAGCTGTATCTCTGGACCAGAACGAATTTTCGGTGCCGTGGTAAGATTGAACCGAGGTCGGCTTCGAAAAGACGCCGTTCTCTTTGGCGAAAGTCAATCACGGGTGGTGGTCTCCGCAAAGCCGGTCGATCGACAGGCTATTCTTTCCGAGGCGACGCGCTTTGGTGTACCGGTGGAAGTGATCGGGGCCGTTTCCGGCGAACGGCTGGCTGTGTCTGTGGGAGAGGAAGGTTTGATGGAACAGGTGATCGATCAGCCGGTGGCGACATTATATGACCGGTGGGCGTTTTCCATGGAACGAACGTTGAACCACTCCTAGCCTCGTGAATCGTTGAGGATCATGCACAAAGAACTGCCGATCGTATCGCCCGATAAGTTCCATGACGAATGCGCCGTCTTCGGCGTCTTCGGCCACGAAGAAGCAGCCAATCTGACATACTTGGGTCTGTACGCGCTGCAGCATCGCGGGCAAGAGGCATCCGGAATTGTCGCGGGAGATGGGGAGCATGTGTTCGTGCAGAAAGGCATGGGTCTTGTCGCCGACATTTTCCACAGATCAGTGCTGGAGAAATTGCCCGGCCATATGGCCGTGGGGCACAATCGCTATTCCACGACCGGCGGCAACGATTTTAAGAATGTGCAGCCACTGACCGTGAATTTTGCGCTGGGCAATTTGGCTTTGGCTCACAACGGCAATCTCATCAATGCCCAGATGCTCCGACACGAACTGGAAGCCTACGGGGCGATCTTCCAGTCCACATCGGACAGTGAAGTCATTATCCACCTCATCGCCCATTCACGCGCAGACTCCTTTCTCGCGCGTGTCGTCGATGCGCTCAGTCAGGTGCGCGGGGCGTTTTCGGTTGTCTTGATGACCGACAATGGGCTCATTGCCGCGCGTGATCCGTATGGGCTCAGGCCTCTGTGTATCGGGCGTCTTCGGAGTAGCTGGATTGTGGCGTCGGAGACATGTGCGTTGGACCTACTCGATGCTGAGTATATTCGCGAGGTGGAACCGGGGGAGCTGATCGTGATTACCGACCAAGGACTCGACAGTCACCATCCGTTTCCCAAGAAGCATCCGGCCATGTGTGTGTTCGAGTATGTCTATTTCGCCAGGCCTGATAGTAGAATTTTCGGTGGGAACACCGTCTATACCACGCGTAAGGCGCTGGGGCGGCAGTTGGCCCAGGAGGCATGGGTGCCGGCGGATATCGTCATTCCTGTCCCGGACTCCGGCGTCCCGGCAGCGCTCGGTTATGCCGAAGGGGCCGGGATTCGCTTTGAAACCGGTTTGATTCGCAACCACTACGTCGGGCGGACGTTCATCGAGCCTGAACAGTCGATTCGTCACTTCGGAGTCAAGGTCAAGCTGAATGCGGTGCCTGAAGTGTTGGATGGGAAGCGGGTCGTCGTCATTGACGATTCGTTGGTTCGTGGTACGACGAGTCGCAAGATCGTCAAGATGATCCGACAAGCTGGGGCGAAAGAAGTCCACATGCGAATCAGCTCACCGCCAATCATCTCGCCCTGTTTCTATGGAATCGATACTCCGACGAAAAAAGAGCTGATCGCATCCGATCACTCAACCGAAGAAATCCGCAAATACATCACTGCGGACAGCTTGGCCTATCTCAGCCTTGATGGGATGCTCAAGTCTGCGCCGAAGACGCCGGATCAATACTGTACAGCCTGTTTCACGGAACGCTATCCCCTCCCGTTTACCCGAGCGGAAGAGCTTCAGCTTGGTCTGTTCGAATCAGCGCGCTGAGTGGACTCCTACGATATGATGCCGCCTGAGCAAGACGACGAACAAGAGCTGCAGCCAAGAGGTCGATTGCGAGTGCCGGTCGACTATCCCGTCCAATTTACCGGAGACGAAGGGTCAGGCCATGGGATTGTGAGAAACCTGACACTCGCCGGAGGTGAGGTTGACAGTCAGATCCAGCTTCCTATCGGAGCGCGCGTGTGTCTTCACGTGCAGCCTCCAGGTGCTCGGCCTCCGATCATCATCACTCTTGCCATCGTCCGATGGAAGCAAGGTGATCGATTCGGAATCGAGTTTGTTCGATTTGAGGGGACGGCCAAGGACCAGCTCAAGGATATGCTGAACCAGCGCGAAGGTCCTGCCCAGGATTAGTTTCTACTCTATGCTGCGGTTGCCCCTCCAAAAATTGCCATGATAGGATACAGCTCTCAGGCGCCGATAGCCTGAGCGATGCGAGAACGCCGTTGGCGGATTGCTTTGAGCCTCCTACTATCGATCACGAGGCTCGGAGCTCTTCTCGAAAGGGAGGTCGCAATGAGAAAGCTGTTACTGGCGTTCGGGGTGTTGACCGTCCCGCTGCTGTGTGCTCCGCTGATGTTCGCGGCCGGGTTGTTTCAGGTGGGAGAGAAAGCCCCATCTTTCACCCTCACTGCCATCACCGGGGAAACCCTGTCGCTCGGGTCCTATAAAGGTAAAGTTGTGGTACTGGGACTCTTCCATATCTGTGATCCCTGCATGATGCAAGGGAGCGCCTTACAAAAAGTATATGAGTCGACACAAGGCAAGCAGGTGGCAGTGCTGGGTGTCAATTCGTCAGGCAATGCGAAGCGCGAGGTCGGCGAATTCTTGTCTGGCTTTCCGGTCAAGGTCACCTATCCCTATCTGTTAGATCCCGCCAAGATGACAGATAAGCTGTATGGTGGGGGAAAGTTTATTCCCAATGTCTATGTGATCGATCAGCATGGCGTCATCCGCTGGCAGCGAGTCGGCAATATGGACTTGGCGGGAGCCGACGTCATTGTGGCTGAAGTTGAGAAGCTGTTGGCAGGTGGAAATTAGATGTAGCAGGCCGGGACAGATGTTTCTCTATGCTTGCTGACCGCCCGCCAAGACTCGATCGAATCTAGCAAGTTGGCGACGATCGGTTAATGCGTGCAGTAAGAGAAACTCAGCCCCGCGCGCTAAAAAATGGTGTAGATGAGGAGAAGAGGAAATAATGGATGAGATAGAGGAGGGGAAACAGAAGTTTCTAGAAGTCGTACAGGGAATTGACGGGTCCGTCCAAGTCGTGATTCCTGTCACTCCCTCCAACAGCATGTTCTTGATCTCGCTGACGAAAGGGCCGAATCGTAAATTTATCACTGTGCCCGAAGACGACATTATCGACTTGCCTCATGAAGCGAGCATCCGGGCGAAAGTGACCAAGACGATCAAGGACGCCATCGCAGCCCTGTGATTTCTGTAATGTCATGAATTTCCAATGATACGCTGCCGGTTCTTGCCATGAAACAAGTCCTGCCCGACATCTGGCAATGGTCGTGGTTTTCCGACGAGAAGCAGCTCGATTTCAATGGGCTGTTTCTGGTGATCGGTGAACATAAGATCCTGGTAGACCCACCCCCCATGACGGTAGAAGCGAGAACGGTCGTCCGACGACATGAGCCGATTGACTACATCATCATCACGAACCGAGATCACCTCCGAGAGGCTGCGGTCTATCAAGCAGAGCTCAGGTGTCAGCTGCGAGTGCCGGAAGCCGATGCCGCCCAGATGGATGTGATACCGACGAAGACCTACAAGGATGGTGAGCTATTACCCGGTGGGATATGGGCGATCCATCTGAAGGATCAGAAGTCTCCAGGAGAATCAGCGTTGTTTATCGAGCGGGGGCGAGGGGTGCTGATCCTAGGGGATGCGCTGATCGGCAAGCCGCCCGGTTCCGTCCGTCTGCTTCCTGCCGAAAAGTATGTGGACATCCAAAAGGCCAAGGATGGACTCCACCGCCTCCTGAAGTACAACTTCGATAGCCTGCTTGTCGGAGACGGTGCCTCCATCCTAGTCGGTGGGAAAGAGCAAGTGGAACAGCTCTTGTCAGTGGCGTCATGACAGTGCGTCACAGCCTCTCCGAAGAATTGAATCGACAAGGTAACGAGCATTTCTCACGAGGGTTCTACACGGAGGCCTATACCTGTTACGCCAAGGCGTTAGAGTATGATCGGCTCACCGGTGATCAACGTGCCCTGGTTGCCACACTTGGTAACTTGGGGAACATCTGCGCAGTCAGCGGACGGCGCGATGCCGCCCAGGCGAATTATCAGGAGGTCTTGGAATTGCAAAAAGTCCTCGGTGATGAAAAGGGCATCGGGACGACGCTGGCAAATCTGGGGAACCTCCGGGCTGATGCCGGCGAATGGGATCGGGCACGGGCATATTATCTGGAGGCCCTCGACCTCATGGCCAAAACGCATGATGAGCCGGCCCAAGCGGTCTTGTTCTCGGACCTTGGTCTGGTGGCTCGTGAAACCGGTCACTTTGAGGAGGCCATTCAGCTATACGAACGGTCGTTGGAGTTGATGCGTCGGTTGGGGAATCTGGGCGGTGTTGCGGACGCCTGGCGCATGATAGGCCGCACATTCTTGATGCAAAAACGCTACGAGGAGGCGACCGCTTGTTGCCAAACCAGTCAGTCGGTCGCCGAGCGATTAGGCGATGAGCTTCGTGTCGGTGGCGCCCGATACGTGCTGGCTCAATGTTATGAGGACATGGGGCGTGTGCAGGACGCCGCGGATCTGCTGGAACAGGTGGTGTACATGGATCGCAAGTATCTCCTGCCGAAACTGGAAGAAAACACGCAACGCCTACGCGCACTTCGCGCCCGCCTCGCTGATCCATATCAGTCGCGGCCTCATCGAGGGATGCAGGCATGACCGAGGCGGCTTCCCAAGATTGGACCCAGGTTCGTGCCGACCTAATGCGGTCTTTCCCCAAGTTTTACGAATTGGAGCCTAACGGTCCGCTCGTCATGGATCTTGGTGGAGACGGCTGGCTCTTAGAAGTCAGACCGGACGGGAGAGTCCTTTGCCAGTATGGGATGGCGATGGATGAGGTTATGGTGCTCATGTCGGAAGGTACGCCGGAGGACTTAGGAACCGATGAAGTTGCGAAACAGGCCAAATACTTTCTCCAGCCGGCTGTCGCCAAATACCGGGCGCTCCTCCTTCAATCCGGGTTTGTAGAGGAGACCGAGATGACGGACGAGTTTGTGGCGATCACATTTGCGCGAGATGCGGATCTGCAGAATCGAACCAAACTAGAAGATCTCCTCAGATGGTGTTGCAGGCAAATCGGACGCGCATCGTGACTCAACGCATCACGACCTTCAACGAATTTCGGGACGCGGTCTCATCCTATCGATTGCCACGTGTGTTGCTGGTCGCGCTGGAACTGGATCTCTTTACGACCGTCGGCGACCGATCGTGGACGATCCCCGATCTTGCCAAGCAGCTCAAGGTCAGCGAACGGGGCTTGAGCATCCTGTGTCGTAATCTTGCAGCGGTCGGGGTATTGCAGAAAAAAGGAGTCGGTTATAGGAATAGCCGACTTGGAGCTACAGCGCTGAATGCCGACCATCGGGCCTATCGCGGCGGCTATTTGAATTTGATCAAAAGCCATTGGGGGGACTGGATACGGCTGTTGGAATCCGTGCGAAGTGGCTTGCCGATTGACCATGATACTCCAGACAGTCCGGACTACCGTCGGCAATTCACTTGGGCCATGCACCACAGAACCTTGGAAATTGCCCCGGCAATTGCGGCCCAGATTCCTTTAGCTGGATCTCAAACACTGCTGGATCTCGGCGGAGGGCCAGGCACCTACGCCATGGCATTTCTCGCGAAGCATCCAATGCTTCGCGCCACTGTTTGCGATCGAGAGGCCGCGATTGAAGTAGCCAAAGAAATCGCCGACACTCACAAAGCGAGGCGGCGACTTTCCTATCTCCCGCTTGATTTCTCCAGCAAACCCATCCCCGGGACCTATGATGTGATCTGGTATTCGAACGTATTGCACATCTATTCGCCCGAAGAGAACCAGGCTATTTTTCGCCGAGCGGGGGCGGCATTGAGGCCGGGGGGGCGATTCATCATCCAAGATGCGTTTCTGCACGATCGCGAAGGTTTGTACCCAGTAGAAGCAAGTTTATTTGCTGTGTCGATGTTGTTGTTCACGCGAGGGGGAAATACCTATTCCGTACCGGAAACTGCGAAATGGCTGAAAGAAGCCGGATTCGTCGGTGTCAAACAGCTCCCACTCAAGAAAGGGACGGAGGACTGGGAGGGCGGGATTCTGGAGGCGTCGGTCCCTGGCTCACGCCTAAAAACGACCGTCCGCCGAACACGATCAAGCAGAAATAGAAAAGCCCGCTGATTCCGCTTCCCACCATAGAGACAATTCCTTCTGAATCCTTTGCCGGTGTCTGAACGATCGTTGCCACGTCCATTGCCAACCCAACCGTGGCGTAGAAGACGCAAACCACTGAGACCCATCGAAACTGGAGCCAAATCAAAAGAGCGAGTCCAAGCGGTATGAGAATGAAAAAGCTGATCTTCCAATCAATAACTAGCGGGATGGAAGCGCCACTCTGTACGAAGAGAAACCCTGCCTCAACAATGAGAGTGCTGAGTACGAGAACCAGCAAGAGGCGTTGTTGCATGCGGTCACTATAGACCGTCGAAGAAAAGTTCGGCAATGGGTGCCTTGTTGTCGTGAGTATCCCAGTGTTAGCCTTTTTCTACTAAGGGTCAACGATCAGTTAACGGATAGCCAGTTACCCGGGCAACATGTTTTCTGCTGTATGCATGATGGGGAATGTCGACTCTGTGTTTTCGTAAAAAATGAAGCTTGACCAACTACGAGTTGGTCGAGCAGGAACAGATGTCAGATTCCTCACATATCAAAGCGATGAGGCCCTAGTGGCTCTAGGGTGAGAGTGGCGTCCTGCTGTGGCTTTCTTGATTCGACCTTTTGGAGTAGTGCTCCAGGGGCTCGACGCGCTTCTCCCTCTAGTCCCTAACCTCCCAGGTGGGAAACTTCTGCTGTGGTGGTTAGGGTTCCCTTCCGCAAAGCGGCTGGCCGTATGGGGCTATCGCATGATTGCACGCCATCGGTATCAATGGTTTGGTGAAGCTATGTCTTCCTGTCGACGAGACTGACGAAGCGGGTCCTTCCCTCTCCATGCCCCTCTTTCGAGGGGATTCTTCCTACAGCGAGGAATTTACGGACGACCTACCCTCTTTCAGAATGCGCTCAGCTTCTTGGAGGGTAAATCTATGTTGCACAGATGGGTCGTATTGCCGGGTTGTTCGGGCCGAGGCCATGTGACCGATCGACCGCAGGGTAGTGCTTATCTTGATCCTGCGAAGGCCGTGAGCTGGCTAGTTGCAGTCGTCTTGTGTCTCCTATTCTCTCTTGGTCAGGCTTGGGGAGAAACCGGCGCAGAGGGAAAAAAGACAATTGTGGCGGCAGGGTTTGGGTATCAAATCGGTCCCGTCTCGACGATCGCAGTGAAGGTCTATGATGCTGAGTCGGGCGTCATCTTGTCCGATGACGTGTATGAACTATCCGTTAAAGAAAGTGATGGGGTGAGATCGAGCCGCGGGCCGCGGGTTTTTGCTGGGGGAGTCGGACTAGGCGCGACAGATCTCTCCAATTTTGTATTGCGGGTATACGATGCCAATACCGGAGTGTTCCAATGGGAGGGGCGACTCAATCTGGTGCAACCTGACGGGAAGGCAGAGGGGAAGCTCGTATCGACCGTGCTGCCACGGCACGCAATCATCACGAAGGTGCAGATGGTTGAAGCGACGATCGACGAGCCGGTGTTTTTGCTGCGTGCTATGGACCTGGCGACCGGCATGCTTATCTGGGAGGATGAGTTTACGACTGTCAGAATGAAAATTCCGCGAGCCCAGCTGATTGCAGGCCCATCGCTCCAGCCGGAGAGCGGTCCACCCGCGAACTCGCATGCCTTTAACTTCAGAATTCGCATGTATGACCCCAGTGGTAAGAAAGTTTTGTGGGAAGATCAGCTATCTCAGCGGGAGTCCGATGAAGGGCCAGAGCAGTCGCACAGCGATCAGGCTGATCGACTTCCCTCTTGGCCTAACTTCTCCCAGGAAGGGTCTGTAGCAGGATCGATCTAGCAGCGTGAGTATCTCGCGAGGATCCAGTATCTCCGGCCAATCGACTAGCAATCAAGTAGAGTGATGTTACGATCGGCCCCCTTCCAAACTCTCGAGCCACTGCCGGTGGAACTGTTCGTAGGAGACAGATAGTTTGTTCTGAATGGCATCGGCTACGGATGACTTAGCTTGTAACGCATTGAGCAGTTCATCGACACGGGCCATTCCCCATCGCTCAATCAAGTAGCGTGTTGCCGAGTTAGCTTCTGCGTAGGCCACTGTCGACGCACTGGCTGGCAGTGCGCCCCAAGGGCCTTCTAAAAGCGATAAGGGAATGACCGTGATATCCCCGCTCATGGCCCGATCAAGCTCGGGCCATGCATCTCCGGCTAATTGCATGGCCAGGCCTTCGTTCAGCCAGGTCGGCAACGCGCCGCTGCTTGCTCCGAAGCGATCATGGAGTAGGGCGTGGACGTATTCGTGACGCAGTACGCTCGCCAACCACTTTGGATCCGTGGTCGCTCCTTGAGTGGGAATCTGAATGCGCCCAAGGGTGGGGTCATAGAGACCATCGGCCCAAGCCGGGCTCCCGGTCGTCCCTTGAAACGAATCCTTGGCGTGGAGGACGACCATGATCGGCTTCGTGGGGAAATGACTGAACTTCTGTCCAATCTCTCGATAGGCTTCTTCCAGAATCTCCAGCACAGAGATCCAAGTATTCTGGTTTTCCTCACCGTCGAACTTTACGACAAAGTGCGTGCTACTTTTTGCAGTCATGCGGGATTCGACTGACTGAGTGCGGCGAACTTTTGTCGTGACGGCGGCGAGATAGGATCGCAATCCTGGATCGTGTCGTGCTCGGTCAGCTGCCTGGTCCAAGTGTTTCGCGGCTTCCTGTAGTTCATCCTGTTCTTGTAACAAGTCGGCCATCGCCAGGTGCGGGAATGGTTCTTCTGGGGCCACCCTCATCAATTTCATCAGGAATTCTAGGTTCAGCGCTCTGTCTCGCTGTTCCCAATAGGCATGGGCCAGATTCATAAGGATCACGGAATTCAAGTCGTCGAGATCCGCCGCTCGCTTAAACGCTTTGACCGAAGCTCGAGTGCCATTGAGTCGTTCCTGCTGCAACCCGAGATTGTTCCACAGGATTGCGACGAAGGGCTTGGACTTTGCGTCTGACAGGACAGACGAAGGGAGCTCTTTCAGTTTCGTTTCGGCGAGCGATAAGTTATGTTTTTCGATTTCATCGCGAATGGCTTCCAGCAGGCCCTCATGGGGGGTAGCTGGGACCACACTGTGATCAATTACGCGAACCGAGTTCTCTTCACTTTCTGGCGACCTGCTCCGTGGTGGAGCGGGAGGAGGGGCGACCGGTTCGACGATTTCTGTGCGCTGCCCCGTCGGTGGCGGCAGGATGGGCTTCAGAAATAGATTGTAGCCAATCACCAGAGCCAGACCGGCTGCAAGCGGTATCAGAATATGTTTGATGTTACGGCGGTACATGAATTGTTGAAATCGAGTGTAGCACCCTAAGGAAAAGCGACCAAGCAATCGAGTGAAAACAGTAGATGCATACTGATACGTCGTCTATCTGGTTCATTGAGCGCTGAGGGTTGCTGTGCTACGATCCCCTCCCGTATGCCGGCTCCCACTGAATCGAGTCCGCACACGCCGCTTCAGAAGTGGTTGGACCGCATCGCGCGCCCGATCGAATTTGCGAGCCGAGATGATGGTGCCCACCTCAGGGCTATCACAAATCTGAGTGCATTTATCTCGTCACAAGTCTTGTCGGCCCTTCGGCAAGACGTATACCCCAAGGCTATTGAAGCCCGCCTGATTTCATTGCGGGATCTCTTCGTCGATTTCCACTCAGGGCTGCCTCTTGATGAGCAGCGTCGACGATTGCAGACGGCGGCGGTACTCATCAAGGCGCTTCGGACCGTCGATCAACAGAAGCTCATCCGACTGAAGGACTTGCCAAGGCAAACTTCCTGCCACTCCGAAGTGAAGGGGGCCGGCGGATCTGATCTCTGGAATCTTCCAATCCGGTTCGTCAAAGGCGTCGGGCCGAAGCGCACCAATATTTTGGAACGATTGCATATTGTGACGGTGGAGGATGCGCTCTGGACCATCCCGTGGCGCTATGAGGACCGATCGGTCATCACACCGATCGGAGATCTCGTCCCAGGGATGAGTGTATCGATTTGTGGGGTGATCGGAACATGCGAGGCGAAACGATCAAGGAATCGGCGGTTGAGTCTCGTGGAAGTCGGCGTCGAAGATCAGTCTGGGCGAATGCAGGTGGTCTTCTTCAATCAACCGTATTTGGAGGAGATGCTGACGGTTGGGACTCGCGTGATGATGAGCGGGCGGGTGATAGCCGATCGACAGGGATGGATGGTCCCGCGCATGGAGGTGGCGCAATACGAGGTCATCGGAGAAGACACGGAGTCGATGTTGCATGTCGGACGAATTGTCCCGATCTATCATGAGACCAAGGGATGGACCTCTCGTCAGATGCGGATGTTGGTGAGGAATCTGTTGGTGGACCATGGGCGTGAGCTCGTTGATCATTTGCCTGTGTCTCTCCGAGCGCGGCAGCGGCTGATCCCGATCCATGACGCGCTGCAAGATGCTCATTTCCCAAAGGCTGGCACGGATCTTCAGCTCCTGGAACGGGGGAAGACCTTGGCGCACCGGCGACTGGCATTCGAAGAGTTCCTGTTGCTTCAATTGGCCTTGGCGACCAGGCATCGGTCGGTAATTGACGAACCCAAGGCATTGCGGTTCAACCCACGGACGTCTCTTTTGGACCAGCTTGGCCGTCTCTTACCGTTTCGTCTTACGACGGCACAGGATCGAGTCATTCGAGAAATATTTCGGGACATGATTTCGCCACGTCCCATGAATCGTCTGGTGCAAGGCGATGTGGGATCCGGGAAAACCGCAGTCGCCCTGCATGCACTGGTATTGGCCTGCGGTTCTGGCTATCAGGCTGCGCTGATGGCACCGACCGAGATTCTGGCGGAGCAGCACTATCGAAACCTGTCCGGAACGTTGCAGGCGCTAGGATTGCATACGACTCTCGTGCGTGGAGGGGACAAAGCTTCAGTGAAGAAGATACAGGCCGAGCAACTAGCATCGGGTGAGGTTCACGTGGCGATCGGAACTCACGCCCTCATTCAGCAGGGGGTGAGATTCAAGAACTTGGGGTTGGTGGTGGTCGATGAGCAGCATAAATTCGGTGTGCTGCAGCGAAAGGCTCTGATCGACAAGGGCTACAAGCCGGATGTGCTTGTCTTGACGGCCACGCCCATTCCCCGAACATTGGCAATGACGGTCTATGGTGACCTTGATGTCTCGGTGATTGATGTCCTGCCGCCTGGACGAAAGCCAGTGCGAACATTTCTTTTTCACGACGCGCAGCGACGGCGTGCCTATCAGATTGTGCGCGACGAATTGCGCGCCGAACGGCAAGCGTATGTGGTCTATCCGCTGGTGGACGAGTCGGAAAAGATCGATCTTCAAGCAGCAATTCAGGGAGCCGAGCAGTTGCAGAACGGAGAATTGTCGGAATTTCGTGTCGGCTTACTGCATGGACGTATGAAAGCGGCGGAAAAAGAAGCGGTGATGGCCGACTTTAAGGCCGGCACGATCCAGGTGTTGGTCGCGACGACGGTAATCGAAGTCGGGGTCGATGTGTCGAATGCCACAGTCATCTTGATCGAACATGCCGAGCGGTTTGGCCTCGCGCAACTACATCAATTGCGCGGACGGGTAGGGCGGGGCAACCAGCAAGCCTATTGCCTCTTGATGGCCCGGCATCTGGGACGAGGAGGGGCGCAGTCGGGCGGACGTGCGAAGGGAAGTGAGGAGTCGGTGTCTACGGCAAGGGAACGTCTGGAGGCGCTTGTCCGGTCAAACGATGGATTTGTAATTGCCGAAGACGATTTGCGGATCAGAGGCCCTGGAGAGTTCTTTGGGTTGCGCCAATGGGGGATGCCGGAGTTTCGTGTGGCGAATCTGGTGAGCGACGCTGATCTGTTGCAGCAGGCCAGGCAGGAGGCCTTTTCACTACTGAAATCAGACCCAGGATTGAAAGAGCCGGCCCATCAAGGACTGCGAGAGGCGATGCTGCGGAAATGGGAGAAAAAGTTGGAGTTGGGTACAATCAGTTGAATGAACTGATACGCTGATAGGAGTGTAGGCTAACGAGATAGAATCCTCACTGTCAGCTTGACCATGATACCCTGTCAACCGGGAGTCGTATGGGTTTGTTGCAGCGGATAAAAGATGACTTGCGTGCCGGGATCGCTACCCTGCGCCTGGGAACTGTCCATGCGGCAGGGCGTGCTCTTGAAGAGACGGAACTGCTCCGCATGAGACTAGAGCTCCGCAAGATCGAACAACAGTTGTCCGATCTGTACAAAGACATCGGCGAGCGGGCCGTCGATATGAAGGAGCGGGGCGAAACGGCAGAGCGGGTGGTGTACGACGCCGAAATTGTGCGTCTCGTCAAAGAGGTTGAGGTACTCAAGGCGTCGCAGAAGAAACTGGAAGCCGACATGGCAGACATTCGGAACGAGCAATGACCGAGCCGCGTCAGCACCGGCGACGATTCGCCGGCATCGATATCGGTACCCTCACCTGTCGCTTGTTGATTGCAGATCTATCCTCTGGGCATCCCCTCAAAGAACTTCGATCTGAACTGCGCATTCTCCGGTTGGGTGAAGGTGTCGATCGGACTAAACGACTGAGTCCAGTCGCAATGGATCGGGTCATCCACTGTCTACAAGAATGGCGGAATGTCATTGATGGCTATCACGTTGAGGCTATCGCTGTCGTAGCAACAAGCGCTGTCCGAGATGCTGCGAATCGAGATGAGTTTTTAGAACGAGTCAAACGAGAAGCAGGGTTTGAAGTCGAAATCATCACAGGGGGCGAAGAAGCTCGGAGGACTTTACTCGGCATTCGTTCAGGACTTCCTGCTGGAGTAACGGACATTCTTGCATTGGATATCGGGGGCGGCAGCACCGAATTCATACTTGAGCGACGTGGCCAGAAGTCGATCACCCGCTCGATTGATATCGGAGTCGTCCGCCTCTGCGAACGGGTGCTGCACCACGATCCTCCAACTGCCGAGGAAGTTCGTCAGGCCCGTGAGTGGGTGAAACGAGAGACGAAAACAGCCGTCGCTGAGATGGCGGGTTTTGAAACGGCGACTTTCGTCGGCACCGCCGGCACAGTGACCAGCCTTGCGGCCATGGCCCAGAAGCTGCCGACTTATGAGCCGGCCAGAATTCACAACTATGTGCTGAGCTTAGAAACAATCCGAGATCTTGAGCACACGCTGCTTAGTAGGACCAAAGCCGAGCGAGTAGGTCTGTCGGGTTTGGAAAAGAACCGCGAAGAAGTCATCGCCGCAGGGGCAATCATTATTCGAACCATTATGGAGACGCTAGGTCAGCATGAATGTCTGGTGAGTGATCTGGGGTTGAGGGAAGGGGTGTTGATTCAGTTGGGGCAGCACTGTTTTTAGCGAAAGAGTCGAGAGTTATGCCGAAGCTTTTCAGTACGCAGCTGACGCTTGATCGATGCCCGCATTGCAATGTTGATATGCCGACATTAAACTGGATTTCTGCACAAATAGAAACAACTGATTATGCCGGTGCCAATAAACGATTTTGGAGATTCTATCGCTGTGTGCGTTGTGGTGGTGTAATAACTGCTTCAGCGAAGGCGGTCGATCAGGAGATTCTCGAACTATTCCCATCAGGCATAACGACAGATTCGAATATTCCACAGCGTGCCAAGGCCTTTCTAGACCAGGCGATAAATAGCCTTAACTCACCGGCTGGAGCAGTAATGCTAGCGGCTAGTGCAGTTGACGCAATGTTGAAAGCCAAGAGTTATCGAGAGGGCAGTTTGTATGCCAGGATCGATAAGGCTGTTCAAGATCATGTCATCACCTCAGAAATGGGAAAGTGGGCACACGACGTCAGGCTTGATGCAAATGACCAGCGTCATGCCGACGAAGACGCTCCTCTGCCAACTTCTGATGACGCAAGACGAGCCATCGATTTTGTTCTTGCTTTAGGGCAGTTTATGTTTGTGCTTCCTGCGAAAGTTCAAAAGGGTATTGCGGATGCCCAACAGAAAAGATAGTTGGGATGTGTGGGCTACTCTTACCTCTGCGAATACCACCGATAGCCTTTGGTTTCGGTGAATTGAGCTTTCGGCGCGCCGCCTGGTTTTTCGAGCAACAGCACCTTAAAGTCTTGGAGGCCGAACCAGGCTGGATCGGCGAGGTCGTGGTAGTGGAGGCCTTGGAGTTTGGGAAGCATATCACCTAGAGCTTGCTGTAATTCCTTCTCTGTATAAGCGCGCACTGCGAAGGACTTGTTGATCGCCTGACAGAATCGCTGGATGGTGTAGGTGGCGCCGGTGCAGAGGACTTTCGTGTCCGGCTTCATTCCTAGGAATTGTGGAAGAGACAGATACCGTTCCTGAAAGCCGAGCCAGCGGACCGCTTGCCGCAGGTGGCTGTATTGGACCTCGTATTCTGTATGTCCCGGCAGCTTCACGGGGGCGGGCCATCCTGCCTCAATGCCGAACTCGGTGAGAAAGGCCCGGCCACCCGGCTTGAGTACCCGCCACAACTCGGCGACGAAGCGAATCGGTCCTAAGTTGAAGATGAAGGATTCAGGCAGGTCTGTTTCGATCGGGAGGCGCAGCCGTCTGATCCAATCCAGCGCTTCTTGATGTTGCGCTGTCTCACCGATCCCACACGTCAGCTCGTTTCTGCTCAGTTGCACGGGTGTCATGTCTGCCATGTTCTCGTTGTCGATCACTAAATCGACGGACTGATCGGTAAACGGGAGCGATTCGGCATTGGCTCTGGTGCCGGAGACATTCCAACCACCGACTTTGGCTCGAGTGACTTGGAGCGTGAGGAATGGTTGCGTGATGTCGAGTGACAGGTATGTGATGCCCTGCTTTTCGAAGGGCAACAGGTCCTTGCCGAGCTCCTGGGCGAGGTAGCCGAGCCCCCCGCCGATTTCCAGGAGGACCTTAGGCTTGGGACTGAACCAGCCAAGTCGACGTAGTTGCTGCATGAGGAGCCGCCCGTAGGTCAAGCCGCTCAGTGCTTCGCTCGGTTCACGGAAGAGATGTGAGACGGTGGTTTCGATCAAGTCAAAATGACTGTCATCTTCTTGCCTTTGGCCAAGCTCGTGATGGTGGAATGCTTCCAAATGCTCTTCTCCTTCGAACCCATCCTGGCCCGACCAGCCTTCACGGATCTGTTGGAGCAGGATATCCCACTTGGCGTTGTGTCGATGGCCTCCTGGTGGGTCCGTTCCGAAATAGCAGAGGGAATAGTTGGGCGTGGCCCATCGTTCAAGATGCCAGGACCCTGGTTGCCCGTCCGGTCCACAGATTTTCGCGCCGTATTGTTCAACGAGCATACCGACCGTCGCATGGCCGTTCATTGCCTTGAGCATATCCAGGCCGGTGCGGTTCAGTCGGATGAGCGGCAGGTTGTCATCGAGCGGAGCAAACCACCATTCGTCTAGGTGATAGTGATACGCGACGAGGTCGGGCATGTGCCAGGCCAGGAGGCTTAGGGCCTCTCCAGTCAAGCTCCAGGGTGGATGGACAGCGGCAGCGGGTTTCATGACGAGCAGTTTTTTCGTGCTGAGCACCGGCAGCCTACAGGAGCGATCAGCCATCCTGCAAGATGATCGATGTTTTACAGCTGCGACGG
This sequence comes from Nitrospira sp. Ga0074138, assembly GCA_001464735.1. Taxonomy (GTDB): domain Bacteria; phylum Nitrospirota; class Nitrospiria; order Nitrospirales; family Nitrospiraceae; genus Nitrospira_D. The sequence continues at coordinate 36,955 of LNDU01000055.1, forward strand.
TGTTGAGGGATCGTCAGTCACGACCAGCTGGCCTCGCATGATTGGATGGATACTGCAGTGATAGGGGTACCGGCCGGCTGGCAAGCCCGTCACCGTAAAGTGTCCTCCCGGTGCCACCGTCCCCGAATCGAACAGGCAGGGACGTTCTTCCTTCAGGCAGTCACTGTGGGTGACGGTATGGTGGGTTGGTGTTGGATTATCCCAGCGAATGGGCATGCCGCTCGCCACGGTGGCGGTGGCAGGAATGTAATAGGGCGATCCGTTCTCCATCAGAATCTGTGTGGCAAGAGAGAGGTCCAGGGCGGGTCCACCTGTGGCGGTTCCGATCCCTAGGGCAATCGTCATGATGCGTAAGCGGTTCACGTCGGCGTTACTCCATGCTCAATAAGGCGGTTTCTTCATAAGAGCCGGAAATAAAAGAGAGGATTCAGGCTCGTGCTCGAGGCGCCTCGTCATAATAGCATGGGATTGAGCCGGATCGCTTGGGGGTGCCCTGCCATCTGCCCACCTTCCCTCATCTCGTAGGATGCCAGAATCGTTCTCTATTGAATCCTAAGAACGGGCGAACGAGCCAATCGGTGGAAGCCAAGAAGCGGGGTGGTTGCAAGAGGTTGTTCGTTCATGCTAGATGGAGGCCGTTGCGCCGGGCTGAAACGAAGAGGAGGGATTGGAATGGCGAACAAGAAGAAGAAATCCGTCACGAAAAAATCGTCGCTGACGAAAAAGACTGCACCGTTGCCGAAGAAGAAGGCTGTCAAGAAGACAGTGAAGAAGCGTGCGGCTGTCAAGGCGTCCAAGCCGGTCTCGAAGAAAAAGCCCGTCAAGAAAGCGGCTCGCAAGCCCGTGAAGAAGGCTGTGCCCAAGGTTAGCCCGCCGAGCGCATCCGCGAAGAAAATCGTTGCAGAGCAGGACGTGGCTCCACGCAAGTCCGTAGCGACGAAGCCAGCCATGCCCATGGAACCGGACGAGACCGATCTTGATGATGAAGATGAAATGGGCAGCGATGAGCTGGGGATGGGGGACGAGGTCGAAGAAGATGACGTCCAAGAAGAGCTGGATCTCGATACCGATGATGACAGGGATGGGTTAATCAATAAATCCGAAGACTTATTGGATGATGACTATCGAAATAACTGATATCTCATGGCCCTCTGGGAATTCAGGTTAGGTCCCTAGTATCTTCCGTTCGATGTCAATCACTTGTGCAAGAGTGAGGGCTCTCAGGTTGGAGCTGCTCAGTGTGTTCACTGACCGCCGCTGGAACTGATCGGTTCCAGCGGCGGTGTCTCATCATCTTCCGAACGTTGTGTATCTCTCCTCCGTGAAAATGCGGACAGCACCCTGTTCCATCGCCGTTCCGATCGTTCACCTACTGCCATGCTGAAAACAAGACGGTCTGGTTGGTGCCTGGCGTTGGTGCTTTTCTGTGTCATTGTGACTCGTCCACCAGACGCCGATGCTGGTTGCGTTGCCGAGACAGCTGCAACTGGAATTGACGTGGGGCTCGTGATCCATCTCTCACCCAGCTGCACGCAGGCCGAGCGGGAGAGCCATGCCGTGCGTGGCGAAGTAATTATGGATGCGATCGCCAAGGGGCGTGCCGTGGATCTCCTTGGTGTACTGGTGCGCGGGGATCTGATCTTCGATCGCCTCGCCGTACAGACGACGGCAGGTTCATCAGGGTCTACCTTGGAGAGAGCGAACCTCGAGGATCATGTCGGCGGCAACGGGCAGCGGATCGTTCGTCAGGCCCTGAGTCTGCGAGATTCCGTGGTGTTGGGCACAGTGCGCCATAGGGCAGTCGACAGCACGCTTCGGTTTGAAGGACCTGTCGATTTTTCTGGGTCCCATTTCAAGGAAGGTGTGGATCTCTCCCGGTCGGTGTTCCACAAGGCGGTTGAGCTCTCACGAGCCATATTTGAGAAAGAAGCCTATTTTGTTCAGGGACAGTTCGTCCAGCGGGTAGACTGTCGGGAAACCAAGTTCGGCCCCAGTACCAGGTTTCATCAATCTACGTTTCAAGGTTCAGTGGACTGTAGCAGCGCACTCTTCGACGGCATGGCGGAATTCCTTGAAGTGACGTTCGAGCAGCCGGCAGTATTTGAACGGTCGAGGTTCGGCCTAGGGACAGGATTTTCGGGGAGTCGCTTCAAGGGGCGGGTCAGCTTCAGCGAAGCGATCTTCAGCCGCGAGACGTTCTTTGGCTTTGCGGCCTTTGAGGGCGAAGCGGTCTTTACTGGTGCCCAGTTTTTAGGATCAGCTGATTTCTCACATGCTGAGTTCCGGCAACAAGACGATCTGGCAAAGGCACGGTTCGATCAACCGCCCCTGTTAGACGAAACAAAACGACTCGAATCAGCTCAGCCTGGCGGCTTTCTTCGAACCAGCAATGGACAGCATGCGCTCACTGCGATTTTTCTCATCTTGGCCGCCTTGCTCGTGGCTTATGCCGCAAAGCTCAAATGAAGAGCACTCGATCATCCCCAATATATAGGATCAGGCTTGCCCGTCACCCCATAAGTTGATATAACGACGCCGTGGACTCTCAGGCCGAAGATTTTGAGCAAACAGAGCTTCCCTACCAGGTCCGTATCGAAAATTTCGAGGGGCCACTGGATCTGTTGCTGCACCTCATCAAGAAGAATGAGATCAACATCTACGATATCCCCGTCGCGATGATCGCCCAGCAATATCTCGAGTATCTGGAAGCGATGGAAGAACTCAATCTCAACGTGGCGGGGGATTTTTTGGTCATGGCGGCGACGCTCTTGCAGATCAAATCTAAAATGCTGCTGCCGGTGGATGAGACGGCCGACGACGATGAAGAGGGGCCTGACCCACGGGAAGAGCTCGTTCGACGGCTGCTTGAATATAAGGCTTTTAAGGAAGCGGCCCGTCAGCTTGATGACCAGGAAAAGGTATGGCGCGAGATCTTTTGGCGTGAGCAAGCGCTCTCGGTTGAAGAAGCGGTTGAGGAGGAGGATCTCTCGTTAGACAATGTTTCGCTGTTTGATCTGGTTGATGCGCTCAAGGGAGTGCTTGAGCGGACTCCGGGCAGCAGGCTCATTGAGATTGAGCCCGACAATCTCACGGTACGCGAGCGAATGAATCTCATCTTGGAAACACTCGAAGGCAAAGACTCGGTCTCATTTGCTGCGCTGTTCGAGGGATCGAGTCACCGACTGGTAGTCGTTGTGACGTTCTTGGCGTTACTTGAATTGATGAGACTGCGGGTGGCTCGTGTATTCCAAGCGGAAACATTCGGACCGATTTTGGTCTCCCGAATGTTCTCCTTGGTGCCCGATCCGGCAGAGCTTGATGATGTCGATATGGAATGGAGGGGGACATGACGCCACTGACAGCGGATCTGGTTCATGATGTGCCGGAGACGAGTTCGGTGAATATGGAAGAGGCGAATGGATCGCCGCATGATCAGCGCGTCGATGACTCTCAGAGGCAAGACGTGGGCGAGCTTCAAGCGATTCTGGAAGCACTGCTCTTTGTTTCTTCCGAACCGTTGTCTGTAGCGCGACTTGTGGCTGTGTTGGGGAATGTGCCGAAGGTTGATGTGGAAGAGGCGCTGCGACATCTTGGCCAGGCGCTCGATCAAGATGGGCGCGGGGTGCGACTGGCTGCCGTCGCGGGCGGATACCGTCTTGTGACGAAGTTGGACTATTCGCCTTGGATCAAACGGCTCGACAAGGCCAAGACATCGGCGAAGCTGTCCCGGTCCGCGCTGGAATCATTGGCGATCATAGCCTACAAGCAGCCGCTGGTGCGGTCGGAGGTCGAAGAAATCCGCGGGGTGGAGACCTCCGGTGTCTTGCGCACGCTGTTGGAGCGAAAGCTGGTACGAATCGTCGGGCGCAAAGAAGTCCCAGGTCGTCCGATCATGTACGGGACGACCAAATTCTTTCTTGAACATTTCGGTTTGAGCGACCTTTCGCAGCTGCCGCCTCTTCGTGAATTCAAGGAGCTCGGCGAGGCGGAGCAAGCACTCCTTCCGATGGACGGTGAGGACGTTTCGTCCGGCGATGGGTCGATCGAGACGTGCGAGGCCGATGCGGGCCCCTCAGTAAACGGTGATCTTCAAACGTCTGCTCCTCTCGATGAAATGCTGGATCCTCTTCCTACCGCTCAATAGTCAACGAACAGATTCTCGGGAGCCTACTTGCAGGCCAGTGTGTGGTGATTGGTCTTCGAGACGTCACTGGCCTCTTGGGCTCCGCCAGCTTCCACAGTGAGGGTGTTACTTTTTCTTGGGCGATGGGTTCTTGAGTCGCTGGAGTTCTGCGCTCTGTTCGTCCACCTTTTTCTGGAGTGCTTTTAGCTCGTCCTTAAAGGCCTGTAGGTCTGCCTCATTCCTGCTATCTGGTGGGGTTTGCACGGGAATTGATTGGGGCTGTTGTGGAGCGGGCGCTGCGACCGTGGGGACCGGCTGTGCAACGGGAGCGGAAGGTGGAGGTGCGGCAAGGACTCTCGCCAGCAACTGATAGTCAATGGCGAGTGATCGATCTTCAGACTTTCCAATCCAGCTCGATCGGTCGTATACGTCCGGTCGGAGTACGGCTTCCGGCAGGAAGGTCACCTCACGGTCGCGCAGGCCATCCGTATCCGGGAGAGGACGTGGTTCCTTTTGGCTCGCGGTGGGTTTTTTCCCTGGATAGTATCGGTATTGAGTCAACGTGAAATGCAGCGAGAGACCGTCAGCGAACAGATGCCCCGAGGTCGTCTCTCTGTTTCCATTGACCTTTGGAGCCTGTGATAGCTGCGGGTTGGAATAGATATGAAAACCCACTCGTTGATTGGGTGTCGCTTGCGCAAGGGCGGCGGCAATATGGGGGGTGAGGAATGCGATGTCGTCTTCGGAGAAGGTGCGAATGTCGTTCAGGTTCGTTGACTTCAAGGCTTTGCCGAGCAGCAGCAAGAGTCCGCTTTTTTCTTTCGTGTGTACCCCGCGCAAGATATCTGCGATGGTGGTTTCGGACAATTTGATGGGATGTGCCGCCTGGGCGGAGTTGTTGAAGGCGTTCTCTAGAAACACTGTGCCGAGAGGGGACTCGTGAATGGGGGTGATAGGGTGGGGGCCGGCGCAACTAATTGCCAAACAACTTAGTATGAGCAGGCTAAGGCGCAAAATCGAAGAGAAGCGTTGCGTGAAATCCATAATGTTGTGTTGCTGGGTTGAGTTCAAGCGGGGTGTAGTGTAACAGGAACATCCGGCAAAAACAAAAACACCGGTAGCCAGCTTGTATCAGGTCGTTAAGATTCTGGAGTACATAAGCTGCAAGGTCGATATTCATGGTGACTCTCATGCTGGGTGAGCAAGTGAACTCGGGAGTCACCGGGGTGTTCTCCACGATGCGGAAGGGAATGGAATGCTTGGCTGGGGATGATTTCCTCTCTTTGCGGACGAATCACGTGCATTGATGAGCGGGCAACGACCTTGACGGGGCGAGAATATTTTGTATACAATCCCGTCGCCCCACGGAGGCGAACGAGTTTGAATGCTCATTAAGCGCAAGCGAAGCAGTCAATCACTTAGTAACGCCCATTCGATACAACGCACGTTACACGTCAACATCCACTCTTGGTGGCCCCCTTTAGGTAGTTCCGATAGTTTCCACTGGCTCCCTGAACGTTCCAAAGAAAGGAGGGAGGGAGGGGTCTAATCATGAGCCAGGTAGCTTGGTGTAAGGCTGTACAGTAGCCCGCTCGAAGAACCTTTTGCTCGAAAGGCTCATGGCAAGCGAACGATTGTTTGGCGATCTGGTTTAGGGCGGAAACCGCATCAACCGGAAATTTGCAACTCACGGCACACACAAAGGAGTGATGCAGTATGGATAAGAAAACCCCACAGGATTTACATAACGTCAACGAAGTGGCAACCCCCACGGAACAAACTGGGTCGTCTCGAAGAGAATTTCTCGGACAGAGCGGGCGCGTAGCGGCGGGCGTCGGGGTCGCGGCGCTGCTAGGGAATCTAGGTAATTATGCGTTGTCCTATGCGGCCGGTGGCCCACCGATTAAGATCGGCGTGCTCCATTCTCTGAGCGGCACCATGGCGATCAGCGAAGTGTCGTTACGCGATGTCGTGCTGATGGCGGTCGAGGAAATCAACAAAGCCGGCGGCGTCATGGGCCGACAGGTTGAGGCGAAAGTCGTCGATCCGGCCTCGAATTGGGACCTTTTTGCCGAGAAAGCCAAGCAGCTGCTGTTGGAAGACAAAGTGTCGGTCGTGTTCGGCTGCTGGACCTCGGTTAGCCGAAAATCCGTGCTGCCGGTCTTCGAAAAGAATAACGGATTGCTCTTCTATCCCGTCCAGTACGAAGGCGAAGAGTGCTCCCGCAACGTATTCTACACCGGCGCGGCGGTCAATCAACAGGCGGCGCCGGCCGTGGAGTACTTGATGAGCCCCGAAGGCGGAGGCTACAAGAAGTTCTATCTCCTCGGGACCGACTACGTGTATCCCCGCACGACCAATAAGATTTTGCGTGCCATGCTGTTGGCGAAGAAAGTGCCGGTCTCCAATATTGAAGAAGAATATACCCCGTTCCATCACCAGGACTATCAAACGATCTGCGGGAAGATTAAGAAGTTTGCCGCGGGCGGCGGTGCGGCCGTGATCAGTACGATCAATGGGGACAGCAATGTGCCGTTCTATAAAGAGTTCGGCAACCAGGGGTTGAGAGCCGAAGACGCGCCGATCATGGCGTTCAGTGTGGCGGAGGATGAGTTGCGCGGAATGGATACGAGTGCGCTGGTCGGGCACTTGGCGGCGTGGAACTATTATCAGAGCGTGGATACACCCCAGAACAAGACATTCGTGGCGAACTTCAAGGCCTATTGCAAGCGGAACAACTTGCCGGACGGAGAAAATCGCGTGACCGACGACCCCATCGAAGCCGCGTATTTCGGCGTCTATGTGTGGAAACAGGCGGTTGAAAAAGCCGGGTCGATCGAGGTGGACAAGGTGCGCAAGGCGGTGTATGGGCAAAAGTTCCTGGCACCGGGCGGCCAGATCATGATGGATGAGGCCAACCAGCATACCCACAAGCCGGTGCTGATCGGCGAAATCCTGAAGAATGGCCAGTTTAAGACGATTTGGCGGTCAAAGGGATTGGTGAAACCTGAGCCCTGGAGTGAGTACACCAACCCTGAGAAGGGTTGTGACTGGATTAATCATCAAGGGACCTATCAGAAGAAATAGGAGCGGGACGCAAGGCGGTTCGCCGTTTCACGGGCCGTTCTGACCATGGGTCCATCGTCTGTCAGGGAGGTGCTGGAATCTTTCTTGACGAAGATTCCAGCTCTCCTCCTGGGGCTGTCTGTTGCCAAAGTTCATGCACGGAGGTTTGTTTGTGATGAGCCTGGCCCGCTCCCGATGCATGGGTGCACGCTTGTGTGGGATTCGCTGGCCGCTCCGATCGAACCTGCGCGTATCAAGCTCAAGAGCGAGGATGCAGCTCTCCAGAGTGCGGCGGCGGCGCTCCTGCAGTAAACTCGACGGTTCCACTTCCCTAGGGGATCTCCCACCAATCTTTCAGGATTTCCCCGATAGGCCTACGCCGTCTTTTGTGAGATATCTAGCGCCGCAACATGGGTAGAATGATTACTGCATCAATCAGAAGTAGCGATAGGGCGGGTTCGATCGCGAATGTGGACTGCGTTTCAGACTTTGTCCGGTGGCCCATGTCCGATTCCATGTATTCGGTGAAGAGCGGCGGGGAGCGCCTGACCGATAGTGAGTCGGACGCCATCACCAAAAAATGGAGATCCATGCGTAGAGGATTTGTTCCATTCTCCAGAATCGTTATTATTCTTTTCCTCCTGATCATTTCACAAGGAACGGCAGTGGCAGAGCAGCCGTTGGCCTCGGAGGCTGCCGCAGGAGCCGCCTCTCCGATCGAACAAGCACTTCTCGACATCAAGAGTGAGGATGCGGCGGTCCGGAGCGCGGCGGCGGCGCTCCTCATCGAAAAGGGAGATGCCAGTCTTCTATCGGCACTCGATGCAATCCGTGCCGAGGCGGATCGGGCGACCCGGCAAGCCATCAAGCCCGTGATCGATCTGCTGAAAAACCATGCCAATCTCACCAGCGATCAGTCGGATACCCGACGGTCAGCCGCCGCCGATCTGGTCGGCACCGGCCGACCGGAAGCCATTGCCTGGCTGGAGCAGGCGGCAGCGAAGGAGCCCGTCTGGTGGGTCAAGTACACGATGGAGGAATCCGCACAGCTGCTTCGGCTTCGTGCTGACGATCACGCGATCCGAGTGGTTGCTGTCAAGAAGCTTGGAGAGCTCCGCAGTCAGAACGGTGTGCCGGTGCTCAAAGAATTCGTGGACGCCGGCGCCCAGAGTGGGGCTACGGACGAGCAGCGCGCGTTGGCGGACGCGGCCCACGCGTCGATCGGGCAGATTGACGCATGGAGTTGGTGGGCGGGCGCCATCGAGACTTTCTTCCGGGGCATCAGTCTCAGTTCGATTCTGTTGATCATGTCCCTGGGTCTGGCTATCGTCTTCGGCTTGATGGGCGTCATCAATATGGCGCACGGCGAGTTGATGATGATCGGCGCCTATGCCACGTTTGTGACGCAACAAGCGTTTGTCGCCTGGGTATCTCCCGAGATGTTTGACTGGTACTTCCCTGTGGCATTACCCGTCGCCTTTCTTGCGGCCGCGGCATTCGGGTGGCTGCTCGAGGCCACCGTCGTTCGCTTTCTCTACGGCCGACTGCTGGAAACCTTGTTGGCGACGTGGGGCGTGAGTTTGATCCTCATGCAGGCGGCTCGGGTGTACTTCGGCGATCTGACGGCGGTCATTGCGCCGCAGGCGCTGCGAGGTGGGGCGCAGGTAATGGTCGGGGTCTACCTTCCGTACAATCGGATTTTCATCATCATCCTGTCGATCGTGTGTGTCCTGGGGATTTACTTTTTGCTCTTCCGGTCAAATCTTGGGATTCGGGTCCGGTCGGTCACGCAAAACCGCAATATGAGCGCCTGTCTCGGGATCCCGACCCGCAAGGTGGACTCCTATACCTTCGCCTTTGCCTCCGGGTTGGCTGGAATCGCAGGTTGGGCCCTCACGATGGTGGGGAATGTCGATCCCGGACTCGGGCAGAACTATATCGTCGATGCCTTCATGGTCGTGGTGACCGGAGGCGTGGGGAAACTAGCCGGCACGATCTGGGCCTCGTTAGGCATCGGCGGGCTGAACAAACTGATTGAACCGGTCAGTGGAGCCGTCTATGGAAAGGTCTTTATCCTGGTCGGTGTGATTTTATTCTTGCAATGGCGGCCGCAGGGTTTGTTTGCCGCAAAAGGACGCAGCGCCGATGCCTGAACAAATGGTCGCTCGCCAGGACAGCAGAGAAACATTGTCCTTCTACGTGACAGGGCTCATTTTGCTGCTGGTCCTGCCGTTATTGAATGTGCTGACTCCTGAAGACTCCTGGCTCCACCTCTCAGATTTTCGCTTGAATCAATTCGGCAAGTTCTTGTGTTTTGCCATTCTCGCGCTTGGACTCGACCTGATCTGGGGCTATTGCGGTGTGCTCAGTATGGGGCAGGGGGTGTTTTTCGGGTTCGGCGCCTACTGCATGGGGATGTATCTGGCCCTGCAGATCGGGAAGGAAAGTGTGTATGGAAGCGAGCTTCCGGACTTCATGGTCTGGACGCAGGTCAAAGAATTGCCGTTCTTTTGGTATCCATTCAAGAGTTTTGCAGGCGCTTTCTTGGGGGCTATTCTTGTTCCTGTGCTCTTCGCGACGATATTCGGGTTTCTGGCGTTTCGCAGCCGCATCAAGGGCGTCTATTTTGCCATTATCACCCAGGCGTTGGCCTTTGCCGCCTGGCTGGTATTCAATCGAAACGAGACGCGGCTGGGTGGCACGAATGGGTTGACGGATTTTAAGCAATTGCTCGGGTACCGTCTCTCGGACCCTTCGACCCAACGAGGACTGTATATCATCACGGTTCTCGCGCTCGGGGCGGCGTATCTCTTCTGTCGGTGGATTGTGGCCTCACGCGCGGGCAAGGTCCTCATTGCGATCCGCGACAGCGAATCCCGCGTCACGTTTTCGGGCTACACTCCCTGGATGTACAAGCTCTTTGTCTTCGTGGTCTCCGCGGGACTGGCTGGATTGGCGGGCATGCTGTATGTGCCGCAGGTGGGCATCATTACCCCTGCCCAGATTGGGGTGTTGCCGTCGCTGGAAGTGGTCATCTGGGTGGCGGTCGGCGGGCGTGGCACGTTAATCGGCGCCATTTTGGGCGCGGTGGCTGTGAACTATGGCCGCAGCGTGTTGACCAACTACTTTCCGGAGGCTTGGCCGTTTATCCTCGGCGGACTCTTTGTGGTCGTGGTGACGATGTTCCCGGACGGACTGCTGGGGATGATTCGGAAGGCGACCGAGCGCAAGCAGGCCCCGGCGCCGGTGATCAAGGCAGAAGGGAGGACTGCGGCGTGACCGACGGAGACCTGATTCTGAACTGCGAAAACGTCGTCATGGACTACGACGGGTTCAAGGCGCTGAATAACTGCAACTTTAGTGTTCGTTATAACGAGTTGCGTGTCGTAATCGGTCCGAACGGAGCCGGCAAGACGACGCTCTTGGATGTGATCTGTGGCAAAACCAAACCCACCTCTGGGAAAATTATGTTCGGCAAGGGGATCAATTTAGTTGGGAAGAACGCGGAAGACATCACGAAGCTCGGGGTTGGCCGGAAGTTTCAGGCTCCGTCGGTCTATGGCAACTTGTCGGTCTGGCAGAACCTGGATCTGTCGGTCAAGCGTGCGAGTAAGGGCGTCTTCCCGACCTTGATAGGCCGGTCGTCGCCGGCAGAGCGCGTGCGCATTGAGGAGACGTTGGAGACCATCGGCTTATCACCCCATGCCCATGATCGTGCCGGGTCCTTGTCGCATGGCCAAAAGCAATGGTTGGAGATCGGGATGGTCATTTTGCAAGACCCCTCGCTGCTCTTGGTCGATGAGCCGGTCGCCGGCATGAGCGATAAGGAAACGGAGCAGACCGGCCGCTTACTGATGGAGTTGTCTGAAAAACACGCGATCGTCGTGATCGAGCATGACATGGATTTTGTGAAGCAGATCGCGAAGATCGTAACGGTGTTGGCGGAAGGCACGGTCATTTGCGAAGGAACGGTCGAAACGGTGCAAGCGGACGATCATGTCCGCGAAATCTACCTCGGACGGGCTAAGGTCGCGCATTAGCTTCAGAACGGAAACGATCAGCGTATGGCACAAGAGACAACTCGAGTCACGTTGGCACTGGAAAACATCAACGCGTACTACGGCGAAAGTCATATTCTGCGGGATGTCTCCTTCACCATTGAGCCGGGTGAGGTGGTGTGCCTGATGGGCCGAAACGGGATGGGCAAGACGACCACGTTGAAGACGCTGACGGGGTTGCTGCCGGCTCGGTCAGGCACCATTACGTTTGATGGGCGAGACATCACGCAGGATCGCACGGATCTCCGGGCCAAACGCGGGCTGGCGTATGTGCCGCAAGGGCGAGAGATTATCCCACACCTGACCGTGCACCAAAATCTCTTGCTCGGGTACTGGAACCGCCCGACCATCACGGGCGATGTTTCCGAACAAGAGGCTTTCGATGAGGTCTATCATCTCTTTCCGAAGTTGACGCAGATTCTCCATCGTCCGGGTGGGGTGTTGAGTGGTGGGGAACAACAGCAGTTGGCGATTGGACGCGCCATTCTCTCCAGTCCGAAGCTCCTGTTGTTGGATGAACCGACGGAGGGGATTCAGCCCTCGATCGTCGATCAGATCGAGGACGTCATTATCGGCTTTAAGCAGTCGCGCCGGTTCGCAATTCTGTTAGTCGAGCAAGGGCTGCATTTTGCCGCCAGGCTGGCGGAGAAGTACGTCGTGATGGCCAAAGGAGCCGTGATGGCTCAGGGCAAGAGCACCGAGTTGAATGCCGATATGGTCCGGCAACATCTGACGGTGTAGTGTATGCAATAAGAAGATAGCGCCCACCTCTTGTCTGCTTGGCCTGGCCTCTAGGCTGGGGTCGCGACTTTACAGTTGTACTCCTTGGACGAAGATAAGAGAGAGGACGCTCTTGCCCATATCGAGTGTTTTTGCCAAGAAATGGGACAGTCATTGCGTTAGGGAGGAAGACTCATGCATCTGACGCCGAGAGAACAGGAGAAGTTGCTCATTTATGTTGCGGGACAACTGGCCACTGATCGCAAGAAGCGAGGCCTCAAGCTCAATCATCCGGAAGCCGTTGCGTATCTTACCGCCGCTGTCTTAGAAGGTATTCGTGACGGGAAAACCGTCGCCGAGTTGATGATGTACGGCACTACGCTCCTCAGGCGGAAGGATGTGATGCCTGGTGTGCCGGAGATGATTCATGAGTTTCAAGTCGAGGGGACCTTTCCTGATGGGACCAAACTGGTGACCGTCCACAATCCAATTCGATAAGCGCAACTTGTGCCCAACCACCTATCTGTATCCCTGTAGGAGGGAGCCATGCCGAAGAAGACAAAGCGAAGTTCGGCGAAGCGTCAGAAGTCGCCGCAGAAAACGATGAGGTCGCTTGCTGCCGTGATCAAAGCTGAGCTGGGGAAGCCGGTTGTTCCAGGGGAGATCCTGGCCGCCGTCGGCGAGGTAGAGGCGTTCAACGGGCGCGAAACAAGGGAGCTGAGCGTCAAGAATGTCGCGGATCGACCTATCCAGGTTGGTTCCCACTGCCACTTCTTCGAATCCAATCATGCGCTCATGTTCGACCGTGCCCAAGCGTTCGGTTTTCGGCTCTGTATCCCTGCCGGCACGGCGGTTCGGTTCGAGCCGGGAGAGGACAAGCGAGTGACGGTTGTGGCCTTGGCCGGGAAGCGGGTTGCCTATGGCATCAACGGATTGACGGAAGGATCACTCGATGATGCGCAGGTCAAGGCTCGCGCGCTATCGCTCGCGGGTACTCGCGGATTTTCTGGAAAAGGAGGCGTCCGGTGAAAATTCCAAGAAGGCAATATGCCTCACTCTACGGCCCCACCACTGGTGATCGTGTCCGGCTAGCGGATACCGAACTGCTCATCGAAGTCGAGAAAGATTTTACGACTTACGGAGAGGAAGCGGTGTTCGGCGGTGGGAAAGTGATTCGAGACGGGATGGGCCAGTCGCCGCGGGTGACGAACGCGAACGGTGCGCTCGACACGGTCATCACCAATGCCCTCATCCTCGACTACACCGGGATTGTGAAGGCAGACATCGGGATCAAAGACGGGCGGATCGTTGGTATCGGGAAGGCAGGCAATTCCGATCTGATGCCGAACGTGACCAAGGGAATGGAGATCGGTGCTGGAACGGAAGTTATCGCGGGAGAAGGGCATATCGTGACGGCCGGAGGCATCGATAGCCACATCCATTTCATCTGTCCGCAACAGTATTGGGATGCGTTAACGTCCGGCATTACGACCATGATTGGCGGCGGCACTGGTCCTGCGACGGGCACCAACGCGACGACCTGTACGCCAGGACCATGGAATATCCATCGCATGCTGGAGGCATCCGAGGGTATTCCTATCAATCTTGGATTTTTGGGCAAAGGCAACTCGTCCCATCCCGATGGATTGAATGAGCAGGTTGAGGCCGGCGCCATCGGTCTTAAACTGCACGAAGATTGGGGGACGACCCCGGCAGCGATCGACACCTGTCTGAGTGTGGCGGAACGCTACGATGTGCAGGTCGCGATCCATACCGATACGTTGAATGAGGCAGGGTTTGTCGAAGACACGATTAAGGCGTTCGAGGGCCGAACGATTCATACGTTTCATACAGAAGGCGCCGGTGGTGGTCATGCCCCAGATATCATCAAGGTGTGTGGTGAGCCGAATGTGCTTCCTTCGTCGACGAACCCCACCATGCCGTTTACGACCAACACGATGGACGAGCATCTGGATATGTTGATGGTGTGCCATCACCTGAATCCAAGAATTCCTGAGGATGTGGCCTTTGCCGAGTCCAGAATCCGGCGAGAAACGATCGCGGCGGAAGACATCCTCCATGATCTGGGCGCCATCAGCATCATGTCGTCTGACTCGCAAGCCATGGGTCGCGTCGGAGAAGTCATCATCCGGACCTGGCAAAACGCGCACAAGATGAAGGTCCAGCGAGGCCATCTGTCGCCGAATGAGGGGACAGACTCGTCTCAGAATGACAATTTCCGCGCCAAGCGGTATGTGGCCAAGTACACGATCAATCCCGCCATCACGCATGGGATTGCCCATGAGGTTGGGTCCGTGGAGGTGGGGAAGTTCGCCGATCTGGTGCTCTGGAAGCCGGCGTTCTTTGGGGTCAAGCCGGAAATGGTGCTGAAAGGCGGGTTCATCGCGCAGGCACAGATGGGCGATCCGAACGCATCAATCCCCACGCCGGAACCGATTCTCAGCCGGCCCATGTTCGGTGCCTTTGGGAGGGCGCTGTCCAGCACCAGCCTGACGTTCTTGTCGCAGGCAGGACTGGATCGGGGAGTCCCGAAGAAGCTTGGATTGCAGAAGCGCGTGGTTGCCGTCAAGAATTGCCGGAATATCAAAAAACGGGACCTCAAGCTGAACGACTATCTCCCCAAAATCGAGGTTGATTCGGAGACCTATGTGGTGACGGCAGACGGGGTGCGGCTTACCTGCGAGCCGGCCGTCGTGCTCCCGATGGCCCAGCGGTATTTCTTGTTCTGACGAAAAGAACGGCCGGCTCGGCTACCCGTAGCGGATGTAGTGTGAAGGTCGCTGAGCGGCGGTTTTTGTTTCTGCATACCCAATGAATACGTCTGCATTACTTGAAGGGTTGCGGTTTGTTGATGCGTTTTTCCCGTCAGGTGGGTACGCGTTTTCGTCGGGTTTGGAAGCTGCCGTTCAAGGGGGCGCTGTAAAAACCTCCGATCAGCTTGCTGGGTACATCGAAGATTTGTTGCGAGGTGGCATGAGCCGCCGAGAAGCCCTGGCCACGAAAAGAGCCAATCGAGCAGGGGCTACCGGAAACATTTCGATGGCGCTCGCTATCGATCAAACGCTCGAGGCGACGAAGCTCAGTCGAGCGTCGCGATTGGCCAGCCGTCAAATGGGGCGGCAAGTCATCCGGGTTGCGGCGGATCAAATCCGAGGAAAACCGGTTCTTGCGGCATATTGTGACGAGGTCGAGACTGCGCGAGCTCCGGGCCATTTGGCGATTACGTTCGGACTCTCTCTCGGTGCAGCAGGTTGGAGCCAAGAAGACACGGCTGCTGCCTTTCTGTATCAAACTGCGGTCGGGTTTGTCTCCGCCGCCATGCGACTCAGCCCGCTTGGACAACATGAAGGGCAGCGCATCTTGGGCGAATGGTTGCCATTGATTGAGCGGATCAGCCGAGACGTTGACTCAGATACCGCCATGAGCTCGTGGTCTCCTATTCAAGATATCTATGCGATGCGTCATGGCTCTCTGGAGTGGAGGCTCTTTCGATCTTAGCATTAAAACCAGCGAGCATGGTGACGTATAGAAAGGAACAGAACGGCGGTGGATGGCCTTCCGCCTCGGCTACCCCTTCGTGGAATGATCATGCATGATCTCAATCGTGAACACAGTCATAATTGGACTCCAACTCAAGCGCGAAAGCTGGGTATTCCGGTCATTGGTATTGGAGGCCCCGTTGGGTCAGGGAAGACAGCGCTTGTCGAAGCGCTTTGCCAACGGTTGCGCGATCGATTCAGCCTTGCTGCGGTGACGAACGACATTTTCACGAAAATCGACGCAGAAATCCTGACCAAGCGCGCCGCCTTGCCGGTCGACCGGATTCTTGGTGTTGAAACTGGGGGGTGCCCACATACAGCGATCCGAGAAGATGCCTCGCATAACCAGGAAGCCATTGACGATCTGCTTCGTCGCCATCCGGACATTGAATTGATCTTTCTGGAAAGCGGGGGCGACAACTTGGCCGCGACCTTTAGCCCTGAGCTCGTCGATCACGTCATCTATGTGATTGATGTGGCGGGTGGTGACAAGATCCCACGAAAAGGTGGACCAGGGATCACTCGATCAGATTTTCTTGTCATCAACAAGATGGATCTGGCGCCGCATGTGCGTGCGGATCTGGCTGTCATGGATCGTGACACGCGCCGTATGCGCGGCGATCTTCCCTTTATGTTCACGAATATCCTTTCCGGCGAGGGGTTGGATACAGTTGTTGCCTGGGTAGAACAACGCATACCCCAACGAGCCAAGCGCTCCTAACCATGCCGATTCGGGAGAGGCAGCAAAAGAGGACGTCTCGGAAAGTCAGTACGTCTCTCAAAAGAAAACCTTCTGGAAAAAGAAAGTCTTCCCCGACAAAAATTGGTCCAGCACCGTTTGAGACGGAATTCGTGGGGCGCGTGGGTAAGCTTAGGCTCACCTACGCGAAGCGCGATCACCGAACCATTATTTCGCACGCCTATTTCACAACGCCTTGGAAACTGCTCCCTCCCATCTATCTTGATGACACGGGAGCCGCCTACACATTGCTGGTCAACCCATCCGGGGGTCTTGTTGGCGGTGATCATCTGTCCATCGATATGACCGTGGGACAGGATGCGCATGTCCTGATTTCTGCCCCTTCTGCCAACCGTGTCTATCGGACAGAGGGGACGGCATCCGAACAGCACGTCAATATCACGGTCGGGCCTGGCGCGGTGCTCGAGTGGTTCCCCGAACATACCATCCCTTTTGCCGGCTCTCGATTTCGGCAGACTCTCCAAGCCACTCTGGCGCCTGGTGCGACGCTCTTGTTGTGGGATGCCGTTGCATCTGGCCGTATCGCCAGAGGGGAGCGATGGGCTTTTACGGACCTGGAGAACGACATCCGAATCACGACGGCATCCGGCAGTACACTGCTTGAGCGATATGTTCTTGATCCATCTACGGACTTAGGACGTGTTGGGTTGGCAGAAGAATGGAACTATGTGGCGTCGCTTTATGTGGTGAACGACGCCACGTCAACAGAGGTGTGGACCAAACTGGAGTCAACAATCGCTACTATCTTGGACACTCGTCCAGGGGAAGTCTTGGGAGGTGTGTCTGCTGGACCTGTCCCGGGGCTTGCCGTGAAGATACTGGCTCGAACGGCCCCTGACCTCAACGCCATACTCGATGCGTTATGGGCAGCGGCGCGTGAAGGGTTGCGGAATCTCCCGCCGGTGTCTCTACGGAAATACTAACTTCACCGCTCGTTTGCCTGCTGCGAATGGTGGTGCTGAGGGTCGGGTAACGGTTAGGAGTTTAAAGCTTTTCCTTCAGCGGCTGAAGCGGTGCGGAGCGACCAGGCTAATCCGAGCAGCGACAGCGTGAAAATCAGCCATTTCGATGGGTCGAAATTATACCAGCGGGGACCGTTTCGGTAGTCGCTTTGGTAAGTATGGTGGTAGTTGTGATAGCCCTCGCCGAACGTCAGGAGTGAGACCAACCAGCTGTCCCGGCTTGAATCCGCTTGGCCATGGGGTTGGCTCCCCCACAGATGGCAAACTGAATTGATACAAAAAGTCGAATTCAGCACGGCAAATGTCCGGCCGACGCCGGCGAGCATAAAACAGCCGAAGCCGCCGACCCAACCGCCGTAGAGAAAGCCCACCACGAACGGGAGTGCCAATCCTGAAAGAAAGATGAGCCCATAGTACCGGTGCTGCCACATGACAACCGGATCTTGCTTGAGCCGTGTGGCATATTTTTGATCCGAGTATCGCCCGTCGGAGAAGAGCCATCCGCAATGGCTATGCCAGAATCCTCGTTGAGCGTTGTACGGATCGGCATCTTGGTCGCACGCGGCATGGTGGCGAATGTGATCGGCCCCCCACTTGAGGGCGGAATTCTGGAGCGCCCATCCTCCGGCGATCAGGAGTACGGCCTTGACCCAATCGGGACACAGGAAACTCCTGTGCGAAATCAGCCGATGATAGCCAACCGTAATGCCGAGCCCGGTAATCATGTACAGGATTCCAAACATGGTCCAGTCCAACCAGGTATACCCATAGACAAAGGCGAAAGCGGGCACCCCGATGAGTGCGCTCCCCACAATAAGGGTGAACAATAATACTGTCACATAGATGGGATAGGTACGCTTCAGGTTGATGGCAGAGTCGGCTGATGCTGTCATTTAGTGTGCTAAATAGTCTGCTAATGCAGGAGGGAACATGCAGATGGTGCGTTCTGAGGCATATTCTTCTTGTAGGACTGGTCTCGAAACTCCGCTCATTTTACCAGGACGGAGGCAAAATAGCTACTGAAGAAAGCTGACCATAGCCCTCTTGTTAGACATTGACAGCGGGCGGTAAGATTTCATATACATAGCTGATCTGTATCGGCCTCACCAATCAGGAAATCGAGCGTGCCGAGAGTGCAGGTTGCGCTCCAACGAGTTGTCCAGTCGAGGGATTAAAGAGAGGAATCGGTAAGTCAGGAATTAGGTGATTAATCACAAGGAGGCAGTCCAATGAAGAGTGCGTTATCAATAATGTTTGGTGTGGCAGCCGTCGCGATGGTCGCGGCGCCTCTCACCTCGTATGCGGGTGGAACGATCAGCGGGAAGGTGACCTATGCCGGGAAGGCGGAGACTAAGGAATTTCTCTTTTCAAAGTTCCCCAATCCAAAGTTTTGTCCCCAGATTCCTGACAAGAGCAAAGTGGATGGCGACAAGCGGTTCTTGAAGCAGATCGAAGTCGCCAAGGATGGTGGCCTCAAAGGTGCAGTTGTTGCGGTCGCGGATATCGAGGATAAAGCGTGGATGGATGGCTATGCCGGGACGGAAGTGGTAGCCGCGTTTTGTGACTTCCAGCCGTTCAGTGGGATCGTCGTCAACACTCGGCCATTCAAGGTTGAAAACACTGATGCAGACCCCGATGATCCTAAGTCGGTTGCTGGTGTGCTCCACAATCCCCACAGTTTCACGGTGAAGGGCGTATCCTCGGCAACCGGTTTCAACATTGGTCTTGCGAAGAAGGGTGACAAGCTGGACAAGCCGGTGACCTTCCGTGGTGGTGCAGAAAAGGACGGGTATTACCGGTTACAGTGTGACCAGCATGAGTTCATGCAGGGGTTCTTCCTGCCCGTGTCGAGCCCGCATTTCGCGGTCGTCAAGGATGATGGATCCTTTGAGATCAAGGATGTTCCTGCTGGCAAGCACAAGGTCATTGCCTGGCATCCGTTTGCCGGCAAGGCCAAGAAGATTGAATTCGAGGTGGATGTGGCCGATGGCGGCACCGCTAACCTCAAGGCTGAAATCAAGTAAGCCTGGTTTTATCGATGTATTGTCGAAGGGCAGCGGGTGATCCGCTGCCCTTCTTTTTTTGTCCTGTCTTTACAACAAGTTCGTCGCCGTGCCTGTATATTTCCGCTGCAAGAAATCAAAGATCAGCCCACTGCTCCTACTCCCCATCCTGCTGACGCTTGCGTCCTGTTCGGTGATCGAAGGGACCTTCTCAACGATCAAGACTACCTTCTCGGTCCTCAAGACTGGCTATCGTGTCGCCAAAAAGACGGTCAAACGCACGATCTGGGTCGTGCGCGGCACCTATGAATTGACGAAGGGGGCCACCAAACTGGTCTATCACATCGGAAAGTTTACCTTTGAGGTAGTCAAGGCTCCGTTGGAGTATCCCTTGATCCGGGAGGATATTCAGACCATCGATGGGCTCCCAGTTAAGGAGGCAATCAGGCTTGGGCGAGTCAAAGCCGCTCCGTATATCGTCAAGGGCCAGCATTATGTGCCGATGAGCCTCGCCAGCGCACAGACGTATGAAGAAACAGGATTAGCCTCGTGGTATGGGGAGGAAACCAGGCGTTTACCGGGAGGCCACATGACGGCCAACGGTGAGTTATTCAACCCCAACGGGTTGACGGCGGCGCACAAGTATCTGCCGCTGCCGATCCACGTCCAGGTGACGAACCTGGAAAACGGCAAGTCGATCATCGTCCGAGTAAATGACCGCGGCCCCTTCCCCAGTGATCACAACTCTGATTCTGGGAAACGCATCATCGACCTCAGCCGGGGTGCCGCCGAACAACTCGGATTTGTCGAACAGGGAACCGCCCAGGTCCATGTGGAAACCATCCAGCTGGAAGAAGCCTGAACGCAAATCTGACCTCGTCGCATAAGAAGTACGAAGAAGAGTCAGTTCCCAAGCACATTCAACGCGGTCTTCTTCGTCCCTCAGGGAGGGCATTCCCTGCCTTGTCTTTTCGTTTCCGATCTAGGTAAGATCCTATGTTTTGAACTGTTTGTAGAAGGGGTGTGGTGTGTCACGAGAGCTCTCACTCGCAGAAGTTTTCCAGCTTGGCTACTACTGGGAGACCAAAGTCCTCCTGACGGCCGTGAAGCTGGACGTCTTTTCTGCCATCGGTGAGCGACCGAAGGCAGTCCAGGACATTGCGGGTCGACTTCAGGCCGATCCTCACACGCTGAACCTCCTTTTGAACGCCCTCGTTGCAATGAAGTTGCTGACGAAGGAAGGGGACCTGTATGGCAACTCGTCGACGGCGCTGACACACCTCGTTCGGCAGTCGCCAAAGTATGTTGGCCACTTGCTCCTTCTGCACGATGCGGAGTGGAATAACTGGGGAAAGCTGGAGGAGACGATTCGTACAGGGAAACGGGCAGTCGACCGCCATGTCTTTGAGACCGATCCTGAGTTGGGAAGCAACGTGTTAGCGGTGCTCAATCGGATTGGACAACAAAGCGGTCCTGATTTGGCCAAGCGACTGAAGCTGGGTGGCCGCGAGCGGCTGCTAGATCTTGGTGGTGGCGCTGGGACCAACGCCATTGCGTTTTGCCAGGTGTATCCGGAACTACACGCGACGGTCTTTGATCTCCCGGCGACGTTGACGTTGGCGGAAAAAACGGTCAAGGACGCCGGGTTGGAATCACGAGT
This sequence comes from Nitrospira sp. Ga0074138, assembly GCA_001464735.1. GTDB lineage: Bacteria > Nitrospirota > Nitrospiria > Nitrospirales > Nitrospiraceae > Nitrospira_D. The sequence goes on from LNDU01000055.1 coordinate 57,867, forward strand.
CGCTTTGCATCCCGGTGATTTCAATAGAGACCAACTTGGGGGACCGTATGATGTGGTCTTGATGTCCGATATCTTGCACTATCAAACGTTTCAGATGAATCAAGATCTGGTCAAAAAGGGCTTCCGATCGCTGGCGCCGGGCGGGCGGTTGGTAATTAAAGATCGATTTCTCGATGAAGCTGGCACTGGTCCAGCGTGGACGACCGCGTTCGCGGTCCATATCCTTGTCAACACTCAGCAGGGCAGCTGCTATCGGGCCGGCGAGGCCATACAATGGCTCCAGGCCGCCGGGTTTGTCTCTGTTGTGGAGTTGGAGAAGACGGCAGTGGTGCAAGGCACGAAGCCGTAGAAAGCCTATGTGGTATCGAACGCGAGAGAGTTCGCGTAGGTGTGAGAAACGAGGAAATAGGGGCAGGGTCTAATGCTGGATTGGTTACGGGAACCAGGCTTCTTTGGAACGCATGCGACGACGGGTGCGGACCTCAGTCAGCTGATGGCGACGCTCTTCACCGGGCTGTTCATCATGGGATGGCTCCAGGCTCGTCGGCGAAGGGCCGATGCGCACCATTGGTTGATGTTGGGCGGCATGATTGCCATGCTCAGCTTCTTTATCGCTTATTATCTGTTCCGGCAGCTGGGGGTCCTGGCGTTTGAAGGTAAGGAAGGGTTTGGAGGCTCGCAGTCGCTTTATGATTATGTCTTCATCCCCGTCCTGACGCTCCATATCATTCTCGTCATGATTGGGCTGATCATGGCGGTGTATATGATCGTGTTGGGGTTTCGTTCTCAGCAGTTCCTCGACGGAGTCCGATCCTTACGGGAATCACGGCTGCTCACGACGTGGAAGAAGATCGGTCTCATCTTTGGCGGAATTGCCGTGGTCGTGCTTGGGCTGTTTTTCTCGCGTGTCGCCACAGCAGGGTTTTCGATGCGGAAGCTGGAAGTGTATGTGGTCTTTCTCGCCATCGTGGCTTTTGTGTTTGCGATCGAGATGACGATTCAACGGATTTGGCCCGATGGCGCGCGGCGGCATCGCGCGCTTGGCCGATTTACGATGGTCATTTACTGTGTTCTGTTCGTCACGGGCAGCTTTACCTACACGATGTTGTACATCCTGTATCCCGGGAAGATTGGATAACGCATGAGTGCTGAGGGTAGAGGATTTTTGGAAAAGGCATCGCTGGGACATTCACTCAGTCCTCAGTCCTCATTGCTCAGTCCTGGAGTTCGGTGATGCTAACGTGTGGCTGTGGCCGATGGATGCATACGGAGGGGATTGAGGAGCGAGGTGGGGAGACCGGTCCGCTGTTATGGTTTATCCGTTCGGAATGCCGTGGCTGTGGGCTGAAAGTCGGTGTCGATGTGCCAGAGGAACAACCCCACGGCCTCGTTGATCGGTTGCTCTGGACTGATGAGGCTTTGCATCGATTGGATCGCATGCCACCGTATGTGGCTGGGCTGGTTCGAGAAGAAGTGGAGCAGGATATTCGTCGGCGAGGCGAGCGGGTGGTCACCTATGAGACGCTGCTCCGTCCCCGCACTGGGGAGCGGATCGAATGGGACCCAGAGGCGGAACGGCGGTTGGATCGAGTGCCGGCACCGGTTCGCGCCATGGCACGGATTGAACTTGAGCGTACTGCGGCCGACCGTGGGTTGTCTCGTATCACCGTGTCGCTGATGGAAGAGATCAAAGCGAAGTATTTTGGGATGGCCGCTTCCAAATAGTCATGAGTGCTGAGGACTGAGTGCTGCGAAGGATGGGAGAAATGAAACGATCGACTCTCCTGGCTCGGTCCTCAGTCCTGCTGGCTCAGTTCTGAAGATTATGTTGCATCGAATGGCCTTGCGCGTGATTCCGAGCTTGAGTCTGGCGGTGACGGAAGATGCTGTCCGTCGGACAAAGCGAATCGTCATGTTTGTGCCTGGGCTGATCGCCTTCGGGGTGTATCGGCTGGCGAAACATCTTGTGCCGATCACTGAGCCCTTGGCTTTGCTGGCGGTCAGCGGTCTCGTCGCAATGGTGACTGCGCTCTTGTGCTATCGGGTGGGGCGTGCCGCATCCTGGTCTACGATTGTCCGACAGGATGGTCTGAAGCTTCTTAGCTGGCTGGGTGGCTGGATCGGAGCCGTGTATGGCATTCAACTCTCCCTGTTGGTGCTCACCCTGTTATGGATCATGCACTACAGTTATCTCCAGCATCCCGATGGGCCGGCTATGATGGCGATCATCATCTCCTGCACATCTGTCGCGCGGGATGCGTTTGAGATCGGTCATGTACGCAAGTTATCAGTGCTGGGGCATCCATTTTTGACATTCCCGGATGGGGAGCAGCTGCGTGTGCTGGTGCAACGCCGGGCATGGCAATTAGGACCGTGGGCTCTCGTAGGACTGGGTATTGGTGCGCTGACATCGTTGTCAGGGCTGGCCGTTGCGAATGAGCAAGGCGCTGCCTTGGCACAACTGGTGACCGTGACGCTCCTCGGGGGAGGCCTTGCACTCTGTGCGTATTTTGGTGGACTCTATCCCGCCAGTTCATGGCTACACTCGCTCCGCCAGACGGCACCAGGCGAATTACTGAAATATTGGTGGTGGCCTGGGATGGCCTTTGCCTCGACCTATTATCTGGTGACGATGGGACTGCTCTTGTTTGTGGTGAGACAGCCGACGGTGACGTTGGGCTCGGCAGCCCTGATGGGTGCGCTGGTCACGGCGATGATGGCGGTGTATGGGTATTATCTCGGTGATCGTCGCCATGTTGAAGATGAGCAGGCGCCGCAACTGTCGCCTGGCATGTTACGGTGCCCGTTCATGATGGGAATTCTTGGAAAGTCGATTAGTGCTGACGGTGCGGCTGGGAGCTTGGCGCTTGGCAAGACCGGAACGAAGGGGTAGCGATATGGGCCGAGGATTCATGATGATAAGACGTTCCTCGATTGCAGTGGCGATTGGCATTGCGATGGTTGCGCTCGTCATTGGGTCTGTGTGGAATGGGCCCGATCTGTCATTCGCGGAGTCTTCGACGGATCTGTATTTTGGCACAGAGGGGATCCCTCAAGGCCCGCCGGCCCCCGCTCCGCAGGACACCAGCTATCCACGAATTGGTTCGTTAGACAGTCGGTTGGTGGTGTGGTTCATCACACAGCAACATACCTATTTCGGTGGATTTGTCCTTGCGCTGCCCTTGTTTTGTGCGTTGCTCGAATTTCTTGGATTGATCACCCCAAAACCAGCCTTGGCGCTGCGCTATGACGGATTGGCACGAGATCTCGCCAAGGTGGCGGTGTTGGCCATGTCGGTGACAGCGCTTATCGGGAGCCTGATGCTCACCTTGTTCATCACGCTCTACCCCAGTTTCATGAAGTATATGGGTGGGACGTTTAAAGGATTCATGCCGGTCTATGCCGCCGTGTTTTTCGGAGAAGCCCTGCTGCTGGTGATCTATTACTACGGGTGGAACCGGATGACGGACCGGGGCATGAAGTGGATTCACGCCGCGATCGGGATTCTGACGAATATTGTGGGAACTGCGTTGTTGATGATGGCGAATGCCTGGTCGGCCTTCATGATGTCCCCCGCCGGTGTGGATGCCCAGGGACGCTTCCTGGGTAATGCCTGGCATCTGCTGCACTCTGCCCTGTGGAACCCGCTGAACGTCCATCGCTTTCTTGCGGACATCATGTCCGGTGGAGCGGTGGTGTTGGCCTATGCCTGTTATCGGTTTTTCACCAGTAAGACGGATGAGGAGCGGGCCTATTTCGATTGGGTCGGCTATATCTTTCTGTTTGTGACAGTGTTCGCACTGATTCCCATGCCGTTTGCCGGCTACTGGCTGATGAAGTCGGTGTTCGTGTTTCGCCAGACCATGGGTGTCACCATGATGGGTGGCTTGCTCACCTGGCTGTTTGTGGTTCAGGCACTCTTGATTGGTGTCCTGTTTTTGGGGATTAACTACTATCTATGGCAGAGCATGGCGCGGATCAAAGGTGGTGAGCGCTATCAGCCCTATTATCAATTTTTACTGGGGGTGTTGATGCTGGCGCTCTTCGTCTGGCTGACGCCTCACACGCTGCTCACGTCTGCCAGTGAAGTCAAGGCGATGGGCGGTGCTCAACATCCCGTGATTGGCAACTATGGAGTGATGTCGGCCAAGAACGGAGCAGTGAATATCCTGATTCTCGTCACGGCCTTGAGCTTTTTGTACTATCGTCGGGCGAATCGCACGATGACCATTTCCTGGGTCAAGACCGGGAATACGCTCCTCACGGTGTTATACGTCGTTGGGGCGCTGAATATCATCTGGCTATCGATCTATGGGTTTTACTTGCCTGCGAAGGTTCGCGTCGGCCTGTCTGCACCCCAGGCCTTCACGACGTTCACGGTGATCGTACTCGGTGTGGTGATGAACCGCCTCATGCTTAGAGGAGCGGTGGTCCATGGCCCGATTCAGTGGGGGAAAATTCCGCTGCGCGGCATGGTGGGATTGTTTGGATTGGCAGCGTCCTTCAGCTGGGTGATGGGCTTGATGGGGTACATTCGTTCATCGGGGCGACTGTCCTGGCATGTTAGTGAGTTGATGGCAGATGTCTCGCCCTGGGCCTTCACCCCAGACCTTCAATACGCCACAAAAATGGTGACGCTGAACATGGTGGTCTTCTGGGCCGCTGTACTTGTGTTGTTCTGGATGTGTGAGCGGGGGCAGCGGCCGGTGATGGGTGAGGAATTCCAGGAGGAACAGGTGCCCTTGTTGTCACCGGTTCCCTCGCAGGAAACATAGAAAGGGAAGGGAGTCTATGGAGCGCCGTGGGTCGAAGTGTGCAACCGTTGTTCTCGGTCTCCTAATGGGTGTGTTGACGTGGCAGGCTCCTGGCGGTGCCCACGGGCAGGTTCTTGTACTGGAAGATTTCCAAGCAAAGGAAGCAGACGGGTTCCCTTCTCTGTGGGATCACGAAAATCAGCGGAGTCAATCGAAAGGCCGTGACGCCTATAAAGTGCGATCGGAGAACGACGCGAACTTTCTGTCGGCCAAAGATGCAGGGCAGCGAATCAAGAAAAAGAAAATAGATTGGGATCCCAAGGCCTATCCAATTTTGACCTGGCGGTGGCGTCTCAATAAGGCAACGACTGGAACTGAGCCGTTGGCCGCAGTTTATGCGTCACTCGATACAGATCTTCTCTTTATCCCGGTGTTCACGAAATATGTATGGAGCGAGTCGAAGCCGGACGGCACCGTGACGGAAGGGGGCATGTTTAGTGGCTCCGAGATCGTCGTCCAGACTGGGACGAAGGAGATCGGGCAATGGTTTGAGGAGCGGGTGAATGTCTACGAGGATTTCAAACGCATTCATAAACATGAGCCGGCGGAGAAGGCATGGGGAATCTCCATCATCGCGGCGCCTGGAGTTGAAATCGATTTTGGCCCGCTGATTGCCGCTCCGGCTAAGTAGCCGTCTGCCTGTCGGTCTATGAGGGACCAATGATGGCGAAATGTAAGGTGTTTGATATTGCGCTCGGGATAGTCGTGATGGGTACCGTCGGGACTCTGATCGGTATGACCATGGGTGGCGGGCTGATGCCAGTCGCCATCGCTATTGGAATTGTCCTTGGTGCGGTGATCGGCTTTCTGGGTGGGCGTAGATTTCTTGTTAGTATCCTGGTCGGGACTGTGTCTGGTGGTGTTTTAGCCTGGGTGATGGCCGGTGTCGAGCGGATTTGGGTTGGCGCCGGTGCTGGAGCTGCGATGGGTGGGTTTCTCGGTGTCCAGATTTCAATGTTGCTCGACGTCCGTGCCGCGAAGAAGGCGGCATCGGAACAAGCTGAAACGTCGCCGTCCTATCGGTAGGTACGTTCGATTAAAGAGGTGCTCGTGGAAAATAAGGGTGTCTTAGTCGGGTCCATCATCTTTGTGTTTGTATCATTCTTTCTCATGATCGGTCTGTTGGCCTATGAGTCCTATAAGGCGAAACAGATGAAACAGCTTGCGGCATCGGTGAAGTCGGAAGCTCGACCGACGGCGAGCAGTCTGCCGGCTCAGGATTTCTCGATGTATAAGACGAAAATAGGAGATGAAGGCCGGGAGATGGTTCAAATTCCGGAAGGTCCGTTTACGATGGGGAGTCATGATGGTGATCCGGACGAGGCGCCGGAGCATCAGGTCTACCTGAAGGGATTCTACCTCGACCGAAAAGAAGTCACGCAAGAAGAATATACGCGGTTCGTGAAGATGACTAAGCGAGCGATGCCGAGGATCGAGGTATTCGACGATGATCAGTCGAAGGTTTTGAAACCGGAGTTTGCGGTGATGAGCGTCTCGTGGGACGACGCGGTAGCCTACTGCAAGTGGGCCGGCAAGCGATTGCCCACGGAAGCTGAGTGGGAGAAGGCCGGGCGTGGCGAGAGCAAACGAAAATATCCGTGGGGGGAGAAGTTTGCTGCGAACGCCGCCAATGTCGACGGGAGCGAGGACGGGTATAAATACCTCGCTCCGCCTGGGTCATTTGACGGAGGGCGAAGTCCCTATGGTCTCTATGACATGACAGGCAATGTCGCTGAATGGGTTGAGGATTCTTATGACGAACACTACTATAAAAAGTCACCATTTCGTGATCCAAAGGGACCGGAGAACGCCGATCTCAAAGTCGTGCGTGGAGGCTCATGGCGAGAAACAGAACATCATGCGAGGCTGTCAAAACGGTTTGCCGCGAAACATTGGCGGACGGATGTCACGATTGGCATTCGCTGCGCGAGCGACCTCGATCAAGTAGGAGGGGCTCCTGAGTCTTAGGCCGGCATGCTGGAGTCAAAATTCAAATTCGTCTTTCTGCTCGTGGTACTGGCATGTGCTGCCATGCCAATCGTCGCCATTATGCGAGGTACAGTTTCGACTCCGTATGAAGCACCGATGCCTGGAGACAGTGCTGAAGTCGAACCAGCATCGGAGAGCGTTCCTGGAGAAGAGCCCATTGCAGATGAGATGGTGACGATTCCGGCGGGGCCGTTCGTTCGTGGCACCGAGAATGGGGGGTTCGATGAGCGGCCGCAGCGAACCATCCACTTGGATGCGTTTTCTATTGATCGGTACGAAGTGACGAATCATCACTATCAGCAGTTCATCCTGGCGACCGGCCATCGGAAGCCCGGGTTGCCTGCGCGTTACGCCAAGAGCGGTGGAAGGGTGAAGGGAACCAATCAGCCTGTCGTCTACGTCTCATGGGATGATGCCATGGAGTATTGCCGCTGGAAGGGGAAGCGACTTCCGACGGAAGCGGAATGGGAAAAGGCGATGCGAGGCGGTGACGGAAGGCTCTGGCCATGGGGGACCAAAGAGCAGGCCAATGGTGCTAATTGGGCTAGAGTGCAGGATGGGTATGAGGTATCTGCGCCGGTGGGGAGCTTTCAAGCTGATACGAGTCCCTACGGAGTGAAGGATGGCGCGGGGAACGCCATTGAGTGGGTGGACGATTGGTACGATGAAACCTACTATAAGCGCTCGCCTGAACAGAACCCACCGAGTCCTGAGTACGGCACCTATCGGGTGCTTCGGGGTGGAGGTTATACGACGACCGGAGGTGATGTTCGAATTACCAGTCGAAGCAAGATGATGCCGGACTTTCGAGATGAAACGATCGGATTTCGCTGCGCGATTTCTAAGGTAGGAATGAAGGAGGAAGAAAAGAAAAATCAGGATGAGGTTACAGAAAGTCAAAGTAGTAAAGGATCAAAAACACGGCCAAAATGATATTGACAACCATTCCGACCAAAACTATAATGTCAAACACTTTTGAGTTTTTCGTCACGGTTTCTCCTGTTTTTTTGCGTACAAGCGGCGAAATTTTGATAACACAGGGTCTTGTGCCTGTCAAGTAATGCGCCAACTCTGATTTACCATCAAAAAACTATCTTAATCGGGAGTACGGTAACAATGGCAACGGCGGCCCCTGACAGCGAAATTAAAGTAAAAATCGGGAAGATGATTTTCTACATTACCTGTGCTGTTGGATTATGGTTTTTCTACTGGTTTGCCGGTATCCAGTGCCCCTGTTGAGTTGAAGGTCTTGTGTAGTTGTCAGGGGCTTGTCAGTGCAGGTTAAACAATGGCTGGGCTTAGTCGGCAGAGGAGAAGAAAGAAATGAGTGCGCTGAATAATCCTGTTGTCGCAGTGATTGTCTCTCTTATTATCTCAGTCGGTTACTTTGTTTTTGTCGATCACTATCTTATGGATATGCAGGGGTTGGATTTTTGGTACCTCTTCCGGAACTAAATCTCTAAAAGGGTGTGGTCGGACATTATCAGTAATTTGTGAATTTTAACGTAAGCGTATCAAGGAGGTATTCCATGGGCCTTTTAGCCGGCAAGCGCGTCTTTTCGATTATGGCGCTCTGCATGATGGTTAGCCTCCTTCTGCTTCCGATCGTCGTAGCTTTACCTTCACTGGCAATCGGTGAAGAGGCTCCTGCTGGCGATGCGGCTAAGAAGGATGGGGACAAGGTTGAAAAGGGTCGAGATGTCTATTACAAGACCGAGGGCATTGTCGTCGGTGCTCCAGCCCCTAAAACGGTGGATGGTCCCAGGGACTACCCACGATACAACTTTGAAAGCCGTGTATTGCTCTGGTTTGCCAACCAGCAGCATCTTTATTATGGCAGCTTCGTATTGGCTGTGCCGATCTTCTGCATGATCATCGAGTTCATGGGTGTCGTGACGAAGGATAAGGCGCTCGCCAAGCGCTATGATCAGCTGGCCTATGACTTTATTAAGATCAGCCTGACGGCATACTCTCTCACCGCTATCCTTGGTGGCATTCTCATCTTTACCTTTCTGACCTTGTATCCAGCATTTTTCTCTTATCTGTCAGGTATTTTCCGTCCTGTTATGCACATCTATGCATTGATGTTTGTGGCTGAGAGCGGGACTCTCTACATCTACTATTACGGCTGGGACAAGATGAAAGAGGGGTTTCTGAAGTGGATTCATCTGAGTATGTCGGTGATCTTGAATATCATCGGCACATTGCTGATGTTCCTGGCGAACTCCTGGATTGGTTTTATGATGTCGCCTGCCGGCGTCGATGAGCAGGGTCGGTATCTTGGAAACATCTGGCACGTGATCCATACAGCCCTATGGAACCCTCTCAATCTGCATCGCATCCTTGGCAATATGGCCTTCGGCGGTGGCGTTGTTGCTGCCTATGCCGCCTATAAATTTTTGGCATCCAAGACCGAGGAGGATCGAGCTCATTATGATTGGATGGGCTACATCGCCATGGCGCTTGGTGTGGCATTCTTGATCCCTCTACCATTTGCGGGATATTGGCTCATGCGAGAAGTGTATGCCTATCGTCAGCAGATGGGCATCACGCTGATGGGCGGTCTGCTTGCCTGGCTGTTTATCATTCAGGCTACGATGATTGGGATTTTGTTCCTGAGCACTAACTATTATCTCTGGCAGGCAATGGGTCGCATGCGTGGTGCAGAAAAGTACCAACGCTACATTAAGTACCTTGTTTTCATCCTTGCCTGCGGATACATGGTTTTTATTACCCCTCACACCATGGTCATGACTCCAGCTGAATTGAAGGCCATGGGAGGCCAGCAGCATCCTGTTCTGGGAAATTATGGAGTCATGTCGGCGAAAAACGGTGGGATCAATGTCATTATTACCACCACGGTATTGAGTTTCGTCTGGTACATGAGGGGGAACAAGGTTTCAACCGTATCGTGGGCGAAATTCGGTAATATCTTCATGGGTATATTTTTCGCCTGCGCCTACTTCAATATTATTTTCCTAGCCGTATATGGGTACTACATTCCCGCAAACGTCCGCGTTGGTTTGTCTGTTCCTCAGGTCGCGACAACCTTATCATGTCTCTTCTTCATGTTTGCCCTCAATAGCGTCATGATGAAGGGGGCCAAGCAGTTAGGACCGATTGAGTGGGGAAAAATTTCAGCCCGGTCTCAGTACGCGCTTATTATGTTGGCGACAGCTTTCACTTGGATGATGGGATTGATGGGTTATATTCGCTCGTCAGTCAGGCTCTTCTGGCACGTCAATGAGATCATGAGAGATAACTCACCATGGGCTTATACTCATACGGTGGGGTTTGCGGCCAACATGATTTCATTCAATGTTTTGTTTTTCTGGATCACGATCCTATTTGTCTTCTGGCTTGGCAGCTTGGGTGCGAAGAAGGTTCCGGTTGAATCCAAGGCTGGAATCCCTGGCGGTGTCCCGCAGCCGGCTGCCAGTCATTAATCGACGTTGGTTGTTGCTAGCCAGCTCAACAGTGGGGGCTCATCCCCCATGTTCTAGCTGTAGGAGGTCAAGACCTTGAGTAACATGATTGCAGAGGCACTCTCTATGGGCTGGATGGCTCTAGCCATCCTAGCCGGACTATTGGTTTATTTTCAGGTGTCCATCAGCGAGCCTGCAGCAAAGAAACGCGCGGTTTTCAAGACGTTCATCGGTATTGTGGCAACGTTTTTGCTGTTTATGGCCATCGCGAACTACAAGAACAATTTTTATGGTGAGAATCGGCTGTTACCGGTCTCGCTCGTCATGATCACGGTAACCACCTTCGTGATGGCTCTGTACTTCACCAATCTCAGTGCTCTTCTAAAGATTGGGGGGCTGATGTTCTTTGTCGCTGCGTTTCTATCCGGCTATGGAAACTGGCTTCCTCAAGTCGAGGGTGGTTTCCCGCCGGTAGAGGAAAAGAAAACGTGGGATTCAATGACCCCGCAACAGCTAGCCGATGAAGGCGAAAAGATTATCTTCGGCGGTGTTGGGAAGAATAAAGAACAAGGCGCAATCGGCAAGGGCCAATGTCCACTCTGCCATGCATTTCATGCCGGCATGTTGGGCGAACGAGCACCAAATTTAGCGGGGCTCCCTGGGCGAGGGAAAGAGCGATTAGAGGATCCCAAGTATTCCATGGGGAATCCTTCCAAGCGGGAATATGAGGCGAAAGAGGCCTTCCCAGGCTCAGGAACTGCAGAAAGTGCCCAAGAGTATATTGCGGAATCGCACGCATGCCCTAGCTGCTATGTTGTCGCTGGGTATGGGGTTAAGGGAACGAATGACAAGCAGAGTCCAATGCCCGCTATTCATAAGCCGCCTATCTCCCTCAGTCTTCCAGAGCTTGCGGCTGTGGATACCTGGATGTATTTGCGCGAAGGGATAGATGCTCCGTCGTTTGAAGAGATCATAAAGTCGTACGAGAAGTTTATTCCAGAAGCAGATCGTCCTAAACAGGCTGATGAAAAGCCTGCGGGAGCCACATCCCTGATGGCCGATGGATCAGAGCCGATTGACCAGATTTTTGCGAAGGCTCAATGCGTTTCGTGCCATACAATTCCAGGGATTCCTGGCGCGATGGGAACCATTGGTCCAAAACTCGAAGAAGGGACAACAGCTGCGCAGCGCATCAAGGATCCAACCTACAAAGGTACAGCAAAGTCTCCAACCGAATACATTATGGAGTCGATCGTCGATCCCAGTGCCTTTGTGGTGAAGCCGTTTCCTGATAACACGATGCCAAAAGTTTTCGGACAAAAACTCAGCGCTGGTGCCTTGAAGAAGATTGTCGATTATTTGTCACAGGTGAAAACGGGAGCGCCGCCGCCTAAAATTTAATCGCGACCGGTTGCCTGTCATGCGGAGAGTAAAGGGAGTTTACCGATGAAAGCCTTGATGTCGCTCGGTGCCCTGATCGGAGTGGCTGGACTTCTCCTTCTGGGCGGAATGGTTTTTGATGTCGTCCCTTCAACCACGATACGGTTGGTGGAAGGCTACATGCCGATTCAGATGCTGCTCGAAGTAGCATGCTATGTGATCGGCTTTACGGGATTGAGCTATATGATGAATGCCATGGGTATGGCTATCCCGCGGTTTTGGCAGGGTATTGGTTTCTGGGTATTTTTCCTGCTCTATCTGAAATACCGTATGTACCCGCCTATCCCATTCAGTGTGCGGGCTATGTATGGCACTGTGTCGCTCGTTGCGGTGTTCATGTGGGTCTCTGCCAGTGAAGAGGACTGGCAGAAATTTAAGCAACCCATCATGAACGTTCTGGATGCTCAGACAGGTGGGAACAGGCTTTTGCGATACCTCTATCTTGTGCTCTTACCGATCCTCATCGGCGGGTTTTCATTTAATGCCATGATGCCAAAGTCGGAGGAACCAATCGAGTTACGAACTGTGCATCCAGCACCACCTGCGAGCACTAAGGTCCACGGTAAAACCTATACATTACAGACCTCTCAGAATCCCTATCGTGTCAATCCGGAAGGGAAGTATGATCAAGAGTTCTCTAATGCCAATATTGTTGAGCAGGGTATGGGGCGTTTGATGAAGCCCAATGCCAACCCGTGGGATGATAAGAATCAGGGCTACCTGAAGTATGTGCGAGAGGGTGGTGAGATATTCTTTCAGAACTGTCATTTCTGCCATGGCGATAATTTGAATGGTCGAGGACTCCACGCCTTTGCCTTCAATCCAATTCCCGCAAATTTTACGGATCCTGGAACAATCGCACAGCTACAAGAAACATTTATCTTTTGGCGTGTTTCGAAGGGTGGAATTGGGTTGCCCAACGAAGGCTTCCCTTGGGCATCAGTTATGCCACCCTGGGAACAACATCTGACGGTGGATGAAATTTGGAAAGTTGTTTTGTTTGAATATTGGCACACCGGTTACTATCCGCGAACCTGGGATTAGTTGCCATATTTCTTAGGAATGCCAAACCAGACATAATGAAGATTATGAGGCCAACCATGATGGACAGTATAACTCAGAAGGCCGGGATCATCGCGGCTGCTGCCTTCGGAGTGGTTCTAGTATCGAGTGCAGGGTATTCGTCAGTTTCTGCTCAAGGGCTTCCCGAGGGCTTTAAGAAAGGTGATCTTGCCCCTGAACCGTCGGCAGAAATGATTGAAGCTGGGAAGCGAGTCTATTTCACCAAGTGCGTGTGGTGCCATGGAGTGGATGGAGCTGGTGATGGACCTGGAGCCGATCGCCTCTGGCCTCGGCCACGGAATTTCAATCAAGGCACCTTCAAGATTCGCCATACTGCAAGCGGTGAACTTCCACTATTCGATGCCAAAAAGCCCATTCCTGGACAAAACGATCTATTCGAAACGTTAACGCACGGGCTCCCCGGTTCTGCGATGCCTTCGTGGGAAGGTATCCTGAGTGAAGAACAGCGCCTGCAAGTCCTCTCTTTTGTTACGACCCAACTCGTCAAAGACCGAAAGTTTACTGACAAGCAGTCAGAAACACAGACGATTTTACAACTAGCGGACCTTAAGCCTAAACCAGCCACTGACGAAAGTAAGAAGCGGGGTGGCGAGTTGATCGTAGAGAAAAAGTGTGTCGAATGTCATGGAATGGAAGGACGTGGCGATGGAAACGCCTTCAATTTAAAGGATGACTGGGGTTTCTCGATCCAACCGGCCAATTGGCATAAGTGCTGGAACTTCAGGGGGAGTCGTCAAGATCCGTACAATGTTGCTAACATCTTCCGTACTTTTTCTACGGGTGTAAATGGCACACCGATGCCATCTTTTGCAGATAACACGACTGTCGATGAACGGTGGGATATCGCCAACTTTGTCAGTTCGCTCTGTGAAAGAGATGCACTAGGCAATCCACTGCCCATTGATCCATTAACCGATAAGCCTAAAATCAACTTCGTTATCCCCTCAGATCTCGTTGAGGGGGAAATCCCGGCTGATATTGAACATGAGGCCTGGCAAAAGGCTCCAAAACGACTTGTGGCCATGGGAGGACAGATCACCCATAAGCCAAGAAACTTTGTGAATCGCATCGACGATATCTGGGTTCGGTCACTCTACAATGATAAGTATATTGTCTATCTTCTTGAATGGGATGACCGAACGAAGAGCGTAGCTGAAGGCAAGCTTCCGTGGGCACCCACTCAGGTGAATATCGATGTTAAAGAACAGGATCCCAAGACCGGCGAGGAGGGGTCAATTGCAGCGAGGCAAAATAATTACACCGTCTACAACGATGCAATTGCTATTGAGACGGCGGTGAAATGGAAAGAGTTGCCAGCTCCGATTAAGCCTCGCTATCTATTTGGTACCAACGACCAATTCCCTGTTGATATCGTCAAGTGGGAAGCTGACGGTTCCCTTCGGGCATTCAAAGGTACAGGCTGGGATAAGGATTTTGAGGAACGCGATAATTATGAAGAGGCCATGAAGCTCGTAAAGAGCGAATGGAAGAATGGGCGCTGGTATGTGATGATTCAACGGCCTGTAGGAAATAAGAAGGACCAGGATTATGACGAAGACACATTTTTTGAGGTAGGACAATATATTCCTACCGTCTTCTTTGCCTGGGACGGTCATAATGGAGATGCAGGACGAAAGATGGCTGTCTCTGCATTTTACTACACCTTTATGAATCCGCCTGTTCCTCAGGAAACATACATCTATCCGGTTGTCATCGCTGTCGGCGTGGTGCTGCTGGAGGGTTGGGTTCTGACCCGTCGCGCAAACAGGAAAAAGGGGAAGACGCTGTAGCGTTTCATAGCGACTCGCTTCAGCGCAGCAAGAAGACGGAGGGGGTGGGGAAACCTGCCCCCTCTTTTTTTTAAGACAGGTTGTGGGCTTATGATCACCGATGTGACGGGTGTGCTGCTGGCTGGCGGAAAAAGTAGGAGGATGGGGGAAGACAAGCGATTCATCCGTGTCGGTCAGCAGACTCTCTTTGAGCGGAGCTGCGCGGTTCTCCGTGAATTATTTGAGCAGGTATGTATCGTCATCGCTCAAGATAGTCCGCCCCTACAAGCGGACGTGTCGGTGGTCCGTGATCTTATTCCGGACTGTGGGAGCCTTGGCGGATTGTATACAGGGCTTCGGCTGGCCAAGACCCAACATATCTTCGTTGTGGCCTGTGATATGCCATTTCTCAACTCGCGCGTAATACGGCATATCGTTCAACTGAAAGATACAGCCGATATTGTCATCAGTCGGTGGGCGACTCGTCTTCAGCCAACCCATGCGGTCTATAGCCGAAACTGCCTTCCAGTTATTGAGGAAATGATGACTCTCCATAATCGGAAGATTCACAGTATGGTCGGTCATCCATCCCTTCGCGTATGTGTGGTGCCTGAAACAGAGATCAGGCACATCGACCATGATGGTCGTTCCATGTTCAACATCAATACACCATCCGATTTGGAACAGGCTCGATCAGTGTGTGATCCTGGTCTGGGGATTGGGTCGTAGTGTTTTGGTCTGACAGGTGAAGCGTACCATCCTTATCATTCATCCGGGTGCACTTGGGGATATCCTGCTGGCTGTCCCAGCGATAAGGTGTCTCAGTCTGAGGTTTCCACGGCATGAGATTGTGCTTATAGCTGCTGCCACCGTGAGCCGACTCCTATGGGAATGTGGAGTGATCAGCTATTGGCTCCCCTTAGAAGGGCAAGCATGTCTGGAGCTCTTCTCAGGGACTTCATCTATTTCCAAGGAATTATATTCCTGTGTGAATCGCTGTGATCGAGCTGTGGTTTGGATGGAAGATAAAGAAGGCGTGCTTGGTTCCTTCTTCCAGGAATTTGGTGTCGCGAGCGTTCAGATTCAGTCGCCATTTTCCAGGGGGTTACGTGCAAGGCATCAGAGCGACCGCTTTCTTGAGACGTTGGGGGAACCGACCAGAGATAGTTTATCGGAGAGACCGGTACAGGTTCCCCTGCATCTCTTGGCGCGGGGGAAGGACTATCTTGACGCGCTGAGAATCCCTCACGAGCAATCGCTGGCTCTTGTGCATCCGGGGAGTGGAAGCGTTCACAAGTGCCTTGAACCCAGAAGAATGGCCTCGCTGATTGAATGGTTGTGGCAGGAGGGGATATATCCCCTCATTTTGGAGGGACCAGCTGATCGGGATGCCGTAGGGCAGGCACTGCACTTTATGAGTCGCCGACCTCTTGTGCTCAGAGACCTTGATTTGTCTCAGTTGGCAGGAGTGTTTGGACGGGTTGCTATATATATAGGTCATGATTCGGGTGTGACCCATTTAGCGGCTCTATTGGGTGTGCGGACCATCGCAATATTTGGCCCTACGGACCACCATCGCTGGGCACCTCGTGGTCATCATGTCACGATCCTTCGAGGATCGCCCTGTATCTGTGAGTCATGGGCTACTGTTAAAAAGTGTGAGGGGAAGCCCTGTCTTCAAGTGCCGATTGAAAAGATTCTGATAACATCGGGACTTGCGATACGGATGGCGAGTAGTGCAAACCCTCGTTATTCCACGTGAACCGCCTTGTCTCTGTCTAATTCCATGTGATAGATTGATGAGCTAATTTCCTTTCTTTGGTAAGGACTTAGAGGAATAGTTGTGTCTCAAGGATTCGTGCAAGAGCAGGTAACAACGGCCCTACTTGGTGCTCTCAATGGCGCGAGGCAAAAGGGGCAATTGAAGACGACGGCTTGGCCCACGTTGAGTCTCGATGCGCCCAAACGGCCAGAATGGGGTGATCTCGCTTCCACGGTCGCCATGTCATTAGCCTCATCTGAGCACAAGGCCCCTCATGATATCGCCCAGATCATTGTGGAAAACATTCCTCAGCGGGAGCAGTTGTTTGATCGTGTTGAAATTGTTCGTCCCGGTTTCTTGAATTTGACGGTTAAACCGGCTCTCTGGCAGCAGGTTCTTCGTGAAATCGAGTCGCAAGGGGTTCGTTACGGCCGGACCGCCGTCGGAGCTGGCCGTCGTGTGCTGGTTGAATATGTCAGCGCTAATCCGACCGGGCCGTTGCATGTTGGCCATGGCAGGGGGGCGGCGGTCGGGCAGGCAGTCGTCCGACTACTCGATGCGATCGGATACGATGCCGTCAGCGAGTACTATATAAACGACGCAGGCCGCCAGATGAAATTGTTGGGCGCGTCCGTGTATGCTCGTTACCAAGAGTTGTCAGGACACACTGTTGAGTTTCCCGAGGATGGCTATCATGGTTCGTACATCACATCTGTGGCACAACAAATCAAGGAGCAACTCGACCCCGTCGCCGGTCAACTGACTCCTGCCGATCTTGAGACTCGCTGCCGATCCCTTGCCTATCAGAAACTGCTGGGACTCATCCGTGACGATCTTATGTCCTTTGGGATCGAGATCCAATCCTGGTTCAGCGAAACGTCGCTTCTAGAGTCCAAAGCTATCGAGGTGGCTCTGGAAGAATTGAAAGCCCGCGACCTCCTGTTCCAGCAGGATGGTGCATGGTGGTTTCGGGCGTCCATGTATGGTGACGAAAAAGACCGTGTCGTCAAGAAGCAGGATGGGGAGTATACGTATTTAGCCTCCGATATCGCCTACCATCATGACAAGCTGAGGCGTGGCTATGATCTGCTGGTCGATGTCTTCGGTGCCGACCACCATGGGTATATCCCGCGCATGCAAGCCGTCATGCAGGCCTATGGACATCCAAAGGATCGTCTCCATGTCGTGCTGGTCCAGTTGGTGAAATTATTGCGGGATGGAGTCGAAGTGAAGATGTCCAAGCGGACCGGGGAATTCATCACGATGCGGGAAGTTCTGGATGAGGTCGGAGCGGACGCCGCGAATTTCTATTTTCTCATGCGCGACTCCAATACGCATTTGGAGTTTGATCTGGAGTTGGCGAAGCAACGGTCCGCCGACAATCCAGTGTATTATGTTCAATATGCCCACGCGAGAATTTGCAGCCTGTGGCGTGTCGCGTCCGCCAGGGGGATTGCCCGTCCATCTGCGGAGGGCACGGACCTGACAGTGTTGATGGATCCCGATGAATTAGGGTTGATCAAGAAGCTGTCCTCTTTCCCTGAAGTCATCCAGGCGAGTGCCCTGGCGTTTGAGCCGCACCGTGTCACGTACTACCTTCAACAATTGGCAGCGCTTCTCCATACGTTTTATAACAAACACCGTGTGTTGCCTCCCGAATTCGATCAAGAGAACAAGGAGTCGGCCCCTACTGAAGTGCTCACATCCAAACGGACGGCGGCGCGACTGGTTTTGATGGGGGCGGTCCAGCAGGTTCTTCAAAATGGACTCACTGTGCTCGGCATCTCAGCGCCGGAGCACATGTAGCGGATCAGACCCCGTAAAAGATGATGCAGTACCAAGTTCAACATTCCGATCGGCATTCCAAAGGCCGCGTCGGCCTGCTCACGACTGGCCATGCAGAGGTCGAAACACCGGCCTTCATGCCAGTGGGCTCGTTGGGTCCCGTCAAGGGACTCGAACCGGAGGATCTGCAGAGTCTTGGGTTTCGACTTATCCTCAATAATGCCTATCACCTGTACTTGCGTCCTGGTCATAAGATTGTGGCTGACATGGGGGGGCTTCATGCCTTCACTGGCTGGCCGGGAGCGATCCTCACCGACAGCGGGGGATTTCAGATTTTTAGTTTAGCGAAGTTGTGCGAGATTACCGACGAGGGCGTCACGTTTCAATCGCACATCGATGGGTCGACGCACTTCCTGGCGCCAGAAAAGGCGATAGAAATCGAGGAGGCGTTGGGTGCCGATATCATCATGGTGCTTGATCAATGTGTGGCGTTGCCTGCTAGTCGAGTGATCATCCAGGACAGTGTGCGCCGAACTCAGCTCTGGGCGGAGCGCTGTCAGGCAAGCCGGCGACGAACGGACCAGGCCTTGTTTGGCATCGTCCAGGGTGGATTGGAGTCGGACTTGCGGGTCGCCTCGGCGAGGGAGCTCGTGAGATTGGGATTCGACGGCTACGCGATCGGCGGGTTGTCGGTCGGAGAAGGTAAGCCCGACATGTATGCGATGCTCGATGTGACGGTTCCGGAGTTGCCGGAAAGCAAGCCTCGGTATCTTATGGGGGTCGGACATCCGGAAGATCTGCTTGAAGGGGTGGCCCGGGGTATCGATCTCTTCGATTGCGTCGTCCCCTCGCGTCATGGCCGAACAGGCTCTCTCTTTACCTCCACCGGTCGGGTCGTCATCAAACAAGCACGGTATGCTGAGGATGAACGACCGATCGAGCCTGATTGCACGTGTCCGGTATGCCGTCGATACTCACGGGCCTATTTGCACCACTTGTTTATGGTCAAGGAAATGCTGGGAGCTCGGCTCAACACGATTCATAACTTATGGTATTTTTCAGAATTGATGCGCCAAATACGGGAAACTTTGCGAGAGGGAACGTTTCCGGAATTTCGGGACGCGTTTTATCGGAACCACACCCGACAGGCGGTAATGGCTGGTCTAGCGGAGTGTGAAGAACCGTGTGGAAAATTGCATGGGAACGGTCACATATAGAAGAAGGGGATTGGCTCGATGTTGATGGAATCGATTGCATGGGCTGAGGGGGTGAGCGGAGGCGGGGCATCCGCCAGTGGAGGGGCGAGCGGGATGTTATCGTTACTCCCGTTCCTCTTGATCTTTGTCATTTTTTATTTTCTTCTGATTCGGCCACAACAGAAGAAGCAAAAGCAGCAGCAGGCCTTGTTGGATGCCTTGAAGAAGGGCGACAAAGTGATCACGACGTCAGGAATCTGGGGCACCATCACCAACATCGGGAAAGAGACGGTGACATTGCAGGTTGCCGATAATACCAAGATCAAAATGCAGCGTGAGAATGTTTCGCGCGTGCGTGGCGAAGAGGAAGACAAGGACAAAGACGCGTAGTTCACACGGGATAAGGGGTCACGGACGACATGAAAAAGGTAAGTGGGCGGCTCTGGTTATTAACCCTGGTCATCTTGGTATCGGTGGTGGCCTTTCTCCCGTCCTATCAGCCGGTGTATCAAGCCTTGCCGGGTTGGCTGAAGGGAGTTCTCCCGAACAAAGGGATTACGTTGGGGCTGGATTTGCAGGGCGGTATCCATATGGTTCTGGAGGTGGACGAGGATCGCGCCGTGGAGATCGCGGTTGACCGTTCCGTCACCGCGCTGCAGGATCTCATGACCGAAAAGAAACTCGCGGTCGATTCAGTCAAGCGAACCGGACATGAGCAGATTGTGATTCAGCTGCAGAATGCCGATACGAAGGCCTCCGCCCAGAAACTGATCGATGATTTTCCCATGTTTATCGAGAAGGAGTCGGCGGGGTCTGGAACTATCATGGTGTGGGAGCTTCGTGCGCCGGAAATCAAGCGGATCAAGGATTCTGCCATCAATCAGGCGTTGGAAACCATCCGGAACCGCATCGATCAGTTTGGCGTCGCGGAGCCGATCGTTCAACGCCAAGGGTTGAAGCAAATCGTCGTGCAGCTGCCTGGTGTCAAGGATCCGAAACGTGCCAAGGATCTGATCAAGGAGACGGCGCTGCTCGAATTCAAAATGTTAGACGAAGACCTCCACCTTGATCTCCCGGCGCGTGTTTCGAAAGACAAAGAAGCCGAAGTGCTCCAACAGTTTGCCGGCAAACTGCCGGAGAGCGACCAGATTTTATTCGAGCGAATGGTCGACAAGGACACGGGTGTCGAGTTTCGCATGCCCTATGTCGTCAAGAAGCGGGTCATGTTGACCGGTGATGTGCTGAGCGATGCACGTGTTGCCATCGGTCAATTCAACGATGCGTATGTGTCCATCACGTTTGACTCCAAGGGGGGGCAGGAATTCGAACGGATTACGAGCGAGAACGTCAAGAAGCGTATGGCCGTCGTTCTGGATAACACCATCTACTCGGCGCCGGTTATCCAGGAACGTATTTCAGGGGGACGTGCGCAGATTACCGGGACCTTTACCACGCAGGAGGCCAATGATTTGGCGATTGTGCTCCGGGCCGGTGCGCTCCCGGCACCATTGAAGATCGTGCAGGATCTTACGGTCGGTCCGTCCCTCGGCCAAGATTCTATCGATAAGGGGATCAGGGCTACGCTCATCGCCGGGACGATGGTGGTGATTTTCATGATTGTGTACTACCGTCTGTCGGGGCTGATCGCGGACTTTGCCTTGGTATTGAATTTGGTGTGCCTGATGGGGGCCCTGTCCGCCGTGACCGCCACGTTGACCCTGCCAGGAATTGCCGGTATCGTGCTGACGATTGGAATGGGTGTCGATTCGAACGTCTTGATTTTTGAGCGGATTCGTGAAGAGCTGCGTGGCGGAAAGGCGGTGCGATCTGCCATTGATGCTGGTTACGACAAGGCGCTCTTGACGATTATCGATTCACACGTGACGACGCTGATCACTGGAGTCGCCCTGTTTCTCTTTGGGACTGGGCCGATCAAGGGATTTGCCGTGACGCTGTGCCTGGGGATTGCCATCAATCTCTTCACGGCATTGGTCGGGACAAAAGTCATTTTTGATCTGTTGTATCATCGACGAAAAGTCGAGGCGTTGAGCATCTAACCATGAAGCCATCAGCGATGACTCTTCAAGGAGAGGCTCAGGGTTATCAAAAGGGAGTGCGCATGTTAGAGATTCTTGGGAAGACCAACATTGACTTCATGGGCAAGCGCACGTTCGCGTTTCTCTTTTCCGGCGTGATGGCTTTGCTCGGGCTCATCGCCCTGGTCCAGATTGCGCGGGGCTCCGCCAATCTGGGCATTGATTTTGCCGGGGGAACAGCTGTCCAGCTCAAGTTCGAGCAATCAGTCAGGATCGATGAGGCCCGGAAGGCCTTGGAGGCCAACGGCTTGAGTGATGTGGAGCTGCAGGAATTTGGACAGGACAACAAGCTTCTCGTCCGGGTCAAGGCTTCCACGACGATCGAAGAAAAGATAGCGGAACGTGTGGTGGGAATCTTCTCCAAGGAGTTCCCGAACAACAAGTTCGTGGTTGACTCAACCACTGAGATTGGGCCAACCATCGGGAAGAAGCTTCAGGAAGATGCGCTTGTGGCGATCGTCGTCTCGTTTGTGGGCATTATTCTGTACATTGCGGCACGATTCGAACTGCGTTTTGGCGTTGCGGCCGCGCTGGCGACGTTTCATGATGTCTTGGCTGTGGTCGGGGCGTTCTATCTCCTGGACAAAGAATTTACGCTTTTGATCGTGACGGCACTCTTGACGTTGGCTGGATACTCATTAACCGACACAGTCGTGGTCTTCGATCGGATCAGGGAGAATTTAAAATCGCGCCGTCGGGAAAGCGAAGAAGCAACGATCAACACCGCCGTCAATCAGGTCTTGAGCCGTACCATCGTCACCAGTTTGACGGTTGTACTGGTACTGATCCCCTTGACGTTGGCGGGAGGAGAAGTTTTGCACGATTTCTCACTGGCCCTGCTCTGGGGCGTGATTTTCGGCACCTATTCCTCGGTCTTCGTGGCCAGCCCACTCCTGCTCTTGTGGCCAGGAGCGTCGGGTCGCCTCTTGAAACGCAGCTGAGGGGGATGCTGGAATAGAGGGTCGCGCATCGCCCGTCTGTCCCGTCCTATGATCGGTGCGTGGTGGGTCGGCTGCACTCCGAACGTCGACCTCCAACAGGAACGTTCCTCGAATGGAAGCCTAGTTTCCACGTCTCTGTGGTATAGCTATGACACTCTGGAGCCGGTCTCACAGTCTCCAGCAGAAGACCATCGCGGCGATCGTGATGGTCGGTCTCCTGCCGCTGACCCTCATGCTTGCCCTCATTTATGTCGAAGAACGACGCGCCCTGCAGGAGTCGACTGGGACGAATTTCAAGGAAGTGGCCGTCGAGGCCGCCCGCCGGATCGAGATGCATGTTACGAGGGGCATGAACGAGGCCCAACAACTCGCGACCACTCCCTTTCTTCGCACCGCCGTTTCGGAAGCTAACCGAACGTACGAGGGCAAAGACGCCCAGAGCATTTCGGACATCATCAAGGGTTGGCAACAGCGGTGGAGACAGCGAGACAAGCGAAGCGAATTCCCACTCTTCGTTAACCGGATTGTCACCAATTATTTGATTCGATGGCACGAGATTCGAAAGTCAGACTATGTCGGCATCTTGGTGACCGATGGACAGGGAGCGTTGGTGGTCAGTTCGATTCCCCAGGTCGAATATTCTTACGCCAAGACCGCCTGGTGGCAGGCCGTGGTAAAAGGCGGCAGCCAGCATCCTTATGTGGGTGAAATCGCCTTCGATCCAGCGTTTGGGACTCACGTCGTCATCGTCGCTGCACCAATTTTGGATGATCAACATCGGGTGGTGGTCGGCGCCGTGACGATTCTTCTTCGGCGTGACACATTGTTTCAATCCATTGCTGAGGGTTCGTTCGACGTGACAGGCCATGCCATGTTGTTCACCTCAGACGGGGGTGTTGTGATTTGTCCTGTGCTTCCGCCAGAAGCCCACTCCATCGATTCTGAATTGATCAGTACGCTGGGGGCTCCGAAGCCAGGATGGGCAGTGGCTGCTGACGACTCGCACGGAAACAGGCGCGCCCTGATCGGGTTTGCACCGGTACGATTTGCCGATCAGCTTGCAACAGGCAGTATCGGAGGGAAGCGCTGGATTACGGTAGTTCGCCAAGATCCATCAGAGACTTTTGCCCCACTGGGGGAGTTGATGGTCAAGGTCTTGTCATTCGGCATGGTGGTGTTACTCGTGCTCTCTGTAACAGGAGTGATTGTCGCTCGCCGAATCGTTCGACCCATCCAGATGTTGCATGATGGTGTACAGCAGATCGGGAGTGGACGCTTAGAGCAAAGACTGGAGATCAAGACTGGTGACGAAATTGAACGATTGGCTCAAGCGTTCAATCAAATGGCGAGCAATCTGCAACGGTCATTCGGGCAGATTGAACAGCGGATGACAGAGGTTCGACAGTTGGAAGAGAAGTATCGGGATTTGATCGAACATGCACCGGAAATGATCTGTCAATTTGATCGAGATGGTCGGCTGGTCCATGTCAATAAAACCGGTCTCGATAAACTCGGATATACCCATGACGAAGTGTTGGGGATGAAGCTTTTGGACCTCGTTCCGACCGGACAGGAATCACAGGTGTCCCACTTTCTGGAGCAGCTTGCTTGTTTGGGGCAGGCCGCAATCGAAACGATGCTGTTGGCGAAAGATCACCGACCGATCGACGTGGAAATTCATGCGACGGCACTCTTCGATCAAGCACGAGGGGGACTGGTCCACTCTCGTGCGTTCGTCCGAGATGTGACGGAACGGCGCCGGTTAGAGCTGGAACTTCAGCGGTATACGATCGGGCTTGAGCAGGCGGTATCGGAGCGTACACAGCAGCTGACAGCATCACAAGCCCGCTATAAGACCCTCTTCGACTTCGTCGCTGATTCGGTGTTTATGGTGAGTGTGACGGGGGCCGTCGTGGCCGTCAATGAACGGGAACAACAGGTACTGGGCTATGTCGAGTCGGAGATCGTCGGGAAGAACGTTCTCGAGATCATCCCGGACGCGCACCACCGAGTCTTTACAGGCTGGTTGTGTGATGTCAGTACGGAGCAACGGCAGGTCACCACTCAGGAAATGACGGTGTATCATGCCGATCGCCATGAGATCCCGGTGGAAATGGACTTGATTCGCGTCGATGGGACTGAACAATTGCTGGTGATGGTGCAGCTTCGCGATATTACTGATCGGAAAAAGCTCGAGCGTCAACTGCAATCATACCGAGAAGATCTTGAACTGAACGTTCGAGAACGCACAAGAGAGATCGAAGAGACCAAGCAGTACTTGGAAAATTTGCTCGAGAATGCCAACGATGTCATCTATACGCTCGATCTGGATCAGCAGTTTACCTATGTCAACAGTAAGGTTAATGCTTGGGGCTATCGCAAGGATGATTTGATCGGACGGCCGTATCTCTCACTGCTATCCCGGCGTCATCGGGGACGACGTCTCAAGAGTACGCTGGATATCGGGGCCAAGCAGGTGTACGAGGTCGAAGTCGTAACTCGGCTGGGTGAAGTGCGTGCCGTCATGGTCAGTGTCTCTCCCCTTCAAGGGGCCGACGGGGAGATCCTTGGAGTGCTTGGCATCGCGCGTGACATGACGGAGACCAAGAAGCTGGAGCGACAGATTCGCAATGCGGAAAAACTGGCCTCAATCGGCCAACTGGCGGCGGGGGTGGCCCATGAAATCAACAATCCTCTCGGAGGAATCCTCAATTGTCTCTACAACCTTCGAAAGGGAACCCTTTCCCCGGCACGTCAAGAGGAATATTGGACCTCCATGGAACATGGCGTCCGTCGTGTTCAAAAGATTGTTCGGCAGTTGCTCGATTTTTCACAGCAGCACGAACCGGCTTTCAGCCCGGCTGATATCAATCGAATCGTCGGGCAAGTGTTAGGGCTGACCACTCATCTCTTTGCCTCCAATCGCATTCATTTGGAAATATTTCCACCCAATGACTTGCCCAGTGTGATGGTTGATCGGCATATGATCGAACAGGTCTTGATGAATTTGATCCTGAACGCCGTGCAGGCCATGAAAAACGGCGGAGTGCTGACGATCAGGACTTCCGTGGCTGAGGGCATTTGCCGAGTCGAGGTGAGCGATACGGGGTCCGGCATTCCCGCATCGGTGCTCCCACGGATCTTTGATCCCTTCTTCACGACCAAAGGGGAAGGAGAGGGGACGGGGCTAGGTCTCTCGGTCAACCTTGGTATCGTGGAGCGGCATGGCGGAAAAATTTTAGTCGAGAGCGAAGTTGGAAAAGGAACGACATTCACGCTGTGCCTGCCCGTGTCACGAGAACGTTCCTTTGCGGAGAGGGAAACATGAAAGGGTTGACTGTTCTGCTGGTCGACGATGAACCCTTGATGCGTCTTTCCATGATGGATGCTTTGGAGGCTGTTGGTTGCGAGGTTCAGGCGGCTTCGACCGGCACGGAAGGTCTCGAAGCGATACGAGAGAAGACCTATGATGTGGTGATCACCGACCTGCGATTGCCGGGTGTGGATGGGTTGACGGTACTTCAGACGGCCAAAGGTAAGGAGCCCCAGACCGAGGTGCTCGTGATTACCGCACATGGATCAGTAGAAACGGCTGTTGAGGCGATGAAGCTGGGGGCGTTTGATTACATTACGAAGCCATTCCAGATGGACGAATTACTGCTGATCGTTGAGCGGGTCGGTGGCATGATCGCGCTTCGTCGGGAGAACCAGGACCTCAAGCATCAGCTCGAGGACAAGTTCTGCTTCAATGGCATTTTAGGAGCGAATAGTCAGATGCGCGGTGTGCTGGACAAGATCAAGCTCGTGGCTGAGACCGATTCCACGGTCCTGATCGTGGGGGAGAGTGGAACAGGCAAGGAACTTGTCGCCAACGCGCTGCATCAGAACAGCCCGCGGAAAGGGTATCCGCTGATCAAAGTCAGTTGCGCCGCGTTGCCTGAGACGCTGCTGGAAGCGGAACTCTTCGGCCACGAGAAAGGGGCCTTTACGGGCGCGTTGCGCCAGCGACGGGGGCGGTTCGAGATGGCCAACCGCGGGACTCTCTTTCTTGATGAAATCGGGGAAATCTCGTCTGTGGTGCAGGTGAAACTGTTGCGCGCCCTGCAGGAACGTACCTTCGAACGGGTCGGGAGCAACGAGCCGATCGAAACGGATGTTCGACTCGTGTGCGCCACACAGAAAGACTTACGCAAAGAAGTGGCTCAGGGTCGGTTCCGAGAAGACCTCTTTTACCGGCTCAACGTCGTACCGATCATCGTCCCGCCGCTCAGACAACGGCAAGAAGATATTCTGGTCATCGCCGAGCATGTCCTCGAAACATGTTCGCTGAAACTGAACAAACAACTGCGTGGGTTTTCCCAGCAAGCGCGTGAATTGTTGCTCCGCTATTCCTATCCGGGAAATGTGCGAGAGTTGGAAAATATGGTTGAGCGGGCCGTGGCGCTTGGACGGGATGGAACGACGGTGCAGCCGGCCGACCTCTGTGGATTTCAATCCTGCCCATATCTGGGGGGTGTTCCACAGGAATCTTGCGGCTTCTGTAGCGAAGGGTTGACCGGAGGGAAAAAGAAGAAGGATATGTCCCTCACCTCACTTGCCACTGCACGAGAAGGCTTCGAAAAGGACTATATCGTTTCCGTGTTGGAGCGCGTGGATGGGAGTCGAACGACAGCATCGAAACTCTTGGGGCTGTCCCGAAAGGCGCTTTGGGAAAAGTGCAAACGCTACGGCATTCCGTCCGCGCACAGCAACAGCGACGATGAAGGCTAATGCGTTCATTCTCATGCCAGTCAAAGTCTGAGCAATCGCAAGATCTGGAAGAGAGTATCGTCTGAGGATGTGTCATGGGTAACCTACTAGGGAAGGAATCTAGACCATGAATCTTGGGTGTCGGGCCATCACTGTCTCGTTGGGCCTATTGTTATTTGTAGGAATTGCGTGTGCCGCCGAGCCGGCTGACGTGGAAAAGTTCGTCAATGCGCGCATCGAGATCGGTGAAATGATGACGAACTATTTCAAAGGGGGCGCAGGATCTGGTGAGGGACAGCGCCCGTCACAGGAACACATGCAACAAATGGGAGCGGACATCAATGCCAAGCTCACGGCGCTCCTGGCGAAGCACGATCTGACCCTCGACGAATATCGGAAGCGCAGCCCAGAAGTGTTTGCTGATGATGCGGCAGTGAAGCACTATCTTAACGAGCATCCTGATCTCAAGCAACGCTACGAGGCCCTCCCGCTCGATCGTCTGGGGCGTGGTGGGAGTACAGGGCGGGGCTACTAAGTCAGTCCGACTAGGATGACCTCCAAAGTACGGATCGCTCAGGGGCCTGGCGGAGGTCCCTTCTCATAGTTGCTTCCGGATAGAAGGTTATTTGCCTATGGAATACCGGCATCTTGGTCGGTCGGGCGTGAAAGTCAGTCGGCTTTGTCTGGGCACGATGAATTTCGGGCCGCAGACGAGTGAGCAGGACAGCTTCGCCATAATGGATCGAGCGTTAGATCTCGGCATCAACTTTTTTGACACCGCCAACGTGTATGGCTGGAAGCTCGGCGAAGGCTGGACAGAGCAGATCGTCGGCCGGTGGCTTGCGCAGGGTGGAGGCCGTCGGGATAAGGTGGTGCTGGCTACCAAAGTATTCGGCCGTATGGGGGAGTGGCCCAATCAGTCTCGCCTTTCGGCTCGCCATATCAAGCAAGCTTGTGAAGAGAGTCTGCGCCGGCTTCAAACAGACTGGATCGATCTGTATCAGATGCATCATGTCGATCGCGGAACACCCTGGGAAGAAGCTTGGCAAGCGATGGAGCAGTTAGTCAGAGAAGGCAAGGTGGTCTATGTGGGAAGCAGCAACTTTGCCGGGTGGCATTTGGCTCAGGCTCAGGAAGCGGCGCGCAGCCGCCATTTCTTTGGACTTGTCTCGGAGCAGAGTCTCTATAATCTCAACGAACGTACAGTCGAGCTGGAGGTCATTCCTGCTTGTGAAGCCTATGGGATTGGTCTGATCCCCTGGAGTCCGCTAGGGCGTGGGCTCTTAGCAGGGGTCTTGCAATCCGCAGACAGTGGGCGGCGAGCGGATGAGGACCTGAAAAAAGAGGTAGCCAAGTCTCGTTCAAAACTGGAAGCCTACGAGGCATTGTGCGGGAAGATCGGCGAACGACCGGCCGATGTCGCGCTGGCCTGGCTGCTGCATCAAAAGGCTGTGACGTCGCCGATCATTGGTCCTCGCACGATGGAACAGCTGGAGGGAGCCATGCGGGCCCTGAGCCTTTCGCTCAGTCGCGAGACCTTGAAGGAGCTGGACAATCTATTCCCCGGTCCCGGTGGGGTCGCACCGGAGGCCTACGCGTGGTAACGCGTGGATCAATGGAAGTCATGTCGTAGATGAGGTGAGAGATTCCGCAGGTCGCAGCTCTGTCAGCGCGGGACAGCGTCTGCAGCCTGGCCGCTGTCGGTTTCCTTAGGTGGCTGAGGATACAGTTGCGCGAGTCGTTCGATGAGGGGTTTGGCTTCAGGTGTGCTGGTACGTGTCGGCTCGCTGGGTGCATGTTCCCAGGCCAAGATGTGAATCCCTGCCTCCATGAACGCCACGCGTATGGTCTCTGCCATCGCCTCGACGGTGAGCTCAGTCCAGGGTCTAAGGTCCAGGACCCGTTCCTCCGGTCTGCCGGGCGGAGGGCTTTCATGAATGAGCGTCCAGCACCGGTTGAAAATCGTGGCACGGAGGACATAGGGAATATTGATTGCGGTGAGACGAGACGTGCAGAGTGCCGTCACGAAGAGGACGAACTGTAGATTTGGCATCTCGGGGCGATGGATGTCGAGTGTTTGCATGATCGATGGCCTCCTACCAAAGACGTCGGAAGGATCTTGAGCGATACCGACGCCTCGGTCACGGACGGTTGAGCCTTACACGTCGGCGTACACATCGGCGTAGATGTCGAAGAATGCGTCGATGCTGTCGAGGAGCTGTGCCTTGATTTCATCCGCTGTGCCGTTCATGACGTGCAGTGTCATGTTGCCGACCGATCCATCCGGCAGGAGAATAGGCACACGCGGGTGGGTGAGCTCGCTTGCCGTGCCTTGATCTAGCCGCAAGCCATAGCTCAGTGCATAGCGGGGCTTCGCACTGGTATCAGTTGGTTGCATGTCCGTCATGATTCCCCTCCTGTTCGATCGTCGACAGGGTGTATCGGCCGACGGGTGGAAGATTCGAGCGGGTCGTATGGGCCATTTCTGGAATCTTCCACCCATCTGATTACGCCGTCGTGACTGCCGCCACCGGCTTCTGGATGAACTCCTTGTAGCCATAGCGCTCGGCCAGATAGGCCTTGGCGTCCTCGCTGACGTACTCGGCAAACTTGTACCGGTCATCCTCGACGGTCTTGGCGTCTGCCATCACCTGGTCGGTCGGGATCGCGTACTCGATATTGCAGGACGTATAGGCCTGGATGTAAGTCGGACCGACTTCGCGAGCGATCAGCACGGCCTTCTTGATGCAGCTTTCCACCCGACGCGGGTTATTCGGCACGACGGTGGCGATGTAGGCACAGCCGGCGATCTTCGCCATGGCGACCATGTCCATTTTCTCGAACTTCTTGCCGAGTGGCGCCATCTTCAGCACCGCCCCTCTGGTCGTCATGCCGCTTTCCTGTCCACCCGTATTCCCGTACACCTCATTATCCAGCATGATCGTCGTGAACCGTTCCTTCCTGAACCAAGAATGGAGAACTTGCTGGAATCCGATGTCGGCGGTGCCGCCATCACCAGCAATCACGACGACATCCTTATGCTTGTCGCCGAAACGAATCCGCAATCCGCGCGACAGCCCACTGGCGACGCCGTTCTGGTCCCCATAGTTGCCGTACACGAATGGAATCGCCGCCTGCGAAATTGCCAGTCGGCCGCAGCCTGCCGTCCCGACGGTAATCGTGTCTTCGGGATTTGGGAATGCGATGATCGCAAGCCGGATGAACAAGGTCATCGCACAGCCCGCGCACATGGGGTGCTCTTCAAGGATCTCCTTGAAACTCCCCATCTGCGACACGGTCGTCTTCTTCCCGAAGGGCCCGTGCTCCACCATATCCCGATATTCTTTCGGCATGAAGGATTCGAATCCTGGGGTGAATTTTACATAATCAAGACTCATCGGATACCTCGCTCTCTCTGTAATCCGCAAATGCGGTGTGTGGGTACATCTCGTCCGCAGCCAACTGCTGTGCCGTCGTTCTGTCCGTGTGTCCGGTTCATCCGCCACGTCCCGCTAGCACGCCGGATCGCATGCCGATCGCCTTCTTGACTTCTTCCACGATCACTTCCGGTGGCAAGGTCATGCCGCCGCAGACGCGCGGTCCGGCGACGACTCGCTTGCTGTTTGGGAGCGTGGCTTTGATTTCTTTGGCCATCCATCCGATGGCATTGAACTCGGGCACGATGATATGTGAGGCATGTTTGGTCGCCTCGAGCAGTTCTTCTTCCGGCCATGGGCGCAGGGTCTTGATCTTGACCAGCCCGACGCGGATGCCTTCATCGGCCAGCAGGCGGATGGCTTCCCGCCCCTGGGAGACGGCGGTTCCTGACGAGACGATGAGGATGTCGGCATCGACGTCCTCTGTCTCGATCAAGCCATCCAGCCACGCGATCGTGTGCTTGCGCGACCGTTCCGCGGCGGCCCAGACTTCCTGTTGCCAGCTCGCGTGTGTGGCGTAGCTGATGTAGTTGCTCTTCATCACGAAGGGATCGCGCATCATCCGGACCGGGGGACACTCCATATCCATGCAGGGGACCGGTGAGCGATAGGGATCATAGGGTGGCAGGCACATGTCGGCGGGAGTCAGGCCGACGACGTCCTTCGTATGAGTCACGAAGAAGCCGTCGCAACAAAGGGCCAAAGGTAAATGTACGTCCGGCTCTTCCGACACGATGTAGCCCTTAAGGATCCAGTCGTAGAAATCCTGTGCGGTTTCTGCATGCCAGACCAGCATGCCCGTATTCATAAGGTAGGCGATCTCGATCGTGTCCGGTTGGATCGATAGGGGAGAATTGATACCGCGGCAGGTGACGATACATTGGATCGGCAATCGAGATCCGGCCCACATCGGAAAATTTTCCATGGCCCGCATGGTGCCTGGCCCGGCGGTCGTCGTGAAGACACGGGCCCCGCCGAAGGCGGCGCCGGCGCACTGGGACATGACCGCAAATTCGCTCTCCCCACGGAAATAATCGCCGATATAGCCCTCGGCAAAGAGCTCACCGCATAGGGCGGCTGCTTCGCTCTGGGGTGTGATGGGATAGGCCACCATCACATCGACGTTCGCGCGCCTGACGGCCTCCTTAATGACTTCGCTGCCGGTAAAAAACGACGGCGTGCGAGGCGCGTCGTTCATCATCACGCGTGGATCGGTGATGACTTGCCCCTTCTTATTCGTGGTTCCGATGATGGCTGTACTGTCCATGGCTAGTCCCTTTCTATCGAACGGCGGTGGCCGGCGATCCGGCGCACCGTGTGATGACGTTATGCGCTGAATGAACTGCCGCACCCACAGGTCGTTTTGGCTTGTGGGTTCTTGATCTCAAAGCCGGAGCCTTGCACGCTGTCGTGAAAATCGACTTCGCAGCCGGCCAGCAACGGAGCGCTCTGGGAGTCCATGATGACCTTGACGTCACCTTTCTCGATGACGGTGTCGTCTTCACTCATGACGGACTCGAAGGCCATCCCGTACTGATAGCCATGGCACCCACCGCCCTTCACGTAGACGCGCAGGCCGACCGTATCTTTCTCTTCCTGCATGAGTTCTCGGATCTTCCCTTCTGCCGTCGGTGTGATCGTAATCATGGCGTTGCTCCTTATATCTGCGTTGACTGATGTGATCGATAGACCTCAGCTCCACTCCTGTGCGGAGGCACCTCTGCCAGCCCAAGCGATTAAGGTTCTTGAGTACAGGGCGTCTACAGAGGTATTTCGAAGAACATGCGGCGCAAAAGCGGCGGAGACCAGGGAATCGGTCGCGCAGAAGAGGGAGAGACAGTGACGCGCGAGGATGGGACGGTCGGCGTGGCTCAATACGTCATAACATCACCCTGGGCGCATTAGGCATGAGAGTCAAGCGCTATTAAGGGGAAGGAAGCTGAAAAGCGAGGCGCCGCCGGTAATCTCCACTGCTGCCGTATCCTGCCATTGCAACGTGCTAGGAACGTTGAACTATTCTGGCTTGCAGTAGATATGATTGCTCAAACTTGATGTGACATTCGGTGTCGGGGTGTCGGATTGGGTTGAGAGTTCCCTTTGAGAAATGGCATTGTTGACCGTTCGCGATGGCCGGTTTCGGCCAGTAGAAGTCATTCAAGGACCTCGCTGCGATTGATCACTCTTCTGCTAAAGCAGATGTTGCTGTCGTCAAGAGCACAAAGTCTACTCCGCTGCTCAAAGCGGTCAAACAACCACCTTTGGGGCTGAGTTCTGCTGGAGAAATGGGGGCGATTCACTCCTTCAGCGGATCATCCCACAGATTTTCTGAACGTGGCCGCGCAACCAGCGATGCGCTTGGTCGGCATCCAGCCGCGGGTGCCAGAGCAACGAAACCGTGAACTCCGGCATGGAGACCGGAAGGGGGAAGCTATGCATTCCGGCGCGCAGATTTCCGGTGTGGCGTTCTGGCACACTGGCGATCAGGTCGGAGGCCCGAGCCAGGCCCAGCGCGGTGGAAAAGCCACCGACGATTGTGACGATCGTCCGTTCCAACTCGAATGGCCTCAGGGCTTCATCAATCGGTCCCTTGTCGAGATCCTCCCGCGAGACGCAGATGTGTCTGCCGGCCGCATAACGGGAGGGCGTGATCTTGCCCTTGCTCAGCGGGTGCCCCTTTCGCACGACGCCAATGTAACGGTCTCGGAACAATGCCTGTACACGCAGCTCCGGAGCCGTCGTCTTCTCCACAACCCCTGTTTCCAGATCGACGGCCCCGTCGCGAAGCGGCGCGCTTTCTTTGTTTGGCTTCTGCACGAAGCGTAGCCGCACGCCGGGAGCCTCCTCGCCGACGCGAGCAATGAAATCCGGTCCGAAGTTCTCCACAAAGCCTTCGCTGGTCCGCAATGTGAACGTTCGGACTATCTGCTTGAGGTTGAGCTTCTCGGCAGGTCGTAGAACCGCTTCTCCGTCCTGCACGAGCTGACTGACTCGCTCGCGGAGTTCAAGCGCCCGGGGTGTGGGAACGAGACCCCGTCCGGCCCTGACCAGCAGCGGATCGCCCGTCGTCTCACGCAATCGCGCCAACGCCCGGCTCATCGCCGACGGGCTAAGCCGCAACCGTTGGGCAGCACGCGTCACGTTGCCTTCCACGAGCAACACATCAAGAGTGACAAGCAAATTGAAATCGGGTCGCGACATGCATCGATTATGTCGAGATATGGCGTCAAACGCAATGACACTATGCAATCAGTGGGTCTTCCGCCATGTGCGTACATTACTTATAGTTCGACTATCGATTGAACCGGGTCCATCCACGCCGAACTGAAAGGAAACACATGGCTAAGAATTCACTGGAAAAGTTTATTGAAGGGGTTAGGCGGATTTGGGGACCTCTTACCTCCGAAGTGGTCGCAGGTTGTCGCCAGCAGTTGGAGGAACTCGTCAAAGCGCCAGCCATGGAGGAATGGTTGGCGGCACTGCACCGGGAAGCTCCGGCCTACAGCGAAATGTACCGGGATCCGACAGAAGGGTTCGTGTTGTTGGCTCACACGGAACCTGCGGGGCTCTACAGGCCACCCCATGACCACGGCAGAGGGTGGGTCATCTATGCGATCCAGCAAGGCGAAATCGAAATGGGAACCTATGCTCGGATTGAGGACCTGGACGGTAGCGTGAAACTCGTGAAAAGGGATTCCACCCTGGTAGGCCGCGGACAGGTCCAGGTGTATCTACCCGGAGATATTCACGACACACGGTGCATTGCTGGGCCCACACTATTATTCCGCTTTACAGAACGAGATTTGAAGAAGGAGGACAAAGAAGAACACAGAGTGACGAGGTATCTTGAGCGGGACGGCGTCTGGACCCTAGGGGCGCCGTGACCATGCCCTTTACCCAAGCCATAGGACGTCGTTTGGCGCCGATATTCATCGCTTTCAATGGGCCTTCCTCCATGACCCACGGATCGACATCGCCCGCGCGAGACGATGCCCGCAAGGAAATGCGATCTACGCGGCATACCGATGATGCAATGTCGTGGCTGGGCGAGCCAAGGCGCACGATCGCGATCGTCTCCGTGCTGGCTGCCATGGTGCTCGTGGTCCTGGACGCGGCCATTGTAAACGTCGCTCTGCCGACGTTTGCGCGATCGCTGCATGTGACGCCAGCCATGTCGGTCTGGGTCATCACCACCTACCAGACCGCCCTATTGATGGCCCTGCTGCCTTGCGCCGCGCTCGGGGAAAGCCTGGGCTATCGCCGGGTCTTCACGGTGGGTGTTGCGCTGTTCACGGGAGCGTCCGTGTTGTGCGCGTTGTCGCCGTCCCTGCCTTGGCTCGTCGTGGCCCGCTTCCTCCAGGGGTTCGGAGGCGCCGCTATCATGGCGCTCGGCGTCGCGCTGCTGCGCGCCGTGGTTCAACATCGGCAGCTCGGTACCGCTATCGGCTGGAACGCCCTTGCCGTTGCGCTGTCGTCTGCTGCCGGTCCGGCGATCGGCGCGGCGGTCCTATCAGCTGCAAACTGGCCCTGGCTCTTTGCCGTCAACCTACCCGTGGGTGTGTTGGTGCTACTCGCCACCCGCGCGCTACCAGATGTCGGCGGAACGGCACGTCGGCTGGACCTGTTCAGTGTAGCGTTGAATGCCGGAGCCTTTGCGTCATTGGTCATTGGCGCGGAACTGCTTCCAACCAGACCGGCGCTGGCTGCCGTCCTTCTCGCAGCCGCAGCCCTTGAGCTGGTGGTGCTGACTCGGCGGGAAATGCCGAAGGAGGCGCCACTGATCCCGCTCGACTTGCTCCGCGCCGATTCATTCCGTTTTTCGGTGATCGCCTCGGCTTGTTGTTTTGCTGGTCAGACCGCGGGCATGGTTGCGCTACCTTTTTACCTGCAGCACGGGCTTGGGCAGAACACCTTGATGACCGGGCTTTATATGACGGCCTGGCCAGCGACCGTGGCTATCGCCGCCCCGTTCGCAGGCCGTCTCGCGGACCGCGTGTCGACAGCCTGGCTTAGTGCCGTGGGCGGTTTGTGTCTCGCGACCGGGCTTGGGGCTACCGCACTGTGGCCGCTGAAGGGCGACCCGCTGCTGCTCGTACCGCTTACCATGCTGTGTGGCCTCGGGTTCGGCCTTTTTAATGTGGCCACCAACCGCAACATGTTCCTCTCGGCACCAAACGAGCGGAGCGGCGCCGCGGGAGGTATGCAGGGCACCGCCAGGTTGTTTGGGCAAACCGCTGGTGCGGTGATCATGACCCTGCTCTTTACCCTCACATCCGCCGATGCATCACCTCAGATCGGTCTTGGGATCGGAGCGGTGTTGACGTGTGTGGCAGGCCTCGTGAGCACACTGAGGGTCAGTCCGATGGCGCCCCGCTGACCGATGTGCCGGCCCGCCGCCTTGCGGACCGTTTTGGTGCCCAACCCATGACCATGATTGGGCTCATCGCATTAGCTGCCGGTTCGCTCATTTTATCCCTGATACCGGCGACGCTCGGCATTCCCGGCTCCATCGCCCCCATCGTTGTCATCACCGTCGGCCATGCTCTGTTCCAGACGTCCAACAACACCGTCGTCATGACAGATATTCGCCCAGACCAACCAGGCGTCATTTCAGGCATGCTAAATCTTTCGCCCAACCTCGGGCTCTTCACCAGTGCATCTGTTATGGGCGCTGTGTGCGCGTACGCATCGGCGACGATCAACATCACAACAGTGCGTCCCGAGGCCGTTGCCACCGGTATGCGGGTTACGTTCGCAGTCGCGGCGATTCTGATCGTCGTCGCGTTCGCCATCGCGGGTGGAACTTACCGCCGCACATTGCCCAATCGGACACTTGCTCCGGGAGTGGTGAATTCATTCGGAATTCATGGATGCAGGCACCGTAATTCATGAGGAGATCACCGGTCTTAGAGTGACAGCAGACCTTCAAGTCAAACGTAGCGTATGTCTGCTTTGGGTCGAGGACTGCCATCGGCCACGAGTGGAAATTCGGAGCCGAGATCGCACCGCCATAAAGCGGTCCTCAATCCTGTTGCATTAACGCCAGGCCTGAGCTGCTGCTGGAAGGGGAGCGAGGTACAAGCGAACGCTGTAAGCAGTCAGCTCCAGGCCTTGGTTCGGCGTACCGCTTGGGACGGATCCCCGTCTGGCCTTCTTGTCCCCGCGCTCCATGAGGGAAGGGCCTAGGAAGTCCAATCTCGCACAGATTTTTTGCAGGTTTTTAGCCTGCATCGGGCATAAGACTCACGTGTGCAGCCACGATGCGCCAGCCCTCGGGCAAACGGATCCAGGTCTGACTCTGCCGCCCTTTGCGGCCTGCACGGGTAAACTCGATATTCGTGGTCGCCGCCTCGCGCCCATAAGTCGTAACGACGCTTGTACCCACGACGAGTGGCAGGTCTTGCGGATCGCGCGTGGTGCGGTAGGTGGCGATGGCGGCATGACCGTAGAGATTCTCGCCGACCCCGTAGCGGATGGTGAGCACGTTATTCCAGAAAAGTTCGTTCAGGACTGAGACATCGTTATCGATGAGGGCTTTCTGGTACCGATTGAACTGCGTGGTGAGTTCTGTATGCACCTGCGGATTGTTGATTTCCATCGACTACCCTCGCGTTGAATACGCTTCATTCTCGGCAATGCCAATGCTGTTTTGCCACAGCGCGGTCAGAGGGACATCCCCTGGAGTAGCTGGGAGAAATACCATATGATCCTGCACAATACGGAACGACCTCGCCTCCTCTTGAGAGCCTTCCACCGTAGGGCCGAACAATATTTAAGCCGATCCGCACAAGAGTCGGACCGGCCGGTTTCTGTCCGTATAAGACGCCACTATGGTTCCTGAACAATACGCCATACCCGTTGCCGTTTCAATGAGTTGCGACGGTGGGACCATTTATCACGGGTTCTTATGAGGATCGGCGTAAGCCCCCCCTCATCACGAACTGTCATGAATAATGCGGGCTAAAGGAACGAACGAATGTAGCTGGTGTGAGGCGCAAGGACGACGATATCGGCGAAGATCCAGGAGATGGTGATCCCCTGACACCAATACCGAACACTTTCCTTGCAGCGCAATATCAAGAAAGAGGTTATCGGTCGGGTCGCGTGTCACCACATCGACTGTATCACGAGGGTGCACGATGGTGGATAAGGACATCAGATCGTCAACCAGCGGTGCAATCTCTTCAGGGGAAAGCCAAAATTTCCGATATCCCAGCACACGCACGAATTCCTCATGGCCGACTGAGCTGACGGTAGAAGAGTGGAGTTTTCATCAACTAGAAAAGGGATTGACAATTCTGCCGCTGCTCCGCTATAGCTCCGGTCATAGAAACCCCCGTTTTAAAATCCTATCCATACCGAGGGTTCATATGGCCATCGACAAATCAGAGCTGAAACGCATCATCGCAGCTATGAAGAGCGGCAAGATTTCGACCAACCAGGGCAGTGCTAACTCTCGCCGCCAGGCAACCTCCCCCAAGCGCCGCGCCGCCGCGGCCATGGTCGATTCGGTGCTCGAGAAAGCCGGTCTCGACGGGTCGAAGTTTAGCAAGCTGGTCGCCCAGGATCAGAGCGCGCTCCGAGCGGATTTCGCGAAGGAGCGGGCTGTCGCGGCGAAGAATATACGAGTGTCGACTGCCACGTTTCGGAGTGCCATGACGGCGCGCCGCCAAGCGGCCAAGCTGCTTGGCGCTCCTTTCATTCCGGCAATCGTCTCACTGGACAAGCCGTTTCTCATCTGGCAACTCCCGAACCCGCAGCTCAACATTTTTATCGACTCCCACGTGGAACCGATGAACAGTTTCGTCAGGGTGCGCGTTGATGACCCGACAGAGTCCAATTCCACGCGCTTCGTCTTCTTCTTTCTCTGGTCTAACGAGACGGATTCGTTTGCGGTGGTGAACGTCCGGTCATCGCTTGTCGTCAACGGCGGCTGTTCGGTCCAGGCCAAGTCTGGGATTTTCTCCGGCGCTGTCGAGACATTGAATGTCAATGCGTCTCTCGCGATCATCCGTTGGTTCGGGTGGGGAACAGATCCAGTCACCGGTACTTCAAACGATCAGACCACGCACCCGGACTTCCAACCGACGCACCGGCAGACCATCGCCTCCTTGCGCGCGGAAGGTGGACATATCTTCCAAGGAGCCAGCTTCAAGTCGCAGTCGTTTTCGTTCGAGCAGTTCGCCCTCAGTCACCGCCAGCTGGTCGTTCCCAACCGTGCCTCCGTGGTGTTCCAGGTATCCCTCGAACTCTCCTATGACCCGGAGGACGGCCTCGACCTCGAGAACAATATCGATGTGGACTTCTCGGAGCGCGGAAGTGCCGTGTTCTGCCCCAGCCTCGAGGTCGAGGTGCTGACGCCGTTGTCAGGACTGACGGCAAACCAGGCAATCAATTCGTTAATCCTCGAATAGGTGTCGCGGCTCGTGAACAATGAGCCATGCCGTTGTCTCAATGAATCGTGAGGACGGGACCATGCCTCACAGGTTCCTGTGCCAACCAGCAAACCACTTTTCCCAAGTCGATCCACCTACCCTCTGGAGCGAATCACCGGGTCCGACCCCTTCAATCATCCTCGCAATTGTTCACTGACCCCTATTTCCTGCTTACCATTCTTGTGCCTGAAAGCAAGTGACCCTTTGTGTGCCGCTACCGAAGCCGTTTCAGCGAACGGAGAATCTTTCTTATCGCAACACGCAGGCGTTGATCGGTCGCTTCCGACAGAATTTGCCCGAGCAAGCCTAAGTTTCTACGCAATATATACTGCTTGACTCCTGTACCCATTGCGCCCAGGGTGATGGTGTCAGGTGTGAAGTCCCGCTGGCTGTCCTATCCCTCGCGCTTCCTGACCCTTCCCAGCGTGACCGATTCCCCAGTCTCCGCCATTGTTACAATAGAGTTACCGTCGCTGCCCTCTCACCTGAAAACGCGGGGTTCGTTGTGTCGTCGAGAGGGGCGGGAGGCTCTCACCTTTGCACCAAGGAGTCCACGATGAATCAGGTGCAATTCAGGCGATCATGCAGCGAATCAAACCTCAGGGAGGGACGGACATGAGAAAAATGATCATCAACAAGAGCTATGATGCATTTAGCGTGAGCCCATAAGGCGTTTATCCGATTGCGTGAGTTGGGGCAGCAGGAGGCTCTGCAGGAGACCGATCGGGGTGCGTATTGGCCTGCGTCAGCCACACCGCGAGAACCGAGTCTGAATCAGTGCGGGAAGCTCATTCCACGAGACGATGACAGGCTGGTTCGTGTGCTTGAAGAGCTTCGGGAAACAGCCAATGGGCATGCCGCCGAACTCAAGATCGTCTCAATCCCTGACGACGTGCAGTGGGTGATTACCAAGACAGACGGCCACGAGTAGGTACGCGAAGTGCACCTCACGTGGGAAGGAAGAGGCGATGACGGTCAACGCGAAACAGGATCGGGAGGACGGGTTCGTTTGAGATGGTGAGACGACTGATGCGCAGTTGTATCTTCCCATAAGCGTTCTTGGCTCGATCGAAAGGCATAGACATGGTTAGCATCCTCATAACGTTCGCGTTCATGGCACTCATGCTCCTGGTCGTTGGTTGCATCTCTTACGCGAATAGCGAGTGACCAGTTGCCGCACAGTGGATTGGAAATTCCCGTTTCGTGCCTCAGCCCGGGCTCTCGTGAAGTATCGACACCTGCAGACGCGATGTGCGTCCTGACTCCCTGGTAGCGGTCGGTTATGTACTTCTGCTTTGGGTCGCGACCTGCCGGTCGCTTCCGACAACATCTATCCGATCACGTCTCGGTTTCTCCTCAATTTATATCGCTTGACTCCTGTACCCATTGCGCCCAGGGTGATGAAGTCAGGTGTGAAGCCCCGCTGGCTGTCCTAATCCCTCGCGCTTCCTGACCCTTCCCAGCGTGACCGATTCCCCAGTCTCCGCCGCGTTTACATCACAGTCTCTCTGACTCGTTGCCGGTTTGGTGTGTTGGTCTGCTGATGGAGGCGGCCAGAACGCTGGCCATGCCGCAGAGGACTTGTCGATTCACATCCGCATTCCATCAGAGAGGGGTACTCATGCTCTATTACGCGTTGATGTTCCTGGTCGTCGGCTTGATTGTCGGCGCGCTGAATCTCGCGGGGTTTTCGACGGTCGTGGTTCAGATTTCGTGGATTCTGGTCTTAGCCGGGATGCTCGTGTTGCTGGCGATTCATTTAATCATGGGACGCACCCGTCGACCGGTGTGACCGAAGGGTGACGGGTTGTCCGGCGGTTTCCGGCGTGACGACGCGGTCCCTACGTCCATCTCAATTATCAATAAGGAGGGCAATGCCATGAATGCTGAGCAACTCAAAGGAAAATGGATGCAGTTCAAAGGTGAACTGAAAGAGAAGTGGGGCAAGTTTACGGACAATGATCTCCAGGAGATCGGGGGGAACTACGACAGATTTGTCGCCAAAGCTCAGGAACGGTATGGCGATAAAAAGCGTGAGCTGATGAAGTGGGCGGATCAGTGGTACCACAAGGCTCCGTCGGCCAAGACGGGGAAAAGGATTAAGTGACCGGAATCGATCCATGTGAGACGTCTCACATGCAATTCACAGGTATAAACGCGGTAACGAGAGGAGGTGTGCGATGACCAAGGAAAGAGTTTCGCGGCAAGCAACGCCGACTAGGTCGGTAGGCACGCCAAGGACCAGTTCAATCGGTGAGAAGGCTGGTCTTCCTAGGCAGACATTGGAGGGAGCTCTGACGCACGACCGCATTGCGCAGCTGGCCTACGACTTATATGAACAACGGGGCCGGCAAGAAGGCCGGGCCTTGGAGGACTGGCTGAATGCGGAACTGCAACTGGTTAGCGTGTTAGGTCAATCATGACAGAAATCCGTGAGTATGAAACTTTCATTTCTATGACAACAAGGAGATAAGGCCATGAACACAATCTTACGCTGGGACCCTATGAGCAGAACTCGATGGAATCCTTTCAAAGATCGGGATGAACTGGAAAGCCGCTTGGCGACGCTGTTTGCCGGTCGGGAGGCGACGGGCAACGGAGGAAAGGAAGCCTTGACGGTGACTCAATGGTCGCCGCTGGTGGACATTACGGAGGATGAGAAGGAATACCTCATCAAGGCCGAATTGCCGGATATGAAGAAAGAGGACGTGCGCCTCACGGTAGAGGATAATGTCCTGGCGATTTCAGGCGAGCGGAAATTCGAGAAGGAAGAAAAGAACAAGAAATATCACCGGGTCGAACGTGCCTACGGGAGTTTCGTGCGCAGTTTTTCACTTCCGGAGGATGCGGACGGGAGCAAGGTGACCGCGGATTTCAAAGACGGGATGCTTCACGTGCATCTTCCGAAATCGGTGCAGGCGAAGCCGAAAGCTATTGAGATCCAGGTTGGTTAGTGGTCCGTTGATCGAGGGACGGGGCATCAGGCAAGGCGTTCTGACGCCTACGCGATGATGGAGTCTTCCTGATGCTCCGCGCACACTGTCGATGATCACAAAGGATCTCAGGTGATGATTCCGAATCGCGTGACTCGGCCCTCCGTTTGGCCCTGGTCTTGTGAGGTTGGTCTCTAGATCGTTTTGCCCATTCAATGGAGCCGTCTTTTCTTCTTCGCCCCCTTGACAGATACGAAACCTCGCTTCTGTTGCTGAGAGCCGTCATCCCCAGAAATGTGTTGAACCTGTGGATAGCCGTGGGATTGGTGGGAGTAGCGTTGGCCAAGGTAAGAGCCGATTCGATGCGTTGGCCACTATTAGTTGTGGTTCTATTGAGGTGAGGCGGATGCCTAAAAAATAGGCGATTCGATGAATGCACACGCCATTTGTACTGTCTTTTGCAGAATGCCGAGACTTGTTCACATGGTTATCCACAGAAGATGGGGAGTGAGAATTCTCATGCCACGCTCACCCTGAAGACATAGTTTTGGGTAACCATCTGGAATCATTAGCTGATTGAATGAGTGATGTGTCGGCCGTAGTTGTATGAGCGTGTTGACGCCAGATGGATAAATGCGTTCAA
This sequence comes from Nitrospira sp. Ga0074138, assembly GCA_001464735.1. Classification (GTDB taxonomy): domain Bacteria; phylum Nitrospirota; class Nitrospiria; order Nitrospirales; family Nitrospiraceae; genus Nitrospira_D. The sequence continues at coordinate 100,361 of LNDU01000055.1, forward strand.
GGATGGAGTGCCATTGTGAGCTGAGCGGATTTTCACGATTTGAACCGGATGCTGGCGGGGTCTTTCAATGGCCTGTCATGCGTAAGGTGGGGCATTGCCCGGCTTCCACTTGATACTGCAGCCAATGCTGGGTCTCTGGGTGCCGTCGACCGGCTTGCCGGCGAGCACGGCGTGGATGGCGGAGCGGAGATCGTGGCCGGTGACTGGCTTGTTGTTGCCGGGTCGGCTCTCATCGAGTTGTCCATGGTAGGCCAGGCGATGATCTCGATCAAAAAGGTAGAACTCTGGGGTACAGGCAGCGTGATAGGCCTTCGCGACCTCCTGCGTCTCGTCGTGACAGAATGGAAAGGTAAAGCCCAGGCGTAGGGCCATTTCTTGAAGCCTAGGCGGTGCATCATCGGGATAGTTGATGGGGTCGTTGCTGCTGATGGCAATGATACCTAATCTCGTGTCGTGATAGTCACGTCCGAGTCGAGCAAGCTCCTGCTCGACGTGCACCACATAAGGGCAGTGCCTGCAGATGAACATGACGAGCAGCCCTGTCTTGGCGACGAACGAATCGAGGGAATATCGTTGCCCGCTCACCACGTCGTGCAAGGCGAACGCGGGTGCTGTGGTACCAAGTGGAAGCATGGTCGACGTCATAGCCATGAGGTCCTGTCTCATCAAGCTTGTCAGAGAGAAGATGCCGCATGTCGTCGGCTGGGTCAAGTGGCAGTAAGGAGGCCGGGTTTCTTGCGTCATCGTTGAAGGGCCGCTATGCTGCCACATATCGCGTGGATGTGTGGGCGAGCCATGACCGAGATGAGTTGTCCCTTTGGTGAAAGGAGGACGAGCATGCGGATTGCCTGGCTGTTGGTACTGCTGCTGGGGGTTCCGACTGTGGCGCTGGCGCATGATGAGACGAAGCCCGAGACGCCGACCCTCACGGTCAGTGAAACCGGGACGGTGACGCACGCGCCGGATACGGCTTTTGTGACGTTCGGCTTGGAGACTGCCGGCAAATCACTCGCCGAGGCGCAGAAGCGGAACAGCGCCGTCATGAGCCAAGTCATGGACCGGCTACGCGATCTGCAGATCGACAAGGAACGAATCCAAACCTCGTCCTTTACGGTCTCCCCGCAATATCGACCGCCGCCTCATCGCCCCGCTGATGTGCCGCCTACTTCTCCGGAAATTGTCGGCTACGTCGTGAGCAATATGATGACGGTGGAAATCCGCATTCTCGATAGAGTCGGCGCGGTGATCGAAGAAGTCTTGAAGACCGGTGCGAATAGCTTTCAGGGGTTACACTGGGGGTTGCGCGATGAACAATCGGTACGTCTGCGTGCCTTGAAGCAGGCGGCGGCCAAGGCGCGCGAGAAAGCAGCGGTGCTGAGCGAGGCGCTGCAGGTGAAACTCGCGCGGGTGCTATCAATTCATGAGGGTGGCCATATGGTCAGGCCCGCCGCCGCTATGGCACGCATGGCGATGGAGTCGGGCGCAGGTGATGTGCCGATCTCACCGGGAGAACTGAAGGTCGAGGCAACCGTGACGCTGGTGTATGAAGTTGCCCCACACTGAGGGGGCAAGTAGTTTTGCTACTCGGCTGATGGCGTTCCGCCTTCCCACAGCTTGACCGTCCGATCCCAGGAGGCGCTGGCGAGGCGTTTGCCGTCGGGAGAGAAGGTGATACAGCGCACACCGCTACTATGGCCTTTGAGTGTCCGGAAGTTGCGGCCGGTGGACAGATCCCAAAACTTGATGGTCTCGTCGTCGCTCGCGCTGACCAAGACTTTCCCATCCGGCGACACAGCGAGACTGCGGACCCAGCCTTTGTGGCCGGTGAGGGATTTCTTCTCAACGACGCTCGGCATCTCGAATAGCTTGATAGTGGCATCCCGGCTGCCGGTGATCAGGAGTTTCGCGTCCGGGGTAAAGGTCATGGCTCCGATCCAGTAGTCCATCGGTTTTTGGAACCCGCCGTCATCCTCGATATAGTAGCCACGGGTCTCGGTGGAATCTTCCTGGTTTTTCCGCCAATGGCCGTCGTGGAGAATTGTTTCCTCGCCGCTCGGGAGGACCTCCCACATCTTGATCTTTCCGATGTCGGTTCCGCTGGCCAGATGGATGCCGTCTGGAGAGAAGGCCACACAGACCGACCAGTGATGGTCGTACTCATCCTTCCCGAGCAACGTCATCAGTTCGGTTCCCGTAGTGACTTCCCAAATCTTGATGTCTTTGTTATGGCTGCCCCGCGCGAGCATGAGCCCATCCGGCGAGAGAGAAAGGCTGCAGACGTTATGATCGTACCGTGAGAACAGGAGCTTCATGGGCTCGCCGGTCCTGCCGTTCCACAACCGGATGGTGCGGTCCTCGCTCCCGGTGGCCAAGGTCTGTCCGTCCGGCGTGAAGACAACGGTGCGAATATCATGAGTGTGGCCGCGCAGGGAACGCAGGAGCCGACCGGTTTCGATGTCCCACATGCGCACGAGGCGTTCGGCGCCGCCGCTGGCGAGCGTCGATCCATCAGGTGAAAAGGCGACCGCCCAGACTCCGTGCGAATGGCCGCGGAACGTTTTCACTTCCCGACAGTCAGCTTCCCAGAAGTCCAAAAAGTCGATGGGAGGTGTTGATGCGGTGACTGTCTCTGAGGAGATGCCCGGGAGTGGTGGGGTCATTATCGGTTCCGGCATGTATAACGTGTTTTCTTGGCCGTGTGGTCCTTGATTGGTCGACAGGTCGGCCAGTATAATTCCGTCGGTCGTTCGGATCGTAAGAGATGCCTCGCGGCCAAGTCAAGCCGGCTCCCATGGCCCATGTCGTCCATGCGTCGTCGTGCACCGTGTTTCTCAACTGTTCCCCCCAAAGCCGTTGAGGGTTGTGCCTTATGGAAATTAGATTCCAACCAGCGTTGCTCCAGGAAGTCATTGATTCGTTCGTTGAAAAGACGGAACGAGAAGGGGATCCCACCTACTACAAGGAATTCCATGAGTATGCCGACCCGATTTACGAGAAATACATGCTCGAAGACCGGGAGGCGGAGTTCAAAAAGTTGTATCAATATCTGTTCGGTATCTGGGGGTTTTCCGATATCGTCCGCGATTCATTCAACGAGTATCCGCTATTGAAGGAGAAGGTGGGGATTGTCCTGGTCAAAGGCGTGCTGAAGGAAGATCAGGAAGGTGTCGATATTCTACGCAAATGGGGGTCCGTCGAAAAAGACTTGGCGAAGGAGTTTGAGGAGAAGGGTCTGAAGGGCGTTGGAATTAAGCTGATTCCCCGACGCTTTTACGACCCGGCATTGACCCGCTATTGCCGCCATGAGTTGATGCATATCTCCGACATGATCGACGCGATATTCGGCTACGACCCAGATACCAAGCTGGGACAGAACCCCGGCGAAGAGACGCTCATCTTACAGCGCTATCGTGTGCTCTGGAGTTTGAGCGTCGATAGTCGACTGGTTGCGGCAGGCAAGGAGCCGATGCTGAGTAAGGAGGATCGCTTCAAAGAATTTCGGTCGTGGTACCGAAAAATTCCGCCTCCTCAACTAAAGTCGGTGTTTGAGGGGCTGTGGCAGACCTCGTACTTCACCCATTCAGAGCTGATTGAGATGGCTGCAGACACGCTCCGCGTGATGGATCGGGCTGTGGATGTGGAAGGTGGTGAAGTGCCTGAGACTGAAAACAAAATCATGCTCATGCCGGGGTTTCCGTGCCCGCTGTGTCGGTTCCCCACCTATTCGTGGGTCGAGGATATGGGGACGAAGGTGGAACCCTACGTGCTCGACTTCATCCGCGAGAATCATCCCGGATGGGACGTGGACTTCGGAGCCTGTGATCGTTGTGTTGAGGTGTATAAGCTCCGTGCAGACGGCGTCATGTAATGCGAATGGTGAAAATAGCAGCCAGCTTTGTTCTCGCTTCGCTTATGGCCTCACATATGGAAGGCGATGGCAGGGTGTTTATCCGCTCGCATATGATTGAAGCGAGCGGTTCAAGCGAAGCTTGATATGTACCTCCTCGGCTTTTCGCTCGCTGCGGCCGCGCTGGACAGCTATTTTGACCATTCGCCAGGCTAAGTTGCTTGAATGGCTACCAACCCTTCATACGGTCGGCGGGATTTCCTGAAAGACTCCGTTATTTCTACCGTCAAAGCCGCGCGCGAACTCGTCAAACAGGCTGAGGGTGTTCCGGCAGAGCCGCCGCCTCCGCCGATGCGTATGGACTGGCTGCGTCCCCCTGGTGCGGTAGAAGAATCGCTTTTCCTTGAACGTTGTACGAAATGCAATGATTGTGTCACGGCCTGTCCACCAGGCGCGATTACGGCCTATCCCCGGGACGGGACACCCGTGCTTTTCGCCGATCAGTCGCCCTGCCTGTTATGTGAGGATCTTCCTTGCATTACAGCTTGTGAGACAGACGCGCTCCTTCCGGTCGAGGGAATCCACAATGTCCGAATGGGAATCGCGACGGTTTCGCATAGACTCTGCACGGCAGGCCAAGGCTGCCATGCCTGTGTCTCGAAGTGTCCGACGGATGCTCTTGCAATGGACGTGGCGTCCCTGCATCTTTCCGTGGTGAAGGAAGCCTGTGTTGGCTGTGGAATGTGTGAAATGATCTGTAAAACCGTCAACGACCATGTCGCGATTCGTGTGGTACCGTCGAGGCAGCTGGCAGGATGTTGAAAAAGGCCGCCAGCTTTGTTCTCGCATCGCTCAGAGGCTCAACGGACGGCCTGGGCCAACGCATGCTCATATAGGCGATGGGTGGGCGGGTGAAAACAGTCTGCGATTCGCCTCCTCGCTCGCTGCAGCCTCGCTGACGGTCTTTTTCAGCATCCTGTTGGCGTTTCTGATACTGTCTACTAGAGGGTATCGATTGATGATTGCCACATCCTACGATGTCGATCGGAAGAAAATTACCATTCACAAGATCAAACAGTTCACCCTTGACTTCGCACGGGCCTTTTCATATACATACGAGGTCGAGCTGCCCAGCCTCGGGGGCTACGGTGGCGCAGTGAGCTGAGGTGGTCGGGAGGCGATTTGTATGACGAGTCAACAGCCGATGCAAGGCGTATCTGCATCTGCCACCGCTACGTTACCAAGCTCTGTGTCCCTCAAGGACTCCCCCGCAGTCGAACGTGCGCTTAACCGCAGTAAAATCTATTTATTGGTCTCATGGAGCCTCCTGTACCCCGAAGATGAGGAATTTCTTGATTACCTCCGGTGCGGCGAGTTTGTGGAGGATGGCCGTGCGGCCCTTGATGCATTAGAGGTCGCCCTCGGCACCGAGGGGGGTGAGCGAGCCAAGGGGAAATTGACTTCGCTGAGGACACAGTTGGCCCTGGTTGAGAACCTGATTGCCTCCGAATGTGTCAACTGGCAGCTCAGCGATCTTCAGTCAGAACATCGCCGGGTGTTCAGCAACGTGATTACACTCGATTGCCCTCCTTACGAAACCCTGTTCGGGAATGACCACGTGTTCGCGCAATCCCATGTGATGGGCGACATTTCAGGATTCTATAAAGCCTTTGGAGTTGAGTTGTCGAAAGACATCCATGAACGGCTCGATCACCTCAGTGTCGAGTTTGAGTTCATGCACTTTCTTGCGTACAAGGAATCCTACTCGCTCTGCCACGACGGGCCGGAGAAGACGCAGATCGTGGTCGACGCACAGAAGAAGTTTGTCAAAAATCATATTGGTCGATGGGTACCACTGTTCTGTCGCATGTTGACCAAAAAGGCGGACTCGGGTCTCTTTAAATTGGTGGCCGATATGACCGCGGATTGGATGGATTTCGAGACGGCCTTCTTGGGCGTGACCCCTCAGCCCTACACGGAAACCGACTATCGTCCTGCGACATTCAGCTCCCCCGAAGGCCAAACGTATGAATGCGGTGCACAAGACCAGGGGAACGAGTTGACCATGTTGTTGAACGAAGTTGGTGCACAGTCCTTTATGGATGTGAAAGAGAAAGACAAGGAGAATGAGGAGGGGCGGCCTTCCGGAACGGCGTGAGTCAGTGTGGTAACGGTTCGAGAGCGATCACAGTCTTTACACTAATTCAGAGGAGGGAGTGCACTATGAGGGTAGCGCAGACGACCAACAAGAAATTGGTGTTTGCCATTCTTCTCTCCGCCCTCACTGTCGGCCTGATGCTGACGTTGGGGCGAGTACCACTGGCTGTCAGTCAACCGGTGACGATACCGGCTAAGACGGTGAAGGGCCCAATTCCCATGGATGGCGCCAACCCCATGTGGGAAAGTGTCCCGGGCGTTGTCGTTCCGTTGAGCGGTCAGCTCATCACGACACCGATGCACCCGAATATTTCGGTGAAGTCGGTGTTCGTCAAGGCGATGACCAACGGCAAGGATATTGGGATGCGGCTGGAGTGGATCGATCAAACGAAGAATGACACGGCGATCGGCCCACAAGACTTCCGGGACCAGGTTGCGGTGATGTTTCCGGTGAACACAGCCGGTGCTCCGCCGTTTCAGTGCATGGGACAGTCCGGTGGGACGACCAACATCTGGCGGTGGAATGCTGAATGGCAGAAAGACCTCGGCAAGGACAGTGCGGGAATTTGGGATGTCGACGATCAGTATCCTGGAATTTTCTGGGATTATTACTTTGAAGAGCCGGCGGGGGGCGTCACCTATCCAGACCGCATCGGTCGGAGCTTGGGACCATTCAACTCAGGCATCTGGTCGGGAAACATCATGTCTGATCCGACGCTTCGCGTCAGTTCCGTTGAAGATTTGAGCGCGAACGGCTTCAGCACCCTCACCACGCAAGCTCACCAGGACGTTATCGGAAACGGTGTCTGGGAACCGTCTGGATCCGTCAAAGGTGGAGCATATTCAGGGCCGACATGGCGGGTCGTCGTGAAGCGGTCGCTGGAAAGCGGTGATGCGAACGACGTCCAGTTCAAGGCAGGAATGTCGGTGCCGATAGCGTTTGCAGTGTGGGACGGTGCCAACATCGAGCGGAACGGTATGAAGTCGCTGTCGACCTGGTTCACGTTGAAGTTGTAGCGGCCAGAGCGGCAAGTAACAGCCGCGACGTCGCGTAATTCGAAATGGGCCTCGGATCGGAATCCCGGTAAGTGAGGGAACGGTTCGAGGCCTTTTTCCTTGAAGATTCCTGACACTGGCGTCGGTCTCTCTATGTCCGCGGGATTGCATTTACCGAACTGCGGAGGGTATAAGGGGACATGATCTCGAACTCACTGATTTTCAAGCATAAAAGGACCAGTGCCGCATGAAAGTCTCGCTGCTTTTTCCCCCAACCTGGCATCCGTCTCAGCCGTACCTCAGTTTGCCGTCTCTGACCGGGTTTTTGCGCCAGGGTGGGGTTTCTGACGTTTCGCAGCGCGACCTTGGAATCGAATTGTTGGATACCGTGCTGACCAGAGAGTATGCGGCTGAAGTCTACCAGCAGTTGATCGCCAAGCAGCGCGGGCTTGAGCGGACTCAGACCGGGGAGACGGGTACTGGAAGTCGCGAGCATTACGCGAAGGTGACCGATTCGCTCGATCGGTTCTCCTATCTCGTCGATCGGATTGAGCTCGCCAAGGACACCTTGCGCAGCGAAGGATTTTACGATCCTGACGCCTATCGAGCGAGCTTATTCATGATCGATAAATGGTTGGAAGTTGTTTCTTCCGTGTATTTTCCAACCCGACTCACGGTTGTGGATAATCAATTTGGGAACTACTCCATCTATTCCTCGAAAGATCTGATGAAGGTCGTACATGACGAAGGGCAGAATCCTTATCTGAGCCTCTTCCGGGATAGGTTCATTCCCTCGATCGTGAATGACCGTCCTGATCTCATCGGAGTCTCGATCACGGCCACGTCTCAGATCATCCCTGGACTCACCCTCTGTCGGCTGATCAAGGAGGCTGCCCCGGATCTTCATGTGACGATTGGCGGCAGTATCTTCACCCGTCTCGTGGACAACATTCGCCGTTGTCCGAGCCTCTTCGAATTAACCGACGACATTGTCGTGTTTGAGGGCGAAACGGCCTTGCTGGAATTGATCAATCAGCTGGCGGGTAAAAAGGACTACAGTAAGGTGCCCAACCTGATCTATCGGCAGAATGGCAAGATTACGGTCAATCAACCGTTCTATTCTGAAAATGTCAATCAACTTCCCGCGCCGAATTATGATGGATTCCCATTGGATCGCTATTTGTCGCCGGAGCCGGTATTGCCGGTTCAGTTTTCGCGGGGCTGTTACTACAAGGATTGTGCGTTCTGTGCCCTGACCCTCGACCATCAGAATTTTCGACAGAAAGACCCGGGCCGGACGGTCGAGGAGCTGCAATGGCTCAAACAACGCTATGGCGCGCGCCATTTCTTTTTTACCGACGAATGCTTTGCGCTGGCGCCGACGAGGCGGTTGTGCCAGCAGCTGATTGAAAAACAGCTTGATATCAAATGGACCTGTGAGATGCGGTTCGAGAAAAATCTCTCACGCGACCTGCTGACGTCCATGCGGGATGCCGGGTGTTTGAAGATCGTCTTTGGGTTGGAGTCCTTCAATCAGCGCATCATGGATTTCATGAAGAAGGGGATCAAGCAAGAATGGGTCCGGCGTATCGCGGACGACTGCGTGGATCTCGGTATTGCGGTGCATTGTTACATCATCGTTGGGTTCCCCACGGAAAAAGAAGAAGAAGCCCTCGAAACCATGAATTTCATCGTGGAAAACAAGAAGCTCAACGAGTCGTATGGATTTTCTTGCCAGCCCTGCCTGTTCGACCTGGAAAAAGAAGCGCCTATTATGAGCGATCCCGGTGGGTATGGGATTCGACGAATTATGCGTCCGTCGGCGGAGGACCTGAGCCTCGGCTTTTTCTATGAAGTGCAGGAGGGTATGACTCCCGACGAGGCCGAGCGACTGTATCAGTATGTCTATGGGCGGATCAGTGAAGTCGTGTGTGAGCTTCCCTTCAACTATGCGATGGCCGATGGGTTGCTGTACATCTCAAGGGCGAAGGAAGGAGCCGGACAGGCGTCGGTGGCGGCACATTGACCGCTTTTTTTTGCGACAGCTATAATATCAGCCCTGATGGGTATGGTTATGAAGGTAGCAACGCTCAGCGAACGGGTGACGGGGAAAGTGTCGGACTTCGGTCCACTATTTGAGTATACCGTCAAGCTCGTTCTCCTCACCTCTTTTCTTGAGCTGGTTCTCTATCGTCTGGTCTCCCGTCTAGGGATGCATCTCAGCAAGCTGGCGGCAGATCACCCGTGGATCACCCCTACATTCACGGCTCTGACCGAGGTGGGTACGTGGCTGCTCAATATCGTCGCCGTGTTGTTATTTTTGGCGCTGACATTGGCCCTGATCAATCGCTGGGGAGGCCCTAAAACAAGCCAGCTCAGCAAACTTGGCAGTGCAGGGGCGGCAGTCTTGTTGCTGTTGACAATGGTGTTTCTCGTGGTGCAACCCGGCATGCTGGGCGCAGTCGTCTACAACGGGTTAACGCTGCTGGTACTGACGGCGTTTCTGTCGGAATACGTGATGACCCACCGTGAGCCGGCACAGCGTATGCTGGCGGCTACGTATTACTTGGGCATTTCTGGTTGGCTCTATTATCAGATCGTATCGACCATGTACAGTTTGACGGGAACGATAGCGGCGCCGCCCTTGGTCTACGAATCACATCGCATGGGTGAGGCCTTGATGGTTTTGGCCAGCTTCTTCGTGTTTGTGGCCTATGGCAAGAGCAAGAGTCTGTCGCTGCGAACGAAGAACCGACAGCAGTGGAACCGGGCCATGTGGTTTTGGTCGACGACAGGTATCATTTTTTCGGCGCTCATCGTGGCCGACTATCTTCTGGAGCTTTATAGTCCAGCGTTCGCATCGGCCTTTCGGCAGGCCTCGCAAGGCATCGGCTGGATCTTTCAATTTGGAATGGGCTATACCTTCTATCTCCCCTTTGCGGTGTATGTGGGGGGATTACTCTGTTGGTCTTACACCGTCATGAAGTTGTTGATGATCGGGCGACTGGCCGGCTATGGGATCGGTCTCATGTTTATCGCCGGGTATGCCTTACTGTTCTCCAACCTGACGTTGATGGTTGTTCTTGGAGTCATATTACTTACCCTTGATCGAGTGAAGCCAACCGCTGCTGAGTCGTTGTCGGTCGCCACCGGCTCTGTGCTGCCGGCGACGGACGGCCTCGTCCACGGTCAGGCCTAGTGTGAGAGCGAGAGAGATGATGATGGAAAATATAGGACCCATGCCAGTGCAGTCAGAGACCGTTCTTGACCCAGGCGATCAGCCGCTCACTCCGGATGAAGAGATCTCCGGGATCGAACAATTGCTGGTCGACGAACCTGATGACTTTCAGGCGCGCTGTCGACTCGGTGAATTATACTTTAGCAAAGGGCGGCTCGACGATGCGCTGGCAGAAGTCAAGAAGGCGATTGAGATGGCGGAATCTCTTCGCGCGGAGATGAATCGCTCGCTCGCCATGTATTACGCGAATCTGGGAACGATCTATGCGACGAAGAACATGGCCGATGAAGCCGAGGCGGAATTCCGGCACGCGTTGGACATCTTCCCGCATGATGTTCTGGCGCTGTTCAACTTGGGGAGGCTTTACGCAGACAAGAAGAAATACATGGAGGCCAAGGGGTACTACGAACGCCTCGTTGAGATCACGCCTGATGATCCGATCGCTTGGTACAATCTCGCCGGCGTCTATATTGAGCTGGATAACCCCCAGGTCTCCGACTACAACACGATTGACATGGGAATTCAGTGCTATCTTCGTACTTTGGAGCTGGATCCCAAACACTTGGAGTCAAGCTTCAAGCTAATGGAAATCGCGCTCAGTCATAAAAAGACTGATTTGGCAGTCAGGGTCATGGAGAGTGCGGTGGAGCACAGTCCGGATGAACCGCTCGCCTATTACAACCTCATCAGCGTGTATGACAAATGCAAGATGTTTGACCAGGCGGAAGAGGCCCGCAAACGGTTGAAAGAGCGATTTGCCAAGAAGCCGAAGGATGGTCCGAAGTCCTAACTTACTTTTAGGAAGAGGTGCACTATGTTTGGGAGTCTAGGGTTTACTGAGCTGATTCTCATCCTCATGATTGTGCTCATTATTTTTGGCGCAGGGAAATTACCGCAGTTAGGTGAGGGGATCGGCAAGGCGATCAAGGGATTTAAGAAGTCTGTCCATGAGGCGGATGCGATCGAGGCCGAAGCACAGGCCGCGGCTCAACAGGCGACTGCGCCGCAGGCCGTGACTGCAGCGTCCACTCAGAATGCCACATTGAATCAAGCTGCCGGGGCTGCTGCACAACCGGTTCCACGCTCCTAGCAGGATGTTGAAAAAGTCCTCCAGCGGCGTTCTCGCATCGCTCAGAGGCTCAACCGTGAAGAAGTATCACAACGGTGGAGTTTATCCGTTCACCAAGATCAATTCGATGGGTGAACGGTTCACACGAAGTGCGGTATGTACCTCCTCGCCTCTTCGCTCACTGCGGCCTTGGGCGGTGAAGTGCGCGTCTTGGCGCGCAGGGGTGGGCGGGTGAGAACGATGGTCTTTTTGAACACCCTGCGCCGAGAGTCGAACGTGCGCGAGCGGCAAAATAATTTTAAAACAGCCCTCTAGAGAGCGTCGTACTTATGGATACAGAACTAGGCTTGGCCGCTGGCTATATTGAAACCTTTGCCGGAAACGGCAAGGCCCGAAGTACGGGTGATGGCAAGCGTGCGGTGAAGGCCGGAATCCCGCTCCCCCATCACGCTGCACTGGACCGGGAAGAGAAGTGGCTGTACTTTGCCGAATCGGGATCTGACCGAGTCCGGCGCATTGACCTGCTAGAAGGCACGCTCCACAATTTCGCCGGCATCGGGGAGACGTGCTATAGCGGAGATGAGGGCTCCTGTGCAGAAGCAGGACTCTATTTGCCCTTAGGCGTCGCGTTTGATTCCCACAATAATTTGTATATCTGTGATTCCGGGAGCAACCGGATTCGAAAAATCGATCATGAGACCGGCATCATTACGACGGTGATCGGTACCGGTCAGCATGGGTTCAATGGGGACGGTCTGGCGCTGGATGTCAATCTGACCTGGCCTGCAGCGATTACCTTTGATCGCGACGATGTCCTTTTTATCGCTGATACCCAAGCGCACAAGGTCAGGCGATATGATCCCAAGACGGGAATGGTGACGACGATTGCTGGGGCCTGGACGGCTGAAGATGAGGCGCGAGAACAGCCCTTGGTGGCGAGAAATTTGGTGGTGCTGTCAGGCGATGCGATTGGAATCGATTTCAGCGATGATCAGGGATGGCTCATGCCGGTGTGTTCCGATGGGCTGGATATGTCGATGTATCTGGACGATGGGAGGCCTGCTATGGAGGCGCGCCTCTACGACATTGTCGGGCTCGCGGTCGATGCAAAGGGCGATGTGTACGTGGTCGACAAGGGCAGCAATCGTGTCAGAAAAATCGATTCCCAGACGGGAATTATTTCGACGGTCGCAGGGGTCTGCCGATACGGATATGACGGTGACGATAAGCCAGCCGTTAGAGCCATGCTCCACGCCCCAGAGGCTGTGGTCTTTGATCACGAAGACAATCTATACATTTCCGATACCATGAATCATCGGGTCCGTAAGGTGGATGTGAAGACCGGTGTCATTACCACGGTGGCGGGGAATGGCGACAGTGGGTATGAGGATAAAAATATCGGCGGCTGCGGTGCCGCTCGATTTGTCGCCAAGGAATCAGCAGGGATGTTGAAACACGGCGACGGCCTGTTGGCGATCGAGGCCGTAGTGAATTCACCCGTCGGTTTGGCCATGGATTCACAAGGCCACCTCTACATCTGCGAACGCGGAGAAAACAAAATCCGCCGTCTGAAGCTCGTCTAACCCTCACCTCGATCCTTCACGTTTGTCCCGCACGGGTTTTGTGGTATTCTGAGTTCGGTTCTCCCTCGGAGTACTGTGCGGTGCGAATGACCTACATTGACGGTTCCCGCTCTCATCTCGTTGGATTTTTTTCCGGCCTGATTGTGATTGCCAGTGTGCTCGGGGCGTTTGGGATTCCGCTGGTCAGTTCCGAGGGGATGACCATCAGATCGTACTTGGTCCACGGCGATCTGCCGAATGCAGCCGATGATATCGCTTGGCAACAGGTCTCACCGATCACAATTCCTCTGAGTGGGCAGGTGATCACCAGGCCGGTGTGGCCGGAACCCACAGTGCGTGCACTAACCGTACGGTCCATCCACAACGGGACCGAGATCGCCTTTCTGCTGGAATGGCAGGACAACACGAAGAATGATCGGCTCACTCCGGGGACCTTCCGGGATGGCGTTGCGATTGGTCTTCCGCTCGGCGATGCGCCGGCATTTTTCTGCATGGGGCAGCTGGACCACTACATCAATATCTGGCATTGGAAGGCGGACTGGCAAACCGATATCGATCGACGGGCGGCACGGACATCAGAAAAAAAAGAAGGCGGGGTTCGGACATTCGAAGTCATTCCCCGACGGGTGTCATCCGTGGAGGATTTGATCGGCGGAGGATTCAGCACGTTGACCACAAAAGATAAACAAGGGCGGGTGCAGGGACAGGCGGTGTGGAAGGACGGTGTCTGGCATGTCGTGATGCGTCGCCCTTTGGTGAGCGAAGAACAGGAGAATGAAGCCACGCTCGTTCCCGGTCGTATCCAGACCGTGTCATTCGCCGTGTGGAATGGGGAAAACAAAGAGCGAAACGGCCAGAAGGCCGTGGCGCCATGGTTTCAACTGAGCATCGATCCCGTCGCCAAACTCTAGCAGGATGTTGGAAAAGGCCGCCAGCTTTGTTCTCGCATCACTCAAGGCATCAACGTGCCAACCGCGTACGCCTCGGCCTTTCGCTCGCTGCGGCCGCGCTGGACGGCCTTTTTGACCATCCTGTGGGATTTGCACGAGTTGCAAGATGCGAAGAAGGACGAATGAAGAGGACAGCTTGGGGATGTGTATTCTGTCTGGTGAGCGGATTATTGTTCGTTGGGAATGCATTTGCGGTAGCAGGGGTGCAGCTCGAGGCCATGACGGAGGAGGAAGCATCCAAACTTGGGGAAGAGTTTGGGATCGCTATCGGTGCTGTGGATGAAGACATTCAAAAGGAGCTCAAGCTCCAGCAGCCGCAGGGAGTCGCCGTGTTCGAAGTGATTGGGAATTCACGCGCGGATTACGCAGGGATTAAGGTTCGTTCCGTCATTAAGGAAATCGATAAACAGGAGATCCGAAACATGGCCGATTTCGGACGCGCCATCAAGAAAGCGATGAAAGAATGTAATTTTACGGTCGGAACCTATGAGCCAGCAGATCCAGGTGATCCGGTCGGCTGGGGCGTCAATTTCCACTTTGTTGGTTGCAAACGAGATTAAGGAGTGAAGGTGGTTTGAACATGGTAAGGCTGCGAATCGTCGGTATAATCGGGATGCTAGTGATGGCGGGTTGCCTGATTAGCCTCTATCACGATCGGGCGATTGCTCAGCAGGCGAACAGTCGGTCTGTGCCTGAGTGGGCAGCTGAAATCGAGAAAATCTTCATCCGTTCTGAAGACTGCAAACAGTGCCATGAGCGTCATTACGAAGAGTGGAAGGGCGTCAGAGAGCAGACGCCGGATTTGAAGACCTTTGGCCGAGTGGATGCGGCCCTTTTACATGGCACGTCGTTGGAGTCACCCGTTTTTCGAACGGTGTTGGGTCTTTGGAAACAGACGAATCCGACAGCGGACGAACAGGGACGATGCCTCTCTTGTCATGTGCCTGCCGTTACCGTGTTCCCTCAGCATGCCGAGAAGATAGTGGCGGACGTGCTTGCCCGCAAGTCGGGAATCGAAGGAATCGGTTGCTCAGCTTGCCATTTGATGAATGGAATGGAAAAGCAATTGAACTCACCGCCGACATTTAAACTGCAGCCAGGCAACACACTCTATGGTCCATATCCCAATCCCGAAGAGAATCTTGTCCATCCGGCCGCGCAGTCCGAGCACTTTCGAGGGGCCAATTATTGTGCCGCGTGTCATTTCGACAAAGTGAAGGATGTGGCGCAGAAGAATCTGCCGGGAGAAATTCTTGAGGGAACAATCTGTCAGGATTGCCACATGGAGCCCTCGACCGGCAGTTCCACGTCGAGACGTGGGGCCATGACAAGAGCGATCGGACGCCACTGGTTTCGCGGTGTCGTCGTCGCCGGTACGATGCTGAAGAATCGCAATCTGCAGGCGGAGTGGATGCCTCGTATCGATGTGGATGTGACGAAGGCCGGCACGGTGGTGGAGGGAACCGGGATTGTGAAGGTCGGCAGCCTCCCGCACAGTTTTCCCGATGGCGATCCGGTGCTGAAACAGTTCTTTTTGACGGTCACGGCGAAGGACGCGGCAGGCAAGACCTTAGCGGAAGAGACGAAGCAATTTGGGTTGCCGTACGACAAGATCCTTCGCGGTCCGATTCCTGATCCGTTCATTAAGGGTGGCAATACGAGGAAGGTCCCATTTGCGCTGACGCTCCCGGCCGGCACAGCCGCTTCGTCGATCGAAGCAGTGCTCACCTATGCGCTCATTCCCACGCCTGAACCTATGCTGACGGACAAGTATCTTACTTCCTTGCAGACCGAGAAAGAACGGGAAGAGGCGAAGCAAATCATCCAAGAATATACCCAGCGGCATTTTCTGACGTATCGTGTCAAATCACTCTCCTGAAAACGCTGTGACCGTGAGACGATCGCATTTCTCAATTGCGGTGAGCTTTATCTTCGTCCTGGCGATGTGTGCCGTTGCGTTATCTGATGGCGCGGTCACTTCCGCGCTGGCACAGACCGGTGTCAGTCAGCCATTGATCGAGAAGACCTTTCCTCACTCGAATAAATGTAAGCGCTGTCACGAACGGGTCTATGAAGAGTGGGAAACCTCGCCGTTGGCGAAGTCCATCCATTCTCCGGCGTTCCGTGCCTCGCTCGATGCGTATCTTAAATCACCAGGTGAAAAAGACAAAGCTGCGTGCTTCCGCTGCCATGCCCCGCATGTGCGGGAGTTTTTGGATTCCGTCCAACTCTTTATTGATCAAGCAAAAGCAGGCGACCCCTCTTTGGATGGTGTCGCTTGCAGCCAGTGTCATTTGATCAAGCAGGTCGATCGGGCCAAGCATCCCCCGGAGCCGAAGTATGAAACCGGTGGAAAGACGCTGTATGGGCCATACAAGGACTTTGTCCAGAACCTTGCGCACCAGTCGATGGAACTGAGCCTCATTCAGAAGTCTGATCTATGCCTGAACTGCCACCAGTCGGTGCCGTCAGCGACGAACTTGGGCAAGGCCAACGATTTGCTCGGGAACTGGGATCAGAGTCGGGCCGTCAAGTCCGGCAAAGAATGCCAGACTTGCCACATGCCACAACAAGTAGGGGAGTCGGCCAATGGGGAAAAGAAGCGCACGATCGCCAACCATAGTTTCCCAGGGCGTGTGGGTAAACTTCGCCAAGACGCGGCGAAGCTGGACGTGCAGACCAGGATCGAGGGCGACAAAACAACCGTTGTGGTCAAGGTCCAAAGCCTGGTGCCGCATAATCTACCGGCGACACATCCGGCTTGGGCTTCGGTGGTCTTGAATCTGGACATCAAAGGGAAAAACCTCAAAACGGTATTTTCTGATAAGCGCGTCTATGGTCGGACGTATCTGGATGGCCAGGGACAGCCGACGATCTTTGATTTTGAGGCCGTGAAAGTGGCAGAGGACACGGTGTTGAAACCCGAAGAGACGAGGGAGGAAACCTTCACCTTTCCGACGCCGAAAGATACCAAGACGTTCGACGTCGAAGTCGGGCTCAATTACGCTCCATTGACTGGTCCTGCCTTGTTCCTCCAACGTGTCGAAGCTGAGTCATCTCAGGGGTCACAAGATCCGGTCTTCCAGCCGATCGAGATCGTCAAGCGTACGGAGAATATTCCGGTCAGCAAGTAATTGTCGCGTATCGTTTGTGAAGCGTGAAGCGAGACTGGCTTCGGGTGGAATGTTTCGTGTTTCTAGTTGTGTGCTTGAATAATGCGCTGGAGCGAACTGCCCCTCCCCGCTTGGGCTTCGGCTGGCGATTCGACGCACCGGTTGCTCAGCTTTGATTTGTAAGGCTACAAATGGACGTTACCACTGATAATTTGTCCTTTTCCCCGCGACCCATTGAGGCTGTCGGCCTGAGGGCAGGTGAAGGGGCCGCAGTGCTGGTTGCAATGCCAAGCATCCAAAGAGCTACTGCACTTCGGGCTTACAACGCTTTCTCAAGCGGTCGGGATTGGATGGAAAGACTGTCGAGCGCTTATGTTGTTTCGCTCGCCACGCGTTCGGCGGACAAATATCTGATGCAGCAGATTCAAAATTGTATAGTCGAAGATCCTGCAATTTCTTGCAAGAAGTGTCGAGAGGCGACCTTTGGCACGAACGTCATCCGTTCAAGATTGTTTCCTAAGTTGGCAGCACTGCGGGAACATGCAAACGCGCTTATCCATCACTTGGATAACCCGAAGAACCGGGGTATCGCTGAGCTAAACGTACAGGGCGTTTTTGACTATTGCTACCACCTCTTTCACGAGAACGCAGAATTGCTGTTCGGCTGGAGCCCAGAAGGCTCATTTCCGCACATGAAGTGCAAAGAATGTAGAGCGAAGAATGTCGAAGGCCAATGAAGTATCCGTTGCAGTCTAACCTTTCCGCCAATAGGACCGGCCAACAGCTGCACTGTTGGGTACCCTCGTCAGTTCGCTCCTAGGTGACTTATTATCGGCAGCATTTGACTCATTGGAGATGCGGTGGTGCCCTCAACGATGGTAGATGGGCCGGATGATGACCTGATTCGCGATATGTATGCCAGATTCGGGCTGGCCTACTATCAGAGTGAGTGCCTACACCGCGGCCTGTGCTTTGTCCTCGCCTTGACGGGGTTGCCGTCGCGGGACATGATCACAGGGCCTCGCGTCGAGGAGCGATTGGCACAAGCGTTTTCTCTTACGCTCGGCGATGTGGCGGCCAAGCTGGAAGAAGTACTCCCAGCGGAGCTCGCCGCCGACATCCGTGTCGCTGTAGCCACGCGCAACTTCCTCGCACATCACTTCTGGTTTGAGCGTGCTCATCTGATGTTCAGTGCGACCAACGTGTGCCAGTTGATTTCTGAGCTCGATGGGTATGCGAGGATGTTCGATCGGCTCGATGTCCGAGTAGACGAGTGGTCTGAGCCGACACTCCAAAAACTTGGTCTCACCGACGAGATCCTCCAGACAAGCCTCGAACGGACCCTCGCGGGTGAGAAAGACGAGCCGCTTCTCGATAAGCAGGCCGTAAGGGAGCTGGCGAAACAACTCAATAGACGACAACGACTGATCCGAGTGTGGGAGTTCTCCTTGGCGGATGGCCAAAAGCCCTTGATCTTCGAGCTAGCAGACGGCTCCCTCTGGCAATTGTCGGACGTTGGGCTCGGCTTGACCCGGTTTCGAGAGATAGGTTCGGGCTGGACGGAGCATCCAGCGATCAAGCCACATCTACCGGCTGAAATACTACTGCGCCCGAAAAATGCTGTACCATGGGACTATGAATTCACGCTGGGAAATGGGGTTGTGCTGTGGGTAAAGCCCGGGCGCCAGAAGGCGACTTTCAGCTGGGGAGTGCGTGCATTCAAGCCAAGCGTCAAACAACAGGCCTGAGCCCACTGGCTTCGCCAGCTCCTCTGCCGCGTGTCCTGATAACTGTATTCTGCGCCGAGTCCATATTGTGGAAACGGCCTCAGAGCGGAAATGAGAGTCAGATCTTTCCCCATGCATCACCAAATTGTGATGCGAGTTAGGTCCGGTGCACATACCATGATGTGACTGCCATTGCCATAGTGTGCCACCCGACCATTGCAAGCGTAGGACGACTTGCGCTTCCTGGTAGGAGTCATCCCTGGATGGTGCCTATGCAGATGGCGTGGGCGACGAATCGGCCGTAGGGTACGTTGCGGCATTGCTCCCAATCCGACTCGATCCAATAATTCTGCTTGGAAATCCGTTTGAGAAAATGTTGGGTCGTGAACGGACTCTTGCCGTTGTTCTGCAAATAATCGAAGTAGCGGTTATAACCGACCGGGAGGCTCGCCACGAGCCGGCCGGATGGAGCGAGGCATATGGCTCGCAGATGATCAATGGCCTGCAGCAGTTTGCCTGGTTTCTGTGGCTGTTCGTCCCACCCGACATGCTCCAAGGTCGAGATGCTGATAATCAGATCGTATTTGGCCTGCGGGACAAACTCGACGATATCCGTATTGATGACGCCTGAGCTGACCTCATATTTGTCGACGACCTCATGATGAATGGGAAAATAGTGAGAGAGGACGTTGCCCACTTCAAGCACCCGCTTGCCTTCATGTTTGAGGAGGAGTTCACGGAAGATGGGGATCTCGACGCCACGCTCGTTTTTCCAGGTCCTGTTATACGGATGGTACAGGTACTCGTACTCCCGACCGTCGAATTGAAATGTCTTAGCTCTCACGCTGCGGGTCAGCGTCATCTTCATGGCGCGCCAATATCTCCGAGCGGCGCTCTCACCTGTCGTCGACTTTGTATAATCGTAGGTATAGGACAAGAAGGGCCTGCTTCGAGACGTTACTCGAAGATGATGGACGATCCCGGTGATTTCATCTTGAAGATCTGCAAGGCGTTATAGATGCCTTTGGCGGGATGATTCAGGATCAAGCGTGAATTGGTGATATGGGTGTCGAGCAGTTCGTACTGCCCGCCGCTGTAGTAGAGGTCACAGTCGTCGATCTGACAGTTCTTGTAGACATGATTATCCAGAGGAAGTTTCGCCTTCGAGAAGGTCTGCCCATCGATAATGATATAGCTCGGTTCGAATGCCATAGGGTTCCTTCCACGAGGACTATAGCAAAGTTGGCAATAATCGTAAACCAGCCCAGAAGAGAGGTTGGGCCATGAAGCATCTGGAAGGAAGTCTAATTCGGGACGATCCGAGACACGGTGCCACCCCGAGTCAGGATATAGAGCTCTCCCAAGCCGTCCTGGCCGAAGCTGGTGATTGAAGAGGAAGCAAGCAGCGGCCATTCTGTTTGTTCAAGAGCCGAGCCGTTATTGAAGCGGAAACTACGGACAAAGCCGGCGCAGAAATCCGCATAGAAATAGGTACCCTGAATGACTGGTATTGCTGTTCCTCGATAGACGTAGCCTCCGGTGACCGAGCAAGCGCCGTTGTCATGTGGATACTCAAGAATTGGCAAGGTGAGAGTTCCATTATTACAATTGACGGATGGATTAAAGCAGGCCGACCCTTCCATCAGTCGCCAGCCGTAATTGAGTCCGCGTCCGGCATTGGGGCCTTGCGACACGTTGATCTCCTCTCGGGCCTCTTGGCCGACGTCTCCGATATACAGATCAGCTCCATCAAACGAAAATCGCCATGGATTCCGCAACCCATAGCTCCACACCAGCTGATCCCCTCCGCTGAGGACAAATGGATTGACGGTTCCACTTGTGCAGGCTGTTCCTGGGGTCGTCGGATCGATCCTGAGGATTTTTCCCAGCCGGCTTCTGAGATTCTGAGCATTGTTGCTCGGGTCCCCTGAACTGCCCCCGTCTCCAACGGCTGCGTACAGACAACCATCCGGTCCGAACGCCAACATGCCTCCGTTATGGTTCGCGAAGGTTGGATGGGGAATGGAGATTAAGATAACCTGTGAATTTGGGTCAGCGACGTTGGGGTTCGTTGACGACACCACAAACCGAGCAATGGTGATCACGCCATTAGCATCCGTATAGTCGACGTAAAACCGGCCGTTGGCATTGTAGTTTGGGTCAATGGCCAGCCCCAACAATCCTCGTTCCCCTCCGCTCGTGATACCGGTCACGGTCAGAAATGTCGAGAGCACGTTGCCAGTTGCCCGATCGAGAATTCTAATGGTGCCGCCCTGTTCGACAACGAACAGGCGAGTCTGGTCTCCAGGGGGAGAGGTGAGCAACACCGGCGAACTAAGATTACTTGCGACGGTTTGGAGCTTGAGGCTGGTGGAAGTCGGGGCAGCGTTTCCTGAGTTACTGTCGCTCCCGCACGCAGTCAGGAGACCGGTGATACACAGGCACAGAGTCATAAGCACGATCGTCTGTCTCATGATTGCACCTTCGCCCTGTGTTGAAAGATGATCCGTATCCTATCATTTCTACTGGTGTCAAACCTTAGCACCGCCTTAGGGGCCTATAGACAGAGGATTGTGGAGTCCTGACGCCCCCTTTCTGTTCTCTAGATGGCGGGACGGCTGTTTCTGAGCGTCTCGTATTTGGTCTTGATCCTGCCAGTTCAACTCTAATAGAATGGGCACGTTTTTCAGGCAGTTAGCTTCGAGTTCGACTCCGCACCGTCTTAGGTTTCCCCACTCATGCATCTACTGTTGGATGGGTTGAAGCCACGGAGAGCCGTGTGACAATAAGGAGTGCGCTTAACCAGCAGGAGGACTACCAGTGAGTGATTCAGCGATTGTAACGTTCGCACTCATAGCCGCTGTTGCCGGTATTGCCTATGGGCTGTACCTGGCGATGTGGGTGTTCAAGCTCGACGCCGGCAACGCGAAGATGCAGGAAATTGCAAAGGCTATTCAAGAAGGTGCCAGCGCCTACATGAACCGGCAATACAGGACTGTGGGTGTCGTTGCCGCGGTACTCTTCGTCATGCTCTGGGCCGCTGGGGCCGCCTCCGACAAGTTTGGCTTGCTGACGGCAGTCGGCTTTTTGGTCGGTGCGGGAGCCTCGTCGATTGCCGGCTATGTGGGGATGATTATCGCCGTGCGCGCCAACGTGCGGACCGCGCAAGCCGCGCACAATGGCATGAATGCCGCCTTGACCGTCGCGTTTCGAGGGGGTGCGGTGACGGGTCTGTTGCTGATCGGCCTGGGACTTTTGTCGATTACGACCTTCTATATGGTCGCGCAATCAATAGCTGGGCAAGAGAAGGCCATTCATGCCTTGCTGAGTCTTGGATTCGGCGGCAGCTTGATCTCGGTCTTTGCCCGTGTTGGTGGCGGCATCTATACCAAGGCTGCGGATGTGGGTGCGGATCTCGTCGGTAAGGTTGAAGCGGGAATTCCGGAAGACGACCCTCGCAACCCAGCGGTGATCGCCGATAACGTGGGCGACAACGTCGGTGATTGCGCCGGTATGGCAGCGGACCTGTTTGAAACCTACGCCGTGACCACAGTGGCGGCGATGGTGTTGGCTTTTACGATGTTTAAAGGGGCGACTGCCCCAATTCTGTATCCGTTGGTCTTAGGGGGCGTGACTATTTTCGCGACGATCATCGGGGTTCTTTTCGTGAAGGTGAGCCCGGGTGGGGAGGTCATGACGGCGCTCTACAAGGGGCTGTTCGTGGCCGGCGGGATCGCTGCCGTGGCATTTCTCCCGATCACCCTCATGATCATGGGCGGGGTAGGGGGTGTCAGCGGCTTCAGTTACTACATCGCTGCATTGATGGGATTGGCGGTGACGCTGGCGCTTGTATTCATTACCGATTATTACACGTCGAAGAACTATGAGCCGGTGCAATATATCGCCAAAGCGAGTGAAACTGGCCATGCGACGAACATCATCGCGGGGTTGGCGGTCGGCATGCAGGCGACGGCGGCGCCGGTGGTGGTGATTGCGGCGGCGATCCTGGGTAGCTTCTGGGTCTGCGGCGGCGCGGAATCGGGAGGCCTGTTCGGTGTGGCGGTGGCGGCGGTCTCGATGCTGTCGATGGCCGGGATTGTCGTGGCGATCGATGCATTCGGTCCGATCACCGACAATGCAGGCGGCATTGCTGAAATGTCGCATCTCGGCAAGGAAGTTCGGGACATCACTGACCCGTTGGATGCGGTCGGCAATACGACCAAGGCGGTGACAAAAGGCTATGCGATTGGGTCAGCCGCGTTGGCAGCGGTGGTATTGTTCGCGGAATATTCTCGTGAGGTGGCGGCCATCAATCCCGCGCTGGCGGCATTCGACCTGTCCAACCCGAAAGTGTTGGTCGGTCTGTTCCTGGGTGGCATGTTGCCCTTCATCTTCGGTGCGCTCTGTATGAGGGCCGTGGGCGAAGCCGGCAGTTTGATCGTGGAAGAAGTGCGGCGGCAGTTCCGGACGATCAAGGGCATTATGGAAGGCACGGGGAAGCCTGACTACGCAACCTGTGTCGATATCGTGACCCAGGCCGCGATTCAAAAGATGATGATCCCTGGCTTGATCCCGGTGGTGTCGCCGATCATCGTCGGCTTAGTGCTGGGTCCGCAAGCCCTCGGCGGCGTGTTGGTCGGCAGCATTGTGACCGGTCTGTTCGTCGCGATTTCGATGACGAGCGGCGGCGGGGCTTGGGACAATGCAAAAAAGTTTATCGAAGAGCAGGGGTTGAAGGGCACCGACACGCACAAGGCAGCGGTGACTGGCGATACGGTCGGGGACCCGTACAAGGATACAGCGGGACCGGCGGTGAACCCGATGATCAAGGTCATCAATATCGTCGCGTTGCTCATCGTGTCGTTGATTGTCTGAAAGAGTACGGTCGAGTATCCGATATCACACGCTTGATTAGCATGCTGAAGCGCCGTGTCCCAACTGGGGCACGGCGCTTCTCGTTTCTCCCTTGTCTTGACGGGTTTCCCTACCCTAGAGTATGGTAAATTCATTGATGACAGCTGCTGGCTGATCGCGAGGGTTTCCCAGATCCACGGGAGGTGCTCGAATGGAAAAGCAGGAACGGAAGCAAGAACCGAGACGTGAACCGCAGGGTAAGGAGGAGGTTAAGGCCAACCCCAAGGTGGTCGAGACCGGCAAGAAGCTGAAGGAAGATATCGACAAGCTGGTCGATGAGATCGATGATGTGCTTGAAAAGAACGCTGAAGAATTTGTGAAGAATTACGTCCAAAAGGGAGGGGAATAGCGCCACCGCCAGCTCTCCCTCGAGTCACCCTGCCATTTCCTTCACGTCCTTCGGTTTGACAAAGAAGAAGCCCCTTATTACAGTCTTCCTCGTTCTCCTGCCATTGGGAATATGTGTGTGGCCTAGGCCATTAAGGAGATGGGGATGAAGTCTAAGCTCTGGGTTTTTTCTCAAGTTGATCCCATCCAACGCGGCCTCTTGTCAAAGGCCTTGTCGATCTCCTCGGCGACTGCCTCGTTGTTAATCAATCGGGGTGTGATGAACGTGGACCAGGCGACAGCCTGGATGTCTCCCCTCCGAACTCATGATCCTTTCTTAATTCCCGACATGGAACGGGCGGTTGACCGTCTGCATCAGGCCATGCAACGTCGTGAAGTCGTCTGCTTTTACGGTGATTACGATGTGGATGGCATGTCCGCCACAAGCATTTATCTGTCATTCTTCCGTGGGCTCGGTGCCGAAGTCCGAGCCTATGTTCCTCATCGTCTGCGCGAAGGGTATGGACTGAATGAGAGTGCGATTCGGACCTTGGCGGAGGAGGGTGTCTCTCTCCTAGTGACGTCCGATTGCGGGACCACGTCGCATCATGAAATTAGCCTCGCCAATCAACTGGGGATCGACGTGGTCGTGACCGATCACCATCAAAGCGATATGGAAATGCCACCTGCGTTGGCGGTGATGAATCCGCATCGGCCCGAAGCTCGGTATCCTTTTCGCGGACTCTGCTCCGGTGGTCTGGCCTATAAGGTGGCGCAGGCGTATGAGATGAAATACGGCTCCGGTTCGGTGCCTTTGGAGTCGCTCTTGGATTTGGTCGCGCTTGCCACGATCGCTGACGTGGTTCCGCTACAAGACGAAAATCGACTATTCGTTCGAGAAGGACTGGCTCATCTTTCGCGCGGCGCCCGCTGCGGCCTGCGGGCCTTGAAGCAGGTTGCGGGTATTAGTCGTAAATGCACAGCGGAGACCATCGCGTTTAAACTTGGGCCTCGGCTCAATGCCGCAGGGCGCTTAGATGAAGCGATCAAAGGGGTCAGACTTCTGACGACGGAATCTGAACAGGAAGCCAAAGAGTTGGCTGAAGAGCTTGAGCAGTTGAATCGAGCCCGCCGTGAACTTGAGGCTGATATTGTGGAGCAAGCCGTAACGCAGGTGGAATCACGAGAGTTGCCGGGCGGCATTGTGCTGTATGCACGAGGATGGCATCTCGGGGTCGTTGGCATCGTCGCGGCCCGCATCATGGAGCGCTTTCATCGTCCGACGGTCGTTATTGCCGTGAATGAAGAGGGCATCGGGAAGGGATCGGCTCGGACTGTGCCAGGGTTCGACCTCTACCAAGCATTAGCCGGTTGTCGAGACCTCCTCATGGCGTTCGGTGGCCATCCCAGCGCAGCTGGGGTTACGATTCAGGAGGGTCGGCTGCCGGAATTTGCCGAGCGTTTTTCCGCAATGGCCGAGACGTGGATCCGGAATGCTCACAGTGTTCCCATGCTGCATCTGGATTCTGAGCTGCGCTTGGCCGAGGTCACGCTACAGCTGATTCGTGAAATCGGGACGCTGCATCCATTCGGTGCAGGGAATCCCGAGCCGACGTTTGCCGTCAGGGGTCTGAACGTCCTCAATGCTCGTGTAGTCGGAGAGAAACATTTGAAGATGACTGTTCGCCAGGGTGGATCTCTGCCGTTTGATAGTATTGGATTTGGGATGAAATCCTTGGAAGATCATGGATTGTCTCTAAGGACGCCCATCGACGTCGCCTTTACGCCGGAACTGAATCACTGGAACGGCCATGATCGGATTCAGTTGCGTATCCGAGACATACGAGCGGCAGGGTGCGAATAGCAGATCATGTATGAAACGGTGACCGATATCGATCAGTTGCTGGATCGCCTACAAGCCTATCAGCCCGATGCTGATCTCGGCATGGTGCGAAAGGCGTATGCGTTTTCGGCGAAGGCGCATGAAGGACAAACGCGTCGTTCTGGAGAACCCTATGTGAAGCATCCGGTCGCGGTGGCCGGCGTCTTGACCTCTCTGAAAACCGACGTGACGGCGATCGTGGCCGGGCTTCTGCACGATACGCTGGAAGATACGGTGGCCACGACCGATGAACTAGAGCGTGAATTCGGGAAGGAAGTGGTCCATCTCGTCGACGGAGTGACGAAGATCGGGAAAATTACGTTTCGCAGTTCTGAGGAAAAGCAGGCAGAAAACTTCCGCAAAATGGTGCTCTCGATGGCGGATGACATTCGCGTCGTGATCATCAAATTGGCCGATCGGCTCCACAATATGCGAACCCTTGAGCACCTGAAAGAGAGTAAGCGGCTGGAAATCGCACAGGAGACGTTGGAGATCTATGCGCCTTTGGCCAACCGTATCGGAATCGGGTGGGTGAAGAATGAACTGGAAGATTTGTGTCTGAAGCACCTCAAGCCGGAGGCCTACGAAATCCTGCGCGTGTCCGTGGCGAAACGCGACGAAGACCGGCAGCAGTATATCCAGGAGGTACAAGCCTTTGTTGAGAAGGCGCTGGCGGAGAATGGGTTGGTCGGAGCCGTGCACGGAAGGCCAAAGCACCTCTACGGCATCTATCAAAAAATGAAGAAGCAATCGATCTCGTTCGGGGAGGTCTACGATCTCACCGCCTTGCGAATAATTACTGACACGAAGATGAATTGCTACGCGCTCCTGGGTATCATCCATTCGTTGTGGCGACCGCTGCCGGGCCGCTTCAAGGACTACATTGCGATTCCCAAATCGAATCTCTATCAATCTCTCCATACGACCGTGGTCGGGCCGAAGGGCGAACACGTCGAGTTCCAGATCCGTACGGAAGAAATGCATCGTGTGGCCGAGTACGGAATCGCAGCGCATTGGAAGTATAAGGAACAAGGGAGGGTGCACGATAAAGACAGCAAGGCCTTCGGATGGCTGAGACAATTCATCGAATGGCAGAAGGATCTGCCTGATAATCGTCAATTCATGGATTCCGTGAAACTTGAGTTGTTTCACGACGTGGTCTATGTCTTTACCCCGAAGGGAATCGTCAAAGAGCTCCCGAAAGGGGCCACGCCGGTAGACTTTGCGTATGCCATTCACACGGAAGTCGGTGATCATTGCGTCGGGGCCAAGGTCAATGGGAAGATCGTTTCGCTGAAGCATGAGGTGACGAGCGGCGACACCATCGAAATTCTGACCTCCTCCAACCAGACTCCGCACAGGGATTGGCTCAAGTTCGTGCGGACCTCACGGGCCAAAACCAAGATTAAACATTGGATCAAGATAGAGGAACAGAAGCGGAGCTTGGAAATCGGGTGGCGTTTGCTTGAGGCAGAGATTCGTCGGCATGGGTTGCCCCCCTCGCAGGTCTTTAAGTCGGCTGCGCTGCTCGATGTCGCGAAACAGGAAGGCTACGCCACAGTTGACGAGTTGGCCGCTGCGGTGGGGTTCGGCCACGTTGCGACGGCTCAAGTCGTCGGACGGTTGGTGGCTCCGACATCGTCGGGAACGTCCATTCAACCCGACCCGGTCAGCGTTCCAAAAGTCATCGGTGCGAGAGGGGTAGAGCCGGGCGTCCAGGTCAAGGGTGGCCGCGATCTGTTGATGCAGCTGTCGCGATGCTGCAATCCTGTTCCCGGCGACAAGATCTTGGGGTACATCACGCGCGGAAGAGGCCTCACGATCCATTCGGTCGATTGTCCAAATCTCGGAGCCTTGGACTATGATCGAGAGCGTCTGGTGGAAGTGGAGTGGGATACTGCCACGTCGAGTCAACACGCGGTTAAAATCGCGGTCATCGCGGAAGATAAGACGGGAGTGCTGGCGAATGTGTCATCGGCTATCGCTGAATGTGATGCGAATATCAGCCGTGCCGAGATTATAACCAGAGAAGATCGGAAGGCCGAGTTGGATTTCGTGGTGGAGATTGCCGACACGAGTCATCTCAACCGAGTGCTCAAAGCCGTTGAACGTGTGGAGGGTGTCCTTACGGCTAAGCGGCTGAGATCTTGGCGGGAAAAATCATGATCGATGGTGTGCGGGGGCAGGCGTCAAGGCTGGCCGAACTGCAGTTTTGATCCTTTTTCGATCTTGTACCCGTCAACCGTCCCGCCCGCAATTTCGAGGACGTACATCGCGTCATCACTGTTCGGGCGATACTGAGGACAGGAATCATCGCTCTTCGTGCAAATCGGGACATTCCGTTCGATATGCGTCACCCGTTGTTTGCCGTCGATCCAAATGAGATCGAGCGCGATCTTGGTATTCTTCATCCAGAATGTCCAGGCCTGGGGTTGGCTGAAGAAAAAGAGCATTCCGTGGTCCTTCTTGAGGTGGTCCCGGTACATGAGTCCGACGGAGCGTTTTAGCGGTGTGTCGGCGATTTCGGCCTTGATGGTGGTCCCGGAAGGAGTGTGAATCGACGCGAGTTCAGCTCCGGCGGCCCTGGCCACCCACCTATCATCGGTTACGAATCCGCCTGTGATCACGGCAGAGAGAGCAAGCCAGGTAGAGAATCTCCAGTGCATCAGGGCATCGTAATGATCGGCTCTCTGGCAGTCAAGAAGGCTATCTTCTTGAAGTGTTGGCGGGAGGACATTTGGTTTCCGTAATCTTGCAATTCTCTCGCCGCTTGTGCCATCCTCGCCCGGTCTGACTGAGAGGAAACCATGCAAGAAAAGCGTCGAGTGCTCTATAAAAAAGGCGTGTTCGTCTGTCCTACCTGCCGTCAGTCTTATGTGCAGGAAAAGTGGATCGAGGAGTGGCGAATCCGGTGCCACCGTTGTACCTACCGTGGAACGTTGACGGAAGTGTCGGTTGAAGAGCATATGGAAGAAGAGACGTTTCGGCACTAAGGCCTCTCGCTTCTCTTCCATCCACCTCATAACATCGTGTCATCGCGCCTCATGCAGATCTTTCTCCTCGGTGAATCACGGCATCTCCTGGCCGTCGCTTTCATGTTGGTCGCTCTTTGCACTGGCTGCGTGTCGCAGTCTTGGGCCGACGAAGCCTCGCTCTCAATCAAGGTTCTCGTTACCTACCACTCACTCTCGGGAAATACCGAGCGCATGGCGGAGGCCGTGGCGGCCGGGGCAAAATCGGCTCCAGCTACGCAGGTCATCCTTAAACGCGTCGCGCACGTAACTGCAGACGATCTGTTGTCTGCCGACGCAGTCGTCGTCGGGTCACCTGTCTATTGGTCGAACATGTCAGGGGAGGTGAAGACCTTCTTCGATAACTGGCAGTTCAAGTTCGGGGTCTTTCCAGAATTCAAGATGAAAAACAAGGTTGGGGCGGCCTTCGCCACGGGAGGGCAAATCTCGAGCGGGAAAGAAGTGACGATGTTGACCATTCTTGCCGCGATGCTGGGAAATCAAATGATTGTGGTGAGTGGCGGTGGTGCATTTGGAGCGTCGGCGACCACAGAAGGTGAGAGCCCTGGGATTGATAAGACCGAACTTGCTGAGGCAAAAGCGCTAGGTGTGCGAGTAGCTGAGGTGACCAGGCTCATCAAGGCCGCAACTCTACGTTGAGGTGGCTCGTACACATGTGGGGAAAGACCGTGGTGGGGGGGCGACTAGCGCTCTACTGAGCTGGTCGAGGCTCCCTGGACAGCAATCTCGACAAACGCGTGGATGTTCTTGGTGCAACGGCCGCAATTTCCACTTTGCTTGAGGCCGAACTTGGACTTGAGCTGACAGGGCATCACACATCCTGCTCGTCCGGCTTCCCGAACATCGGCTTCAGTGATCCCTTGGCACAAGCACAGGTACATGTGTTTCTTCCTTGAGCGATTATGAGAAGCATTATCAGTATGCCACAGGGTTAGTATTCTGTCAACCCATGAATCAGTGATGGGGTAGGCATGAACAACGCTTGTTTTTCATGGACCGGTGAGAAAAATGGTCAAGGCAGGATAGAAGCAACCCGGTAGGTGCAACGCCATCATGTCCCTACGTGCCATTGCGTTCAATAAACCCTACGGGGTGCTGCCGTGCTTCACCGATTCCAAAGGGAGACCGACACTGGCCAATTACATTGCGGTACCTGGTGTTTATGCCGCGGGGCGTCTTGATCAGGATAGTGAAGGGCTGATGATTTTGACCGCTGATGGCGCGCTCGCGCATCGGATTACTGATCCTCAACACAAATTACTGAAAGTCTATCGGGTGCAGGTCGAGCGCATTCCCGACGACCGGGCCATAGCACGGCTAAGTAAGGGCGTGGTGCTCGCTGGAAAACAAACGAGGCCTGCGCAGGTACGGCTCTTGGCTCAGGAACCGATCCTGCCCGAGCGGCCCGTGCCTATCAGGTTTCGAAAAAACGTTCCAACGGCGTGGATGGAAATCACGATCAGTGAAGGGATGAACCGTCAGGTTCGCCGGATGACAGCGGCGATAGGCCATCCCACATTGCGGTTGGTGCGTATCGCCATAGGACCGATTCGCCTGGGCGACCTCAACCTGGGTGAATGGCGAGCCTTGGAGGAGGATGAAATCAAGTCTATCAACCAACTGAGCAATCTGTGAAAGATGACCTGACGTGCTCGCAATGACATGGTCAAAGCGAGACTCCACCGTGCATGCCTTCTACAGCCACGCCTCGCCATATTCTGCAACGCGAATGTGAGAATGTAAGTAGTAAGTGAGGATTGGGGAGTGCTCCTGCGCAACCGTCAATCCAGCCGCTTACATCGTCCCTTCCAGCTGTTCCACCATCTCCCGGATCGTATCGAATCCTGATTGCCAGAAGGCCTCGGATGTCATGTCTACATTCACCTTGGCCAAAATCTCTTGAGGTGATTGCGATCCACCGGTGGCGAGCAAGTCCAGGTACTGTGGGACAAACGATTCCCCTTGCTCCTTGTACATTCTGTATAGGGCCAAGACGAGTAGATTGCCAAAGCTGTAGGCGTAACAATAGAACGGACTAGCGAAGAGATGGGGAATCATAAGCCACTCCCATTGAAACTCTTCTGGTACTTTCACGGCCTGACCAAATTGTTGCCGAAGTTCAGCCAAATACGCTTTGGCCAGTTGGTCTCCTGTCGCCCCTTCTCCCACCATTCGATGCGCTGTTTGTTCGAAGCGAATGAAATAGGCCTGCCGCATCACGGTGGCGTAGATATCATCCAACTGGCTGAGGAGTAGGCCCTGTCGTATCGCCTTGTTTCGTTCGTTTGACATCAGCGCATCGGAAAGAATGCGTTCGCCGAAGACAGAAGCTGTCTCCGCCAAGGGGAGAGTTGAATGGAAGGTAAAGATCGAATGGGCTTTGGCCATCATTCCATGGACGGCATGGCCGAGCTCATGGGCCATGGTGGCGATGTCTCGGGCCTCGCCGGTGAAATTCAACATCACATACGGTGTCAGGCCGGGCGCCACGCTGTAGCAATAGGCGCCGCCTAGCTTGCCCGGACGTGTCGGCCCATCGATGCGCCGTTCCCTCAAGACCTGCTCGGCCAGATCTGCAAGCTGGGGAGAAAAGCCGCGATAGGCGCCCAGCACCATGCGGACGGCATCGGCATACGCATACTTCTTGGTGTCTGCACGATGGGGGGCATAAATATGGTACCGATTCATCGGGGATATCTTGCAGATCTTTGCTTTCAGTTTGAAGTAGGTTTGGAAGATCGCGACATTTTTGGCACAGGTCGCCAACAGCACCTCGACCGCTTGGTCCGGCACATCATTGCCGAGATTGCGGGAGGCAATGGGAGAGGCAAACCCACGGAGTGCGATATTCTCAGCCTTCCAGTCATTCACGAGCGTCCGATACATCTCTCCGAGCAGGTCCCGTTGGCCCGAGAAGACACGATAGAGTTCTCTGTAGGCAGCCTGGCGGATTGATGCCTTTGGGTTCCGCACGTGGCTCATGAGTTCTTCGCGGTTCATGGTGCGGGTTTTCCCGCCGATTTTCATCGTGAATGTCAGTCCGTTGGTCACCACGTCATAGAGCGTATTGACCGCGCTCCGTCCAGTGACATTCTTGACATTGATGATCTTCTCCTCTGATTCAGAAAGTGTGTGAGGTGTATAGCGTCTGATGGTTTCCAGGTAGTACCGAAGGTCGCCGGCGTTGCTCATTAGCCGTGCCGCATTCTCCCGATCAACCCCCTGCCACCAGAGATCAAGAAAAAGCAGGCGATTGTTGACGCCGGTGAGCCGCTCCTCCACCTGCGCCTTAAACGATCGCGCGTGGGTGTTTTTGGTGTTTTCCGAAAACCAGAGGTAGGCGAATGCGCCAAGCCGGGCAGAACCTTCTGCGATCGATTCGGTGAGCTTCAGGATCGAGTGGAAATCAGCACTCGCCATTGTTGCCTGGAGTCGAGGACGAGACGACTCAACCTGCACGACCTGTGCATCCAGGGCCGCCAGATGTCGCGCTAAATCCTTCAGCGGGTTCTTAATGAGGTGAGTGAGATCCCAATGGTTGGATACAAGGGATGTGGAAGTCTTGTGTCGAACCGGATGTCTAGCGGCCATGCCGAATCTCCTCTCAGGTAAGTTTTGTGCCGGGAACAGGCGGTAGTGTATCACCAGGCAACGCTGAGATTGGAGAAAATTGCCAGACTAAACAAGGTCGCTGCGTTGACAGGCCACGGCCATGGTGTAAGAATTCCCTGAGCGGAGAGAGGGATGAACGATCACGAACTCCATCGCATTGTCCAGTATGTCACTGCCAGTACATCCTATGCCCGGGAGACCGTGGGGGACATTCTGCGCGTGGGTCTGAGGGAACTCTCTGCGCTCGCGACCCATTCAACTCGATCATTTGATCGCGAGACGCTGCTCGAATATGTTTCCCAATGGACGATCAAGCAAACGGGACAGCCAGAACCGTTGGTGCGTGAGGTATTGGGATGTGCGGGCAGATGGTTGGATGAAGTGGCCGATGAACTGGCCAAGCGGCAACCTGAGCTGTCGGGCCTGTCCAGTCACGATGAGGGGGATTCGGGGGTCGCGTAAACGGTGGCACGGTTTCGCCCACGAAAAACATTGAGATTGGTTGCACCTCTGCGAGGGCGGCAGCCGGAACCGATACCAGCCTGGAAACGGGAAGAGGAGGGGCTATCTCGTGAACTGCATGATCGTTGGAGTGCACTTCATCGTCACTGTGTCGATCAATCAAGCCATCTCCGTCTGGGCCGCCTCGTCCGTCGGCTTACGCACTATGACTACGGGGTGAGGGAATCCGCGCTCGCTGAATTGGAGTTGGCCACCCAATTGATTCGCGTCGGAGTCCGGGTCACGTTTTTGGCAGAGTCGCAGGCGCGAACAGCCGATCTTGAATGTCGTCTCGGTCGTGAACGCTTTTTTGTGGAAGTCACCGCGATGGTAGGATCAGCGGCGCGGCAGCGATTGCCCTTACGAGGACTCCACCTGGATGAGTTCAGTGGGGAGGAGGAGGATCGGGGTGTCATCCTGATCCACAGGATTCTCGCGCGCATTCAGCAAAAGGCTAAGCAATTGGCCGACTATTGTGATTCGGTGGTGCTTAGCATCTCCATTCCACGAGCCGACCTTCAGGGGGAAAAGAACGCTCGCTCGGAAGCAATCTGGCTGGACCTGAAGGCATTGGCCGGGGTGGTGACGGTTTTGCTCACCAGGGTTCCAACTCTCAGCGCCGTGTTGATCTCGCTCTGGGATGTCGAACCGATTCCCTCAAGAGCGGCGGTCAAGCTTGCGAATGTGGAGTTGATTGAAAGGCCCAAACAGCAGCGTATTCAACCACGAGTGCGTATGCTGATTCAGAATCCCAAGGCCTCAGCCCCGCTCTCCGAAGCCCATGAGGCTTTGATCCGACAAACGCTGTAACTATTTCACGATGTGGGGTCACGTGAGCCTCTTCCGGGCATTGTAAATTCGACCACCGGCTTGCTGATAACGCTGGAAGACCGCGATGGCCTCATCTCGGCAAAGATCACGGGTCACGGCGATTCCGCGGTCTTCCAGGGTTGCCACCCAGTTCTTAGGTTTCGGAGCTTCATCGAACCCGATCGCCGTTGCATCGGACCCTCGTGCGGCGCAGACAACTTTGCGAACTCCCGACCAAAGAATTGCGCCATAACACATGGCGCAGGGCTCGCAGCTCGTGATGAGTTCTAGCTTCGGCAGACCGGGCGTGCCAAGATCGAACTGCCTCAGGGTCCGGTGTGCGTTGGCGAGGGCGACCACTTCGGCGTGGGCAAGTGAACAGTTGGTGGGTTCGACGACATTGATCCCAACGGCAATGAGTCGACCTGTGTGCGATTCAAATACGGCAGCACCGAAGGGTCCGCCGGTCTGAGCGGTGATGTTGGTCAGCGCGAGCTGGATGACGAAGCGCATACGATCGGACGCCGCCACGATCTGGTTTGGCTGCCGACGCGCAAGACGGATGGCCCAGGATGGGAGGCGAAAGGGGGACGTGGAGGGGACCCCAGACTTCACGACGGCAACGAAACCTTCAACGCCTCAAGATTCTTCGTCACCATGGCATCGCCGTTCTTCGTCGAGACGTCAATGCCCGTCGCACAGACAGTTCGGCATTCGTCGAGCCGCTCCAGTTTCTGGAGAGACTGTGCGAGCCCATAATAGGCAGCTGAGTAGGTGGGTTTTACCGTGATGCATTGCTGCAGGGCCTTCGCGGCTTCTTCAAAGTTCCCGTCGTCCATGTAGGCCTTTCCCAGCCCAAACCAGGCGACATCGTCGTTCGGGTCCATGGCCAGGAATTTCTTCAGTGGTTCGATTCGTGGATTGGGCATGATGGCTCCTGTTGTTCATGGGAAACGATAGCAGTGCTGGTGCACATTGTCTATGGCGTTTTCTGCATGATAATCTGTCTTGGAATTGCAGGTGAGTGTGAGGGTGCATGTATGGGGAAGACAGGTCTCGTCTATCATTCGGCGTATCTTGAGCATGACATGGGGTTCGGGCATCCCGAGTCTCCCAATCGGTTGCGCGCGATCGTGCAGCGATTGGAGGAAAGCGGAGTCGCCGCTCGACTGGTCAGGATCGAGGCGCGAAAGGCCGAGGATGAGTGGATCACGCAAGTCCACGCCCCCAATTATCTGGCGTCGCTCAACCGCCAAGCACACACGAGTGGCCGCGTCTCGCTCGACCCTGATACGTCCATGTCCCCAGGCACACTGCAGGCTGCGTATTTAGCGGCGGGAGGGGCATTGGCGGCGGTCGATGCCATCATGGCACAGCAAGTGGACCATGTGTTCTGTGCCGTGCGGCCTCCTGGTCACCATGCTGAAGCCGGGCGGGCGATGGGGTTCTGTTTCCTCAATAACGTGGCGATTGCTGCCCGCTATCTCCAGAAAAAGTATAGACTCAAGCGAGTCTTGATTGTTGATTGGGATGTCCATCATGGGAATGGGACCCAACATACCTTTGAGGACGATCCCTCGATTCTCTTCTTCAGCACCCACCAGTATCCCCATTATCCCGGCACAGGCCGAGGAACCGAGCGCGGCAAGGGAGCTGGGGAAGGATTCACCATCAATGTGCCGATGGAAGCCGGTCAGGGGGATGACGACTATCGCGCCGTGTTTCAGAAAGTGCTCGTAGCGGCAGCCGATGATTTTAATCCAGAGTTTGTCATCATCTCAGCCGGCTTCGACGCGCATAAGGATGATCCGTTGGCAAGTATGGGATTGACTGAATCCGGCTATGCGGAGTTGACGCAGATCGTGGCGGGTATCGCCACACGCCATGCGAACGGTCGTATTCTCTCCTCACTCGAAGGCGGATATAACCTGACGGCGCTCGCGGCCTCGGTCGAGGCCCACATCAAGACGCTGCTTGCCGTATGAGGCGCGTGTACGTCATCTCAATTCTGATGGTTGTGCTGGCTGGGGCAACCTATCTGTACTATACGGAGATCAAACCGGTCGTGATTTTCGGATTGCGTGATGACTATGCCCATGCCATTCCGTTTCAGAAAGTTCCTGATGGGCTCGCAAGCCTCAAAGCCGAATCCTGTGGCCAATGTCATCGCGAGATCTATGAGGAATGGAAGACGAGCATTCATGCCCATGCCTACGAAGATCCGTTTTTCCAGGCTTACTGGAAGAAGGATAAGAACATTTGGGTTTGCCTGAATTGCCACACACCGCTCGAGAATCAGCAGCCCACGCTGGTGAAAGAGATTCCACGCGGACGAGTCGAGAAAGCCATTCAAGAGCCAAACCCGCACTATGATCCGGAGTATCAAAAGGAATCGGTGACCTGTGCGGCCTGCCATGTGCGAGACGGCGTGATTTACGGGCCGTATGAAGATTCCGCAGCGCCCCATCCCGCCAAATTGGATCCAAAATTTAGGACGGCGGAAGTGTGCTACCGCTGCCACAATGTGGTGTCCGGCCCGGCCCAGTTCTACAATGTGGGACCCTGCGGGACGTATGCGGAATATGAAGGCCAGTACTGGCAGGAGCGGGGCTTCATTTGCCAGAGTTGCCACATGCCGGAGATTGAGAGACCGGTGGCTCTGGGGGGACCGATCCGAAAGGGGCGACAACATCTCTGGCGGGGCGGACATGATCCAGGGATGGTCTCACGAGCGATTGCTGTCCAGGTGAAGGCCGACACGGATGTGCCGAAGCCGGGCGATCGGGTCGGGTTTACGCTGACCCTGACGAATGCCGGTGCCGGGCATAAGATTCCAACGGGTGACCCCGATCGATTTTTTACGGTGGAGTTCCTTGTCGAAGATCAGCAGGGACACATACTGGAGCAGCAGAGTTCCACGATGGGGCGGTGGATACTCTGGCAGCCTGTCATCATAGAGTTGTATGATAATCGACTGTTCCCGCAGACCAGCCGTGACTACCAGTTTGCGTATCGGATACCTGAGAAGACGGACGGACTGAAGCTGAAAACACGGGTGCGGTACCACATTCTGACCGACGGACAGCATGAGATGCTGCAGACGAAATACGGCCTGACCGGCAACGATCCTTATCGATTTGTCGTCTATGAGCGAGAATTTCCGTTGTCGGGCGAGTTGAAAACCGCATTGGAGCACCAAGAAACCCGGCGATCGCACGTCCCTCGTCAACAGGATGGCAACAGTTGCAAAGCTGTCGCGCACAGCTGAATCGCCCGTCTCGGGCTAGAAAGAGCCAGGCATCGTGACGCATCCATTACTCATCGATACTGAATCGCTTCAGCAGCAGTTAGGTCAATCGGGCGTGGTGATCATCGACGTGCGAGGCAAGGCAGCGTATGAGTTCGGCGGGCATATTCCCGGGGCCGTGCATTCCACTTGGCATGAATATAGCGATCCCAGTGCCGTCGCGAAAGGCTTACTCAATCCAGCTCTTGGCGAGATCGAGCGTATTCTCCAGCGGCTTGGGATCAATCAAGACAGTGAGGTGGTGATCTATTCCAATCCGTTCGACAACTGGGGCGACGAAGGGCGGATGTTTTGGATGCTGGACTATCTGGGCCACACCCGGTTGCGTATTTTGGATGGGGGGTGGGTAAAGTGGACGGCGGAAAAGCGGCCGTTTGAGCATGGGCTGGTTTCCCCAACGAGGGGAAACTTCACCGCTCGACCACGTCGGGATTTGATCGCGTTGAAAGAGGAGCTGAAAGAACTCGTCAGGGGGCCGCATCCCCAGACGGCGATTCTCGATGCGCGCAGCGTTGAAGAGTATCTAGGGAAAGAGATATCGGGTATCCCACGGCCCGGTCACATCCCTTCAGCTATACACGTGGCGTGGAATGGGTTCTTGAATAAGGATGCGACGGTTAAAGATCTGTCCGTGATCAGGGAGATGTTGGTCGCAAAGGGGATAGGCAACGGACAGGACGTCATTTGCTACTGTACCGGCGGCGTGCGATCGGCCTGGCTCTATTTCATCCTCAAACTTGTCGGGTATTCGAAACTCAGAAACTATCCTGGGTCGTGGTGGGAGTGGAGTCGAGACTTCGCCTGTCCAGCCGAAAAAGATGTTCATGCGCTCCAGAAAATGCTTGGGTTTGCTCCAGCTTCCAAACCTTCTTGACAGTCTTGAGGAACGCTGTGTAAGGTGAATTCGAGTATTTTTCAACGTAAAATTTTGCATCTTCAACCATCAAGGAGGCAGCCATGATGAGAAGAATCTGTCGTAGTGCGATGTTGGTATTCGGACTTGGCGTATTGGTTGGCGCGCCGATGCTGAATGGTTTAGCGCTCGCCGGCGACAAGCATGTGGCTGAAGCGGTCGAACACGCGAAAGGCGCCGCATCACATGGGAAAGAAGGGCATGCGGATGCCTGTGTTGAGCATGCGAGTGAAGCGCTCAAACATGCGACGGCTGCTGGAATGAAAAATCCCCATTTGATGGAAGGGATCAAACACCTGACGGAAGCTGTGAAACATGGCAAGGCTGGACATGCCGATGCATGCACGGAACATGCAGATGGCGCCGCGACGCATTTGGCTGAAGTCAAGTAACGCAGCAGGGTTCGCAGCTGACGTCTTTCAGCGGTCAGCGAGTTTTTCAGAACGGGCAGGGACACAATCCCTGCCCGTTCCGGTATGAAGGGAGTGTTACGTGCGAGTCGGGTTCTACCAATTCGATCCACAGTTCGGCGAGGTGGCCAAGAATCTGGAGATAGTCACGGCCAAGCTGGACCAGGCGGAGGCCGATCTCATCGTGTTGCCGGAGTTGTTCGCGTCCGGCTATCAGTTTCTTTCACAGCAGGAAGCGCACCAACTCGCTGAGCCGGTTCCTGATGGCCCCACGGTCCGTCGTCTGGTTGATATCGCGAAACGCCGCAAGCTGCATCTTGTGGCGGGGCTTCCTGAACGATCCGGTTCTCGCTGCTACAACTCCGCCGTGGTCGTGGGACCGTCTGGTTTTCGGGGATGCTATCGAAAGACCCATCTCTTTTTCGAAGAGACACAATACTTCACGCCCGGTGACTCAGGCTTTCTTGTGTGGGAGATCGGCGTCGCGAAGGTCGGGATCATGATCTGTTTCGATTGGTACTATCCGGAGGCGGCACGCACCTTGGCGATGCAGGGGGCCGAGATCATTTGTCATCCCTCCAATCTGGTCTTGCCGAATTGCCCTGATTCCATGCCGGTGCGGTGTCTCGAAAATCGGGTGTTTGCCGTGACATGTAATCGCATCGGCAGCGAAGCACGGGGTGGGAAAGAGCGGTTGACCTACATCGGCCAGAGCGAAGTGGTCACCCCGATGGGGGTAATTCAACATCGGGCGTCTCGTGACCGAGAGGAGCTGACGATCGTTGAGATTGACCCGGCGCAAGCCCGCAACAAGAGTTTGAATCGCTACAACGATCTGCTTCGTGACCGTCGCACATCGCTGTACAAAATGTAACCTCTCTCCACCGTCATCTCCTGCTGAGAGAAGCCCAGTGCTTGCGCAACTTCTGTGGGCAGAGTAGGATTTCACTCATGGACACTGAAATCCGTAAAGGCATTTTTCTGATTGCGGCGCCAAGCCTGCGCGACCCGAACTTCCGGCAGACCGTCGTGTTGCTGTGCGAACATGGGCCGGAAGGAGCGCTCGGCGTCATCGTGAACCGTCCGACAGCCATGTCCATTTCTGAAGCCTTGCCCCAGGTACCGGTGCTCGAGGGATCAGGCCATGTGCTCTATGCCGGTGGCCCCGTGCAGACGAATCAAGTGATGCTGCTCTACCGGGGTGATCAGTTTCCGGACAATGCCCACCACGTGTTCGACGGAGTCTGCCTTGGCGGAGACGTCGGCATGGTCGAACGCATTCTCACCGGTGTCGGGACGGCGGAATCCTTCCGTGCCTATCTTGGATATTCGGGGTGGGGACCAGGCCAACTGGAGAACGAAATGAAAACAGGCTCATGGATCACGTTGCCCGCGGACCCAGAGGCAGTGTTTGAAAAGGAACCCACGCGTGTCTGGGGGGATATTCTCCTCACGCTGGGCGAAGCCTATCAGCCATACGTCGACATGCCCTTCGATCCATCCTGTAACTGAATCCTTTGCGCCTCCCGACTGACATCGACTCCATCATCATTGAAGCTTGCCACGCCGAGTGCTAGGCTCGTTTCTGCTGTGAGGGAGAGTGGCTTGTCGCGGAGGTCATCGTGATTGCATGATAGTTCGGGTGCAAGGTTCCTGACGTGATCGTCACGTCGAACGTGGAGTCGGATGAGCGAGCCTATACGAAGAGGGAGAATAAATACGTGAATCAGCCAGAGACGTCTCGGCCCGGAGCTGAGGCCTTGTTGAGAAAATTACACGAACGCCCGCACCAGCCGATCGGGAGATGGCTGCGTGCCCCAGCCCATGTGCACTATAAAGCCTTTCGCATGTCCGACCCGCCGGCGCAGCGTCCAGCCAGCCGGTTGGAATTCCAATCGCTGTTGGGACATCTTAAGATTTCTGCCGAAATGACCTCCGTGAGGGAGAATTTCGGCTACGGCGTGAAGGAAGCGGAAAACGGCGATCGGCTCATCCTCATTTGGCAGGCCCATACGGAATACTATAATTACCAGCTCTGGCATGTGCCGTCGCCAACGAACGGCGCACCGACTTTTGGACCACTGACGTTTCCGGAGTACACGTTTCCTGTGGAGCCGCTTGGGTCGGTGGTCTGCCGCTTGGACATTCTGCTGACGACGGGCATGCTCCCGCCACGCAATGAGCTGCGCGGACTGATGCCTGGCCCGGTTGTCTACGGCAGCCGAATCTTCAATGAGCAGACATGCGTCGCGACCAGCTTTACACCGGACGACCAAGGGCGAGAACGGTACTGGGTCAGTGTCGGACCGTTGCAAGGCGATCCCTCGCGTCTGAAAGACATTGTCGATGCCATTGTGCGGATTGAAACCTACTATCATTTACTGCTCATGCAGAAGCCGCTATTCTCCGCTGCTATTGATCAGGTCTATAAATTCGAACAGGTTCACTTGAAACAGCGAGAAATTATTACGTCTCATATCGGGCACGCAAACGCGGAGACCTTGCAGCGCTGGTTGAATACCCTCACTCAGGATCTGCTGAAGACTAACCGTATGGCTGGAACACTCCACTTCGAGTTGTCCGCCTCGCTCCCCTACGACAGGATCGTGCATTCCACCCTAGCGTCGTTGGCAGAGAAACCCCTAGAGTCGTATCGTCCGACCTCGGACTATGTGCTGAGCGGCATTACGGGTGTGGCGGAAGGCTATCAGCAGCTCTTGAAGCGGATCGACACGCTGCGAGGCGGCTTCGAGGGCATCATCACCATCATTCGCACCCGCATCGACTTGATCTTGGAGGCGCAGAATCTCGCACTGCTTCAAAGTGTGGACAAAACGACCAAGAGTCAAGTGCTACTGCAGCATACTGTCGAAGGATTGTCGGTCATCGTCATTGCGTATTACCTGGCCGGACTTTGTGGATATGTGTTCAAAGGGTTTCAGGAAATGGGTTGGCTCAAGAATGCGAATATTGCCTCTGCGATTTTTGTTCCCATCGCGATTGGACTTGCCTTTGGCATCACCACGTTCAGCAAAAAGTATCTGCACAAGAAGGTGGAAGATGAGCAGCCTAAGCAGAAAACTGATAAGTCTGAGGTATAGCCCCACCGCCAGCAGTGACTCAAAGTTGTACAATCCCGCATCGCTGATCCAGG
Organism: Nitrospira sp. Ga0074138; assembly: GCA_001464735.1. Lineage (GTDB taxonomy): Bacteria > Nitrospirota > Nitrospiria > Nitrospirales > Nitrospiraceae > Nitrospira_D. The sequence goes on from LNDU01000055.1 coordinate 141,903, forward strand.
CTGATAAGCCTGGAGTACGCCGGCACATCGTGCTCTCTGCGATCATACTGCTCACCCACAGTCTGTAGCCTAGTACATTTTTATATCCGGGCTGGATGTTTCGCTAGTTCCAAAACCAGCCAGAGATGACCATGCGTGCATGGATGGTTGTCATCTTCTGTTATCGGATTCGATACACCTGATGGATCTCATTTGATACATGCGTTGACGTTCGAGAAACGTGCTGCACGGTGCTTCGAAATGCAATGCGGTCTATGAGGCTGAAAGTAAAGAGATTGTGTGCGACCTCTCCGATATTTTGCTCCTCTGATTTACTGCTGGCATCTTGCTTGCTGTTAATTGCTATTACTTGCTGTTAACAGATGCGAGTTAGCGAGTCGAGCTGCAAGCAATATCTGCTGGCTCAAAGTGTTGTCCATAACAGATTAAGTGAATGGCGGAAAGGAGGTCATTATGCGGTTCACTTCAGACCATGGATCGGCACATATCAGTGGTCGCAAGTTAATTCACTTACAGCAAAACGAAAAGGGGATTTTACGATGACAGATTTTAAGACGATGAAAACGGAACCGGCAAAGCTCGATAATAAAACGCGAAGGCTTGAAAAACCTAAGACGAATGACCCGGAACTTGGACCGTTACAGCTTCTCCCCGGGAAATGGGCAAACCTGCCAAACTTGCCAGGCCGCGGGTGGAATATGATCGCACTGCCCTTTGTGGCGCCGCCGCCGCCGGGTGTCCCTTTCCCCCTCAATTATCGGTTGCTGGTGAATCAATACAATGAAGAGCTTGAGTTTACTCTAGTCGATAAGGCCGTGCCGAATCGTGGCGTCCGTCTCGCTCCAGGGACTCCTGCTAATACCGACCAGTTTCTCGTGGCGTTGGATTATCAGCAGAGGATCACACAAATTGCTTCTGATGATTTTCCCCAAAGCACGGTGAGACCTCCAGACGGTAGCACCATTCACCATGAGCCGGGCTTGTGGTTGCATATGATCAACGGCATCACGGACGGCCTGAATATTGGGCGGCTCGCAACGATTCCCCATGGCGACTCGGTGTTAGCCTTAGGTCGAAGCAGTGAACACTCGGGCGCCCAATCCATTCCTGATATCAGTGGCCTGCCGATCGGGGTCGATCAAGATCTCAAGAATCCCTATCTGGCTCCGTACAAGCATTTTAATGACAATTTTTTTAAGGGCTTGTTCAACCCCGTGAGCCCAAACGATCTGCTTGAAGCTGCGAATCAAGGGGTGGATATTGTGAAGACGACGGTCCTTGATGTTGACTCGACGCATCCGACGGGTGGTGTGGTCAACATTCCTTTTGTCGTGAGGCAGGCCAATGCGACCGTCGTGAAGTCCACATTTTGGATTCAGGAATTGGCGGAGAAAGATAAGTATAAGAAGCCGAAACTCCGTCTGCAATATTCACAGTTAGTGATGTTGGACTTCTTTCCACGCGTGGATGGTTTACCTCCCGGCTGCTGCCCCGGTCAGATTAAATGGCCGCATGTGAGTATCAATACAATGGAGAGGGTCGTCGAATAGCATTTCTTTAACCCACGCATCGAGGCCGTGGTGGACGCTCAGTTCGCCGCGCCTCATGCGTTGGGAGGTTCCGGCTTGAGCGCATCCGCCAAGAATCGTCCTGTATGGGATGTGGCCACCTTCGCCACTTGCTCTGGCCGTCCTTCCGCCACGATCTGTCCACCGGCGGCGCCACCTTCGGGGCCGAGGTCGATGATCCAGTCGGCAGATTTGATGACGTCGAGATTGTGCTCAACGACCACCAGGGTATTGCCGGCGTTCACGAGTTTGTGGAGGACGGCGAGGAGTTTCTTGATGTCGTCAAAGTGCAGACCGGTCGTCGGCTCATCCATGACATAGAGGACATCTTTCGCGCTGGTGTCCTTCAGCTCGGCAGCGATTTTTAACCGCTGGGCTTCGCCGCCGGAGAGTGTGGTGGCCGATTGGCCCAGGCGTAAATACCCCAAGCCGATGGAGATGAGAAGATGCAACCGCTCCTGTAGTTTTGGCGTTCCCGTGAAGAAGGAGAGCGCCTCCTCCACGGTCATGCCGAGCACGTCGGAGATGTTCTTGCCTCGGTAACGAATCTTCAAGATCTCCGGTTTAAAGCGCTTCCCTTCGCAGATCTCACAGGGCGCGTAGATATCCTCGAAGAAATACATCTCTAACTTTTCTACACCGCTGCCTTCGCAGCGTTCACAGCGACCGCCAGAGGCATTAAACGAAAAGTGGCCTGGTGTGTGTCCTCGCTTGAGTGCTTCCCGTTCAGAAGCAAACAGCTGGCGGATCTCATCGAAGGCTTTCAGATAGGTGATCGGGTTGGATCGAGGGGTACGCCCGATCGGCTGTTGGTCGATCAATCGGATACCCTTGAGATGCTCGATGCCCTTGATGGCTTTGAAGCGCCCCATGGGAAGGGAGTCTACGCGAAACGCGCGGGCCACGGCGCGGTAGAGGGTATCCTCGACTAATGTACTCTTGCCAGAGCCGGAGACGCCGGTGACACACACAAGCATGCCGAGGGGAATCCGAACGAACAGGTCTTTCAGGTTATGTTCAGCAACGCCGGCCATAACCAGCATCTTACCGTTGCCGGTTCGCCGCTTGACGGGCAGGGGAATGCGGTCTTCGCCTCGCAGGTATCGAGCTGTCGCGGGACGGCGGTCTTGGATGAATTCCTTGGCTGGTGCCGCACAGACAATCTCGCCGCCTTTTTCGCCCGAGTGAGGACCGAGTTCAACGATGTAGTCGGCTGATTCGATCATGCGTCGGTCATGCTCGACGACGACGACGGTGTTCCCGGTATTGGCCAGATCATGGAGGATCTCGGCGAGGAGGTCGGTATCCCTTGCATGAAGTCCAATCGTCGGTTCGTCCAGGACGTAGAGTGTGCCAACGAGCCGAGAACCCAGCTGATTCGCCAGCGCAACTCGTTGCGCCTCACCACCGGACAGCGTCTTCGTCTGCCGGTTGAGCGTCAGGTACCCAAGGCCGACGCGCTGAAGAAAGCTTAGTTTCGCTTGAAGCTGGCGGAGAATATCTGCAGCGATCGCTTGCTCAGTGGGCGAGAGGGATAAGGAGTCTACCCATCCTGAAAGACTCTCGACGGTCCGCTCCGTCGTCGCATGAATGTCGGCATCGGCGATTTTGACAAACAGCGCGTCCGGCTTCAGGCGGCTGCCATGGCAACCAGGACAATCGAAAGGCGTACGGTAACGACTGAGAAAGACACGGACGTGCAGCTTGTAGCGCTTGCCTTCGAGGTGCTCGAAGAAGTCGTTGATACCATCAAACGACTTGTCGCCTTCCCAGAGCAGTTGCTGGGTATCCTTGGGAAGCGATGTGAACGGGATCGTGATATCGACGCCTTTCCGTTTCATCGCGGACAACATCTGCTTCTGCCACCAGGCAGAGCTGGGTTTGCTCCAAGGTTCCACGGCTCCCTCGGCCAGAGACTTTGCCTGGTCGGGAATGACCAGTTCTGGATCGTACCGCAGCACATTGCCGAAGCCTTTGCACTCGGGACAGGCCCCAAGCGGATGGTTGAACGAAAAGAGAACCGGCCGCAGGGGTTCGAACGTACGACCGCACTGTTGGCAGAGGAATTTTGTACTGTACGACTGCTGCCCATGACCGATGAGGTCGATTGAGCAGCGGCCCTCTCCTTCGCGGAATGCTGTTTCCACTGCTTCGACGAGACGAGTGCGGTTGTCTTCCCGGATCACTAGGCGATCGAGGACGATGTGGAGTGAGGAGAGGGTGTGGAGTGAACGCTGGCCGACCTCATGCAGATCGATCACATCATCCTGCGTTTTGAGCCTGGCGAATCCACGCGTCAGGAGTGATTGGACAAAAGTAGCCTCTTCCTTGGGTGAAGGAGTTGCGATTGGGAACAGTACCATGGCCCTGGCAGCAGGCCATCGTGTCAGCAGGTCGTCGGCTACGCTGTCGGGCTGAAAGGAGCGGGCCTCTTGCTTGCAATCCGGGCAGGTTGGTTTGCCGATCTTGGCGAAGAGGAGGCGCAGGAGATCGGCAATTTCCGTCGTCGTGCCGACCGTCGACCGGGATGTGCGCACCTGATTCTTCTGCTCGATGGCGATGGCCGGGCGCACGTTGAGAATACGATCCACATCCGGTCGGGCGACTTTGTCTAAGAACATGCGGGCGTAGGTCGAGAGCGATTCGACATACCGCCATTGCCCTTCGGCAAAGATTGTGTCAAACGCCAGCGAGGATTTCCCGGACCCCGAGACGCCGGTGATGGCCGTGACCTGATTGTGTGGGATCTGCAGGGAGACGTTCTTGAGGTTATTCTGTCGCGCTCCCTCGATGATGAGGTGATTAGTTGAGGGTTTGGAGGGCAGAGGGGTCGGCATAGCGATCGCTCCTGCTGGTGAATGACCGACCATCGTAGCAATAGTCGGAGTTCGGTTCAATGACGCAACAGCACCCCAAGTCCATTCATGCTGAGTCAATCGAAGGGCTCACCACGAACCAACTCCAGGAACTCAAAGCTAACAGCTTCGGTGCCTTGCCTTTGTCTGGCGAAACGGTAGAATGCGCCACTGGTTGTCCACTTTTCTACCTTCTGATTACGATGGCCTTGATGACGATTTATGCTGGACAGGCTCAATCTGATAGCTCCACACCAGCCCACTCAGAGGCTCAAGCCTCTGACGAGGCACCAATATGAACCGAAGGATTCTGTCTTTAGAGGCTGAACCACCTCTATCTATCTTATCTATGTTGAATTGTGACGTTGTTTGAATCTTGTGAGCCGAGAAAGGGGATTCTACGATGACGGATTTTAAGACGATGAAAACGGAGCCGGCAAAGCTCCGGAATAAAACGCGAAGGCTTGAAAAACCTAAGACGAATGACCCGGAACTTGGACCGTTACAGCTTCTTCCCGGGAAATGGGCGAACCTGCCAAACTTGCCAGGCCGCGGGTGGAATATGATTGCACTGCCCTTTGTGGCGCCACCTCCCCAGGGGGTTCCTTTCCCCCTCAACTATCGGTTACTGGTCAATCAATACAATGAAGAGCTGGAGTTTACGCTGGTAGATAAGGCCGTGCCGAATCGTGGCGTCCGTCTCGCTCCAGGGACTCCGGCGAACACCGATCAATTTCTCGTGGCGTTGGATTATCAGCAAAGGATTACGCAAATTGCTTCTGATGATTTCCCTCAAAGTACGGTGAGAGCTCCAGATGGGAGCACCATTCACCATGAGCCTGGCTTGTGGTTGCATATGATTAACGGCATCACGGACGGCCTGAATATCGGGCGGCTCGCAACGATTCCCCATGGCGACTCGGTGTTAGCCTTAGGTCGAAGCAGTGAACACTCGGGCGCACAATCCATTCCTGATATCAGTGGCTTGCCGATCGGGGTTGATCAAGATCTGAAGAATCCCTATCTGGCTCCGTACAAGCATTTCAATGATAATTTCTTCCAGGGACTGTTCAACCCCGTGAGCCCGAACGATTTACTCGCTGCTGGGAACCAAGGAATTGAGATCGAGAGGACGACAGTCCTCGAAGTAGATACCACGCGTCCAACGGGCGGCATTGCCAACATTCCGTTCATTGTGAGGCAGGCCAATGCGACGGTCATGAAGTCCACCTTCTGGATTCAGGAATTGAAAGAAAAAGACAAATATGGAAAGCCGAAGCTGCGTTTGCAATATTCGCAGTTGGTCATGCTGGATTTCTTCCCGCGTGTAGATGGATTACCTCTTGGGTGCTGCCCGGGGCTCATTCAGTGGCCGCATGTCAGCATTAATACAATGGAAAAGGTCGTTGAATAAAGCGATCTGATCGGCGCATCGAGGCATTCTTCGGATTACCCTGCCGGGTTCCTCAACGATGATGTGATTGGTCAAGGTTGGGATTTGGAGGGTTCGGCACAGGATCCCTTCAGCAAAAGAAAGAGCGCCTACGGTAGCTACAGTTGGGGAATCTGGTTCAACGAGGGAGCAGGGGCGAATGTGGTCGAAGGTGTTCCTGGCTCTTGCCGGTGCCTGGTGGAATTGTAGAATGCGCCGCGTGCGTGTCCACCTTTAGCGAGTACGAAGATGGCTAAAAATCGCCGGGTGTTCATCAGCCACACGTCAGAATTCACCACGTATCCTGAAAAGAAGTCGTTTATCGACGCAGCGATCGCCGCGGTGATCCGCGCGGGCTGTGTGCCATGCGACATGGAATATTTCACGGCACGAGATGAGAAGCCGTCCCAATACTGTATGGACCGGGTCCGTGAGTGCGATGTGTATGTCGGAATCATCGGATTGCGTTACGGATCGCCGGTGCGAGATCGGCCAGAGGTCTCCTATACCGAACTGGAATTTGAGGCGGCGTCTGTGGCGCCAGCCAAGACTCGATTGATTTTTATTCTAGACCCCGATGCACTGGTACCAGCCAGTCGGTTCACGGACTTCAAATACGGTGAATGCCAAGAAAACTTTCGCAAGCGGCTGAGGGATGTCGGGATTATGTGCAAGCCGTTTAATGACTTCCACGAACTCGATAAATTGATCTACCAGGCGCTGCAGGAGGAGGCCCCCGTCGCGCCCGGCCCGAGTCGGAGTCCGGAGCGCATCAACTGGCCTGAGAAGAAATCCCCCTATCCGGGATTGGTTTGGTTTGATGAGGAGTACGCCCCATTATTTTTCGGGCGAGATCGCGAGGTGGATGAGCTAATCGACAGGATGAGCCAACCTGAAGGTCGAGCCCTTCTCGTTGTTGGGGCGTCTGGGTCAGGGAAGTCATCTGTGGTTGCGGCAGGAGTCTGGCAGGCGATTGTGAAACAAGGAAGATTGCCGGGAAGTGCACACTGGCTGTGGCAGCGCATTCAGCCAAGCGATGGCGACACGCCCTGGGATGCGGTAGCCCGCGGACTGAAAGACGCTTTTCAACTGGCCGGCAGACCGAAATTGACGGGCACAGGCGCCGCACTTCGCGATCTCCTCTCCCGATCTCTCAGCCCAGGCCAGGAACTGGTTTTGTTCGTAGATCAACTAGAAGAGTTGTTTACGCAGGGATTCAAAGAATCTGATAAGCAGACCTTTCTTGAACAGTTAATCGATGCAGCTCAGGATTCGACCAACCGTCTCAGGCTCGTGGCGTCCGTCCGTAGCGAGTTTCTTGGAAAACTAGAAGCCTACGAATCCACACTGAATCTCCTCAACAGCCCGTACCGGTATCATCTCGGTCCCGTATTGCCCCGGATGTTGCAGGAGATGATCGAGAAGCCGGCAGAGGCCACTGGATATACGTTTGAGCCGGGGCTCGTCGCGAAGATCTTGGATGATACTGGGCAGGAGCCAGGGAGCCTTCCACTCGTCGCCTATGCCCTCAAGCAACTTTTTAACGAGCGGAAGGGTCGAACGTTCACGGCTGAATCCTATAACGCCATGGGTGCGGTGGTTGGAGCTATCGCGAAAAAGGCTGACGATGAGTTGGCAAAGTTGCCTGGAGAGGTGCGCGGCGCATTTGGTACTGTGTTTGCCGAGCTGGTACATGTCGAACGGAGGGGGCCTCCGACACGAAGCCGGGCCACCTTTTCTACGTTCAGTTCAAGGCCGAAAGCGGTGCAACTTATTGAAGCTCTCGCGGGACAAGATTGTCGCGTCTTGGTCACAAGCAGAAGCGGACAGGAGACCATTGTCGAGGTTGCTCATGAGAAACTATTTAATGCCTGGCCAGAACTCAAAAGATGGATTGATGATAGCGAGGAAGCGTTGCGTAATATCGACCATGCTGAGGTGGAAGCACGGAACTGGCAGAGGGGCGGCGATAACCCACAAGATTTGTGGCGTGGCTCACGTGCCAAGGACATTCTTACAGCAATCGAACGGTTTGGCAAACACCCATCTTCAGATTTAGAGCGGTTCTTGAGACCACAAGCGGTGTTGATTGCTAGGCTGAATAAAGATGAGCTCTCGCATCAGGAGCGTTTAAAAATTGGTGAAAGATTGGCGGAGTTTGGAGATACGAGGCCCGGCGTTGGCGTGAAAGACGGCGTGCCCGACATCGAATGGATCAAGATCCCCGGAGGCAAGGTCGAGATCTTAGTAGGCAATGACGGGCTCGAAGATATCAAGACTAAGTTCACGGTCAAACCCTTCCGCATTGCCAAATGTCCAGTGACCAATGCGCAGTTCGAAGCGTTTCTCAAGGCCGAAGATGGTTATGGAAACGAGGAGTGGTGGAAGGACATCGAACAGAGCAAAGACCCGTTAAAGCCGAAAAGGCCGGAGGCCAATTCTCCACGGGACCTGGTTTCCTGGTATGAAGCCGTTGCCTTTTGCAGATGGCTCAGTACTAAGACAGGGACCAGCATTCGTCTACCCACCGAATGGGAATGGCAGCACGCCGCGACATCATGCGATTCACAGCGGAAGTATCCGTGGCAAGGCGGGTGGAATGATGCCCGCTGTAATAGTGGCGAAAGCGGATTGAATCAGGCAACTGCTGTCGGGATGTACCCAGCTGGGACCACTCAGCAGGGCGTTGATGATATGGCTGGAAACATTTACCAATGGTGCCAGAATAAGCACTGGGAATTTGAACAACTGGATGCAATGTCTATCGATAAACTTGGCTTTCGGACGTGGCGGGGCAGCTCCTTCAATGACAATATTGCTGAGCATCCGCAGACTTGGGAGCGGGTTGGTAACTACCCCGACACTCGACTACACACACTTGGCTTCCGTCTTGCCCAGGACATTGAGCCCTAAGCATTTACTCTTTGATCTTCAATATTCTCTGTACCTTTGCTGTCTGAATCGGGCGCAGGTTCGGGCGAGAACAACGCGAGAAGTAAGAGGTTGCACATGGCTGCCTCGACTGTGCACCAGGCGGTGCAATCGTGTCATGAGGTGCTGGTCTGGGTGATTCCACAGGTCGACAAGTTCCCCGCGCGTGCAGCAATTTTCTGGCACGAGTGATTCAGCAAAAGATTTGGTGATAGTTTCCAATGAATGAGAGGATGAGGACACTGAATGAGGAGGACGTATGATTCTTTCCACGACCAACAATATCGAAGGCAAGAAGGCGGTGAAGTATTTAGGCTTGGTGTCCGGGGACGCGATTCTGGGCGCGAATATCTTTCGGGATTTTTTCGCGTCGATTCGGGATATCGTTGGTGGCCGATCAGCGGCCTATGAGAAGGAGCTGCGCAAGGCCAAGGATATCGCCCTCGGAGAAATGCGTGAGCAGGCCAAGAACTTGGGTGCCAATGCGATTGTCGGCATCGACATTGACTATGAAACGATCGGCACCAACAGCAGCATGTTGATGGTGAGTGCCAGCGGCACGGCTGTGGTGCTTGAGTAGCAGGAAACTGAAAATGTCCGTCAGCCTCGTTCTCGCATCGTTCAGACTCTCAACATACCCCAGAGGGTATGCCTCGGCCGTTCACTCGCTGCGGCTTGCCCGTGGAAGGGTGCGTCTTGGCGCGCCGGGGTTGGGTGGGTGAAATAGTGGCCATTTTTAGTCTCCTGCGGGAGAGGGTCTTCTGGGGATAGTGAAGGAAATCCGACGATGTTGCTGTCGGAAGTTGAATATCTCGACATAGGCCGACGGATTGTGCCGCTGCTTGGTTCGGCCTTGACCGGGTCGTCGGCGGAGGCGCTGCGTGAGCTTGCCCGCGCGTATGATCCTTCGGCAGATGAATCGCTCATCAGCGCCGAGGTGTTTCTCTTCCATAAATATCTGCTGATGCAGGCCTGTGTGGGGGTGTTCCCGGAGTCGCATGTTGATCACATTGTGGGTGGGTTGTTCGCGGCGCTCAACGAACGGGCCAGTGGGCTGGAACTTGGTCCAGACCGGCAGCAGGCCATGGAAGCGGTGTGGCAGCAGCGGGCGGGGCAATTCGATCAGCCCTTTGCACAAGATCGTGGTCAGTTTCTTGAGGAAGGGTCTGGGCCGACCCACTGGATGGAGACGATCGGTCGGTTCTGCCAGAATGTCCGAGAGATGGAGCGCCCACCAGACTTATGGGCTGGGAGTGATGGCCCGTCTTACCTGGCCAGCCATTCTGTCACGGCAGCGCTTGATCAGATGGTGAGGGCCTTAGAAGAAATCAACAGGCTGCAGTTTGGCGAGGCTGCATAGACCGACCTATCGCACTATCATTTTCACCAACCCGATACATCCCATATACAAGACGAGCGATCCGACCATCGCCGGCCAGAAGCCAAGGCGCGGAATACCCAGGATCATCGCGACGACGTAGACGGTCCAGGGCGGGACAAACCACAGCAAGTTCTTGGCGTAGTCGACCGTCGTGGCCCCACCGCCGCTGGCATAGAGCAAGATAAAGGTGACGCCAGTAATGGCGGGAAACGTGCTGGCCATGGCGGCGAGAAACGACTTGCCCTGCGAGCCAAGATACGTGGAAAAGCTCACGATCGACCCACCCAACAGAAAATAGAGCAGATACTTGCTGAGATCGTTCACAAACTATCCTCCCTCGTTTCCGTGAAACGCTTCCATCGCTTCCCGCTCTAGTGCCTCGCCCTGGCCGGTATAGCGAGGCGAAAAATGAAACACCACCAAGTTGCGCACCTGAGCTTTACGGGCCATGAGGCTGGCTTGCCTGGCCGTGAGATGATACCGGTCTCGGGCCTTTTCCGCATCGGGACTGTTGAAGAAATGGAGGGTGAACCATCCAAAGAGGCGATTTCCAGGTGCCTCCACCTCGGGAAGGCCGGCGGAGAAACCATATCCCCTTCTGC
>LNDU01000056.1 GCA_001464735.1 Nitrospira sp. Ga0074138
TCCCTGTACGCCCAGTGAATCCGAACAACGCTTGCCACCTTCGTATTACCGCGGCTGCTGGCACGAAGTTAGCCGTGGCTGCTTTTGCAGGTACCGTCCGAACGGTTACCCGTTCCATCTTCCCTGCCGAAAGGGGTTTACAATCCGAAGACCTTCATCCCCCACGCGGCGTCGCTGCGTCAGGCTGTCGCCCATTGCGCAATATTCCTTACTGCTGCCTCCCGTAGGAGTCTGGCCCGTGTCGCAGTGCCAGTGTGGCTGATCGTCCTCTCAGACCAGCTACCCGTCGAAGCCTTGGTGAGCCATTACCTCACCAACAAGCTGATAGGACATGAGCCCATCCATGAGCGCGATACCCACGGTATCGCTTTCCCTCTCGATCCGCAGATTGAGAGTCGTATGCGGTATTAGCTAACCTTTCGGCTAGTTATTCCCCACTCGAGGGTAGGTTACCCATGTATTCCTCACCCGTTCGCCGCTTTACAAACGTATTGCTACGTCTTCTCGCTCGACTTGCATGTATTAGGCGCGCCGCCAGCGTTCGTTCTGAGCCAGGATCAAACTCTCAAAAGGTGTTCTTAGAATTTGGACCAAGGGCCACCACTTCAATACACCTTACACCTTGCTTAACGTCCTCTATTCAGTTTTCAAAGAACACAACATCACATTCGTGACGTGGGAGGCGCAATATAAGACTTACGCACTCTCATGTCAAGGGACCCACTCAAAAAATTCGGGTAGTTTCCCTCAGGCACCGCTCCTTCTGGATACGGTATGCAGGCAAGAACTCTTCCGCCCTCTGCCCTCGAACGAATTGGAAGATAACAAGACTTCCCCATGAGTGTCAAGCAACTTTTTCATGTATAATCGAGAAAATATGAAAAACTACGAATCACCACTGGCCATGAGGCGCCGCACGATTTTACAAACCTTCGGCTTCGTCGCAACAGCAGGAATAACCGGAGGCTGCGATGCCATAGGCGGCGTCTTTGGTCGCATGTTCGCCGTCCCTCCACGCGACACGACGTACTTCACGCCAAACTCGAAATTTTACGTAGTGAACTACGCCGATGGAGCCGTGTCCGCATCGCGTGACTTAAACATTGAGCAGTGGAAACTGCACATCAAAGGATCTGTCCAAACACCCATGTCGCTGGGTTGGCGCGAGATTTTAAACCGCGATTCCTACGATCAAATTTCCACCTTGATGTGCATCGATACCCTGCCGGGTGGCGACAGCATGGGCACGGCAACATGGCGCGGCATCTCGCTGAAGAAGCTACTCCTCGACTGCGGTGCAGATACTGAGACGGCGCGCGATGTCGTCTTTCGCGGCATCGACGGCTACGACGACAGCATTCCCTTCACCCGCGCCATGCAGGATGACGTGATGCTGGCTTTTCTGATGAACGGCGAGAAGTTGCCGAAGGAGCATGGGTTTCCACTCCGCCTTCTTGTACCGGGACTTTATGGGATTAAGAATGTGAAGTGGATCGTCGAAATCGAAGTCTATCCGGGCGACTATAAGGGCTACTGGCAGCGCAAAGGGTGGACCGACGACGGCACAATTAAGGTATTTTCACGCATCGATTCACCTGGACATTACCAAACCTTACGAGGCTCGGAACACACGTTTCGCGGTATCGCCTTCGGTGGACCGAATAGCATCAGTAAAGTTGAACTCAGCTTCGACGCCGGCCGCACGTGGAACGACTGTAGAATCGAACCACCCATGTCGCCTTACTCCTGGGTCATCTGGACCTATACCTGGCGCGCACCAAAGCCAGGGAAGTTTCAAACCGTCGTGCGCGCAACCGACACAAAGGGCCAACTCCAAATCGCCGAAATCGTCCGCCCTCAACCAGCCGGGGCCAGCGGGTATCACACGATCATTTCAGAAGTAGCAGAACTCTAAAGAAGCCGAGAGCACTCCTCTCAGTCGGCTTCTCACCCGTTCCATGACAGCGATGATATACGACTCGAATTCCCAAACTTTCTGAAGCTTGCTACTGGCTTGGGAATATCAGCAGATGGACTTGTCGAAATTACGCTCTAGACTTCAAGAGATAACGTCCAGCGACAACATCGATGGACACCCTTTGGCCATCGAGACACTACGAGTGGAGCTTCCCCATACGATCCGGCTTGTCAGCCTTGCAAATCCGGCGCTTCCCCAGAATTGCTTTGCGTGGGCCCTTGCACTCAACCATGAATTAGCACACTGGGTTGGCGAATGCCACTTACCTGATCTCTTTGCTGGCTCCAAGTTTGTTCAAGAGCTTATCCCTTCCTTGGTTCATGTACCAGACGATTGCGCTACTGAAGGCGATCTTGTTCTGTACTTCGACAGAGAAGTACCCACCCATGCAGGTCTAATCAAAGAATCGGAAGTTATTTCAAAATGGGGCAGAGGGCACACATACCAGCATGGCCAACTAGAGATACCTAAAGCTACGGCAACACCATCCGATTTTATCGAAAGCCGCCGGGCACCATGATAGAAATGCATTTCGTCAAATATGTTCAAGGTCACCCCGACTACAGCGTCATTCAGGAAGAATTTGGAGAGAAATTGGGCCACCTCTTCAACAGGTAATCATCCCAATCCAAACGCCTACCTCGCAGCAACCACCAGGTAACACCGTCACACTTCTGATTCTTTTCCCACCCATTCAGGGATAGGCTTCTTGGCCAGTTCACAATACCTGCGTGCATTCTCGTCCCGCTTCTTGATCAAATCCAGCACCACTTGGACCGCCTCTTCATCAGAGAATATCCTAGCTCCAATGGTCTTAAGTTTGTCCCGGTTGCCCAAGATTCCTATCGGTTGCCTCTTTGAACCGCCGTCATTTGTGATTAATATCGCCCCGTACTTGATCGCGTTAAAGACAATTGCAACGTCATTCCGCTCATTCTCCGACTGCGCTCCAGAGGGAAACAAAATGCGTTCTATTTCGCGAAGAAGAGTCTTCTCGCTTGGAGTATCGGCTCGAGTCTCTGTAAAAACATACCCATGTGCCTTAGATTTTCTATTATGGTCAGCACCCGCAGCCGCTTCTAATTGCGCCACCTCAGACATCACCAAAGTAATAACGTCATCTTCATGCCACCTTTCCAGCCTGTTCATACTTTCCAGACAGGACCGAGCGTTCACTCGATTCGTGTCAATGTGAAAGGTTCGGCAGATATGACGATCGGGTTGCCACATCTAGCGATAAGCCCTACAAATCCTCTACCGTACAATTCTCAGCCTTGCCATCAATGATCTGCTGAGCGAACAGAATGCAATGCTTAACGGCTTCATCTTTCAGTTCGAAACTATTGGAAGCACTGAACTGGCGTGTGCGAACTTGATCGGTCCCATGCTTGAGGATGACAACATCGACAGTCCACTCCTCAGAGTCAGCCACTTGGTTTGGAACGGGCCTAATCTCATACCCTCTGTACATAATCGGATCCATCTTCAGACCTCTGGGGAGAAGAAGGAAACGTCAAAAATATGGCTTAAGCGACCGGTGCCGATGTTTAAGGATCGGCAAACTCTCATCTCGAAGTGATCTGGTAAGTGCCGGGATGGACGAACAGCCAGTCTCACCTGATCCAATTTCCTCAACGCGGCTGATCTCATGTTTTGGTGGACGAAATGAAATCGCTAGCCCACATTACTTCTGGAAAAACGAGTCACGCGCGATCTGGTCCTTGCGGATCTCGTTTCCTTTTGATCGATTTTCCCAGCCTTGAAGTCTTGTTCCACACGATCCTTCTGGCGCTTCAGGTGATACTCGTAGCTACCACCAGCGGCCCCGGCACCGAGCACTCCACCGAGTAAGCCGCTTCCCACTGACGAGCAACCGGTCAAACCCGTCACCAGCACTAGACCTACAATAACTACACCGAGGTTCTTCATAGGTGCCTCCTTAACATGAGCTCACGGTCTGAGTGAAACGGTCATCACGTACACATGATCTGTTCTAGGTAAACTGTCCCGCTATGGTCAAGCACCATGCTGTCGACCAAGCCCGCCATGGCAACATGCGAAAAGGACTTCTCGCCCACCGCGTCTGACAGATTCGGGTGAATTCGGAGACCAGGATCAGTGATGGGCGTCTGATTGAAGCGACGACTGATGAGGCCAAACGGTCTGGACGATCAGCAGCACAACACCGGTGGTAATGCAGACGTCGGCCACATTGAAGATACCAGTGCGGAGGGGGCCAATGCCGAGGTTCATGAAGTCGATCACGCGGCCATCATTCATGATGCGATCCAAGAGGTTGCCCAGTCCACCGCTCAGCACGAGACTCCAGGCAATGGCGGTGGGCAACGGTATCTGTTGAGCAAAGAGAATCATCGCCAAGGCGGCGAGGCACAAGGCGGGGAATACCTGGAAGAGAAAGACGCGGACCCCCTCAGAGAAACCTCCGCCAAGGCTCAGGAAAGCTCCAGTGTTCTCTGCATATTGGAGGCGAACTGTATCGTAGAACCATGATTGCGGCGGCTGGAGGGCCAAGTATTGGTGGGCTACATCTTTCGTGAGTTGATCACAACCCACACAAAAGATGAGCAGCAGAAGAACCAACAGGCTTCGCTTGAATCGGGGCATGATTCATCAGTCTACACGGCTTTGGGATTCCCGAAGTAGGCTTCTCTGTTTCCCCTCCCTGGTCATCACAAAGCTGTACGCCCTCAATCGAGAACCGCCGTTACGACGATTGGTCTTTGCGCGGCCGGCCGACAGCGAGCTTACCCCTTCGCTTCTTGAACCGCTTCCCCTTCTCCAGCTTCGTGAGCGCGGATTGGATCGCCGATTCGACGACACCGGTCAGCGTCAGTTTAGGGCTCCAATACACCACGGTTCGCAACCGTTCAACCATATCGGCAGAGAGAGACAACGTGACCCTCTCCTTCCGCTTCAGAGTCTGCTGTGTCTGTTTCATCTGATCATCTCCTTCTACTCGTGACGGCCTTGGTAATTCTCACATATGCTTGCATATCATGCTCCCTTCGGCACACGCAAGTAGGCAACGCCGTATCTCCTTGCCTTAACAGATCGCGAAAAAACTCATTCTTCCCCCTATAGCCGTCGTGAACCTCAAGAGCTGAGGAGACGCTGAACAGCCATGCAGGATGGGCAAAAAGGCCGTCCAGCAAAGCCGAAGCGAGCGGAGAGGCGAATCGCACTCTGGGCCGTACGTTGAGCCTCTGAGTGATGCGAGAACGCCGCTGGCGGGCCCTTTCCGCATCCTGTCAAACATGCCAAAACCATGAGACCAAGCTCCTAGATAGTCAGTCGATACGGGCCACGTATCGACAAGAACATTTACTGGAGTGTCAAACAGAGTCTCTGGGAAAGAACCGGTGCGGTCGATGGCTGGCCTTCGTATTTCAAGTCCACGGACACTGCATGTCTCTTGGCGAATTAGAATCCGATCCCGAATCCTCCACCCCCACCAACTCCTATTCCTGTCCCACCCCCGACTCCAATTGAGAATCGGGGCCGCGGTCGAGCATCGCCGTCCGATCGCGCTGGCCATAGATGCAGATGTTTCACGATCAACACCGGGTATCGATATTCGACATCGTCGAGGTGTTCGACCTTTGATTTGGACAGTTCTCCGACAATCGTCATCTTTGTCCCTTCGACAATCGTCGCAGGGTCGAGAAACTCCTGCTGGATCGCGAGAAATCGCCCCTGCGATTGCTGGCGGTCGAGAATTGGTCGCTCCCCTCTGTCGAGCGGTAACTGCAGCAGCTCGATCTGGGTTCCTTCCTTGAGTCGTTTCGCCTTCAGGACCTCGCCACCGAACACCACGATCTTGCCCTGGTATGAATCAGGGGCGGCCACCACTTCATGAAACATCACCAATCGCTCGACTAGAGGCTCTAGCGCTTCCGGAATCACTCTCTGCGAGGAGCAGGCTGCGATCAGCCCGATTACCATCACCCACAATGACTTGCAAGACGTCAGACGCATGTCATCACTATAGCGCGACGGCTAAGCTGTTTCTACACCTCATCTTCGTGAGCGCGACGAGTTAGCCCGCATTATTCATGACGGTTCGTGACGAAACCGCCAAGACGCCAAGCGAGACGGGCACGCGGAGCCCTGAGAGACCTAGGCATACTTGAAACAGTATGTCGAGGTCGCGAGGGGCGAGCCTGCCCGCCTGGCCGCGAGAAAACCACGGCCAGGCTTGTCAACGCGGCGTATCGGCGGTTGTAGTAGAAGCGTCATGAACAATGCGGGTTAGGGTCTTTCACCCTGTGCATTCTTCGGTTATGATGCATATTCCCAAGGTGACTGTTCAGAGTCGCCAGGTCATCGAGACCATATCCCAGTAGAAGAGGTCATCATGTTGAAGATAGTTCTTGCCGTCATGCTCCTCGTTATGCCGTTTGGCCTTTCTGCTTGCGATAAGGCCTATATGGCGACCATGGAGAAGATGGGCTATGCCAAACGCGACATCCTCAGCAGCCGCGTCAAATCAGCGCGTGACGCACAGGAAGATGCGAAGCAGGAAATTCAAAGCACTCTGGAGCAATTCGGGCAAGTGGTCTCCTATGAAGGCGGAGATCTGGAAGCCAACTATAAAAAGTTGAACCGCGAACTGGAGAACAGCGAAGACGGTGCCAAAACTGTTCGGAAAAAGATCGCCGATGTTGAAAGCGTCGCCGATGCGCTCTTTTCCGAATGGGAAACGGAACTCGGCCAATATTCCAACGCCGACCTGCGCCGAAAGAGTCAAGCCAAACTCACCCAGACGAAAAGCCGCTACAAAGAGATGCTCTCGGCCATGAAACGCGCCGAGCAGCGGATCGAACCGGTCCTAAAACCACTGCGAGACCAAGTCCTCTACCTGAAACACAATTTGAACGCCCGAGCGCTCGCCGCCATCAAAGGGGAACTCGTGAAGGTTGATGCGCAAGTTGATCAACTGGTCAAAGACATGAACCGTTCCATCGCCGAAGCAGACAAGTTTATTCAGTCCATGGAAAAGGAATCAGACTGATTGTCGTGCTTGAGGGAGTCCCGATGCGTATTGAAGGTCAACGTGAAAGTGAGAATATCGAAGATCGCCGCGGTATGGGTCCTGCCCGCCTAGGAGGGAAGGGCGGCCTAGGCCTCGGCACGATCGTGCTGGTGCTCGCGGTCAGCTATTTCACCGGAGCCAACCCGCTGACTGTTTTCAATATGATCACCGGCGTCCAGGGTGTGACCGAGACAATGGCTCCCTCGGCCCCATCAGAGTCAGGCCCAGCCGGCGCCCCTCAAGACCAACTCGGCAGGTTTGCCTCTGTCGTCCTCGCAGACACAGAAACCACCTGGCGAAACCTCCTTGGGCCTCGGTACGAGGACCCACGTATGGTGCTCTTTTCTGGCGCCGTCCAGTCGGCATGCGGCACTACTTCGTCAGCGGTGGGTCCGTTCTATTGCCCGAACGATCACCGAGTCTATCTAGACCTTGCCTTCTTCGACGAGATGGCGCATAGACTCGGAGCAGCCGGTGACTTCGCCCAAGCCTATGTGATCGCCCATGAAGTCGGCCACCATGTCCAAAATCTGCTCGGCACCGCGGAAAAAGTCCACCGCCTCCAACGACAAACGTCGGAGGTCGAAGGAAATGCCTTGTCGGTTCGGATGGAACTCCAGGCCGATTGTTACGCCGGTGTCTGGGGCCATCATGCGAAACGCGAACGGAACTTAATCGAGCCGGGCGATTTTGAAGAAGGGCTCCGTGCGGCAGCAGCGATTGGGGATGATCGGTTGCAAAAGATGTCGCGTGGCCAAGTCCAGCCAGAAAGCTGGACCCACGGCTCATCTGAACAACGGATGACCTGGCTCAAGCGTGGGCTCGAGTCCGGCGACCCCTCAGTCTGCAACACATTCGACACGAAACGGCTATGAACACCACAGCTCCTACACCTCAGAGCAGCTTCCTTGCAAAAACACTCGCACCAATACTCTCCGACCCTCCCTGGGCCGCCAAATCGTTTCTTGCCGCCAGTGCAACAACCGCCGCCGGAGTTGGCGCCTGGCTCACAGACCTGATGTCGCCGGCCCTCGCCAATGGGGGAGCCAGCTTCCTGGGAGGGTTCTTACTCGGATGGGCAGTCCGGAAGACCGTCAAGCTCGCCCTGTTGGTGGCTGCCTCATTGGCGGCGCTCATCGCCATTCTCAAAACCACCGGCTGGATTCACCTGGATTGGACCCTGATCCAAGCAGATGTGAATCATATTCTTGATTGGGGTCGAGGCAAAGCCCAGGGTTTCAAGGAAGCGCTGACCGGCTATCTCCCCTCAGCAGGCGCCGCCGGCGCCGGAACATTTTTTGGATTTCGGAAGAAGTAGCAGCATCCCCAATACTCGGCTCAACTTAATTTCTCAGAATCTACGGCATATAGCCGGGACACACATTCATCGCTTTGTGACCAATCTCACATCCAACGTACCCAGAAAGTGTCCTTCGATCGTAACCTGATCGCCGTCTTTGAGCATGACCGGTCCCATCTGGCAGAGCGCCGCATAGCTGGCCTCGATCATCCCGCTGCCATCATCGACCGAAAAGTTTTGGATGCACTTCTCCAGCTTTGAGTTACTCCCGATGAAGTGATGCATCTGATACCCACTGACCATCCCTGTGACTTGGACGACTTTCATCTTGTACGCTTCGGGGTAAGCCTGCAGAGAACTAATCGTGACCGGATCCGCGGCCTGTGCGACAGGCACCAGGCACAGCAGGCTGATCAGCGCTAATCCTAATCGTAGAGTTCTGTTCATCACCATGCCTCCTCTTCATAACGCACGCCGTTGGTGTTGAGCATTCTGAAATCCTTCGGTGCTACGGAACTTGGCGCAACGCTTGACCAGTTGCCGCGCTGTACGCTTCCGCGAGGGTATGCACTTGAATCACCTGAATGGATCGCTCGGCGCCGGTGAAATTGAGGTGGCTATTGTCCAGCCCATCAGGCACGATCATCGTAGTCTTTCTAAGGTCCCGGCACGCATTCATCTTGTCCACGAGTCGCCCGACCGGGTGGATCTCAGCATCCGGCTCAATCGTTCCCGACATACAGACATCTTGGCGAATGGGATCGCCGAGCAATGCCGAGGCGATGCCTACAGCAAAAATGCCTCCCGCACTGGGGCCATTTAATCGGGATGGAACCAGAATGCGCACCGTCAGATATCGGGGGTCATATCCCACTACCCTCGATGCAACTACAACAGCTGTATAAAAGGAGTGGGCGGAGGCCGGCAACAAGTTGGAATCGCCAAGAATCTCAGGTCCCTCTCCATCAGCCTTGTACCCGACCATGAGTTGCGCCACGAATTCGGTCCATGGGCCGGTAATGAAGCCAACCTTATCTTGGCCAACGCTCAAGAGGGGTAATGACAGAGACACGTCTGAAAACGGCGACGGCTTCCTACTCTGTTGTTGCTGAGGAACATCGGAGGAGATGTTATTCGCAGAAAGGTTACACCCTTGAGAAGATTTCGGCGCTGGGGAAATGGTCACCGGCGAATGCATCTTCGCCTCGCCTAGTTGCCGACAGCCCGGGTATTCACGGTCCGTGTACAGATCAGCTTGTCCGGGCCAAGGGCAGACCCAGGTGTCGGCCCACACTAAACCTAAAGAGGCGTCGTTCCCGATGAAGAAGGCCAGAAAGAGCAGTGCGGCCAGATGCTGCACGTGTTCACGTTTAAATAGATCCTCGGCCACGTATACCTTTGCCTCAAGCAACTACCGCAGCTGAAGCCTATCGCTCGAGACGAAGTTCGTCAAAAGAAGTGGAGGTTATAGAAATAGAGAAGAAATGGACCCGATATTACCCTGGCAAGGCTTGATACCAGCCGTTGGCCTGGACGAGGGTGATCTGACTGTCGAAGAGCCGGCTGACCTGTTCGTTGGTAAGGAGTGTTCGCTTCGGGCCGTCGGCGAGGATCTTCCCTTCTTTCAGAAAGATCACGCGATCGATCTCCGGTGGAATTTCATGCAGATGGTGCGTCACGAGCAGAACGGTCTTTCCTTTCGTGAGTTGAATACGCAGGAGATCGAGATATTGAAAGCAGGCCTTGAGATCGAGGCCACTTGTCGGTTCATCCAGCACCAACACCGGTGGGTCATGCACCAGCGCCCGGCCCAACAGAAACCGTCGCTGCTCGCCGGTAGAAAGATGGCCGAAGCGGCGACTGGCTAAGGATGCAATCCCTAACTCCTGCATCACCTCATACGCTCTGGTTATCTGCGTCTTCGTGAATTCTTGATACTCGTAGGTGTCGTTGCTCGCATAAAACCCAGAGAGGATTACGTTCAATCCTTCGGCACAGATCAGATAGTCGCGTTGGAGATCGTGCGACACAATGCCGATCTGCTTCCGCACATCCCAGACATTCCAACGCTCCTCACCAAAGAGCGCCATCCGCGTTTCGTCCTTGGGCATCGCATGCACTTCGCCTGAAAGCAATCTGAGCAATGTTGATTTCCCTGCTCCATTAGGACCAAGAATCGCTACATGTTCACCTTCTTGGAGAGTAAATGAGAAATCCGAAAACACACAGGTCTCACCTCGATAAACCGTTGCATGCTCGATCTCGAGAATAGGAGGCGCACTCGCTGATCGAATGGTCTCTGAGACGCGAGGGACAATTGGGCCACCAACTGGTCGCCCCAGGTCCCGAGCCTGTTCAAGACCAGCACGAGCCAATGCATCGACCCGTTCGTTCTCTGGATGACCATTGTGCCCACGGACCCAGTGCCATTCAAGCGAATGGGTGGCAGCCAGCGCATCGAGCCGCCGCCACAAGTCCTCATTCTTGACCGGTTCTTTTCCAGCCGTTTTCCACCCTCGCCGCTTCCAGCTGTGGATCCATTCGCTGATGCCTTTTTGGACATACTGCGAGTCAGTGTAGACCCGTGCCTCGACCGACTCCGGTAAGGACTGCAAGGCTTCAATAACAGCAAGCAACTCCATCCGATTGTTTGTCGTCGCCGGCTCCCCGCCACAGAGTTCCGTTTCGGCATTACCACTACGCAGCAAGGCGCCCCACCCCCCAGGCCCAGGGTTCCCACTGCAGGCACCATCGGTATAGATTTCAATCATGCGACGACTCTTCTTTCCGCGGCCATCTCGCGTCCGGATTGTACTACGGCATCTTCTGTTTCAACTATCTCTAACATGACAAGGCCCCGCCTGGCCGCGTGACTTGGTCGGATGACTTCAGTACAATGGGGCGTCGATCATGCTTACCACTTTGGAGCACGCACACCCTGCGTACCCTCTTTCTTATCGGCACAGGCGGTTTCATCGGCTCAATCCTTCGCTACCTCTTGAGTGGCTATGCTCAACAGTTGAGCAGGAGCATCCAGTTTCCCTTCGGCACCCTGGCCGTCAATCTTGTGGGATGCGCGTTGGTCGGCTTCCTTGCTGAGCTCGCCGACCATCGAGGCGCCCTCTCAGGGGAAACCAGGGCTTTTCTGATCGTCGGTCTATTGGGTGGATTTACCACATTTTCAGCGTTCGGCAACGAAACGATGAACCTGCTGCGTGACGGAGAGCTCTGGCTCGCCGGCGGGAATATCGTCGGCCATACAGTCCTGGGCCTCGTCGCCGTGTGGGTCGGCTACTCCACCGCCTATCTTCTCTGGAAATGAATAATGCGCGTTGAACACGGTTACCTTTTGAGAATATATGTCGGGGAAGGCGATAAGCACAATGGACGGCCACTCTATGAATGGATCGTCGCACAAGCCCATGATCGGCAGTTGTCAGGTGCTACGGCCTACCGAGGGCTCATGGGATTCGGGCCCCACACCCGCGTGATCCACACATTCAAGATTGAACGATTGGCTGAAGACCTCCCTATCACCATCGAAATCGTCGACTCGCGCGACAAGGTAAATGAGTTTCTCACTTTCATCGAACAGCAGATCTCATCTAACCTCTCAGCTACCATGCAAATGATCGAAATCCGCTCCATTCAAGGACGCACAAGCTAGAGAGTCTCTTGCCTCTGCTGCACAGACTTCCATTCCAAATGGTCGCCTCAGTCAGTCGCATAAGCCACTGCGGGCGATAGTTCGTCGCCACTAACTCTCATAGCAGAGAACCGCTTCAGGATTGCCTGATCAGAAGCAAAGCACCCACCCAACAAGCACCGGACTCTCGGTGCAGACAACATCTGTATAGATTCGATCATCGGCTATGTGCCACTCCGTTTGACGAACTGAACCCTGGTGGACATTACTGGAAGCTCTTCACGAAGCTGAATGCCTGGAGAATACTTGGCCAAAATCCACGGGACAACGAAGTCAATGAACCGAGTGCACGCCACAAAGATCGGATCAAAATTGAATGACAAATCATTCACACTTAGAGCAACTTTACTGACCCATTTACGCTCGACTGTGTCGAAAACACAGCCGACAAAACGTGTTTCTCCGACTTGAGCTCCAGCTAAGGCCGTATGTGTAAGCATCGAATCCTCTGGGTCAACCCAAGATAGTGAACCCCAGACAGGAAACGTGTTCCCTGGTACCTTTGACAGCTCAGATCGAAGATGCTGAATATAGTGGCGGAATTTTTCGGCTATATCCGTGGCATCGAGAAAAAGACGAAGCTCTGCGGTCTTACTGCTTAGACCGGGGACCGCTTGTGCCACCTCTCGAATTCGATGAACTGTATCAATGAACGACCAACAGCGTAGAAACGCTCCAGGTAACGATTGCCTATTGTCTCTGATAGCCGCACAAACCATGTGCAGATCCTGCTGAATCTGCTCTAACATGGCAAACGGTATCGCTAATCCATCAAGGCAACGGACTAATCGTGTATCGGTTGAAGCATGCATATGACGCCTACTTATAATTCCACGTTCTAATCATTTCGAATACCCAGAATCGGGAGGACAGTGATCAGAAACCTTGTTTTCACACAAAAGCTATGCTTCGGCGGGATCAGGATTGATCTTTGAGGTAGGATGCATCTGTGAGGTTGCCCGCTTTACCGAACCAGCGATCTTTGGAGTCTTCGTCGTCACATCGGCATTTTGGGATCGATGCAAGAGCGCATGGTCAATCAATACCAATGCCATCATGGCTTCGGCGATCGGGGTGGCACGAATACCGACGCAAGGATCATGGCGGCCGTTGGTTTCCACCATAACCGGATTGCCTTGCTTGTCGATCGATTTGCGCGGAATGCGGATGCTCGACGTGGGCTTAATGCCGATGGTCACAACAATATCCTGCCCGGTGGAGATGCCGCCGAGAATGCCACCGGCATGGTTGGAGAGAAAGCCTTCTGGTGTCAGTTCGTCGCCATGTTCTGATCCACGTTGAATCACTGATACAAAACCGGACCCAATCTC
The DNA here is from genome assembly GCA_001464735.1 of Nitrospira sp. Ga0074138. Lineage (GTDB taxonomy): Bacteria > Nitrospirota > Nitrospiria > Nitrospirales > Nitrospiraceae > Nitrospira_D. The sequence continues at coordinate 13,369 of LNDU01000056.1, forward strand.
GACGGCCTTCACCGCATTGATGCTCATCATCGCTGCCGCCAGATCTGAATCCAACTTGGCATAGACTGGTGCACCCCACCCGACCGGCACATGCTCAGCGACCGTCGTAATCCGTGCGCCGACCGAATCACCGGCTTTCCGCAGCTCATCCATGAAAGATTCCAGCTTCGGGACGACAGCCGGATCGGCGGAGAAAAATGGATTCTGACTGACCGCCTCCCAATCCTTGAATGGCAACTCGAGAGGCCCCAACTGGCTCAGATAGCCTCGAATGACGATGCCGTATCTCTCCGACAACCATTTTCTTGCAATCGCGGCCGCTGCCACGCGCACCGCTGTTTCCCTGGCCGAGGCTCGTCCTCCACCTCGATGGTCACGAATTCCATATTTCTGCCAATAGGTGTAGTCGGCGTGGCCCGGACGGAACGTATCGACGAGGTTGCCGTAATCTCGGCTGCGCTGGTCTTCGTTACGAATCAGCAGCGCGATCGGCGTACCGGTCGTCTGTCCCTCAAACACTCCTGAGAGAATTTCAACAGTATCCGACTCCTGCCGCTGCGTCACATGGCGAGAGGTCCCAGGCTTTCGCCGGTCGAGGTCCTGCTGAATATCTTCTGCCGAGAGTGCGAGTCCAGGTGGGCATCCATCGACGACACACCCGATTGCGGGTCCATGGCTCTCGCCGAACGAGGTGACGGTAAAGATTCTGCCGAATGTATTACCGGCCATATGGAGGCACGCTCCCTACTCGACCAGATCCAGCTTGATGCGCAATTCCTTGAGTTGATCAGCAGCGACAGCCGATGGTGCATCGGTCAATGGGCATTGCGCCCGCTGCGTCTTGGGGAACGCGATGACGTCGCGGATTGAATCGGCTTTCCCCAACAGCATCACCAAGCGATCGAGCCCAAATGCGATCCCACCATGCGGCGGAGCACCATACTCCAGCGCCTCCAGCAGAAATCCAAACTTGACCGCTGCATCCTCCTTGCCGATCCCAAGGAGATCGAACACTTTGCTCTGCACATCGCGCCGGTGAATACGAATGCTGCCGCCACCGATTTCACTGCCATTCAGCACCATGTCATAGGCCTTGGCCCTTACTTTCTGTGGATCGGACTCCAATAACGATAGATCTTCGTCAAGCGGCGCCGTGAAAGGATGGTGCATAGCCACGTACCGCTTCTGTTCTTGATCGTAATCCAACATCGGGAAATCGATCACCCACAGGGGTCGCCATGCGGAAGTGTCAATCAGCTTCAACTCCTCACCCAAGAGAAGCCTGATCCGCCCCATCACGTCGTGAACGACCGCCGGCTTATCGGCGCCGAACAGGATCAGGTCACCAGGCTTCGCCTCCGGCAGAGCCTCCGCAAAGGCCTTCGCGTCCAAAAACTTCGCAATCACGGACTCCAGCTGGCCTTCAGCCGTCAACTTCAGCCAGGCGAGGCCCTTGGCCCCGAAGCTCTTGGCCGTCTCGCCCAACGCATCGATTCGAGTGCGAGACAGGTTCGCGCCACCTTTCACGATCAGCGCCTTGACCATCCCACCTTTGGTCGCCGCATCCTTGAACACCTTAAACTCGCTCGCTGCACCAAATGCCGTCATGTCATAGAGCGGCATGTCGAACCGAAGGTCCGGCTTATCCGAACCATAGCGGCCCATGGCTTCCGCATAGGTCATCCGAATGAACGGCGTCGGCAGTTGAACGCCTCCGACCTGCTTGAAGATGGTGACGATCATCCGCTCCATCAAGCTCATGATCTGCTCGCGATCGACGAACGACAGTTCCAGGTCGATCTGGGTAAACTCAGGTTGCCGATCGTTCCGGAGGTCTTCGTCGCGGAAACACCGTGCGATTTGATAGTAGCGATCCACGCCGCTGACCATGAGCACCTGCTTGAAGAGTTGCGGCGACTGCGGGAGCGCAAAGAACTGTCCGGCATTGACGCGGCTCGGTACCAAATAATCTCTGGCACCCTCCGGTGTACTTTTCGTCAAAATCGGCGTCTCCACCTCCAGAAATCCTTCCGCATTCACGAATTCCCTCGTGGCCTGCGTAATGCCATGACGGAGGCTCAACAGCTGCTGCATCTTGGGACGACGAAGGTCCAGGAAACGATACTTCAACCGAATCGCTTCCGTCACTTCCGCGTCGTCTTCGATCACAAATGGTGGGGTTTTGGCCTCATTGAGAATCTCCACCTCATCGACAAAGATTTCAACTTCGCCAGTCGAGAGGTCTGGATTCTTTGACTCATCAGGCCGCGCCATGACCTGCCCTGAGACCGACACGACACACTCGCTGCGAAGCGAATGGGCGGCCTGGTGAACCGCGAGATTTCGTTCTGCGTTGAAGACGACCTGTGTAATGCCTGTTCGGTCACGAAGATCAATAAAGATGACCATGCCATGGTCTCGCCGTCGCTGGACCCAGCCGTTCAGCACAACGGTCTGCCCTACATGTTGCTTCTTCAACTCGCCGCAGCGATGTGTGCGGATTTTCATGCCGTTCTCGCTTTCTTTCCAACATACTTCTTGGTCTTGAGCGGTCTCGCCCAGCCCTCGCGCCTGACCAGCCGCTTGGGACCAACCATCGGCTCTTCTCCCTTTTCGACCGAGGTCACGCGTTGCTCAACCAATTCACGCAAGGCATTGGCTTCTCGATCGGTGAGGAACCGAAACTCACCGGGCTCCAGATTGCCAAGCGCCAGTGACCCCATCCTGACCCGCATCAGTTTGATCACCATATGCCCCACGGATTCCAACATGCGTTTCACTTGGTGCTTGCGGCCTTCCCGAATCGTGATCTCCAGCCAGGAGTTTGCCTCGGCTCTCTTGATCTTCTTGACCACCGCCGGGCTCGTCATGCCATCCTCTAGTTTAACTCCGCGCTGGAGTTGGCTGATCTCGGCATCTGTCAGCACACCCTTGACCTTAATCAGATAGGTCTTGGGCACATGATAGCGCGGATGCAGGAGGGCCTGCGCCAACTCACCATTATTGGTGAGCAACATCAGTCCTTCACTATCAAAGTCCAAGCGGCCAACCGGGAACACCCGCACGGACACGCCATGAAGAAAGTCCTTCACGGTGTCTCTCCCACCGGGATCGTCCAACGTCGACATGACGTTCTTGGGTTTGTTCAGCATCAAATACACAAACGGCTGTGCCGAGGTCAGGTGCTTCCCGTCCACTTTCACGTGATCGAGGGCAGGATCGACCTTCGTGCCAAGTTCCGTGACGACCTTGCCGTTCACCGATACTCGGCCTGACGCGATAAGCATCTCTGCCTTACGGCGAGAGGAGAGCCCCGTGCTCGCGATGAGTTTCTGGAGACGAATTTCCATTAATTGTCCCGTCAAGTATATCTTGTCATTCGCATAACCACACCGATCGGCGCGTCACGCTTCACGAACGACACCGTACATTATTCCCATTCGATCGTCGATGGCGGTTTCGAGCTGATGTCATACACCACTCGATTCACGCCCTTCACTTCATTGATAATCCGGCTCGACATCCGGCCCAAGACATCGTTCGGGATATTGGCCCAGTCGGCGGTCATCCCGTCGACGCTGGTCACCGCACGGATCGCCACGACATTATCATAGGTCCGTTGATCGCCCATGACGCCGACGGTGCGGATCGGCAAGAGCACGGCGAAGAATTGCCAGATTTCCCGGTAGAGTCCCGCGCTGCGAATTTCCTGATCGACGATCGTTTCCGCTCCACAGAGGATCGCCAATCGCTCCTTCGTCACAGAGCCTAGCACCCGGATCGCGAGACCCGGACCGGGGAACGGCTGCCGCCAGACAATCTCATCCGGCAAGCCCAGTTCAGTCCCCAACACCCGCACTTCGTCCTTAAACAATTCCCGAAGCGGCTCGATCAATTTCAACTTCATCCGGGCTGGCAGCCCACCGACATTATGATGCGTCTTGATCGTGGCCGACGGCCCCTTGAAGCTCACGCTCTCAATGACATCGGGATAGAGTGTCCCCTGCACCAAGTACTTGACGCCCTTCAGCTTCTTCGACTCGACATCGAAATTCTTTATGAACAAGCGTCCGATGATCTTGCGCTTCCGTTCGGGATCGGTGACGCCCTTCAAACCGTCCAAGAACTGTGTCGTCCGATCGAGCACCCGAAGATTGAGATGCATCTGCGACGCAAGAGTCTTCTTCACCTGGTCGCGTTCGCCCGCCCGGAGCACCCCGTTATCGACGAAGATGCAGGTCAGCTGATCCCCGATGGCGCGATGCGTGAGAGCCGCCGCGACCGACGAATCAACTCCGCCGCTCAGCGCGCAGATCACGCGATCTTTTCCGACCTGCTCGCGGATCTGATTCACCCCCTGATCCACGTAGGACTGCATGGTCCAGGTCGGCTTACAGCCGCAAATCTCATAGACAAAGTTGCGGAGGATCTTCGCTCCTTCTGGCGTATGCGCGACTTCCGGATGGAACTGCAGGCAATAGATCCGCCGCTGTGCATTCTCCGACTTCATGGCCGCAACCGGCGAGTTGCTTGTATGGGCGATGGACCGGAACCCCTTCGGCATGCGCTCGATCCGGTCTCCGTGAGACATCCACACCACCGAGGAACCACCGACGCCGATGCCTTTGAAGAGATCGCTGCGGTCATCGATCAGCACATCCGCCCGGCCATATTCTCGATGCGGCGCCTTGACGACCTTCCCACCTGACAAATGCGTCACTAGCTGCATGCCATAGCAAATGCCAAGGATTGGAATGTTCTGATTCAAGAGCTCCTTGGAGACAAGCGGTGCTTTCTTTTCGTAGACACTGGAGGGCCCCCCGGACAGGACAATACCTTGCGGCCGATACGCAAGAATCGTCGCCAATGGGACCGTACAGGGGAGAATTTGCGAGTAGACCTGGGCTTCGCGAATGCGGCGGGCGATCAGTTGCGTGTACTGCGACCCAAAGTCGAGGACCAGAATTCTATTGTGCCAAAATTCCATCGTGATGTTGTGAGAAGTGCAGGGTGAGGGGTAAGGGGTAACTGCCCATTCAACCCGTCAGGAACAGGAACCCCTCATTCCTGCCTCCTAACTCCGTAACGGTAGCTATTCCCAATCCATCCGATAGTTCGGCGCCTCTTTGGTAATGATCACGTCATGCACATGACTCTCACGGAGGCCGGCCACGGATTGTCTGATAAACGTGGCATTCCGTTGCAAATCGACAATCGTCTTACAGCCACAGTAACCCATTCCTGATCGCACACCGCCGACTAACTGATACACCACGGCAGCCATCGAACCTTTATAGGGGACACGGCCTTCGATCCCTTCGGGCACCAGTTTCTGGGCCGGGCGTCCTCCTTGTCCATACCGATCCCCGCCCCCTCGCTCCATCGCTCCGATGGAGCCCATGCCGCGATAGACCTTGTAGGTTCTGGCTTGATAGAGCACCGTCTCACCGGGAGACTCTTCCGTTCCGGCAAAAAGCCCACCAAGCATGACAGACGACGCCCCGGCAGCTAAGGCCTTTGTGATATCGCCTGAGAACTTGATACCACCATCGGCAATAATCGGCACACCGCTACCAGTTAACACTTTTGCGCAATCCGCGATGGCGGTCAGCTGCGGCATTCCGGCGCCCGACACGATCCGCGTCGTACAAATCGATCCTGGTCCGACCCCGACCTTGACCGCATCGACTCCGGCTTTGAGGAGGTCTTTGGCCGCCTCTGCGGTGCCGATGTTTCCCACGACCAGTTCGAGAGCCGGATACAGTTTCTTGATCATCTTCGCCGTATCGAGCACGGCTTGCGAATGGCCGTGCGCCGTGTCGATCACCACAAGATCCACGCCGGATCTCTTGAGTAGCGCCACCCGCTCTTCGGTCTCCGGTCCGACACCCACCGCCGCCCCTACCCGTAAGCGCCCATGGCCATCCTTGCAAGCGTTGGGATACTTGACCCGCTTTTCGATATCCTTAATGGTAATAAGCCCTTTGAGTTCAAATTGTTTGTTCACCACCGGTAACTTTTCAATCCGGTGCTCATGCAGAATCTCTTTCGCCTTCTCCAGGCTGGTGCCCTCCGGTGCCGTGATCAACCGGTCTCGCTTCATCACCTGCGACACCTTCATCTCCATCCTGGTTTCAAACCGCAGATCGCGGTTGGTAAGAATCCCGACTAGCTTGCGCCCTTTGGTGACAGGGATACCCGAGATCCGATACTTCGCCATGAGTTGGTGTGCGTCTCGAATGGTTTCGTCGGGAGAAATCGTGACGGGGTCGAGGATCATCCCGCTTTCTGACTTCTTAACCTTATCTACTTCCGTCGCCTGATCTATCGGAGACAACACGCGATGGATGATCCCGATACCCCCTTCGCGCGCCATCGCAATCGCCAGCCGAGATTCCGTCACAGTATCCATAGCCGCGCTGACGAGCGGGATATTGATCCGGATATTGCGCGACACAAAGGTGCTGGTATCGACTTCATTGGGAACAATCTTCGACTTGGCCGGCACGAGGACCACGTCGTCGTACGTCAGTCCGAGTCGCGGTTCTTTATCAAGCATTACTCCCTCTTCACACGTTCTGCGTTCGTTGCATGTTCTCCACCTCGGCCAGCTCCTCCGCCTCGCCCTGCAACCGTTCGCTGCCCTCGTCCGCCGGCATGAACTGCTGCACCCGTGTGTTGCCGCTGTCAACGACAAAGACGCTCCCCTTCGCATCGACAGCGATCCCGTAGGGAAAATTGAATTGCCCGTCGCCGTTTCCGAACCCGCCCCACTGGGTGATGAAATTGCCCTCGCGATCGAACTTTTCAATCCGATGATTCCCCGTATCCGTCACATAGAGATGTCCAGCTCCGTCAACGGTGATGCCCCAGGGCGAGCGCAATTGTCCGGCCTCCTGCGCCAGGGCACTGCTGGCATGCCCTGCAGCTGAACTGCCTCCCCACTTCGTTAACAGCTGTGGTAAGACGTTGGTACTGGTGTCAAACTTCTGGATGCGGTGATTGCCCATATCGACGACATAGACCGTCCCGTCCTCTTGATCGACGGCCACTCCGCGCGGGAAATAGAACTGCCCGTCACCGTTGCCAAAGCTGCCCCAGGCCATGATGAACTCACCGGACATATCGAATTTCTGCACGCGGAAATTGGCGCTATCAACAACGTAGATGTAGCCGCGCACGCGGTCGACCGCAATCCCCCAGGGAGCATTGAACTGTCCTTCGCCGTTTCCACGCGAACCGAACTTCATCATGTACCCACCCAGCTTCCCGTCGAACTTTTGAACCCGGTGGTTATTGGTATCCACCACCCAGACATCGCCCTTGCCGTCGCAGGCAATACCGGTGGGATTGTGAAAATTCGCATTGGCCGAGCCAAAACTCCCCCACAGAATGATGAAATTCCCAGCGTTGTCGAACTTTTGCACACGATTGTTGCCGTTGTCGACGACAAACAGCGACCCTTGCTGATCGGCGCACAGCCCGTAGATTGGCGCGATAAACTCTCCGCCGTGCAACAACGACGCACCCCGTCCAGGCTTTCCCCACTTCGACACGCACAGATAGCCAGAAGTATTAACCAAAATAGTCGTGCTGGCCGGCGTGGAGACATTGTTGCCGATATCTTTGAACCACACATAAATGGTTTTGTGCCCATCTCCAGGCGAGAGAATGAACGGAATCGTGGCGCCGAACTTGATCGCCGATGTCACATCCACCCACCCGGGCGTGCCAGCCACAGGCGTCAACGGACTTTCAGAAATAAAATAGGCCCCGACCCCTGTATCCAAATCGGTTGCCGAAATCGTCACCACGACTTCGGGCGAGTTGGTCATGAAGGCCCCGTGATTGATCACGGCGTAAGGATTCTGTGGCGCCGTGATATCGATGAGCACGGGTATCGCCGTGACTTCTTCCGAGGGTCCGCTTTCCGTTCCATCTTCGAACGACGCAGTCACAGCATAAAAATAGGGTGTATCGTTCGTGAGACCTTCATGCGTGTAGGGATTCGTGACGCCTTCAATCTTCGTCGCCCCCTCAATCGTGACATGAGGCGAGGTACTGAAATAGAGATTATAAGACTGCGCGCCAGGCACCTCCATCCAACTCAGAAAGACTTCCGTGTCGCCGGCCTTGACGGCAAGGCTGCGGGGTGGCTGCACCGCCCCGGCTTCCACTGTGTGCGCAGGCTGGTCCTTTCCTCGATTCATCTCTTCTTCGGTCGGCACATATTTCAAGACACGGTGATTGCCGCTATCGACGACGAACACGCAGCCTTCCTTATCGACCGCAATGCCATACGGGAAATTGACCTGCCCCTCTGTTTTTCCTCGGTTCCCAAATGAGCACAGGAACGTCCCATTGCCGTCGAACTTCTGAATACGATGGTTCCCGCTGTCCACGACATAGACATTGCCGAGCGCATCACAGGCGATGCCCCACGGCGACTTAAACTGTCCTGGTCCATGCCCTTCTCGCCCCCATTTCGTCAAGAAACTTCCTCGGGCATCGAATTTTTGGATGCGATTATTGCTTTCATCGGCCACATAAATATTGCCGATAAAATCGACCGCCACGCCGCGCGGAAAGAAGAAGGCGCCGTCAAAGCTTCCGTCACGGCCCCACTTCAGCAGTGGTTGGCCGTCGGCTTGAAATTTTTGGATGCGCGCGTTGCTCGTGTCGGAGACATACACATGGCCATCTTGATCCGTTGTAATGCCCCAGGGCACATCGAAGCGGCCCATATCGGCCCCCCGCCAGGCAAACCCGAACTTGCCCCATGCTTTCTGCGCGTTACCCTCGAGATCGAACTTCTGTACCCGGTTGTTGCCGCTATCAGCCACATACACAACATCGCCCGGCCCGACCGCCAAACCACGGGGATAGTAAAACTGGCCTTCCTGTGAACTGGGCTCACCGCCCCACCGAGCCAGGAACGTTCCAGTCTTATCGAATTTTTGGATCGAATGGTTATCAGTATCGGCCACGTAGATGTTGCCGTTCTTGTCGAGCGCAATCCCCGTGGGCGAGTTCAACTCCCCATCGCCCACTCCTTCACAGCCGATGACCATAGCCAGGAGATACGGCGATGGAATCGCCATCACTTCTTGCGATTCAGGGCTTTCGCCCTTCGAGGTGACGACGGTGACGACATAGTGGTAACAGGTGCCGTTGGCCAGGTCATCATGAACGTAGGGACTCGAGGCACCCTCCAGACACGTCGCCTTGTCCTTCTTCACACCGATCACGCCCTTAAAATCTTCAGGGCCAGCGATGGGACGAGTCAGTTCCGAGAATTTGATCTGTACGCCCTTGGACGTTAGAAAGTAGAGGTTGTAGTACATGGCATCCGGAACCGGATCCCATGTGACGATAATACGCCCATTGCCGGGTTTGGCATGAACGTTTTGCGGAGGTGACGGCAGCTCTTCTTCCTCCGCCACTGAATCTCCGGCACCCCACTCTCCCTGAAGCCCATCGATACGGATGGGGAACCGATCGAATTGAAACATATCGTCAAAAAGCCAAGCTTTCATCACGGTGTTGCCTCAGATTGCTCGTGGGAGCGACTCAGAAACAGCGGAACTTTCAATCATTTAGACTTGGGTTGATCACTTTAGCAAAGCGACGGAAATAGAGTCAAGGCAACCGCCACAATGCCTTGGAGAATGATGTCTTGAAAAAGAGCCCTATGGTATCTGTAGTTGGATCGATTACAATGCAACGGTTCCCAAGCCGAAGCCCGTGATCAGAGGATTCTCTTCTCTCGGCAATTTTTAGGGCAGTTAGAGATTTCCGAATAGAAAGGAGCGCAACAGAAGCCACGATGCGAAACTTCATCCTTGGCGTCACAGTCGGTGCCGTCCTTACCACGATGGTGGTCCAGGCAGCAGGGAAAGATGGAATGGGAGGGAGTGGACGGCCTCCACTCTTAAATGATGAGCGGGAGCGGCAGTTTCAGCTTCAACTCGACCACATGCGCCAACAAACTGAGCTGGAACAGGCACGCATGCAAGGGAAAAAGAAACCCTGCTAGTGAGCCACCAAGCCATCCGAACTGGCCGATCATCAGTTTCGTCGTGCTATGGACCGAATATCCAATAACCACGTATCAATGGCAGATAGGACGAATTCAAAGGTGGATAATTATGAGAATGTTTCAAGTCAGACAAACTGTCACATATGACCTGACGACGGCCGCAGGAACAGAGCAGGAAGCCATTTTGAAAGCCAAAGGCATTCCACTGGCTCAATGGACCGCCGAAACCGGTGAGATCACGGCCGAGATGCTGGACGAGACCGATGAAATCGACGAGTACTGAACGACGCCCATGGTCCGTTCCACCTTTCAGCGGCATTGAGCACAGATAGCCGACACGCATCATCACTATCAGGGAGAAGAAACCATGCGCCTGATTCAAAGAATCCAAACATCCGCGCTGTGTTTACTCCTCATCACTGCCGTGGCGCCCGCAGCCACTGCCGGGGACAAGGGACGCGCCAGCGGTCAGACTGCTCCATTGGATAAAAAAACTGAGGACAGGGCACGGTATGTCATCAAGATCGCTGGGTGTAATGATTGCCATACCACCGGCTATGCGGAAGCCGCTGGAAAGATTCCTGAGAAAGACTGGCTCAAGGGAGATGGGATGGGATGGCGCGGGCCTTGGGGGACAACCTACGCGAGTAACATACGGCTCTATATGCAGAATCTCTCAGAAGCCCAGTGGATCCAGGTTTCGCGGTCGGTTGAGTTTCGACCACCCATGCCATGGTTCGTCCTGCGCGAGATGACCGAGCAGGACCTACGGGCCATCTATCGATTTATCAGAAAGCTCGGCCCAGCCGGAGAACCGGCGCCCGCCTATGTTCCGCCGGATCAAGAGCCGCCACAGCCATATATTTTGTTCCCATCTAATTAGGGAGGTTCAGGATGCGCACGATACCGGCATTGCGGGCATTGTTTAGAAACCGACAGCCAGTTCCCTGCTAGCCAGACACTTTTGCCATGGCGCGAAATACATGTAGTGGTCCCGAACACTTCGGCCAGGCCATGTCCTATGGACTTTACCGTGTTGCGTTCCGAAAAGAGATCGATTGGACCTTGAATGCGCTGCAAGCTCACGCTAGACTCGTGAGCAGCCAGACCCATCAAGCGTGGAAGTCAGCATGAGTGATGGGGGCATGACGAGATACCGATGCCGACGTCGATCAACAACATACCACCTCGCAAAAAGAAAATGCTCGCGGCTCAATACACGCTACGTTAAGGACACGTCTGCTCACCAAAGGACAAGCGACTAAGTATAGACCATCGCCTGTCCCTCTTCCGTCCTAACGGATATGTGAACTCGCAACCCCTACTGTTGGATCTATAGCAGCCTGCCTACTGGCTCTTCTTGTACACCACTAAGCCACCGATAAAAATCACGAACATGACGATCATAAACATTACGAGAGTGTCCATGGCTAGCTCCTTTCCTTAGAACCACGACCTTGAACATTTCCGCCTACCATCACATTCACATTGTGTTGTCGATGCATAGAAGGCCTGATGAAGTCACGGCGAGCAGCCTGCCAATCCGGAAGGCCACTCGCAGCGGGCGCTTAGGACGCCTAGGACATTTTGTCTGTAGTGATAAAGACCCGCACGAGGAATAGGATTAGCGGCAATTCGTCACAAGCAATGCACACCCTCGCCAGCGATGACGTACTTACGCCAAACGAGACTCTCTACAAGGCTCATCAGATTCAATACTGTGTTCCCTACACGGGAATGTGACAGCCGAGAGAGAACCGGCTAACGTAACTGGCGAGACGCCCGCCCATGACTCGGCGGGCCATTGTAATCCGGTGGACTAAGGTCTTCCATCTTCACCTCCTCCTTGATTCGGAATCACTCGGAGAATTGTGTAGACATCGAACTGTTCTTTCTCTCTATACCTCTTCCAGCCTAACTGTCAACTGGGATAATTCAAATTTCTTCTGAATTTGAGTGGAGCATAAGTTGTGCCACATCCATCAGAGAAGACAACAATTGACACAGGATTATGAGAGCTGATGTCTCTGTATGTTTCAGATGGTGTTAGCAGACCGGCAGAATACTACCGCTGTACACGTAAGATGGGACCAAGGGTCAGCCATTTGGTTGGTCCCAACGCCGCCATGTGAGGCAAGTGGGCAACGTACCAGAATACAATGTCTTGCTCCTGCACTCCCTGATTATCTTCGTCATATCCCAGCTGGCCTCGCGCTCCGAAACTCCAAGGTACGTCTTCGCTGGCGTTGGTTCGACGAATCGCCACATCAAGGTCGGCAAACTTGTCCCGCTCGCCGTCATCTTTGAGCGGCACATAGCCCGTGCCAGGGAGAATCCACACGCCATGGCCGTTCAGCTGATCGCGCACGAACCAGGCTTTATTGAGTGCTGGAATTTTGACATCGTTCCGCTCATTCGTATATTTCCGCCAACCCGGTCCCCACCCCCGGTCTGCCCCCCCCTCTTCGTGAACGAAGACCTGGTCCATGCCGTTCCCGTTGATATCGAAATCAAATCGCCAGTACGGATGGTGGACATGGTCGGTGTTACACGAAAGCCCACGGCTATGCAGCACGGGGCGAAGTTCGCCATCATCCGACAGGTGCCAGGATTGATAGAGATGATATTCTCCAATACGGGCATAGATCCCCACCTCAAGCCACTTCACATTCTGCTGAGTTGACGCTTCCATGCAGACTTTTTGATCGCCGCAATTGACGATCGGCACGAGGTCTTGCCAACGCAACCGATCCTGAAACGGACCACAGCGGCCGCTTTCAGCGCGAGAACCAAACCACGTGAACGGATTCCACCACACCAACTCCTTGACGTACTTCACCCGAACCACCGGCATGCTGGCCTTCGCAAGAACCAGCTCATCCCGATACGTCACGTTCCGAAGGGTCAATCCGGTGCTATCACGCACCTCCCAATCGAAACTCCATTTCCCCCAATTCACATGTTCCGCATGAGTTTCCGCAAACGACAATCCCGAGGAATTAACCATGCCGACCATCATGAACAAGCCCAACCAGATTCGTGTCATCACATTCCTCTCAAGAGCGAGGTGGTTCCTCGCCGGCCTCAAGCACCTTGTCGTCGGTCAGATCCACCACGGCCCAGTACTTCGGATCTCCATCATATCCTTTGGAGAACGTAATCCAAATGGTGCGGTGTGCGTACCCAGGCTCATTTCTGAAAAACCCACGGTCCGGCTGCATAAGCAGCCCATGCCCCTGGAGCTGATCTACCTTTCCAGCCAGGCGCGGGTCCGCTTTCGCCAACTCGATCCCCCGTTGGACATCCTGTTGCCCCTCCGGCGGCTGATAGCCCTCCACACGAGAAACGCTCAGGACGTTCGTGTCCTTCATGCGGACTTCCACGGCCACGTTTTGGCTATAGCTGTAGTACACCAACCTCGTCATGCTGGATACGTCGCGGCAACAGCCGAACGAGACCTTGCCCTCTGGTGGCAACCGATCTGCATCGATGAATGCCCAGCGTTTGCCCAGCAGAGCGGCAACCCGACGATCTCCCTCGGCAGCTCTTCGTAACGCTGCAACCTCGCCCGACGTCAGGGCTTCGCCCTCATTCGTCGTTCGCTTCACACCAGCATCAGCAACAGCGCCGGCCATTTTTGGTTTGTGATGGCCAGCCGTGTCGTCACCGGTGAACTGAAACACATGCGGAGAAGGAATCTTGTCCGGAAGCTTGGTCTTCTGCACCGCGGTTTCAGGATCCTCTGGACCAAATGGACCACGGGAGCCTGCATCAAGGCTGCAGCCAGACGAGAGACCGATGACAGCCCACAGAAACCATGTCCGTCGCATCGCTCAATCCCTCACACGGTTACACCGCCAACTTCGCCGCCACGCCGATCGCCAGCTTGGAAAGCTGTGCGGCGGCCTTGATGACGGCAGCCCGTTTTTTTCTGGAGGCCGCGTCGAGCACCGCTTCCTTCATGAGGTCTTTGTAAGATTTGATTTCGTCTTTGGTGAAGGGAACGATCTGCGCAATCGTCTCATTGTTGAAGGTGTTGGCCAACTGCAGATACAGGTTCGAAATCTCAGCGGCATAGATCCCACGCCGAAGCGGGTCGTTCTTATAGGTTTCGAATTTCTTGCGGAGCGTGGCCACCGCCTCCAAGAGGGCTTTTTGGCGAACCTTCGTTTCATCCTGCTTCCCGACCTCAAATTCGACGGCCCCCAGCTGATCCACCAACGCCTTGGCCTCATCACGAGCATGGTCGACCTGAACCGAAAGCCCCATCACCTCTTGAGTCGCATCCTCGGCTGTTTCCATCAACTGCCTGATCAGGTTATCGTTATCCCGGAGAAACCCGACGACTCCATCAATGCTGAGATCCATGGTGCCCCCCTATTGCTCGTCGTCTTTTTTCAATTTATCGAGCAGCTCAACCAGATCAGCAGTCAAGGTATGGGCCCGCTCAAGCGCCCTCATGCGAATGATCCCGGAACCCGTCACTTCTTCGAGTGCGTCGTTCACGGTTCGCGAGTTATTCAGAATCTCCACAATACGTCCAGACTGGGCTGGAGCCTGATCGACCAACGCCGACACGAATTCCGGATCCACAGAGGCCAACACAGACTTGTTCGCGAACTGCTTCAGCTGGGCATGGATCCCACCAGTCTGCTTCCACGAGGTATTCAACGCCTGAGCCGTATCACGCAGCCCACAAAAGTCCTCTTCGAATTGATCCCACACCATTTTTTCGACACCGTGAGAGTCAGTCAAATAGAGTCGCGCGACCAAATACGAGGCCGCGTACGCCGCTTCCCCTTTCTTGCTGGCGATTTTGCGGTACGACGAGAGCACGACCTGCTGCTTGGCCTCCAGCATCTGCAATTGTTTAAAACTCTCGTGCAAAAAGCTGCGCGCCTGCTCCAGATTCTTGATGCGTTCTTCCGTCTCTTTCTGGAAGACATCGATGTTCGTCTGCGCCGCATCAATTTTGTCGCCTTCGAGCTGGATGAGGCCGCGCACCGCATCACTATGAATCGAGTGACACCCAACCACACTGCTCAGGAGGAGCCCAAGACTCAACAACATCGTCCGTCGTGCAATCATACCGATCTCCTCTCTCTCATGGCTCGCCGTCATCGACGCCACGTCCGCAGCTCATCCGCAAGCGACTGGACTTCATCGCGAGACAAGGTCACATCGATATCTAAGTACTGTTTGATCACCGCATTGATTCGGCGGAGCGCTTCCACGTTAGCCCGGTAATGGTCGAACGCCGTCAGGTCCACATTGGACGGGACCTGCGAATCCTTCGCCACCCGATGCTCAACCCGGCTGGCCAGCTCAGGAAGTTTCTGCAGGAGATGGTTCATATCCCCAACACCAGCTGAAAAGATCGGTTGCCCATTGGGGCCTTTCCGTTCAGACAGATTCTTCAATCGAACCTCGTTGATCAGCGCAATCACCTCGGAACCCAGGAGGTCGGCATCATCTTTCGCCAGATCAGCCTCGCTCACATTGGTCATTGTAGGATTGGTGGTGGCCCATTGCAGGGCGAGATTGAGTTTCAGCCTGGTTTGGATGTAGCGATACCAGTGTTGATGCCGCTGGGTCACCTGACTGACCAACTCACGGTATTGCTGCATCAACCGCTGGTTCTCGGCATACACCTGATCCTTGGCAATCAAGGCTTGTTTGACCTCCGGCGGAGTGGTACAGCCGAGACAAACCAGACTCAGCGCGACAACAACATGCGCTGCTTTCATGGTGATTCCTCCTTCCGACTCACGCCTAAAGCCAACCTTCACAGAACCCCAGACACCACCTGATGGCACTCTATAACGAGAGAAATGGAGTAGTGCCGGATGAGCAGGCTACTATCACCCACTGCACATGGGATATGTCGGTAGTATGGACTTGTCAGGCGTGCAAGTACATATTGCCTAGTACAACTCAGTAGAATTCCTAGGGGAGCCCACGTATGATTTCTTGATAGTACGCCTCAAGAAGCGTCGCGCGTGCTTCTTCCATCATGACCAGTTGCCGTTGATCGAATGTATTCGCACAGTACAGATAGTGCGTGTCATCGACGATACCAAGCTCCACATGCACTTGTCGGCCGTCCGGCTCCTCGCGCGTCAGTTCCTGGGTGACCGTTCGTTCGGGCAACTCTTCCCAGGCAACCTGTGCCGAATGGCCATGATTCTCATAGAGCGGTTCGTTGGAATCGATGGAGTTCGCCAGCATGGCGTTGAGATTAAAAAGAGTCCCATCATCCAACTCCGGCAATTCATCCCAGGCGACCGTGGTCTGAGTCCCGTTGTTCAATACATAGAATGGTCCATCTTCCACGACTTCTTCGATGGATCGATAGTGAATCGGATCTGCAGGCTGCACGAGCTGTAGCCCCCTGCTTGCCAACGCACGCTGGAACGGTATTCGCCTGGCCAACTGCCGTGTTTTCTCACACACAATCATGCGGCCGTGTGGGCGGAGGACCTGGCAGAGGCGGTCAAGTCGGCTCGCCAAACCTGTCCGCTGTTCAAATACCATCTGCTGTAATGGATCGTGCCCACGATCAAACGTCCGCCAACTCTCGCTGGGTATCCCAGGATCCTGTTCCGCCTGGAGCAGTGCGTGCGTCGCCAACACCATGTCGAAGGAGCCTGCAAGAGGCCCCGTTTGGAGATCCAGACAGATGAACCGAAGATTACGCAGGCCCAGGTCCTTCGCCTTTTCTTGTGCGATCGCAATGGACGCCGCCGAACGATCAATACCGACCAGATTCGCATCAGGGAAGCGGAGGGCATACCAGGTCGTCAGAATGCCCAGACCACAACCGAAATCGAGAATGTCCTGAGCCTTGCTGAGCTGAGCCATCGTTCGCAGCCCAATCGCTTCATAATATTCATACCGCTGGCTATAGAGAATCGGGAAGATCTTCGGATGTGCAGCAAGATCATAGAACGCGGTTTCGTCCACATGATCGCCTGTGCGTTTTCGTTCGGCGCGGATGTTGAGCTGGTTCAGCTCTTCGACGGAGAGCTGTTGTCGCTGCCACAAGAAGTACTCGCGGTCGGATGTGAAGTGCCTGAGCTTCCACCACGCGAGATGCTCGCGAAGCAATTGCCGCAATGGGTCATTCGTCATGTGCTACGCCTGCTCAAAGCGGTTCACAGTAAGGCCGCAAGGAGTGAGAACCACGAGACGTACGCGGTGGGGGGTACATTAAGTGGTTCGAACGACTGAGAAGGAAGCTGGGAAGCGTTTTTAGTAGGCATCTACGGCCGTTTGAGCATGATGGCGTCAAAATACGCTTCCGGCACCGGATGGGGGAGCCGAAGCTGCCCCGACCCGAAGGCCACATACTTCTCGCAGGTCAGCTGTTCCAAACCGATCGGCCCCTTGGCATGCAGTTTCCCTACGCTCAGACCCACGTCGCTCCCCATTCCGAAGCTATCTCCGGCATGGATCCTGGTTGATGCATTCACCAGCACCGCACTCGCATCAACTTCCCGAGTGAATCGCAGAGCGGACTCATAGCGTGTGGTGGCAATTCCTGCGGTAAGACATGGCCCATGCGTTTGGATATGGGCCAACGCTTCATCCAGGTTTTCGACCATTTTTACAGCCAGGGTCGGACCGGCGAACTGCGTATCCCAATCCGCCTCGGTCGCCGGAATGATCGCGGTATGTCCCGTCATCGCCATTTGCCCCATGAGTGCGACCGTCTTTGGGCAGGCATGCACTTCCACCTTAAATTCATCCAGCAGGCGATTGATTAACGGAGGCAAGAACTGCCTAGCCACAATCTGCTGCACCAGCAACGTATCCAGCGCGTTGGCGGCTCCTGCCTGCTGCACCTTTGAGTTGATCACCAGGTTTTGCGCAACTGAAATATCGGGGGTTTCATCGATGTACAACTGCGTGAGGCCCCCATCATCGCAAAGCACCGGAACCTTGGCTTGCTCCGCAACCGTCTTGCGTAAGCCAGCTCCGCCACGCACAATGAGCGCATCGAGGGTCTTCCCTGATCGAATCAGGTCGAGCGCGACTTCTTTCTCTTGGCGATCGATGAGCATCCAGGCCCCATGGGGTATGCCATGCTCCGTTGCCACCTCACGAAATCGAGCATGAATCGCCTGATGTGTCAGCTTCCATTCCGAAGCCCCACGAAAGATGCAGAGATTGCCCGACTTCAGACACAGTGCAATCGATTCCACGGTAACCAGCGGACTCCGTTCGGAGATCACCCCGACCACTCCGATCGGCACCCTCACCTTGGAGACCTGTAAGCCATCCGGGCGTTCCCGTCGCGATGTCACGGCGCCGATGGGGTCTGGCAGATCGGCGATGCAATGCAGTCGCTCAACGATCTCTTTCATCTGATCGATCGTCAAGCGGACGCGAGCCACGGCAGCCTTCATCCGATCTTTCATGCCCGCATTCTCAAAGGACTTTCCCACAGCCTCAACATCTTTGACATTTTCCGCGAGAATGGCGTCTTGGTCTGCAGCGACTCGATCGGCCACCGCATGCAGCGCCCTCGCCTTCACGGGACCAGGAAGCAGAGCCAGATCGACCGATACTTTTCTGCACTCTTTCAATAGCTTATCAAGGTACAACTTGACCGGAACCTCAGTCGACATAGAGGCCTTTCTTCACGAGATACAGCTTCCAATGAGTCATTGCAATCACTCCATCTCCCTGAGACAATGATATATGCTTGGGTTTTTAGAGCCTCGGACTATACCACGCGTTTTTTTCATGAGTAAATGACTGAACGCCTCACGTTTTTCACTGCTACAATTGCACCGTAGGATGGCGAATGAGAAGTTGGCATGCTGGCTCGCGTTGGCGCAAGAGAAAGGAACAGCGATGCGCTCACTAGTTCACGTGAAGGGACATGGCTTCACCAGGGTAGCTCTCTGTGTGTTTTTGACGGCATTACTGGGAGCCTGTGCTCAGATGAAACTGAAACCGGTAAGCCCTCTAGGTCCCCCGACTCAAGCCACGCCCGAACAAGTGACCGAACGAGAACGGGAGAATCAACCGCCCAAGGTCATACAAGCCCGTCCCAACGGCAGCAGCCCTCAACAATGCCTGGTCAATTTTGACGATGAGAGCGCGCTGGAGCATATCTACTCCCAGGCGAGATCAACGCTGGCATACAGGACAAGCCGAATCGGATTTGGCCCTTTGCAGACATGTGATCCATCGAAACATAGCGACTGCTGGACCTATCGCCAGCGCTGCTCCAAGCACGACATCAACGTCGACACGATCGGTCTCACACATTTCCACTTGAGCATGGAAGCGGGGATCGAGTGCTACACCCTTCCAGATCCTGGAGACGGCCTCGGCCGTGGATTCGGCAAACTCGTGGACTTTAAATGCACAGAGGTTGATTGGGCGAAAACTCCCCGCGTCTTGTCCTCGCACGATCAGAATCAGTGGGTCAAGATCTGGGTGAGCAATCCTGAGAATCGTGCACCGACGTATTTCGACATGGAATCAATTCAGGTGCTGCCCGATACTTCAATTCAACTCTGGTTCCGGAAACGCGATGGAACCTGGTGGTTCTGGCCGGAGCTGAAGGCCGGCAATACCTGGAACATCCGTGAGTATACACGCGATGTATCGGAGGTTCGGATCCGAGGCACCAAGGCGGGACGAGCCAGTTCCTATGTGATCGGCTCATTGGTGGTTCGAGACTAGCCGAACAAAGGCCAAAACACGCGATACCGACTCATACGGTACGGCGAGAACTCTCTGTGATCAAAGATACGGTAGATGCCGACCGGCGCTTTTCCTCTCGGGCCAGCACGGTAGCCAGCCAAGCCCAGGCAATCATGAGTGGCACGCACGCCAACGCAATGTGGGCCGTGGTGGCACCCAAGGCTTTGATTCCGGTGATCAGCCACCCCGTCGAGGCATCGCCGCCGCGTGAGATGGCCGTATCGATGAAATTCTTCGCTTTATATTTCTCTTCTCGGCTGACAACGGTAAAGAGAACCTCTCGTGCAGGCTTGGATAACGCATACTCCCCCACTCGACGCAACACAGAAAAGACAGCGTAGACCCCAAGAGTCGGCCACAGCGCGATACCGAGAAACCCTATCAGGCTGATCACCGGAAGAAACAGTAAGGGCGCGACCAGACCAAACCGGCTGATAACGCGTTTGGTCGCGAACATCTGGGTCAACCACGTCAACAGACCAGTCGTAAAATCGAGCGAGGAGAAGAGGCGTGTCCGGGCTTCGGGCTGATCCAAATATTCCGAGACCAGGCGCGTCTGTTCAAGATACAGAAACGTCGCGGTCATGGTCAAAAAGGCCAGATAGCCGCAAATCCCAAGCAAATAGGGTGACGACATCGTCAGGCGAATACCAGCCAGGAAACTTCCGCGAAGGGGATCACCTGGTCGCGACTGATGGTGGACGGACTGTTCGCGCCCCCATCGGTCAAGTCGATAGATACATCCGAGACACAGCGTGAGAAACACCATCGAGGCCAACATGAGCACCGGAACAGAAACAATAAACGTCAGGCCTGTCGTGATTAGGGGACCCGCCAGTGCTCCGCTGCTTCCCCCAGCCGCAATGACACCGAACAGCCGTGCACCCTGCTCCGGGGTAAACAGATCGGCCATGAAGCTCCAGAAGACCGACACAATGAAGAGATTCATCACCGACAGCCAGACAAAAAAACTTCGGGCCACCCACTCGGGATATAAATGACTCATCATCAGCGCATAAAAGGCCAATAGATTCACAATGAAGAACGCATACACAATCAACAGCAGCCGGTAGCGGGAGCATCGCGCCGAGAGCCACCCGAATAGTGGCGTGGCCGCGAGCATGGTGAGGAATGTCGCCGTCATCATCCAGGGAAGATGTTTCAATCCTCCTTCGATGGCCATTTCGTCGCGCACTGGACGGAGAATCGAGTATCCGCACAAGAGACAGAAAAAATAGACGAAGGCCCACACCAACGGGACGAATTCTGCCCGTTTCACACCGAGAGAGTGAGCCCATCCAGTCAGTCGTGTGTGATCCAATCCGACCATAGACCCGCAGTGTAGCAGGTGTGCCTTCGCCTGCAAGTGGCAGATCTGTTAGAATAGCGGGACCGTACGGAATTCTTGGGAGGCCGAACAGTATGATCGATCTTCGTAGCGACACCGTGACCAAGCCGACGGATGAGATGCGGAAAGCCATGGCGCGCGCCGAGGTCGGCGATGACGTGTATGGAGAAGACCCGACCGTCAATCGGCTCCAAGATATGGCGGCAGCCATGCTCGGCAAGCGGTTCGCGCTCTTCGTCCCCTCCGGCACCATGGCCAATCAACTGGCGATTCGGTCACACACTCAACCGGGACAGGAAATAATCGTCGAGAGCAAGAGTCATGTCGTTCGCTATGAACAGGGCGCAGCTGGGGCACTGGCCGGCGTGCAACTTCATTGGGTGACCGGTGAGCGGGGAATCATGACTGTCGAGCAGGTGGAAGCCGCCATCAGACCGAACGACGCGCACAGCATCACAACGGCCTTGATCTGCATCGAGAACACGCACAATGCCGGAGGCGGCACGATTTATCCGCTCTCCACAATTGAAAAAATCCGAGCTCTCGCGGTGAGACATGGCATTCCCATGCACCTCGACGGGGCCAGGCTCTTCAATGCCGTGGCCGCCACCACCTTGCCTCCGACGGTGTACGCCCAACACTTCGAAACCGTCTCCCTCTGTCTCTCGAAGGGGTTGGGCGCCCCCGTTGGATCGCTGCTGATCTCCAATGACCAGCGACTCATGGATCGGGCACGCCGCTTTCGCCGAATGTATGGAGGCGCGATGCGCCAAGCGGGCATCCTGGCCGCCGCCGGTATCTATGCGCTAGAGCGGCATGTCGCCCGGCTCAAGACCGACCATGAGCATGCAAAAAAACTGGCTCGCCAACTCCAACACATTTCCGCAATCCAGATTGCGCCGCAGCACGTCGAAACGAATATCGTCATCTTCGACATCGTCGACGAGCACCGTTCTCCGGCCGAACTCGTAGCCGCGCTCAAAGAGCACGGCGTGCTTATTAACGCCGTTGGAGGACAAAGCTATCGAGCGGTCACCCATCTGCACATCACGGACAAGCAGATCGACGAAGCCGCGGACGTCTTTGCCAACGTCCTCAAACGTTGACACTATATTCCTCCATCCATAGAATGCCGAAGCGACCAGGTCTTTCGCCTGTTGCGGCCCCACGAGGTTGGAGACCAGCGAGAACGAACGACAGGCCCTACGCTAGTCGATTCAGAGGATTTGCACACACGATTCATTATCATGGAATTAGAACACGTCATGGACACACACCACACGACCAGCACTCCCACTCGTGAAGAACTGAACGCCGAGCTACTCGAAGTCCCGGAACCGCCGGAGCAGCCCGAGTTGCCGCCACCCCCTGGATTTGAAGCGAATGTAGAAGTCGCGTTACGGCATATCAAAGGCCGACGGGGCGGTGACCTTGTCGGCGTTATCCTCATCGGGTCGGGAGCTCGGAAGGCTCTCACGCTCCACAGCGATATCGACTTGATCGCCCTCGTCAAGGGAGAGGCCGATAGTCACGAAATCCTTCGTGTCGGCGACCGCCTGGCAGATATTCGCTACCATGGATACCAGTCCGTCGAGGAAGACCTCGCGTACTCACTTCGGCTCCCCTCCCTGCTGCGAAAAGGCAGAATTCTCTACGATCACGACGGCATCTGTGTGAAGCTGACTGAAAAGATCCACCACCGCTTTCGCCAAGGTCCGCCGCCGGCATCGATCAATGAACAGATTCGACTGAAGGCCGAATGTTACCATCTGTTGGGGAAAGCGCAGGATCTCGTAGAGAAACCGGGAACAGCCCACTACCTATTGACGCTGTTTTACGAGGATTGCATCTCCGCATTCTTTCGTTTGAGAGGGTTTTGGTTGGTCGCTCCAGTAGATGTTCATCGGTTTATGTTTTCACGCGAACCGGCCCTTGCGGACCTTGCTGGACAGTTCCTCACAGCCACCACCCTCACCGAGCGGCTCAACTTCGGCCGGCAATTTGCCGATCTCCTCTTTAAGGATGTCCCGAATCCTGCTCGCATCGACTGACGAGAGCAGTGCATTCAAACGGTTGCCTCCGCGTTGGGAACGTGTTTCGCGCACAACGTGAGAGGAACCGTACCTGCCTGCAAATCGATCGACGGACGCCGCATTGGCTGTGACCGGCGACAAACCAAGGAGCGCTCTTATGGAACTGGGATTTATCGGACTCGGCAAGATGGGGATGAACATGGTGACGCGTCTTCGGCGCGACCAACACCGCGTCGTAGCCTACGACCGCTCGAGCGACTTGATCAAGCAGGCCGAGGGCCAGGGCGCGATCGGTTCCTCATCCCTTGCTGATCTTGTCAGTAAACTCAGCGCCCCGCGTGCTGTCTGGGTAATGGTGCCTTCCGGAGCCCCGACCGAAGAAACCATTCAGGCTGTGGCTGCATTGTTGCAACCAGGTGACACCATCGTGGACGGTGGAAATACTAGGTTTCACGACGATGTGCGGCGTGCTGCCGAGCTGAAGAAAAAAGGCATCCACTATGTCGATGCGGGAACCAGTGGAGGGATCTGGGGACTGAAAGTCGGCTATTGTCTCATGGTCGGCGGAGAAGACGCAGCCGTCAAACGGCTTGAATCGGTGTTCAAGACCCTGGCGCCTGAAAATGGCTGGGCTCACGTCGGTGCGGCCGGTGCCGGGCACTATGTGAAGATGGTGCACAACGGCATTGAGTACAGCATGATGCAAGGCTACGCCGAAGGATTTGAGTTGATGTCGAAGAGCGAATACAAGCTGGACTTGGCGCGCGTGGCCGATCTCTGGATGCACGGGAGTGTCGTCCGGTCCTGGTTGTTGGAACTGGCCGCGGGCGCGCTCAAGGACGATCAAAAGCTGGAAAAACTGAAGGGGTACGTGCAAGATTCTGGCGAAGGCCGCTGGATGATCGCCGATGCCATCGAGAAGGACGTGCCGGTACCCACTCTCACGACAGCGCTCTTTACGCGGTTTCGCTCGCGGCAGGACGAATCGTTTGCTGAAAAGATGCTGGCAGCCCTGCGAAATGCCTTTGGTGGCCACTCGGTCCGACGGTAACTTTGAGTAGGCTATTGAAAACACTTCGACCTGGCAGCAAGACAGATTGCTCGCAGGATGGTCAAAAAGGCCGTCCATCAAGGCGGCAGCGAGCGAAGAGGCGAGGTATACTCCGTCCCGTATGTTGAGCCTCTGAGCGACGCGAGAACGAAGCTGGCGGGATTTTTCAACATCCTGCTAAGGAGATCCTGATGGCTCAAGCGAATGGTCAACGAATCGATATCCATCCCACGCAGGAACCAGTGCCGCCGGTCGAGCCTTGTACCCTGGTCATTTTCGGAGGTTCAGGCGACTTGGCTCGTCGGCGTTTGATCCCGGCAGTCTACAATCTCCTCCTCGACGGGTTACTCCCGTCGAACTATGTCGTGATCGGCCTGGGCCGGACCCCCATGAGCGATGAAGAGTTCCGAGCCAGCGTCCGCGATGGCGTCGTCAAACATTCCCGACAGGCCCTCATCGAAGATACGTGGAATGCCTTTTCCCAGCACCTGTTTTACTTGGCGGGAGGAAACGACGACGCGCAGACCTATGTGCGTCTGAAGGAACGGGCCGAAGAACTCGAGCGTAGGTTCCAACTGCCCGGGAACCGAATTTTCTACCTCAGCATTCCCCCCAGTTCCTTCACTGATGTCTGTGAGGGATTGTCCCGTTCTGGACTGGCAGGAACTCCTGGAACTCGTTCGCCCTATACACGCATCATCGTGGAAAAACCGGTTGGGCGCGATCTGGCGTCCGCACAGGCCATCAACGAGGTCACAGGCCGCGTCTTCGACGAATCGCAGATCTTCCGAATCGATCATTATCTCGGGAAAGAGACTGTTCAGAATCTCATGGTCGTGCGCTTCGCCAACAGCATTTTCGAGCCGATTTGGAACCACAAATACGTGGATCACGTCCAAATCACCGTGAGCGAAGCGGAAGGCGTCGGCACGCGAGCAAGCTACTATGAAGAAGCCGGCGCACTTCGCGACATGATCCAGAACCATTTACTACAATTACTCTGTCTGGTTGCGATGGAGCCGCCGTACTCGCTCGATCCGAATGTCGTGCGCAACGCCAAGATGGAAGTGCTCCGCTGCTTGCGGCCCATCACGGAAAAGGACGTGGACAAATTTACCGTGCGGGCACAGTACACAGAAGGAACGGCCCATGGCACACCAGTGCCCGGCTATCGACGCGAAAAAGGCGTCAAACCGAACTCCACCACTGAAACCTACGTGGCTATAAAATGCTTCGTGGAGAATTGGCGGTGGTCCGGAGTCCCGTTCTACTTGCGGACAGGGAAAGCGTTGCCTCTGCGTGCGAGCGAAGTCGCCGTCCAATTCAAAGAGATCCCGCAGATTCTCTTCAATGCCAACGCACAGAATCCTCAGGCTCCGAATGTTCTGGCGTTGAAAATTCAACCGGAAGAAGGGCTCTCACTCCGTATCGTCTCACGGGTTCCCGGCACTCGCGCGCAGACTCATCCAGTTGAAATGAACTTCAAGTACGGAGAAGTATTTGGACGGCCGTCTCCAGAGGCCTACGAGCGCCTCCTACTCGATGTGATGGCTGGAGATGCCTCTCGTTTCATGCGGCGCGATGCTGTGGAAGCATCTTGGGCCTGGATCACCCAGATTCTCGAAGCCTGGGACAAGTCGGGACAACGGTGGCTCCCCGAATATCAAGCTGGCACATGGGGACCGGTGGAAGCAGATCGGTTAATTCAAAACGACGGCCGTACCTGGCGGGTACTATAGGCTGACCTTTCCAAGGACCAATCATCTGTCCAACGCAATCTGGATCTGTTTGGCAATTTCCTCTCGCTTTCCCAGCCCACCGATAAATTTTATGAATTCCCCGTTGCGATACAACGCCAGTGTGGGAAGCGACAAGACTTCTAGTTCGGCGGGAATCTGAAAATTTTCGTCGACGTTCATTGTCAGAATGAGTACCTGTTCGCCCCATTCCTGCTGCAACTGTTCCAATTCCTTCATCAAGGCTCGGCAATGACCACAGCCTGCCTTCCAGAATTCGACCAACACCGGAACAGTGCTTACCTCCACCACCCGATCAAACTCTCGATCAGTGACGGCTTGGAGCATGGAACTCATTGTTGCATGTCTCGCGCCAACAGCGGCTTCAGGATATGGGCTACCTGCTTAGCAAACAGCCGATATCCAGCAGTGGTCAGGTGGATCCCGTCGTTCGAATAGATCCCTGCCAGTTGACCACTCTCCGGTTCAGCCGTCACAGTAAACAGATCGACACATGCAATGCCTTTGGAGCCGGCATAATCTTGAATGAGCTTGTTCAGCTGACTTCGGCGGGCAAGGTGCTCGGCAACCCACTCCTGTCCCTCTCGGCTACCCGAAGCATCTTCCACTCGAATCGAAGGCACCGTCACAGGAATCGGAACACCACCCATCGCCAAGGTTTGTTCGTACATCGTGGCCAGATTACGCATAATCTCTGACAGTGACGCATTCCACCCCAGATCGTTGGCCCCCCCAAGGATCGGCACATAGCCTGGCTGATGATCGAGCACATCGCGCTGGAACCGCCTGACCATTTCTCCTGTCAACTCACCACAGATCCCGGAGATGCGAACCTGCCCTGTCTCGCCTAAAAAAGACTGTAAGAACTGCCCGTAGGGAGTCTCCCGTCCAACCGGATTGTCCTTGGTCGGCGACTGAAACCCAGCCGTCAGACTATCGCCGAAACAGATTACAAGGGAAGTTCTACTCATAGTGTGGCTCGATTCTACCGAGGCTTCTCGTGGCAAACAAGCCATTGGATCACGTACGTATTCGGAGCAGTACAACTGCAGAGAACAGCGTTTTTCTTGACGAATCTGCGATCTGCCGGTAGGTCTTACGTATGACGACGGACCTCAAAACGGCTCAAGAAATGATGGCCGCCGCAGTCGCCGCACGCACGACTGAAGACCCAGAAATTGTCTCCGTCAAACGTGTCTTAAAACTACTGGACAAGACGGCCAAATCGAACCGAACGTATGGCTCAGCCAACCCCGTTGCTCAGAAATTTACACAGCAACTATTCGAAGAATTGACCAACCACCTCACGACGTATTCACGACTGGCTTTCCTCGTTCAACGATCCGAATTGCTGTGCAAGGACTCTGTCGTCTACCAGGCCGAGCAGGATGGAGGAAGCGAGAGTCTCGCCTTCAAACTGTACGGTGACGGCATCCGAGAACTCGTTCTACACGAAGGACTCACGCAAGAGGAGCTGTCGCTCTTCCTTGCATCCTTATGGAGCAACGTCGACTCGAATGAGGACGACGATGATATCGTCACACGCCTATGGTCTCGGAATCTATCGACGATCACACTCGCAACAGCCGAAGAACTCTCAAAGTCGTCGGTAGCGAACGACGGCGTGACCCGCCCTGACAGTAACATGAGTTCGTCGGACTCAACGCTCAGAGAGTTGCTGGACCGGGAACGAGAGCGCAAAAAACGGGTCAAAGAAGGGAGCGACTCTGAAGGCAGTGGCTCCGGAAACGCTAAAAATCGTTTCCAGTCTGGACTTGCAGGCTATGAGGTCACGGAAGAGGAGTTGGCCGTCCTCGTGCAAGAGATCGAGGCAGAACGAAAACAAGATAGTCTCATGTACATCCTGGACATGTTGACCGCGATCCTCGCCTCAGAGAAGTCTCCCGCGTTGCTAGCGAAACTCTTCAGTTTATGGGGCACGGTCGTGGAATCTCTTCTTCGCGAAGGCAAATGGCCAGTGTTGGAGAATGTCTTAAGTCTCCTCCACGAAACGGATGCCGTACGACCAGATCTGGGCGAAGAACACAAACAACAGTTGGCCTCGCTCCTCAATGGGCTCGGCCGCATTGAACGAGTGAAGATGATCGAGGGCTACCTCAACCAACACCCGGACGCCGACGTGAAAGGGCTCTCAACCATCATACTGCTGATGAATGCGGATGCCGTCCCCTCACTCTGTTCACTTCTCGCGAACGTCACGTCACCGGTCCATCAAGCCATTGTGTCGGAAGCCCTCGCCACCCTCGCGAAGGACCACCCGGACCCCTTGTTACGAGGGTTATCGGATCGTAGGCCTGGGTATGTTCGTAATCTACTTTCTATTCTCATCAAGTGGAACAATCCCAAGTTCGCCGATCCAGTTGAACGATTAACCCGGTATCCCGACGCACAGGTTCGTCGGGAAGTAGTCCGTGCCCTCGGCCTGTTCCGACCTAACGGCAACGGCACAAAACTCGTCTCGCTTTCGACTGACGAAGACGATGGGGTTCGCTTTACTGCGCTGAAGCTGCTCATGTCCGGCCAGTACACCACTCCCTTCTCCCAGTGGTCCCCGCTTCTGTCGGAAGAAGGGTTTATGGATCGCCCCATCAGTGAGCGACGAGCAGTCTTTCAGGCTGTCCGCGCCACGTGCGGCGACGAAGCAGTTCCCTATTGGCAAGGTCTGATGACCGAATGGACATGGACGAATCGGAAGAAAAAAGAAGAGCTGGCGGTCCTGGGAGCAGAAACGCTCGGAAAACTCGCCACCCCTGCCGCCATCGCCGCGCTCTCACTTGGGGCCAAAAAGGGAAATGCCACGGTTCGTCAGGCCTGTGCCGCAGCATTGTCACAAGCTCAGCGGCTCCAACGTAGCCTCCCCTCAACCGGTTCCACACCCTAGGAAACATGATCGTGAAAGAAGGCCAGTCGCAGTCTCTGCAAAACCCGCCCAGCCAAGATCATAGCCAGCCGCTCCTGACACACGAAAAGTCATTGTCACGGAAGATCGGCCAAGGGTCAGAAGCCGGCGATATCCTCGACCAACAGTTGGTGATGCTGGGATTCCAGCTCATTACGCAGTTGAATACGCTGATTAAGACGTCAAAAATTCATGGCCGAGCCAACGCCGCGCTCGACAAACCCGTCGAAACGATGTTGACCCTCATTGAAACCCTCGCCCACGACCAACCGGTCACCTTATGGGTACAGGACGATTTCCTCTTCCTTGGCGAGAACCATCTGAAAGTCACGGCGCAACAAATGCTGGTCGTCTCAAGCATCCTCGACGCCTTGAAAAAGTGGAAGATCGGCGGCCTGATGTTTTTCTCTTCGGTCTCCTCCAAGGACCTTCGAGAGTTCGCCCACCTCTTCGTCACTCTCGACCCGACCACGAAATCGATCGAGGACTTCCGACAGGAATTGCTCAACCTGGCCGTGGTCGGCATCGAACTAAAAGACCCTCGGTTACTCAACCTAAGAGAAGATCTTCCTGAAAACAGAAATTCTAAAGCTCAGCACAAAACACGCTCAAAAGCTGAGTACAGCAAAGCCGCTGATGCGGTCGGCAATCTGACGCAGTCGTCTCGCGATGGCAAAGCTTTAAGCTTTAAGCAGGCAAAACGCGCCATTCAAAATATCGTCGACCTGATGATGCAGGACGAGTCGATCATGCTGGGCCTCACCACGCTTCGCTGCCACGATCAATATACCCATAACCATTCCGTCAACGTCTCGCTCCTCTCCATTGCACTCGCAAACAGAGCGGGCTATCCAAAAGTCGAATTAGCTGATCTCGGCTTGGCTGCGCTGTTTCACGACATGGGGAAGTCAACCATTCCCCTGGAAGTCTTGAATAAACCGGGTGAGTTTACGGAAGACGAGTGGACAATGATGCGCAACCACCCCACGGAAGGAGTCTTGAGCCTCACGCAGTTACGCGGCATCACCAACCTTCCAACCCGCATGGCCGCAGCATCCTTCGAACACCACATGAACTTGGACTATTCCGGCTATCCCAAATTAAAGACACCGTGGAAACTCTCCCTGACGGGGCGCATTCTGACGATCGCCGATTGTTACGATGCCATGACATCGTCCCGTGTCTACCGCCGAGAACCGATGTCACCCTCAAAAGTACTCAATATGATGCTTTCGAAATCTGGGAAAAGTTTTGACGCGACCTTGCTCAAACTGTTCGTCAATTGCGTGGGAATCATTCCGATCGGAAGCCTGGTCGTCCTCGATTCCGATGCATTCGCCGTCGTACTCAAGCCTGCCGCCGATATCACCGAGAGCGAACGGCCGGTCGTCAAAGTCATCACCGATGCGCAGGGGAGTCCCATCGATAACGGTCCCGAGTTGGATTTGACCGAGAAGGACGACACCGGCGAGTACCGCCACAGCATCATTCGGTTGGTCGACAACACGGAGCACAAATTCGATACCAGCCGTTACTTCGTCTAGCTATCGCAAACAACGTGCTTTTCGCCCCCAAGCTCATCCTCTTCCTCGCTTGACAGCCTGAATTCCGATCTTCGACAATGCACACATGGGTGGACATGTCGTCATCGAACGATTGGAGTTCCGCGGCCGCTGCGGTGTGACGCCCGAGGAACGCGCTCGCCCGCAACCCCTCGCTCTCGACTTGGAATTAGACTGTCGACTGGAAGCAGCAGGGTTATCCGACGATCTTGTTCATACGATCGACTACGCAAAAGTGGCGCAGCGAGTCGTCGACATTGGGACCGTGCAGGATTCTCAGCTGCTGGAAACGCTGGCGGAACGACTAATGGCAGCCCTGTTTGATGAATTCTCGATCGATCATATCAAGTTGTGGCTACGGAAGCTGCATCCTCCGATCTCCAACGTGACCCGTTCTGTCGGGATCAGCATTGAACGTACAAGGCTCACACAGCACATCCTGCGAGCAGATCCACCACCGGCCCGG
This sequence comes from Nitrospira sp. Ga0074138, assembly GCA_001464735.1. Classification (GTDB taxonomy): domain Bacteria; phylum Nitrospirota; class Nitrospiria; order Nitrospirales; family Nitrospiraceae; genus Nitrospira_D. The sequence continues at coordinate 44,265 of LNDU01000056.1, forward strand.
TTTCTCGTCCAGCAACTTCAACGGCTTCCCAAAGGCAGAGTCCTCGATGTGGCCTCCGGCAGCGGGCGTCACGCGTTGTTCCTCGCCTCACTAGGCTACCAGATCGATGCGGTCGATCGTGATGAACAGGCCCTCGCACGACTTTCAGCCAGCGCCCGAATACGACACCTCACCGGCATCAGTTCGCGAGTGCTGGATCTGGAACGGCAACCGCTGCAGGAGTCGCATCTCGGACACGAAGCGTACGATGCCGTTGTCGTCTTCTTTTACCTGAACCGACCGCTTTTCCCCCATCTCATCGACGCCCTGAAGCCCGGCGGGGTGTTGCTGTATGAAACTTTTACCCTCGAAAACCACGTGCAGCACCAACATCCAAAGCGTCGAGAGTTTTGCCTTGCACATAGTGAACTCTTACGTCTCACATCCAACCTCCGCATTCTGCATTTTGATGAAGGGCTCCACGAAGGAACGAGCGAGTCGGAATCCGTCAACACAGCCCAACTTGTGGCGCAAAAACCCTTTACTCCAGAGCCATCGACATGAGCCGCCTGGACCTTCATCTGCATACCACCCACTCTGACGGAAGTTGCACGCCCACTGAGGTGGTCAACATGGCACACCAAGCAGGGGTGACGGCCTTGGCGATCACCGATCACGACATCATGACAGGTGTCGTCGAAGCCATGGAAGCCGGGCAACAGTGCGGAATCGAGATCATACCCGGAGTGGAAATCAGCTCGCTTTCCGGCAACTCCGAGTTACACATTCTTGGGTACTTTCTTGATCGGCAGGACCCTGACCTGCTTGCTCGCCTGAAGACTCTGCGGGACGGGCGTCACCTCCGGAATCCACAGATCATCGAACGTCTACAGACTCTCGGAATCGACATTACGTACGATGAAGTCCGCGCACTCGCCGGCAGCGATTCGGTCGGTAGGCCGCACATCGCTCGTGCCTTGATGGACAAACGCGTCGTCGCGTCTGCGAAAGAGGCCTTTGATCGATTTCTTGCCGAGGGTAAACCGGCCTACGTTCCTCGGGAGCTTCCGAGCCCTGCCGAAGCCATTCACTGGATCAAAGCAGCTCGAGGACTTGCCGTTCTGGCTCACCCGACATGGGTCAAAGTCGCGGAGCAGCCGCTGGTTGATCTGGTTCGACAGCTCAAAGCCGACGGGCTCGACGGTGTAGAAGTCTACTATAGTACACATGCCGCGCGACAGACTCGAGAGTACCTTAGCCTAGCCCAGCAACTCGGCCTCTTAGTCACTGGCGGAAGCGACTTTCATGGCATTACGAAACCCGACATCGAAGTCGGCATCGGCAAGGGCACGCTACACATTCCAACCTCACTGCTTCCCAAGATGAAGGAAGCCGCTGGACGACTCTAGCGCGATATCCTCCGCATATTTCTCCCAATCCATTGACTCTCCTTCAGTATCCGCTAGACTCTGACTATCTTCCGATCTTGTCACCCATGGTCAACGCGTCGAGCTGGACCTTTCAATATGTGCTTGTCGCACTGGTCGCGCTCTTTGCCGGTCCCGTACTGGGCAAACTGCCGGCGGCGCAGTCGTTACCCCTTTCGCTGTTCGGCCTGACCGGTTCTCAAACCATTCACCTCATCGTTGAAGGAACGGTGTTGGCTGCTCTCTGCATGCTTTCGCTCCGCGCATTTCTACGCATGCCGGATAACGGGCGAGGTTTCTCGTTTCTTCGACAACTGGTCCTTCCGGTGACCACCCTCTTCATGGTGATCGTGACAGACAAGACCATCCGGGTTACCGGGCTTGCGCTTCTCGCCCCTGTAGGTCCCACACGCTATCACCTGGCGTACGCTGCGGCCTTGACACTGAGTGGGCTCTGGATCACCATTGCATGGCTTCTGCATCTCGATGCCCTTCGCCGTTTTTTCGTGAAACCTGTGCAATCGACTCGACGCCAAAAACCTGGAGCATCGGCCGAAGACACTGAGGATATCGACTTGGAACAAGAACATAGCAAGTCCGAAGCTGCAACGCACATCCTCACCACACAGAGCGGTCCACCCAGTACGCTCGGTCGGTATAAGGTGTTAAAGGAGTTAGGGCGCGGCTCAATGGGGGTGGTATATCTCGGAAAAGATCCAACAATCCAGCGATTCGTGGCGATCAAAACCATGCGGCTTGATGAGATCGACAATCACGATAAGCTGCAGGAAGTGAAAGCTCGGTTCTTTCGGGAGGCCGAATCCACCGGGCGATTGTCTCACCCCAATATCGTCACGATCTTCGACGCTGGGGAAGAAGACGACCTCGGCTACATCGCCATGGAGATGCTTCAGGGCACCACGCTTAAGCAATGGTCACGGAAACCGAATCTCCTGCCCCTCGAAAAGCTGATCCCAATACTGGCGACCGTCGCCGAAGCGATGGACCATGCTCACCAGCAGGGCATTGTGCATCGCGACATCAAACCGGCGAACATCATGCTGACCACCGATGAGGTCGTCAAGATCATGGACTTCGGCATCGCCAAGATGGCGACGTCGTCGAAAACTCAGACGAATATCGTGCTGGGAACGCCCACGTACATGTCCCCTGAGCAGATCTCGGGGAAAAAGGTGGATGGGCGATCAGATATTTTTTCGCTCGGTGTCGTGATGTTCGAACTCCTAACCGGTCGTCCACCTTACACGGCGGACAATGTCTCGGCACTGCTATTTGCCATCGCTCACACACCGCATCCCAGTGTGAGAGCCATCAGGCCGGATCTCCCTCCCATCGTAAAGGAAATCCTAGATCGAGCGTTGCAGAAAGACCCGGTCCACCGCTATCGCCGTGCCAGCGAGTTCGCGACGCAACTCCGCTCCTGCCTCGAAGGGCTGGCTGCGTAAATATGTAGGGTGGCCGCTCTCGACTCCTCACGAGTTTTCGGCTTTGGAACTCCTTCCCATCACTATCTCTGAATCACCTTACATTGGCAGTTGAAAGCGATGCAAGCAAAGCGATGAGAGGACTGTGCCAGGCGTGCGAACGTCAGTTTCGTAAGTGGAGGCGGCCTTTGGGCAAGCTTTGGAAGCAAGCTTCGGAGAGGTCCTGTTCGTGTTCCTGCAAACATTGCAAGATACGGCCATCACCCGGCTGGACGGTCGGACAGACTCGCTTCACATCTTCGACACAGGCAAGCCTATACCCTTCAGCTTCCCTCCAATGTACCAGCCGCTGCCGTACGATCTGTTGACAGGGAGGGTCCAATCGCTTGATGCGCTGCATCACACAACGTCGCCGGTCTTCTCCTAAAAGGGAATTAGGGCAGTACTGCTGGACCTCCGCCTCACACTTCACTTCGGCAATTTGTCTGGCACGGCTGTCGCGTGGAACGGATACGCCACCGAGAGTGGTCACAGAGCCCGCTTCTCCAGCTCCTGCCAGGCTGTCGGCCGATTGCCTGGTCACGCCAGGAATCGTGAGGTCGAGTTCAGGTACGCGCTGCGCGTCAGCCATCGATGAAGCCGATGGCGCCGAGAAGAGCTCTTCCTTCGATGGGAAATTCGCCCAGATGATAGTCCAGATCAAGACCAACCCCGCTACCGAGATGGAGCGCGTGATCGCGCTCCCAAATCGTTCTTCGGTGCCGGCGGTCTTCATCATGGTGAGGATAAAATAACGCGGTGGAAAAATCATCGAAACAGGAGTTTTTCGCAGGACCGTGCAGCCGACCGAACCAACGGGTATGAAGAACACAGAAAGAACAAAAGGCAGGAGCGAGTGAATCTAGTTGTCCGGAGTTTCCACGATGTGATTTTCGAACCTGGTGCAGCCTTCTGCCAATAGCCGATTGGTCAACATCTCCCCTGGCCATTCGATCGGCAGATCAGCGGTAAACACCCAGACGTCCGGAGAGGTCCAGACCGGACCATGTTCTTCCGGAAGCTCCGGATCGAACAGATCGGTCCACACCGGCATGTAGACTCCATTCCCACATTGTGTATGAAGATGCACAATGGTACGAGACCTGACGAGCGGGTCCAGCTCTCGCCACACTGCAGCCGTCTCATCCGCGAGGTGATGCAGCCGTACCGCATTCTGCGCATCAAACATCGCATACGCGGCATAGACCGGCGCCTCGATGGTATCCGGCGCACAGGCTAGTTCCGGACATTGCTTCACCAGCCCTTCGAGAATCTCACGGCGCTGTCCATCTTCCCACGCATCAGGTAAACCTGGGTCGGGAGCGCCGATCAGCTCAAACAGAAGAAACGCCGTATTTTCGACCGGAGGAAGCAACCGCGCCGCCACGGATTGGACACGTCTGGAATCCGTGACCGTCACAAGGTGGTCATGAAACATTTGAAGATTCAGCATCTCCAAGGTGGCATCGGTCAAGAGCCGCGACTCAACGCGAACAACCGTTCCAGCAGGAAGCTGAAGAGACTTATGCAAGAGATCGGCCGTGGCGATCGGATCAATCTTCAGTTTGAGCGGGGCGGTTAAGTTTGCCTGCAGGGGAAGCTCCAGAGCCGCCATCGTGCCATAGGCCGGCTTTTCGTCGTCTGGTCCGTCCAACAGTAACGTGCAGCTCGCCTCTGCGACCAGATCAAAGAGCCATTCGGCCATTTCCTCGTCGAGCGCCGCCAGCACGGTCAGTAGATCATGCTCGCGTCCCTGCTCTAGAAATGCCTGCAAGGTATCGATCGCATCATCGGTGTCGCCATGATCATGGCGACGGGCATTGATGAGATGAATGAGATCCCGTGTGAGGGGATCGGGGCGAGACCAGCCTAACATCGAAGCTCCCTGCTGGACGAGCCAGCGACCATGACTCGACAACTCAAAACGCATGTTGCCAAACTTTTCCTACCCATGCAAGTCTCAGGACGATTACTCGCGACTTGCCACACACAGGTTCTCCGCACGTCCCTATTCACCGATAATCTTGACAAGAACCCGCTTAGGACGGCATCCGTCGAACTCGCCATAAAAGATTTGTTCCCACGGACCGAAGTCGAGTTTGCCCCCGCTGAGCGCGACGACGACTTCTCGCCCCATCACCTGTCGCTTCAGATGAGCATCACCGTTGTCTTCCCCTGTGTCGTTGTGTCGATACACCGCCTTTTGAGGAGCGATCCGTTCCAGAAACTCGTCATAATCTTGTAGAAGGCCAGACTCATCATCATTAATGTACACACTGGCCGTAATATGCATCGCGTTCACCAGAACAAGACCTTCCCGTACCCCGCTCTTCTGTACCACTGCCTCGACGTGGGGCGTGATATTGATATAGGCCCGCCTGGTCTTTGTCTCAAACCAGAGTTCTTCGCGGTAGGACTTCATGATCGTTGATCGCTGCATTGTGCCTGCCGCCTCGACAGACATGCAAGAGGCCCGAGTGATTCCCTTCTCTTTGCATGTTCCGCCTCGAGTGAAAAGGCTATACTGCTATCGGCCTCGATATGATTACTCCACTTCAACCACCCAGACTGTCGCCGAACGTCCTCGCTGTCTTGCGCCAGCGCTACGTGGCCAAGAATGAGCGAGGCATCCCAGTTAAGTCACCAGCGACATGTTCCACTGCGTGGCCGAAGACATGGCATCGGCCGATCCCCTTGCACGCACGTCTTATCCTGTTCCCATGTACAATCCTGTTGAGTCTGCATCCGTACCGGAATGTGCTCTGCTGAATATTCGTACAAATTTGACAGCCTATAGGCTTGGTGATAAGTAATTTTTCAGAGTGCACGATGCTGTCTGCTAGAGGGAGGTGCTCGATGTTTGCTATCGCTGGAGGCTCGTCGTTGACTGGCAATCCTCTGACATGGAGTCTGTTATTTGCTCGTCAGCCGGAACCCGACCTGGAATTCACGGAAGAGGAGCTGGAACAGACAACCACGATTCGATCACCTTCGCCCACAAAGCCACCCAAAAAGTCGAGTGGGCGCCCGCTTCTGTGGGCACTACTGTTGATAGTGATCAGCGGCGGCGCCTATGTCGCGATGGAGCCGGATATGATCATGGACTATGTCGGGCCGCTTCTCGGCGAATCGCCGGCCCCACAACCTCAACCGCCTGTCGCACGAAGACCGGCACCGCCGAAGCCAACGCCGCCTGTCCCAGCTACTCAGCCTCAAGCGGCTGTTTCGACTCCATCCCCTGCAGCACCAGTTGCGGTACCGCAGGCTGCAGCACCGACGGCTTCCGTTCCCGCACCTCCAGTCCCCGAGCCGATGCCGACGGCCTCAGCTCCAATACAGGCCCCACCGTCACCAGCACCGGCGCCCGTTGCACCTATCACTGCGTCACCGACTCCCCTGTTCAGCGAAGGTCAGCGGGTCAGCGTACTCGCGGATCCAACGAATCCCGGAGAAAAAGTGGTCCTGGCTCAGGATGCCGAAGGGACAAAACTGGGACTGGCCATTCCACCGGGAACCGCGCTCACGATTCTCGACGGCGACCTGCAGCCCAGCGGATGGGTCTATTCCGTCCGCAGTAACTTCGGCACAAAGGGTTGGCTGGCTGAAAAGCAGCTTAAATTGCAACCCTGATCGCCTGTTTGCACTCTACTTCCCCAGCACAGAGGGCGCCGATCCCATCGCCGCCCTCTGTGCTATAATGCCGCCCGTTCATGCCTCCATAATAGTAGGTGAGACATCACAAGCCTCAGGAATTCATGCATGCCATAATCTTTGATTTCGACGGTGTCATCGCCGACACCGAACCGCTGCACTTTGAAAGTCTGCGCCGGACATTGGCAGACATCGAGATCATGTTGACCGAACAAGACTATTATGCCAACTATCTCGGCTTCGACGATCGTGGATGTATTCTGGAGGCACTTCGGATCAATCGCCACCCGATCGTTCCCTCGCTTATCGAAGAGTTGATGGCAACAAAGGCCGCCGCTTATTTGACTTCGATCAAGGATCACCTCGTGATTTTTCCGGGTGTCAAAGAATTCATCGAAGCTGCCGCGGCCACCTACCCCATTGCCATCGCGTCTGGTGCCTTGCGCCCTGAGATCGAGTTGGTGCTGGAACAAATCGGGATCCGAAAAGCGTTTGGTCACATTACCAGCGCAGAGGATGTGACGTGCGGCAAACCCAATCCTGAACCGTTTCTGCAAGCCCTGGCCGGACTGAACCGTCAGCAGTCTAGGGCTGCGATTTTGCCGGATTCATGCTTGGTCATCGAAGATTCCCTCCCCGGCATTCGGGCCGCGAAAGCGGCGGGAATGAAGGTCTTGGCGGTGACCAATACACACACCAGCCAGGACCTACACGAGGCCGATGCCATCAGCTCTAGTTTGAGCGAAACGCGCCTCAAGGATTTGCGTGCCCGCTTATGGCCGACATAAAACAATGAGAATCTGCTCACTCATCCCCGGGGCAACAGAAATGGTTGCGGCTCTCAATCTGGCCGATCAGCTGGTCGGCATCAGCCATGAATGCGACTTTCCTGCCTCGGTTCGGCAGGTTCCCGTCATGATCGAACCTCTGGCTGGAAAGGACGGAGGCTCCAGTGGAGAAATCGACCGGCAGGTCAAAGAGTTGGTTGCGTCAGGACAGCGACTCTACCGTCTCAATGAAGACGCCTTGTGCCGAGCCAGTCCGGACCTTATTCTCACGCAAGACCTGTGTCACGTCTGCTCAGTCACGCCGGACCAGCTCACACGCGTGATCGAGTCACTGCAACATCGACCCGAGGTGCTCACGCTCAGCCCAACGACATTAGACGACATGATCCATGATATCGAGCGCATCGCCCAAGCGGCAGACGTACTCACGAGGGGACGGGCACTCACCCAGAAACTCCGTCGTCGAGTGGACCACGTGCGCGCCACAACCAGTAAGACGTCCGCGCGCCCGCGCGTGGTGTGTCTGGAATGGCTGGATCCTCTCTATGTCGCAGGTCACTGGGTTCCAGAAATGGTTGAGCTGGCCGGTGGCCTCGATGTCCTCGGATCTCAGGATGCTCCATCGCATGAAACGACGTGGCATGCCGTGGAAGCCGCTCGGCCCGACGTAGTCCTCATAATGCCTTGCGGGTACTCCGTCGAGCGTACGGTCAATGAGCTCAAGCGCGTCGGACAATCCGGTGACGCATGGCGGCAGGCTTGCGAACAGTGGCCGAATCTTTACGTCGTCGATGCGGCCTCCTACTTCAGCCGCCCTGGCCCTCGACTCGTCGACGGCGTGGAACTGCTCGCATCCATTCTGCATCCGACCCCTGGCCATCCCCTTGACCCAGCCCAGGCGATCAAACTTGAGGCCTCCACGCAGACCGGGAGCTGCGCATGATGAATGCCTCTGAAGCTCAAGCCTATTGCACCGCCTACACAAAGAAAAGCGGCAGCAATTTTTACTATTCGTTCCTCTTCCTTCCTAGAACCAAACGCGATGCCATGTACACGGTCTATGCCTTCTGCAAGGCCGTCGACAGTGCCGTCGACGAACCGGCTGCCGGGAGCAACCCGAAAGACGAACTCAAGCGCTGGCGCGAAGAGCTTGACGTGGTGTATTCCGGCATTCCAACTACTCCCATCATGGTGAGCCTCGCCCACCACGTGAAAGACTTGGGTATTCCAAAGGCGTACTTCGAGGAATTGATCAAAGGCGTCGAGATGGATCTATTCAATAATCGGTATATTACGTTCGATGAGTTGTCGCTCTATTGCTATCGCGTCGCCTCCGTGGTGGGGCTCATCTGTTTGCATATATTCGGAGTCACATCAGCGCGGGCACAGGATTATGCAGTGGCACTCGGCATGGCGTTCCAATTGACGAATATCCTGCGCGATGTCGGAACGGATGCCGCCGAACGCCGAATCTATCTGCCGTTGGATGACTTGCAGAAATGGAACTATCCCGAGAAAGCCCTGCTGAATCGGAGCTATTCGGCTGAATTTCGAGCGTTGATGGAGTATGAGGCGTCACGAGCGCACCACTATTATAAGCGAGCCGATGCGGCCCTCAAGGAACTACCAGCTCATGAACGCCGTGCGTTGACAGTGGCGGAAATCATGCGTGGCATCTACAGTCGGATCCTGGAACGGATCGAACGGTCAAACTATCAGGTCTTCGGACCGCGTATTAGTCTCACCACCACCCAACGAGTGGTTATTGCCCTACGGATTTGGCTCCGCTCCCGATTCTCGTGACTGCGCCGTCCTCACAGACCGTCCTCGTTCTCGGCTCTGGACTGGCCGGCCTGGCCACTGCGTACCATCTTCATCAACAGGGCTACCACATCACCCTGCTCGATCATTCTGGCTGGCTCGATGGGTTCCGGACCGATGCATTCCAACCAGCCCCGATTGTTCTGGGATGCCACCAGGAGACGAAGCGGGTCCTTCGCCTGCTCGACCGAGGAAGGCCTTCGGAATCCGACCAGACCGTTCCACTCGAATTTCGACTCCCCGATGGGCGAATCGCCCCCTATCATTCGGCCCGTCTTCCCGGAGCCTTTCAGTGGATGATGAGCCTCTTCAGCTTCCGCGGCCTTTCCTGGCAAGATCGGTGGAGACTCTTCTCCCATGTGGAGCAAATTTGGGAACAGGCCCACACTCTCCCAGCGGATTTAGAGAATCGGACGGCAGATGAATGGCTGACGGCGGCCGGGCAAAGTCCCGAAGCCAGAGAACGAATTTGGGATCCGCTCGCTCAGTGGTTGACCGACAACGCGCTGACACGTCTCGCCGCTTCAACATTCGTCCATCTGCTTTCGACTGTGTTTCTGCGCGATGCATCGGATGCGAGACTCACACACCTAGCTGGCTCCATCGACCACCGATTCATCGCACCCATAAAACAGGCGCTCCGACAAGGCAATGCGCAGATTGTCTCTCTGACCCATTGGCCTACCCTTCAGTTTGGACAGACTGGTGTGAGCGAGGTCCAGCTTCACGACGACACCAGACTCCGAGCCAACCGGTACATCATCGCACTGTCCTACCAGAATCTCCTGCAGCTATTGCCGGAACGGCTGCTGACCCGCTACGCCTACTTCGCACAACTCACCGAGCTTAAAAGTCTGAGCGAGGTCGTGATTCAATTGACCTGCCCCAGAACGAAGCCAAGGCCTCGTCTGCTCCTCCTGCCAGGCCGACCATTCCACCAGCTCACCAGCACATCACTCGAGTCAGGCGAAATTGAATATCGGCTTTCTGCGGTCGGGAACAGGCTCACCGAGTTGAACAACGATCAGTTGGTCGAGGCAGGACAAACCGAGATGTGCGAGTTGTTCTCCGGAACGGCCAGAGAGGATGTGACCGCTCAGTCAGTCTTTCACGAGAACCACGCGGCTCTGTTGCTGGCACCGGGTGCCGCGCAATTGCGGCCGCTTCAACAGAGTCCTATCCAGAACTTGTTCGTCACTGGGGCATGGACCGACACCGGATGGCCTGCCAATCTGGAGAGTGCGCTTGTCAGCGCCCATCGCTGTGCAGAGCTCGTCGCCGCCCACCCAGCTTGACCCTGTCAGGGCTGGATGGTACGAGAATAGAATGACGTCACGGGCCAAAATCTTCGTGCTTGCGCTTCCGCTACTCATGTGGAGTTGTGCGCAAAGTCCTTACGAGCGCGGAATCCACCCCGCTGGCCTCAGCCGATATGATGTGGAGCGGGACTATATGGAGTGTGAGTACAAAGCAAGGTTAGCCAACGAGCAGCACTTCTACAGTCAGAGTTCACCCTTTCCCTTCGGTGCCGGGCCTCAGAATCCGGCCGACCATGCTCGCGCGCTCCATGGCCTCTCGACCATCAACGCCATGCGAGATACGTGTCTTGCGGCAAAAGGTTACCATCTTAATTAGTTCCGGCGTGCAGATAGCACAGATCCTCAAACCGCTCGCCGCCCCGATACTTCGCGATGACCATCCACTCCCGTCGAGCATCGGTCAGGCCGATATAGGCCACACCATCAAGCCGAAACGGTTGAATCGTAAAGACCGTACTCAACGCAGGAGCTGGAGATACCTTATCCATGGGAAGAGACGTCAGCGGATAGGATCCACCGGTGCGTTCAAACTTGTCGTGCGTTGCCAACAGGGGGCTCATATCTTGCCAAGCCAGTTGGTTGAGGACCGGGCTATTGGCGGGAAAGACATAGAAGCTCTCACTCGGTGCGCCCTTCATGCAAAACGCGCTCTTCACCACTAAGTCATCGCGCCCATCGTTGTTCAGATCCATGTTCGCCTTGTCGAAACTCGAACAGCGCCTGATCTGTGGTCCCTCTCCCTTCAACTCCACCGCCGTCCACTCCACAGTCCTTGATAGCTCGGGGACGGCATTCAGCCCTTCTCCAAACAACTTCGCCACTTTTTCACACAGCGGCTTGTCGCTGTACGCTGCCAGCTCCACTGATGCCGCAGATACGAATGTTGGAAGCATCGCCACCAAAAGGCTTCCCATCCAAGTCCGTTTCATCGCCATTTCGCTGGCCTCCTAACCCACATTATCTCGATTGACATCCCGGCTGTCTGTTTTTAAGATGGCGCTACTCATTTCTTCACGCTCACGACTCATGACGCTCACTCCTCTCCAAGACCTCGCTCAATCCCTCGTCAACTGCGAGCGGTGCAAACTCGCCAAGCTGGGGCGCAGCCAGGTTGTGTTCGGCGTGGGGAACCCTCATGCCAGTATCATGTTTGTCGGCGAAGCGCCAGGTCTCAATGAAGATCAGAAGGGTGAGCCGTTCGTGGGGGCAGCCGGTAAAATCCTGAATGACCTCCTGGCCTCGGCAGGGCTCTCACGCGATCACATCTACATTGCCAACGTCATCAAGTGCCGGCCGCCGAACAATCGCGACCCAGAGCAAGACGAAGTGGAAACATGTAAGCCGTTCTTGCTGCAGCAAATTCAACTGATTCGCCCGAAACTGGTCTGTACGCTTGGAAACTGGGCCACTCAAACGTTATTGGAGCGCAAGGTGGGGATCACGAAGGTGAAGGCACAAGCCTTCTACATGAAGGATTTTGTGCTGTTCCCCCTCTTACACCCAGCAGCCGCGCTCCATCAGGGCAACTTGCTCCCAACACTGAAAGAAGACTTCAAGAAGCTCAAAGAATTTCTCGACCGCCACTCCAAACCGGCTGAGCCAACTAGCGAAGCTCTTACCCCCGCCGCACCAGTCTTGAATATTGAATCTCCCCAGCTGGCACAGATGGACCTTTTTGGATAACCTTGCTGTTTCAAACCCATGGCGAACGGGTTACTCAGTTCTCCCCCCTTGCGAGCAGCAATGTTCTTAGCTCTTCGTATACATTGCGCCGTGGACCGACAAAGACAATATCAAGGCAAGACTCGTCATCATGAATGCGGTAGATAATTCGATAGGTCCTGACACGATAGGATCGAAGTCCGGCGAGTTCAAATTGGAGAGAATAACCTGCGAGCGGAGAGATCAATAGCTCCCTGATGCCTTCTTTGATCTCCCGTTTGACTTGTGGATGAAACTTACGAATTCGCTCAGCCGCCTCCGGCGTATACCGAGCTCGGTAGCCTTTCATAGATTCTCGCGGCCAAATACCGCGTCATGGCTCACCCACTGCCCTTTCTCAGCCTGCTTCAAGGATCGACGGAGCGCGCGCATCGACTTCTGATCACTCAGGATTTCGATCGTCTCCATGAGCCCCTCAAACTGATCCATACTCAAGAGCACAGCAGAAGGAACGCCATCGCGCGTAATAGCCACAACCTCCTGCTTGTGCTTCATCCGTCGGATCAGATCCAACAACTTATTTTTTGCCTCACTGACGGAGACGAACTCATCGAATTGCGGCATGGCTACCCCCTTGAAATAATAACTGTATTATGGCTTGCCTGAATAGGGACAAGCTTCACAAATAGCGACTCTTGCCAAGTCAACCCTCATCATCAAATTGCCCTAGCAGGAGCAGATGGATCTGTTTGGCTAACAGGCTGCCGGTTTGTGAAGGCAGACCTGGGAGCTGAGCAATGCCTCACCTGCATAGACGTTTCAACGCGGCCATACTATCATTCGACTTCTTGATATCAAAACTTGTTCTGCACCTCGTTTTGAACGCGGCTTAGCTATCGGCGCTACCAACTGAAGGCTAGTCATGGGCAAGAAGAGCCGACTGAAAAAAGAAGCAAGACATCTTCCACTGAGCGGGAAAAAGTCCAGACCCGACGAATACATGCAGTGCGGCCCGTTCGAGCTCGCCCGCGTTGGTAGAGCCACCGTAATGCGCAATCGCATGTCTCAGGAGCAACTAGATGCGCTCCAGATAAAACTGATCGATCACCTTCCAGATGTAGTTAGGGAAATAGACACCATTATTTCTCAAATTGCTTTGAAGATTAGCCATCTCCAGCCTGAGGAACTGCTGCACCGAGCATACTCGGCACTGATTAAGCATAATCTTAAAATGCAGAATGAAACTGAATTGGGCCAGGATGCTCTGATTTCGCTCAGGATGATCGATTACGTGCAAAGCGTTATAGCTTCTGTCCTCCCTGCGGAGTTTATCCAATCAGAAGCTACAGATCATGAATGGCAGGAACTCCGGTCTTGGGTAGAAAAGCTTTTCACGAAATTGAATGCTGAGTTTTTCCCTTGCCAAGCTGCTCTGAGAAAACAAGCATGCCATTTCAACTCTGATTTGGAAGAGTACTTTGTGAAGACCCAGATGTATTGGTGCAACGTTCGTGGCCAGCGCTATTCGATTCTCAACCTCCCATTTTTGCAAGATTTCATAAGCCCGCATGAGGAGGTGTTTAAAGAACTGTACGGGATAGGGACACAGGATTTAGTCGTTGCCCTTGGGAAAATTCAGCACGCTCTAACATTTGGAATTGGAGATGCAAATGAAGAACGCATAGCGTTCGAGACTGAACTTCTCAGCGAGCTTGAAACGAGAGGTATCAGCGCGAGTATGGAAAAGATGCCTGATCCCAGTGTCATTACGAATATCATGGAAGAGAAAGGCTGGGTTGATAGAAGCGCAAGAATCGCGGCGAGGCTCTGGGGAATGAGTCTGCACGATGTCGAAGATGTGACTAATTTACCGAAGACACTATTGGAGGATCTCTCTTGGAGCCAAGGCGAAGACAAAGACTTTTTCAGCGAAGGCCAATACCAAGGTTGGCCGCTGAGAGAATGGCCGGTAAGAAAGCGGCCATTCTTAAAACTCAAAGGCAAATATTACTGCTTCGACAACTACAGCCTATTCGACAACATCTATCGCGTCATTCAACGCGCCATTAGGAAGAGAAAGCCAGGATATGCCGTTTCTTGGAATGAGAAGCAGCAAGAAGTCTCTGAGCGGGTCCCGATTGAGCTGTTTAAGAAGCTGCTACCGAAAGCGCAAGTCTTTAGATCTGTACATTACCGTTGGCATACTGGTTCGAGCGGAAAAAAGAACTGGTGTGAAGCTGATGCTTTTCTCATCTATGAGGACCATTTGATTGTCGTAGAGGTACGAGGAGGAGCCTTCACTCACACCTCACCAACCATAGACTTTGGTGCGCATTTCGAATCACTCCGAAACCTAATCGAAAAACCTGCTGAGCAAGGTGGGCGTTTTGTCTCATACCTAGAGAGTGCTAACTCAGTTAAGTTCTATGACCAAGAGCATGTCGAAATGGGGACTATATCGCGCAATCAGTTTGAGCACATCACCATCTGCGCTGTCACACTTGACCCATTCACGGAAATGGCTTCTCGGACGCAGCACTTTAAGAAACTTGGTATTGAGCTAGGACCGCGCCCTACATGGTCTCTTTCGGTCGATGATCTACGGGTATACACAGAAATATTCGATAATCCGTTGCTGTTCTTGCACTTCATCGAAGAAAGAATGAGAGCGGCTAAGCTTGATACACTTGAAACAGAGGACGAACTGGATCATCTCGGTCTATACCTAAAACACAACATCTATACCCACTATCTTGAAGGAATTGGTGCCGATGGTCCCGTCAGATGGCATGGTTATCGGGTCGATATTGACAAGTTTTTCACTCAAAGGTTGACCGCGCCCAACACGCCCTGTTCGTTAAGACAAAGGATGCCTGAGCGTATAGAGGAAATTCTCTTCTTTCTCGGAAAATCTCAGAAGATAGGCCGGCGGAAATTGGCAAGCAGTTTGCTCAATTGTTCAGGAAAGTGGCGGAATAAGATAGCAAATGCCATTGACGAAGAACTGAAGCGTCAGTTTCATTCGAAGAAACCACAATACTTTTCCATTCATGGAGAACTTCGAATAACAGTACTTTGTTGGCAGACTGAACTTGGAATGCCAGATCGCCAGGACGCCGTGGCCCACGCTCGAGCTATCGTGATAGGCACTAACGAACCAGACCGACTCCTTCTTCAACTAGGGTATAGCGACCGAAAGCTCGTAGATATAGAGTATGATTTCCTATCATTAGGTGCCATTCCAGCCGAGGACATTTCCCAACTGAAATTAAGAGCTGAAACACTCACACAACAACGACTAAACAAAGCACAGTTGCATCCCACAGGCATCGGCCGGAATCAAATTTGCCCATGTGGCAGTGGGAGAAAATACAAAAAGTGCCACGGGAGTTAAGACGAGAAGTTTACAGGTACAAATGACCACCTGACTGCTTTCCCAGAAGCCTCGTCCGTCGATAAACTATGAGGATGAACAATTACTATGCTTTCGCTTTGATAGTCGATGAGGAATCTGAATTCTCAGCTTGGCTGTTTTCTTGCTCGGCTAATTTCTCTTCCTCCGGCACATCGAACCACTGGACCAACATCTCTTCCCACCAAGCTTCGGTCACGTCAGCGCCTGGATCCGTCCCCAGAAAGGCCACATCATCCTGCTTGAGAGACGCCCCGACGAGCTGAGGCTGGAATTTCGCGCGATTGATGACTTCCTTCGTGGCATAGCCGCCGATGATCCAGGAATCCGGGTCGGCTCGGCGAGATTTATACGCCTTCAAACCATGCTTAAGATATACGAAGATCTGCTGTTGAACCGGATCGGTGACGCCGGTCTGTGGAAGACTGAGCGTTTTTTCTATTTGCTTTCGCCAATGCCGATCGTCGTACCGTGACGTGATCAGCTGCAGCATCTTCTTTCCCAGCTCAGTATCAAGCGGCATCGTCGTTACTTGCGGCTATACAGGCCGGTGAAGGAAGCTTTGGCCAGGGCATTCTGATTGAGATAGTACCCGACCATTGCGCCGGATGATTGAGGCTTCAACGACAATTGATCTACTTTTAATGCATACACCGTAAAGATGTAACGATGCGGTTTGTGGCCGGCAGGAGGACAGGGGCCACCGTACCCGGGCTCACCGAAATCCGTCATGCTTTGCACCGCGCGTTGTGGCTCACCGGAGCCGCCCGGCTTTCCGGCGCCCGCGGCGAGTGCCGAAATATCCGGAGGAATGTTGAAGATGACCCAATGCCACCAGCCGCTGCCGGTCGGCGCATCGGGATCATACATGGTCAGAGCAAAACTCTTGGTCCCCTTAGGAGCATTGTTCCAGCGCAACTCCGGAGACACATTGTCGCCGGTGCATCCAAATCCGTCGAAGATATGCGCCTTGCCGATCGTGCCCTTATGCTTAATGGTCGGACTGATAAGCTGAAAATCGGCCGCAGCACTGATGCCTGGCATGAGTGCGATCGCACATAGAATGCTTCTCCATATCGGTCTCATACGTCGAGTCTCTCTCTTGAATGTAGAAAAAGTCCTCTGAGTTCGTGCTCGCGTCGCGCGAGCTAACCGAGCTGTTGCTTGAAGAAGGTCTTCGTCCTCGCCCAGGCGTCCTTCGCAGCCTCCGGCCGATACACGGATGGGTCAGTGTCTCGAAAGAATGCATGCGGCGCGCCAGGATAGGTTTTAATCTCGCCGGCTTTCCCATACTTCTTCAACGCTGCGGCCAGTCGCTGGACATCCGCCTTGGTAATCCAGCCATCGTCTTCACCGTAGAGGTACAGTACCGGGCAGGCCAGCTTCTGAATCGGCGTATCAGGATTGGGCACTTGGCCGTAGAAGGGTACTGCCGCTTTGATTTCCACATTGACGCAGGGCAGCATGAGCGCATAGGAGCCGCCCATACAGAACCCAGTGACGCCAATCCTCGTGGCATCGACCTCTGGAACTGATTTTAGATACGCCACGGTGGCATTCAAATCGGCGAGGCCGTCTTCCTGTTTCAGCGTATTCATGAGCGTGCCGGCTTCGTTGGCATCTGTCGTAAGTGCATATCCTAGGCGGGAATAGAGATCCGGCGCGATCGCGACATAGCCTTCTGCCGCATAGCGCCTCGCGATATCCTTCATATGATCCGTGAGTCCCCACCACTCCTGGACGACGATGATGGCCGGTCGTTGCTCATTGGTATGCGGAGCTGCGACGAACGCCTTGATCGTCACGTTTCCACTCTGATACTGAACGGTCGTTTCTCGAATGGATTCAGCCATGGGTCCGACCAAGCTCAAGACTCACAATTCAACCCTGTGCCTAATGAGCGGCTAGTTGCCTGCCACCATCAGTTCTGAAATTTTCAGCGTCGGGCTCGCAATTCGCCCCCGGAACACGAGGTCGCTCCCAATCATTTCGATATCCTTGAACATCTGCTTGAGATTTCCCGCGATGGTGATTTCTTCGACGGGATAGGCCAATTCTCCGTTTTCAATCCAAAACCCGCAAGCCCCTCGCGAGTAATCACCCGTGACCATATTGATGCCGAATCCGATCAACTCGGTGACGTAGAGCCCCTCCTTGACTGAACCGATAATCTCCTGAGCGCTCCTCAATCCTGGGACGAGATAAAAATTCGTCGGGCCGACAGACGGACTCTCGCCCACACTCCGTGATGCGTTACCGGTCGAGGGCAACCCCAGTTTCCGTCCGGAATAGGTATCGAGTAGATAGCTCCGTAGCACACCTCGCTCCACGATCGTGTTCTTGCGCGTGGCCAATCCTTCGCCGTCAAACGGGCGAGATCCAAGGCCTCCGGCCATCCGGCCGTCGTCGTACACGGTCATGAGATCGGACGCAATCGTCTGACCAAGCTTATCGAGAAGGAACGAGGCCCGCTTGTAGAGACCGTAGCCGGAAATGGCACCACACAAGTTTGAGAGCAGGCTCCCTGCCGTCTCTTGGTCGAACACCACCGGCACTCGCTTGGTCGCCACTTTGCGTGCGCCCAGACGGCGAACGGCTCGTCCGGCCGCCTCCTGCCCGATCGATTCCGCTGAAGCCAGCCGTGCAAATTTGCGCTGCACCTCATACCAGGCATCCCGCTGCATAGCCCCGGTCGTGGACTCAGTCGCAATCGGAGAGACGGATAGCGAAAAGTTTGAACTCTTATAGGACCCGACGAACCCATGGCTGTTCGCCAGCACCACTCGCCCCGATGACGAATCAAACTCCGCACCTTCCGAGTTCGTAATGCGTGGATCCGTGGCAAACGCCGCCGCTTCTCCGCGCTTGGCCCAATCAATCTGCGTTTCCGTATCGAGCACGGTCTCATCATAGAGATCAAGACTCGGCTGGTCCGTAGCCATCTGAGTCGCATCCGGTAACCCAGATACGTCGTCCTCAACAACCGCCCTAGCCAAGGTGCACGTGTCTGCAACAAGCCGTTCAAGAGAGTCTTGTGAAAAGTCGGATGTCGAGGTCGTCGCCGAACGTTTTCCGATAAAGACGCGCAGTCCGAGCCGTTTCTCTCTCGCCTTCGTCAATCGATCGACTGTGCCGACCCGCACCTGGACGGAAAAGGTCTCGCCGTCGGCCACCACGATATCGGCCTCTGTCGCGCCGCACGCTTTTGCACGAGTCAGAACATTGGCAGCCAGCTGCGCATAGCCGTTGGTGATTGTGACAGGCTCTGTTCCTCGTTGCCCTTGATGCACACGCCCTCTTTTCTGTCGGTTGTCATGTGGTCGGCCTCTTTGGTGGGCCGTGAGACCAATGACTCGTAACTTTCTTACCTCTGCGTACCCCCGACCGTGATTTCGTCGATTTTGAGGGTCGGCAAGCCGACCCCGACCGGCACCGATTGGCCGTCCTTCCCACACGTCCCGATCCCATTGTCGAGTTTCAGATCATGCCCCACCATCGAGACCTTGGTGAGGATCTCCGGCCCACTCCCGATCAATGTCGCTCCCTTCACCGGCTTCGTGATCTGTCCATCCTCGATGAGGTAGGCCTCGCTGGCAGAGAACACGAACTTCCCGTTGGTGATATCAACCTGCCCACCGCCGAACGAGACGGCATAGAGCCCTTTTTTCACCGACCGAATAATGTCCTGAGGATCCGACTCACCAGCCAACATGAAGGTATTCGTCATCCGTGGGAGCACCACGCTTTGATAATTCTCACGCCGACCGTTACCGGTCAGAGCAATGCCCATGAGGCGAGCGTTGAGCTTATCGGTGATATAGCGGCGGAGAATGCCCTTCTCGATGAGTGTCGTGCAGCTGGTTGGCGTTCCCTCATCATCCATATTTAACGAACCTCGGCGAAATGGAAGGGTTCCATCGTCGACGATCGTGCAGACATCCGACGCCACGCGTTTCCCGATCAGGCTTGAGAAGGCCGACGTCTTTTTCCGGTTGAAGTCGGCTTCCAAGCCATGTCCGATCGCCTCGTGCAGCAGGATACCGGGCCATCCCCCAGCCAACACCACGGGCATCACCCCGGCCGGAGCATCCACAGCGGACAAGTTCAGGATCGCCTCTCTCGCCGCCTCTCGCGCATAGCTTAAGTGTCGATTGTCCTCGAGGTAGTACTCAAATCCAACCCGGCCGCCCCCGCCGAAGCTTCCGACCTGTCGATTGTCACCGTCCTCGGCAATACAGGTGATCTGCAGACGGGACAACGGTTGAATATCGCCGACCAGTGTCCCATCAGAGGTCGCAACCGCCACCACCTTGTATTCGGTGTTAAAAGAAGCCATGACGTTCTTAATGCGGGGATCGTACCGTCTGGCCTCGGCATCAATTGCGTTCAACAGCGCCACGCGATCAGCCGTGGCAACCTCGGCCTTCGCCCGTTCGATCGGATAGAGGTCTCTGGTCGGTCGGCGCTGGGTAGGCACCGGAACGGGAGAAGCTCCCTGAGGAGAATTGGCGATGTAGCGTGCCGTGTCGGCCGCAATCTCCAGATCCTTCTTCGTTAATTCATCTGAGTAGGCAAACCCTGTCTTCTCACCGGCCGTTGCACGGACGCCGACCCCTTGAGAGATACTCTTAGCTGCACGCTTCACGATGCCTTCCTCCATCGACACCGACTCTGAGGTGCGGGTCTCAAAATAGAGGTCCGCATAGTCAATATCCCTCACGTTGAGCCGATCGAGTGCGTGTTGAGCTTCGAGTTCAGTGACACCGAATTTGGCTAGCTGAACCGGCTCGAGCATAGGCCTCCTTGTCTCTGTTTTGTGATGGGCGAGTATAGCCCATTCATTTCCGCCGTCGCAATGCAATGACTCCTCACTGATTTGGGTTGCTGAAGTCGTTTCCGAGTTATCGTTTGACATTCCATACCCCCGACAGTAGACTTTCCCCACTTCTCTCTCTGCTAACACTAGATATGAGGAACGCGCTCTAGGCTCGTTATGGCACACCCTCCGGCTTCAAGTTTTGACCACCTGTCCGAGAGCGAATTGACCGCCAAGTTGGAACCGGAACTACTCCCTAAACATATCGCGGTCATCATGGATGGCAACGGGCGGTGGGCGGAACTCCGCGGTCTCCCTCGCATAGCAGGCCATCGCGAAGGCATCAATTCCGTCAGGGAGATGATAACCCTCAGTCTGGAACTCGGCATTCATGCCCTGACGATCTATGCGTTTTCACAAGAAAATTGGAACCGTCCGACACAAGAAATTAGCGCACTCATGGGACTCTTGGAGCATTACCTCTCCACGGAGCGAGCCAGCTTGATTGAGCAAGGCGTGTGCTTCCGCACCATCGGTCGCCACGAGCTGCTCCCTCCATCGGCTCAACACTGGATTCGCACGACCGAGAAGGAAACAGCGCATCTCGATAAGCTGATCCTAACGGTCGCCCTTAGTTACGGAGGACGAGCGGAAATCGTCGATGCCGCAAAAAAACTGGTAGAGAACGTCCAGGCGGGAATCGTCCATCCAAGCCGTATCGATGAAACCACGATTCAACAGTACCTCTATACCCACCCACTTCAAGATCCGGACTTACTGATTCGGACGAGTGGAGAAGCCAGGATCAGCAACTTTCTCCTGTGGCAACTGGCCTACACAGAGTTGTGCTTCACGCCGACCTTGTGGCCGGACTTTCGACGACGGGAATTTCTCCTCGCGCTGATCGAGTATCAAAAGCGGGAACGCCGCTTCGGTCGAGTGCTGAGCACTGTGTCTTCGTAACCCATGTGGGACAGCCACCCCTCACTGAAGCGATCGTCCACAGCTCACCATCTGTGACCACCTCACCAGCACGCACCAGACAGTTCGATCTCCGGCGTCTCTATACTGCGGCTGCACTGATCCCAGCGGTCTACGTCATCATCGTCCACCTCGCTCCATGGGCCTTAACGCTGCTCTTGACCGCCGTCGGCTCTCTTGCCCTACTCGAACTGTATCGCCTCAGCTTCCAAACACGGTTGAATCGTGTCCTGGTCGGCGTCGGATCGGCAACCTTTGTTCTGACCCTCGCCCGATCCCATGTGTCTCTCCCGCTTCCCGAGCTTCTTCTCGGCGGTGCGTTCATGATTGCCGTGACGGCCTCTTTTGTTGCCACCTCCACAAAACATCGATGGAACGACGCGCTGATCACCATGTTCGGCGTGCTCTACGTGGGCGTCACCCTCAGCACCATTGTATCGACCCGCGCGCTGCCGACCGGCGAATTCCTCGTGCTGTTTCTGGCAGTGGTCACATGGGCTTCTGACACCGGCGCGTACTACGCCGGGACCCTGTGGGGCAAACACCTTCTCCTGCCGTCGATCAGTCCCAAGAAGACCGTTGAGGGGGTACTTGGAGGGCTCGTATTGGCCGTCGCTGCCGCCATAGTGGCTCAGTGGTGGTTTGCCTCACAACTCTCACTGTTAGATGCGTTAATCCTTGGCGTGCTGCTGACGGGAACTGGGCTCATCGGAGACCTATTCGAATCAATGATCAAGCGACGCACGGGCGTCAAAGATTCCGGTGGAATCTTGCCCGGCCATGGCGGTATGTTAGACCGACTCGATAGTCTCTTGTTCACCGCCCCCACCTTCTACTACTATGTCGCCTACGTTCGAGACCTGGCACCGCCTCTATAAGAGTGGAGAGGAGAGGATATGAAGTCGATTATCATTTTGGGATCAACCGGATCGATCGGGACCAATACACTCGATATCGTTCAACGGTTTCCCGATGAATTCCGCGTCGTCGGCCTGACGGCCGGCAATAATATCGACAAGCTTGAAGCCCAGATCCGCCAGTTCGCACCCATCGCCGTGGCGGTCTCTACGGAATCCTCCGCGGCATTGCTCCGAAACCGGTGCGTCGATCTTCCGGTTGAGATCCTGGCCGGCGAAGAAGGCATTACACAGGTCGCAGCGGGGCTCCATGCCGACTTGGTGATTTCTGCCATCGTGGGAGCAGCCGGACTCGTACCGACCCTGTCCGCCATCCGCAGCGGGAAGCACATTGCCTTGGCCAATAAAGAACCGATGGTGATGGCTGGCAAGCTGATGCAGGATGAGGCTCGGAAACATGGGGTCAGGATATTCCCGGTCGACAGCGAGCATAGTGCCATCTTTCAGTCACTGGAAGGGCATCGGATTGAAGACGTCCGCCGATTGATCCTCACGGCGTCCGGTGGAGCCCTCTGGACGATGACCCAGGAGGAGCTTCTGAGTGTGACACCGGAACGAGCCCTGCAGCATCCCAACTGGAAGATGGGATCCAAGATCACCATCGACTCGGCAACCTTGATGAATAAAGGATTGGAAGTGGTGGAAGCCCGCTGGCTGTTCGATATTTCCGAGTCCAATATCGACGTGCTGATTCATCGAGAAAGTATCATTCACTCGCTGGTAGAATATAAGGATCGATCTATGATCGCCCAACTGGGTCTCCCGGATATGCGAACTCCTATCTCGTACGCGATGCGATATCCCGCCAGAATGGCGCTGGACCTCCCCTCACTGGATTTGACGGAAATCGGACGATTGACCTTTTGCAAACCCGACCATGATCGCTTTCCGTGCCTCAATCTCGGGTACGAGTCGCTTCGAATCGGCGGTACCATGCCTGCCGCGATGAATGCGGCCAACGAAATCGCCGTCGACGCATTCCTCAACCATGGCCTTCGCTTCAGTGAGATCCCGCAGGTCATTCGCAGTACAATGGAGGCGCATGCGCATCAGGAGATTACCTGCCTTGACGATGCGCTGGAAGCGGATCGATGGGCGCGAGAAAAGGCTGAATCGTTGGTGCATGCGTTACCTCGCTAACGATCGTTTGCATTTCCCGCAGCGAATGTTAGAGTAGAAGTTCACACTCGATAGGGAGTTCCGATGACGTCCGTACTTGCCTGGTCCCCCGATACATTGTGGCTGCTCCTTCAGAAAGCCTGGTGGTTCCTTGTCGTCCTTGGCGTGCTGGTCGCCTTCCATGAGCTCGGCCATTTCCTCGCCGCTCGATGGGTCGGAGTGAAAGTCCTCAAGTTTTCCATCGGCTTCGGCCCGAAGTTATTCGGCCGCCAAGTCGGCGAAACCGAATATCTCGTCTCCGCCGTCCCGCTCGGTGGATACGTCAAGTTGTTTGGCGAGGATGAGACGGAGGCCACAACACCTGAGGACCGGCGGCGATCGTTTTCGCATCAGGGCTTGTGGGGAAAGGTTCTTATCGTCGCGGCTGGCCCTGGGTTCAATTTCATTCTAGCCTACTTGATCTTCGCCGGATGGCTGTCCACTGGTGCACCGCTTTTTGTCCCCACGTTTCGCGACCTGAGCGCTGATGTCGAGGCCCTGGCTCCCGGCTCTCCCGCGTCAATGGCAGGGCTGGAAGTTGGAGACCGCATCGTCAAGATCAACGGCAAAGACATCTCGACCAAAACGGAGTTACTGGACCTCGTCTCCAGGAGCAAGGGCCAGCCTGTTTTACTCGAAGTCCGACGAGACGATCAGTTAAAGACACTGACAGCCACGCCTATTCCAATCACTGGAGATGGGGCCAGCAGCAACGAACCGCTGTATACGATTGGTGTTGAGGAAACGCCTCCTCTCGTCACCTCGATTATGCATGGATCACCCGCCTCCCTGGCCGGATTCAAGCCAGGCGATCGAGTAGTCGCGATCGATGGCCAAGCTATTTATACCTGGGCGCAGATGACGACTCATGTACGGGAACATCCGCAGAAGCCTCTCAAGCTCGAAGTTCTCCGCGACGGACAACGTACCGCACTGACCGTCACACCGACCAGTGAAAAAGTGACCATGAACGGACAGACTCTCGAAGTGGGAAAGATCGGCATCGCGGGTCCTGGCCGTTCGTTGATGCGCTCCGACAACGCGGCAGCAGCTGTGTACCAAGGACTAGAAGCCACGTGGGGGTGGACTGAATTGACCGCGATCGGCCTCTATAAAATGATCGTGGGAGATATTTCGAGCAAAAATATCGGTGGACCGCTGACGATCGCCAATATTTCCGGTGAAGCGGCTTCTCAGGGCGCCTCGAGTGTCGTGTTCCTGATCGCCATCTTGAGCATCAACCTCGGAGTCCTCAATTTACTGCCGATCCCAATCCTCGACGGCGGCCACTTGCTCTTTTTCCTGATTGAGGGCATTCTGCGCAAGCCACTCGCTGAACGACAACGGGAGGTTGCCCAGCAGGTCGGGTTGGTTCTGTTGGTTGGCGTCATGATTTTTGCCTTCTGGAACGACCTGGAACGCATCTTCTCCCACTAACCTTCTCATGAAAACATCCCAGTTACTCATCCCTACGCTGCGGGACGATCCCGGCGAAGCGGAAACCGTCAGCCACCGATTGATGCTGCGTGCCGGACTGATCCGAAAGGTAGCAGCCGGCATCTATACCTATCTTCCACTCGGTCTCCGTGTGATCCGCAAAATCGAGCAGATCATTCGAGAGGAGATGAACCGATCCGGCGCACAGGAATTGCTGATGCCGATCGCATCCCCTGCTGAACTCTGGAAAGAAACAGCCCGATGGGACTACTACGGGAAGGAGCTTCTCCGCTTCAAGGATCGTCACGAACGGGATTTTTGTCTAGGCCCGACACATGAAGAAGTCATTACCGATCTCTTCAGACGGGAAGTGCGATCCTACCGACAACTCCCGCTCAATTTCTACCAGATCCAAACCAAATTTCGAGACGAGATCCGCCCGCGATTTGGGCTCATGCGAGGGCGGGAATTCATCATGAAGGATGCCTATAGTTTCGACGTCGATGAGGCTGGCGCTAAGGTCAGCTATCAGAACATGTACGACGCCTACACCCGAATCTTCACACGATGCGGCCTCACCTTCCGGGCGGTTGAAGCTGACACAGGTCTCATCGGCGGGGACGTCTCACACGAGTTCATGGTCTTGGCCGATACCGGCGAAGCGATGGTGGCATACAGCGACCAGGGTTCTTACGCCGCCAATCTTGAACGGGCAGAAGTGCTTCCTCCATCTGATGTCGACACCACCCCCCTTCGCCCCATGACGCCAATCGATACGCCACAGCGACGGACGGTGGAAGAGGTCACAGCCTTTTTGCAGATTACACCCCGTCAACTCGTGAAGACACTGCTGTACCGCGCAGGCACCGAAACCGTCGCCGTGCTGATCCGGGGAGATCATGAAGTGAACGAGGTCAAATTGGCTCGTTTGCTTAAGGTGACCGATGTGGCGTTGGCCGATCCCGTGACGGTTCAACATGTCACAGGGGCCCCTCCAGGATTCGCCGGACCAGTCGGCCTGCAGGACGCACGAATCCTGGCGGATCACGCCATTAAGGGGATGAAGAACGTCGTTGTCGGTGCCAACAAAGCCGATACGCACTACCAAAATGCCAATCTCAACCGTGATTTCACCGCCGAACAGTTTGCCGATCTTCGCAATGCGCAAGCCGGTGACCCTTCCCCCCGAGGACCAGGTGCGCTGACACTCGCCAAGGGTATCGAAGTTGGACAGGTGTTCTTACTCGGCACCAAGTATAGCCAGAAAATGAATGCCACCATCCTCGACGATCAGGGCAAGGAGCGCCTTGCCATTATGGGTTGCTACGGCATTGGCGTCGGTCGGACGGCCGCTGCGGCGATCGAGCAAAACCACGATGAGAAGGGCATCATCTGGCCGTTTCCCATCGCGCCATTCCATGTCCACCTCCTGACGGTCAGCCAATCGGAAAAGACGACCGAAACCGCCGCACGTCTCTATATCGATTTAATGGCGGCAGGCATCGAGGTATTGTGGGACGACCGTACCGATCGCGCCGGTGTTAAATTCAATGACGCGGATCTGATCGGCGCCCCATTCCAACTCGTTATCGGCGACAAAGGCCTTGCGAACGGCGGTGTAGAAATCAAGATTCGACGAACCGGGATCAAATCCCACATCGCACCCAGTGAGCTTGTCGCCCACCTCAAGCAACTTTCTTTTCAAGCCCATCCATCCGCAAGCTGATTTCTCGCTTAGTTCCAGAGCTGAATCGCTTGCACTTTTCAGGAATGCACCGACAGAAAATGCCTTTTCCTTGCCTTCCCGACCTGTTCGTTTAGACTGAGACTCGACGTCTCAGTTCACAAACTTTGATGACCAGGCACCCGTTAATCCAGCGCATCACCTGACTGATTCACGTCTCAACCGCAGAGAAAGCGCAGCCGGATGCAAGCCAAGCCGATGACTCAGAATCTTCAGGAATTGCAGCACAAGGTCGAGCATGCCGAACATGTGAAACGTATTACCACCCAGATTCATGCGGCCAGCAACCTTGATCAAATCCTTCTCGACTTGCATAAAGACATCTTAAGTTTGTTCGACGCAGAGGATTTGACTCTTTTCGCATTCGACACAGAGAAGAAGGAAATCTTCTCAAAAGTTCCTCACATAGATGGTGTGGAGGAAGTCCGCATCCCCATCACTGAACAAAGTCTCGCCGGGTTCTGTGCCAAATATCTTCGCCCTGTCAATATTGCCGACGCATACAACATCCCGGAACTTCAAGGCATTCATCCGTCCCTGCTCCACGATACATCTTATGATAAACGAACCGGATTCAGGACCAAGCAGGTCCTGACGTATCCAATCGTAGCCGACAACAAATACTTGATGGGGGTGCTGCAACTCCTTAATAAGAAAAGCGGCAGTCGATTTACTCGAAAAGATGAAGAGGCCGTTGATGAGATTGCAAAAGCGCTCGGCATCGCGTTCTTCAACCTCCGTAAGATCTCAAAAAAGAACCCCACGAAGTTCGATCTCTTAGTCAGCAATAACCGCATCACACAGAATGAACTCGACCAGGCCATGGCCGACTCACGAAAAGGGATGAGCGATCTGGAGAGTCTTCTCATCGAAAAACACAAGATTCCGAAACTCGACATCGGCAAATCGCTGGCCCAATTTCATAAGTGCCCCTATATCGAATACAGCGAACGCACCATCGTCGACGTGGAACTACTGAAGAACCTTAATGTCGACTATCTCAAGAAGAACCACTGGATGCCGCTCAAACGAGATCGTACGGCCATCGAAATCCTGACCGACGATCCGGGCGACCTTGATCGCGTGCAAGATATCAAGCGGACCTTCCCCGGCCTTAACATTCGATTCGCCGTCAGCCTTCGCCGGGACATTGCCCAATTTTTGGGTTCCGCGACCGGGCAGAGTGACAGCGGCGGAGGACGCAAGCTCGACGAAAATGTGTCCGACATTCTCGGTGAACTGGTTACTGAGGCGCAGGCCGAAGCAACTGAAGAATCTGCAGGCGGAGGACTCGACGAAAATGACAGCGCAATCGTCCGCCTGGCCAACCAAATCATTGCCGATGCCTACCGGCAGAGTGCGTCGGACATTCATATCGAACCGTACGGAGAAAAACGCGAAACGCTGGTCCGTTTCCGAGTCGATGGAGAATGTTTCGAGTACATGAAGATTCCGCAGAGTTACCGACGTGCAATCGTGTCCCGACTCAAGATCATGGCCAGCCTGGATATTGCCGAGCGCCGCAAACCTCAGGACGGAAAGATCAAATTCAAACTTTCGGAGACAAAAGAAATCGAACTCCGCGTTGCGACCCTCCCCACAGCCGGATACAACGAAGACGTGGTCATGCGTATCCTCGCGGCGAGCGAACCACTACCTCTCGATAAAATGGGGTTCTCGGAGCGGAACCTCAGAATGCTGAAAGAGATTTCAGAAAAGCCTTATGGCATCATTCTCTGCGTCGGTCCGACGGGCTCTGGAAAGACAACCACGCTGCACTCAGTCCTGGGCAACATTAACACCCCGGACATCAAAATATGGACCGCCGAAGACCCGGTCGAAATCACACAGTATGGCCTGCGCCAAGTGCAGGTACAGCCAAAGATTGGCCTCACCTTTGCCACTGCCATGCGCGCATTTCTCCGCGCCGACCCCGATGTCATCATGGTTGGAGAAATGCGGGATAAAGAGACGGCAGACACCGGCATCGAAGCGTCGCTCACCGGCCATCTCGTGATGAGCACGCTTCATACCAACAGTGCCGTCGAAACGGTTACCCGCCTGCTCGACATGGGCTGCGATCCATTCAGCTTTGCCGATGCCATGCTGGGTGTGCTGGCGCAACGGTTGGCTCGTCGGATCTGCAAAGACTGCAAAGAGCAGTACATCGGAACCAAAGAGGAGTACGAAGAACTCCGACTGGGTTACGGGCCTGAGCATTGGGACAAGCTCGGTATTAAACAAGATAATACGTTCCGTCTTTCCCGTGGAAAGGGTTGCGAAACCTGCAACCGTTCCGGCTTTAAGGGGCGAGTCGCCTTGCACGAACTTCTGCTGGGCACAGACCAGATGAAGCGAATGATACAACAAAAAGCACGCACCGAAGACATGCTCAAAACTGCAATTGAAGAGGGAATGACAACGCTGGTGCAGGACGGGATTCAAAAAGTCTTACAAGGCCTTACAACCAACAAAGAAGTCAAAGCGGTCGCCATCAAATAGGCCTTCTGACTTCATTCAATACACCCTGTTTTCTGGGGTCAGCCCCCTTCACTCTTTCCCCACAACCATGTAAAATGCGCCGCGCAGTGTCGAATAATTATGATACGAATCACGTCGCTTTTCTTGGCCCCACTGCTCATTCTCACGGGATGTGAATCCACAGACCGTGTACTCACGAACGCTGAACGGGTGCTCGGGAGCCGAACCAGCAGGACGGTGCTCGACATTGCCACGGGCAAAGACCCCAAGCAAATCCTCAAAGAACGTGTCGATGCCTATCAGCGAGACCCCGAGGCCGTGATCAGGGATCTGCGGACCATTCAACGCGATTTCAACACCCTCATGACCGCATTGACCGGACGGGTCCGCCAAACCTGGGGCGAGAAGGAAGTGAAGGTCCCGGAACAGAAGAAGTACGTGAAGTACACCCAGAACTATATGAGCCGAACCATCGTCGACTTCGACAATGGGACGATCGCCGTAGAAACCTTGGATGACAAAGCACCGAAAGAGAGCTTGAAAAACGCGATCACCACAACCTTGCTCACACCCGACGATCCACGCTCCGTCGATCTTTTTTCCGACAAGCCCGTCACTCTGACTAGTGACCGGCCTCCATATTTATTAGGACTAGTGCAGGATCAGCTAGGACAGTTGATCCGCACCCCGGCACAAGCGGAAGCGTTCGCAACATCAACGATCGAGGGCGCAAAGACGCGGACGGTGGACCTGAACGGGGGGGCAAAGCAAGCGCTGGTCGCCGAAATCAAGATGGTGGCAAACTTCTCGAACAAGCAAGCAGAAAAATACCGACCCACCGTTACCCGATTTGCGGAGCAATTCAAGATCAGCCCAAGCCTCATTTTTGCTGTTATTCGAACGGAAAGCAACTTCAACCCCTTCGCCGTTAGTTCCGCCCCCGCCTATGGTCTCATGCAGCTCGTACCGACCAGCGGCGGACGAGATGCCTACCGAAAAGCTAAGGGAACGGATACGATTCCATCGCGTGAATATCTCTTCGACCCAGAGAACAATATCGAGTTAGGCAGTGCCTACCTCAATGTCCTGTCCTACAATCTGCTTGAAGACATCGGGAATGAGATCTCGCGAGAATATTGCGTCATCTCGGCTTATAACACGGGCCCACGAAATGTCTTCAAGACGTTTGCCAGTGACAACAGGGCTGCCCTCAATCAAATTAATAGCCTTGAACCACCAGCAGTCTACGACCGACTACGCAACAACCTCCCCTACCAGGAAACGAGGGACTACCTCGTCAAAGTCGTCACCTTCCGGAAACAGTTCGTGGCTCTCCCCTAAAGACAAATCAGTGCCAGCTGACCGCCCATATCACAGTTGGGGACGCTTGACACTCGCGAGGTGGCAGGTGAAAGTCAGGCTGTCAACACCGGCCCAGACTGGGAGAGGTGTGTAATGACGCTCTGGAGATGTTTGTTCGCGGCTGGCGAGAGTCCCTCAAACTCCACACCATAGGTGTACTCTTTGCCCCACCGAACCGTCGCGGCTTCGATAACCGTTGCGGTTCTCTGATCTGGAAACCGAAGATTCATGGCGATTCGGTCTCCTGGCGTAATCACCGCTTCCGTCATCACACGTGCCCCTTTAGTGGACACGTCAAAAATTATCCCTAACCCCTGTTCGACGGCCCCCTTCCTGATCACACCGACGCGGGCCAATGAACAAGGAAATGGAGCCGGCACTCGTACGCGGGGGTGTTTGCGTAATTGTGGGGTATTCTGTCCAGCGATGCCCTTAACGTCTAGATCTTCCATGTTGTTTTCTCTTTCGTCAAGCCTGCAGCTTTGTTGCATTCGGTCAACCGATTACGTGACGGCTGAACCAGCCTTTTGAGGGCTAGCCCTTCGACCAAACTCTTGGTCAGGCGGACCACGGCGAGTGCGATCGCGGCAGGGACAGTGTCATTGGGTAATCGAAGAGTGAGTAAGGCCTGATCACCGGGCTTGTTCGATGCCTCCGTGCCCACTCGTAGGCCGCGTAAAGACGTGTCCAAATCCACCTCGTGAGACACAGAGTATCTCACGAGGGGTCGTTTGGGAACTATTTTCGAACTTTATGCACGTATTGAAGGCGAGGCATTACGTGGGGACGGCTCGGCGTGATCTCCCCTGGGGTTCGGACGGCGGTGTCGGCTGGCAAACCTCGAGCGACTTGGAGCGGAACGCTCGTCCCGATGTGCACAACTATCCTCGCCATGAATCGCCGGCAAGGAAGTTCCGCTTCCCGGCGCAAGCGGGACTGCATGTCCCAGGAGGCGCTCAATATCTCGAAGTTGCTGCCGGTCTTCCCCCGTCACAAAGCTTGTGGCGCGGCCGGTCATCTTCATTCGAGCCGTGCGGCCGATACGATGGACGTAATCTTCTGGGCAATTGGGTAGATCGAAATTGATCACGTGGCCGATGTTCGCGACATCGATCCCTCGTGCGGCGATATCTGTTGCGACCAGCACCCGGAATGACCCGCGTCTAAAACCCTCTAGCGCGGCGCGCCTCTGTGAGAGGCTTCGGTCTCCATGCAACACGGCCACTCGATGGCCTGCGCTACCCAGCATACGCCCCAACCGATCGGCACGGTGCTTCGTCCTGGTGAACACCAAAGCCGTATCCTGATCGGCCTTCAATAACAACAATAGAAGATCGGGCTTCTCGCCGTGGGATGTGTAATGGATCGCCTGCGTGACGCCATCGGCTGTCGTGGCTGACGGCGCGACCATGACGCGCACCGGATTGTTTACACTGGCTTGAACCAAGCGAGCCATATCGGTCGGAAGGGTGGCCGAAAAGAGAAGAGTCTGTCGCTCTTCAGGCAACGCATCAAGAATCTGATTGATTTGAGGCGCAAAGCCCATATCCAACATCCGATCCGCCTCATCCAGCACTAATATCTTTATGGCAGACAAGACAATCGTCCCGTTCCACATGTGATCCAGGAGACGGCCAGGTGTCGCGATCAAGATGTCCGGTCGCTGCCGCAAGCCCCGCACTTGGGCTTGCATATCAGCGCCTCCCACGATGACGGTCGCGGAAATGCGCCGACTCCGGCCAAGTTTCTCGATCGTCGTCAGGGTCTGCAATGCCAGCTCACGGGTTGGCGCTAAAATCAATGCCTGCGGCTGCCCCTTCGGCAATGCGGCGAGTCGTTCGACGATCGGAATGACGAAGGCTGCGGTTTTACCCGTCCCGGTCTGAGCACATCCGATAACATCTCGCCCGGTGAGCGCGGGCGGAACGGCTTGTTCTTGAATGGGTGTGGGTGATACAAACCCGGCATCAGCCAGGTCCTTCAGAAGTGCCTCGGACAAACCGAGCGCGTGAAAACTGGCGTGAACAGACGTATTCACTACGTTATCCTTTCAGTATGATCGCATTATGACGGGATCAGAGAACCGAGGGGAGAGACAACCGAGAATGGTGCAACTCCAAACTGGACCTGGTCGCGATGCGATCGCGAAGTCCGATATAGTTGGAACATCTCCTCGCCGGACTACTACGAGTTAAATGTAGTGTTACCATACAGCATGGCCCTCACAACGTCAACCAGTTCTTCAATAGATGTAGCTAGCCCATCATCTGTCCGGTTTTTGTAGCACCTGAAGTGTTCGGTTTAGGTTGCGCCCCGCAAGAAGGGACCCCGGTGAGATCAAGACACCTGGCATCGCGGTGCCTTGCTGCGGCCTTCGCTAATCTTGACGAGCTCGGCTCCCACGTCGTTCGGTCCTTTCGGGGCTCAATCGCACGACCTGCACACTCGCTGTCTACGCTTCACAGGATGGGTTGCCCCACGCCATGCAAGACTTGCTTCTGGCTGGATGCCCTTCCGTTGCCGGGCAGGACCGAGGTCCTGCTGGGAACCACTGATCGGTTTCGGCTCTGTGTCTACAAAGCGTCCCCCCGCTCCCAGGCTTTCCTGGCGCACCAAGATCCGACCCCAACTTCCCTGCTCTAATCGAGCCTTGGGCCTCAAAGAGGAAAAGTCCAGCACATTGAGCCCATCCAGGTCTATACGCCAAGCTGTCCGGTGGATAGGCGGTTGCTTTTACCCTGCGTGTCCAGTACGGTGGCACAAAACTGTTTCAATAGGCTCAGTCGTGATCCCTTCCACTACGACACCTTCTCTCCGATCATTCTCCGCCGCGCGTCTGATCCTGGCTGGGTGCACCGTCCTGCTGAGCCCCGGATGTGCCTGGCACCTGGAAGTTCCTTCCCAGGGAGAACCACTGCCCTCTAAGGTCAAGCTCGAATCATCTCCGTCCATGCCCACCTCCGTGTCGCTGTCGAAACTTCGCTTCAAAGCCCTGCTGCTCGACGAGAACGGCAATTTGTTTCTGGAGAGCGGCGAACAGATTCGGGTGCGCGTGGATGTTGTCAATACCGGCTCAAGCCCGATCCAGAATGCCTCGGCCTCCCTCACCGGCACACCATCGGTTATCGAACAATTCCCGTCGACGACGCTGACGATTCCCCCGCTACAACCGGGAGAAACCCAGTCGCTGGAGTTCGCGGCAACCTTGCCCTCAAGCCTTCAACCGCAACAGGTCGAGATCCGTGTGTCCGTCACCGAATCAGGGGGAGCCGCTGCACGGCGTCAGACGCTGCTGTTCATCATTCAGCCGGCTGGCGCCGCAGCCGACGACGTGGACCAGATCCCTGCTCCAGTCTCGGATTTTCACCAACCCCAGCCCTACGTAGTCTCCATAGGAGCCAGTGTCTATCGCGATACGCACATCGCCCCCCGGCCCTATGCATCGAGAGATGCAGACATGGTAGCCAATTATTTCCAGTCCCTCGGCGGCGTGCCGCCCTCGAATTCCCATTGCTCCAGGATTTCAAGGCAGGCCGAGCGGATTTCGACGAAGTGCTGTCCAACTGGCCACCATTGCATACAGCCAAGCAAGCGGTTGTGATCGTCTATTGTTCAGGCCAGGCCAGGGTCGCGCCATCCGGCGACATTCTCTTGGTCCCCCACAACGGCCGTACCGCAACAGGGCACCTCTACCCGCTCAAAAACATGGAGTCGGCCCTCGCCAAACTCAAGACCAAACAGATCCTGTTCATCTTCGACGGTCTCGTCACCCGGCTCCCCCCCAAAGCCCACGCCAAGCCCGCCGTACCTCAGTGGGGGGTTGAGGGAGAGAACAAGATTCGGCTGATCGGCGGCGAGAAGCTGCAGCAAGGGCTGGAGGACAGCCGACATCACCACGGCTTGTTCACCTACTATCTGTTGCGGGGATTGCGGGGAGAGGCCGATACGAATCGGGACAACGATGTCACGCTGGGCGAACTCACCGGCTATGTGCGCCAAAAAGTCGCCTGGGCGGCAAAGGCTCAATTCAACCAAGAGCAAGGGCCGTTGCTAGCTACGCCGCTCAAGCCGGACGACCCGGCCACTTCACTCGTCCTGACCGCACTTCCTTCGCTCACCTCTTCCGAAGCGCCCTAATCCTTTCTCCTCTAAGGCACTGCGCAGGCCCCCAGGGCGATGTTTACAGAGGACTACCGCCAGGCTTCGCCGTCAATCCTGACAGGTGGCGCCTTGACAAAGGCTGACAAGAGACAGATATTGCTGACACTTTCAGCATGGGCTCGTCGAACCTAGAACGCGATGTACCGCGAGCTCATTGCGGGCCCCTCAGCAGTTCGCCCAATAGTTAGCTAACTAATGCTACGATGGAAAAACGGACCGTCATCTCTACGTCGCTATCCTCGGCAAAGGTTTCAGACATTAAGCTACGGGAAAGCGCGACGGCTCGGTTAGTATTTCGCCCCGAGCTTATCGACAACCCCAACGATGCTGAGGCTGCCGTTCGCGGTACGTTTCTCTACCAACCAAAGGGACCGAAGGAGACCTGGTCCGACACCGTCACGATCCCCCTTTCAAGCCTCAAAAGGGAGAAGGCTATAAGCTTGAATTGCATGCCGCCGAGGTTCTCGCGTTTTTTCAAGAGCTCGCAGACCTCTATAGGCTTTATGCGAAAGAAGGCATTCCGCTAGGGTCCACCGAATTGATTCGAGCCGATTCCGTAATGGGAAGTCTGATGCAGCTACCCCGCCAAGAGCTGCGTTCATATCTGTCTGCGAACCAAGTAGTCGGTCAGAAGGTTCTGGCCCGACTTCTCTCCTGGGCGTCTGAAATCCAGAACCCAACAGAATTAGTTGGGCGACTCGTTACGCTAGGTGATACTGCGCTTCGTACGCTCAACACCGCGGTCGGGCTTGGCACGCTGAAGCAGGCACTGGCTTTATGGGACGATAATGCTGACAACTCCAATGAAGAATTCTGGCAGAAAGCGTTA
This sequence comes from Nitrospira sp. Ga0074138, assembly GCA_001464735.1. Lineage (GTDB taxonomy): Bacteria > Nitrospirota > Nitrospiria > Nitrospirales > Nitrospiraceae > Nitrospira_D. Next base: position 79,694 of record LNDU01000056.1, read on the forward strand.
ACTGAGCACTCCTTCGTGCTTGAGCAAGTTTTCTCATGGCCGACGACTATTGTCAAAGGGAAGGCATATGTAGGAGGGAAAACTGTCCTCAACACGGGTGGCAACGTCGTGGATTTTCTAGTAAAAAACCGCTTGACGGATAACGCTGCCTTGGTGGAGATAAAAACGCCGGCTACGAAGCTTCTATCCCGGCGTTATCGAAATTCAGTTTACAACGTTTCGGAGGATTTGGGCGGCTCTGTATTGCAAGTACTCAGCTATCGTTTCAGCCTTCAGGGAGACTTCAACTCACTGAAGCACGGTGTATCACTCGAAGCTTTCGAACCACGATGTGTGGTCATCATTGGCGCAACGACGGAACTCCAGAACGATGAGGACAAACGGCGCACGCTGGAGCTATTTCGGCGGCACTCTATAGGCGTCAGCATCATCACATTTGACGAGCTGTTCGAGAAGACGAGATGGCTCGTTAAGGTGTTGGAGGCCGCTACATGAGCTGGCCTCGCGTTATGCATTTGGGGTTGGATCTTGAATCGTGGATGGCACAGGAAACAGATTGAGCTTTGCCGTCCGACACTCCCAGCAGCCGCCACGTCCTCCCAGCCTCTCTTTCTTCATCACCATTCGTGCGACCCACACTGTGGTGGACGTATTGCCCCCCTGACATCATACCCATCATCGTTTCGCGACAAAAAAAGAGGGTGAGAAGTTACCTCCCCACCCTCCTTCGATCTGTCACCATCTCAGCAGAGGCGATGACTCGCCTCTGCTGAATCTCCACCCCTATGGGTTGGTGACTTGTAGCTGAATGCTCCCCGTGTCCGTCATCGCGGGATTGATCGTAATCGTATAGGTATCTGTTGTCGCCAATGTGACAGAGGCTCATCTGGGGTCTGATCTTGAATCGTGCTTGGCACAGGAATACAGACTCAGCCTGGCCGCCCGACGTTCCCAGCAGATGCCACGCCCGCCGACCGTTTTCCTCGTGCACAATGGGACACCCCCACTTCCTCCTCCACCTTCCCGCATGGCCGACACTCACGAAATCCTGCCTTTGAGTGCCTGTCCGCCCGCTAGGGCGAGGTTCTCTACTCCAACGTAGGGATACTGCTCAACAGCATTCCGAGCTATCTTGTGATCTAGGCGGGCATTGAAGTGGGCTCCTTACAAGAGGAGGTGCGGTATGAGGCTCTTCTTAGTCGGCTGTGTACTGATTTTGGGGATCGGAGTTGTGGGCTGCGAAAAACGGCCCTATGTCGTCTGTCGTGGTGAAGCGTACTGTACGGCTCCCTTGAACCATGACGAAGCGATGCACGCCGCGCAGCTTAAGAAAGCCTGGGGAGACGAAGGATTATACGTCCGCCCAGGCCAGTAGGAGCGGCAAGAACTAGTTTGGGAGTCAGCAATTGTCTTGAAAACCAAGCAGGCTGACTCCCGACCATTCGCCACAAGGTGCCGCTCGTCACCATCGCATTCAAGATGGTCAGTACCCAACAAAGGGGCGAGCACCCAGCAGAGGGCCCCGGGGTCATTGTTTTTCAACCCAGGCTAGGCTATCTCCTGCCATTCGACACCTCCAGCATCCGTCACGCCCTCCGACTGCATTCTCCACCACCATCCGCGCGGTTCACACTGAATCTCGCGGTTTGGCCGCCTTCATTCGCGAACCCTTCGTTGCTTCGCGGCAAAAAAGGAGAGTGAGGAGTTGCCTCCCCACCCTCTTTGGATCTGAATGATCTCAGCTGAGGCGATGACTCGCCCCTGCGGAAGCTCCGTTCTTATTGGCTACTCACCTGTAATTGAATGCTCCCCGTCTCAGTCAGCGCAGGATTGACGGTAACCGTATACGTGTCTGCTGAAGCCAGTGTGACAGGGTTGAGAGTAAAGCTTGATTCTGAACCCGTCATCCCAGCTAGCAGAATGCCATTCGGGCTATAGAGATTCACGGTCACGCTGCCAAGCTTATTGTTGGTGACCTTGATCATAGCCTGTTGATTCGCAGCACCTGAAAACGTATAGCGCCCATTCTGGCCCGGACGGCTGACCGTAATCGGCCTAGGGGCCGCATTCAGCTTTAATGAATCCGCAACTTCGGTCGAAAGAGTCAAGGTCATTTTGCCGGTGTAGCTGCCGACAGGGTCGATGAGAACCGTGTATGTGCCGGTGGTCGGCAAGGGGTGTTGATCTTCGAGAGCCCCGCCAGCCGTACCCACCGCCGTTGAGGCAAGGATGGTCCCATCCGATGTCAGAAGCGTCACCGCGCTGGATGTAATACTTACTGACGTCAGCCCGAGATTCACCCATTGCCCCTCTTTGCCATTGAAGGTATAGCGCGCCGTTTGGCCCACCTTGTTCAGAGTGACCGGCACTGAAGCTCCATCGATTGCAATCGTACCCGTGAGGGGAGAAGAAAGGTCTATCGTCATGCTGCCGGTATAGTTACTCACCGGCTCCACCGCGATGGTGTACGTTCCGGTGGCCGGTAGAGCTGTCAAAGGATCGAGACTGCCTCCACTGGGACCAACTGTAGTCGATTCCCACTTACTGCCATCCGGTTTCAATATAGCCACAGTAGTCATGGGAATTGACACCTTGGTAAAGCCGACATTCACCCATTGTCCCTCAGTTCCGTTGAATGTATAGCGCGCCCGTTGACCCGGCACGGTCAGTTTCGGTGTCACGTTTCCTTGGTCAACCATGATCGTGCCGGTTACGTCTGGGGCGTTATAGAGTGCAAGTTTCAGTTTTCCCGTATAACTCAGATCCGATTCAACCAAGATAGCATAGGTTCCGGAAGCCGGAAGAACCTGTCCTGGAATCATAGCACCTCCGACACCACCCCCAGAGACAAACGAGATCGGCTTGCCTAACAAACTTCCATCCGGAGCAACAAGAGAGACGTACCCGCTCCGGATGGTCACCTCGCTCAATTGTAAACTCACCGTTTGGCCGCTTTCTCCCGAGAAGGTATACCGGGCCTTCTGCCCCGTCCGGTTGATATTGGCCACTACAGCTGAACCGTGAGGGATAATATTACCACTGAGCTCGTTTGAAACTGTGATTTTGAAACTTCCCGTATAGGTACTGAGCGGGTCGATGAAAATGGTATAGGTCCCCGTCGCCGGCAGTTCCTCAAGATCCACGCTGGCACCGTTCATCTCGCTGGAAGAGATGGTGGCCGCCGAATCGGTTGAAAACTGGTAGGCGGCCATCGATGTGTGCACCGCTGTCTGTGGGGAGCGTGCCCGCTCGCCCATGGTCGCATAATAGTTTTTCACTGCGGAGACATGTCTGGGCATCGCCCCGCCATCAGGCCGATAGACTGCCACGTAAAACTGTGTGAGGGTGACGCCGCTGAAGCCGATATTGATTCGCTGGCCGGCTGTGCCGTCGAAAACCAGCACGCCATTCTTATTCGGAGTGGCAATCTTCACCGTGACTGGGTCACCGTTGACAGCGATACGCTCATTGTATTCGATATCCGCTGCCGCGATGTCTGGCGGTAGGGGAGTATCTCCGGCATAACTCCTGTCAGTGGCAATACTTGAAATAAGTCCCGCTGAGCCGAGCACAACCGTGATTGTTGCTACTCGTACTCGGCACTTCACCCACGGCCATAGGCTGTCCATAGTCGCCCTCCTAGTTTATAAAAACCGACGGCTCTTGGTGGTATGTCACCTCGTGTGAGTTGGTATACAGATATGTAGGCTAACGCGCGGACTGTACCCTTTTTTGTGTCCGTGACGCAATCCCCTCAGGCTCATATTCAATGATTGTCTGTACCTTCCCCCCTAAATGGGGGGATCAGATTCATGAAGGCCCTGCACGTCATTTTCCTCAGATGTAGATGAAATATATGGGGTTAGCCAAGCAAACAAGAACGAGTCCGGGATGGACAGCTGTGCGGATACAATCAGACTGGGAGCAAATAAAAAGGGTGGAGAGTTGCCTCCCCACCCTTCTCTTGTGATCTCACCAGAAGCTTCTCAGCGACTACTCGCCCTTGCAGAAACTCCGCTCATAGTTGATGACCGACCAGGCTTCTTCTTCCGTGATCGCAGCAGGGATCAAGGACACCATCCCCGTTCCGGGGCTGCCGTTCTTAATGACCCAGAAGAGTTCACCATCTTTCCGCTTCTTATGGAACTTGCAGTTGGTGAAATCCCGCGGGCTTGGATTCAGGATCTTCCCAGCTTCACCCTGACCGTCCCCGAGCTTACCATGACAATTGAAGCATGTGCCCTTCCCCTCGTAAATCGCCTTGCCTTTGGCAAGGCTCTCGGGAGTGGACGCGACCGGATTCTTCACGGCTTTGGCATCGGCCATCTGATCCGGCGGAACGCGAGGCTTCAACGGCTCTCTTTCCTCAGCCCCAACGACTGAGACCGAGAGAAACATCACTGCTGCAGCGATACCTAAAAACTTGGACAGATACCCCATTACACGTCCTCCTTTGTGTTGGACCCACCGAGCTGGAGTGACACCCCAGACTGCCGACTCGTCTTCGTAATTTTCAAGAGCCAGTTAAACGCGCGAACTATACCAATGCCCTTGAATTCCTGTCAAGAAAACATCCCCCTCTCTATCACTCATCTTGCACTCATACCGTCCTTCTGCCCGAAGGAAGATCAAACCTCATGCCAACATCGACTCGAAAGGAGGCGAGCAAATGTCGGCATTTAGGTGGTGCACCGTAAGCTCATTCCATATTCTTAGCGACTTCGTGGCACCTTTGCGCCTCACCTACGCCCTCCATGCCTCATCGACATCGGTGACAACACAAGCGTGCTTTACTGACTGGAAACAGAAATGACGAAAGAGGTGAGACGCAGGGTTACCGCTTTAGCACGATGTCCCGAGCGACTTTGCCGCTTGGGCCGAAGGGCTTTTGAGGCTTGCCGTTTAGTTCGGCCTTGACTCCCCCGGCGTTCCCAAGGGTCAAGATGAATTGGTCCTGTCCCTTCCAGTGGGCTTTTTCGCCTGGCCGGAGCAACGACTCTTGAGGACTCCCGTTATCAATCTGCACAACGACCCAGCTTAATTCCGTCGCTTCCAAGTCTAATGCCAGCTGGCCATCCCCAACAGTCTCCGTTGCGTTCAACGCTATTCCAGCTAACGGGCCATCGCTGCCGGGAGAGGCCGTCAAAACCGTTTCCAGCTCTGGTCTTGAGACTGCGCTACCAGATGTGACAGGTTCCTGTCTCGGCAGGGTGTCAGTTGTTGTCTTTGGGGCTCCGGTAGGCATCTCGGTCGGTTTCGGAACCTCGGCGGTACGTTCAGGCTCACGGGCCGTTGAGGCCGGAATTTCTTTCGCTGATTGCGTCGTGCGTTTCGTCGCCGAACCTTGCTCAGCAGCCCCACGCCGAAAGACCGATGATTGCTCTCGGCTGAGGAGAAAAATCAGCGTCAGTATGGCGATGCTGATCGCAATCGTCACGGCTTTCCGATTAGACTGACGTTTTCGGTCTTCTTCAATCTGTCGCACCTTGAGCCGTTCACGCTCGTCCTGCTTCTCGTAAAAAGACCCGGCTGATTGGATAAAGCGATGAATCGCATCTTCCTCATCCAATCCCAACGATCGGGCATAGGAACGGACAAACCCTTTCGCGAAGACTTGGTCTGGCAACTTGGCGAAATTCCCGTCCTCGAGGGCTTTGACGAAATCCGTGCGAATGCGGGTTTTTGAGGCCACCTCGTCGACCGTCAACCCTTTCGTCTCTCGGACTTGCTTGAAAAATTCTCCAACCGACTCCATAAGTCTCCTACTTCACTCGCGTCAAGAGGTCCGCTGCCGCCGCCGCCAGCTCTCCACCACTCTTATCCAAGGTTGCTACTTTCTTGAGAATGTCACGGGCTCTGGTCGTATAGCCCATGTTATAGTACACCCGACCTAGCTCAAGGTGAGTCATCGCAGGCGGGACACTTGGAGGACTCGCAGACACGGCGTCTTCCAACGCCTCTATCGAGCCTTGAAGATCGCCCTGGTGTGCGAGCGCGCGGCCGAGATGGAACCGAGCGAGGTCGGGTGTCAGATAAAGAGGATTCGCCAGGGCCTGCCGGTAGGATTGAATCGCTTCGTCCCACCGATCCTGATTGGCTAACACTTGTCCCAGATACGTATGCGCTTCGGAATAAGTTTCATCGGCTTTAATCGCCGCGCGAAATTGCTCTTCCGCGTAGGACAGCTTGCCTTGCAGCGCATACACGTGGCCCAGAGCGTACCGTGCCTCTTTATTGGCCGGATTCAACTGGACGGACTGCTGGAACGAGACGAAGGCTTTTTGACGATCTCCCGGGAGGCTGGCGACACCCTCTTGATAATGCCCTTGCGATTTTTGTATCAGGTCTTTGTCGGTCGCACACCCTCCCAACAGACAAAGGATTCCTACACAGACCAGCAAGGGATACTCTCGCCGCCGACCGAAGATCCAATTGCCTCTGATCATCGAACATCCTCAAAATGCGTGAGCCGCTTAAACTCGGCGAACCGAGCTTGAATCTCTTTGTAATCCAGGATACGCAATCGGTCAAGACTAAAGGATTCTACGGTAAAGGACGCCATCACGCTCCCAAAGATGATGGCTTGTCGCATGGCCTCAGGAGACCGGTTTCCAGTCGCCGCCAAGTAGCCCAAAAATCCGCCGGCAAAGGTATCTCCGGCGCCGGTCGGATCCCGTACGTCTTCGAGCGGGAAAGCCGGCGCGCCGAAAATCTGTTGGTCATTGAACATCAGCACGCCATACTCGCCCCGCTTGACGATGAGATGCTTAGGCCCTCGGGAAAGCACGAGCTTCGCCACTTTCATCAGATTGGAATCCTGGCCCAATGCGCGCGCCTCACCGTCGTTGATGATCAGCACATCCACCTTCTCCAACACCTTCCAGAGCGCATCTCGCTGGCCGTTGATCCAGAAATTCATGGTGTCGCAGGCTACCAACGCCGGACGCTTCACCTTGTGCAACACGTCGAGTTGAAGCTCCGGATGGATATTCCCCAGGAACAGCACATCCGGCGAGAGATAGGCTTCAGGAATCTGAGGACGAAACGTTTCGAACACGTTGAGTTGCGTGTCCAAGGTATGAGCTTCGTTCAGCTGATGCGTGTATTCCCCCTTCCAACGAAAGGTTGCCCCGGGGCGCCGTTCAAGACCTGTGAGATCAATCCCACGGCTTTTCAGAAACGCGATATGCTGTTGGGGGAAATCCTCTCCGACGACGGCAATGAGCGCGACGGACGTGAAGAAGCTGGCCGCCGTCGAGAAATAGGTGGCTGACCCCCCAAGAATCTCGGTTCCTTCGCCGAACGGAGTTTTGACCGTATCGAGCGCAACTGATCCCACAACTAACAGCTTCCCCATGACTAACGAACTCCTTTCTTTGGCGACAGGGCACGGCCAATGAGCAGGGAGAGTTTCTTCCGGGCAGCTGAAGAAATTCGATTCGGCGCCGTCAGAATGGCATTATCTAATGCCCGATGACAAGGGCACTCGATAGGGTTGGTGAATGCGGGCATCACCGCTCGCAGGATCTGTTTGGCCAAAGCGACGTTCCGATGGAGCGTCCCCAACACCGCCTCCACGGTGACCGCCTCTTCTGTCTCATGCCAACAGTCATAATCGGTCACCAGCGCCAAGGTCGCGTAACAGAGCTCCGCCTCACGCGCCAATTTCGCTTCCGGCATATTGGTCATCCCGATTACATCGACGCCCCATTGCCGATAGAGCCGTGATTCGGCTTTTGTTGAAAACTGCGGACCTTCCATGCAGACATAGGTCCCACCGCGATGCAGATTGGCGCCGACGTTTTCTCCAGCCGTCAGAAGAGCCTGTCTCAGCTCGGCACATATCGGCTCGCCGAAAGCGACATGTGCCACGACTCCGTTGTCAAAGAATGTTGAGACACGCCGTTTGGTCAGGTCGATAAACTGGTCTGGGACAGCAACGTCGCCCGGCTGAATCGATTCCTTCATGCTACCGACCGCGCTGACCGAAATCACATGGGACACCCCCAGAGACTTGAGCGCGAAAATGTTCGCTCGGTAGTTGATCTCGCTCGGGTTCAACACATGTCCGCGCCCATGCCGTGAAAGAAAGGCAACTCGAATTCCTTCAAGCGACCCCACAGTAATCGCATCGGACGGCGCTCCAAAAGGCGTACGAACTCGGACTGACCGAGCGAAGGTGAGCCCTTCAATGTCATAGAGTCCACTGCCTCCGATCACCCCGACGGTCACCCGCTTATCCTGTCTTTTTGTCTTCATACAGATCCTTTTGCTAAGAGGCTGGCGGCACTGCAGCAAGCGGTTTCTGTTGTCCCAGTGTGCGCATAAATTGCTCGATACGTGCGATCACTCGTTCCGCCGTCCGCTCATAGGGCTCGCTGTTCTCGATCGACAGCCACGCAACTCCCACTTCGCTTCGAAACCACGTCATCTGCCGTTTTGCAAAACGTCTCGTGTCGCGCTTGAACCGACGCACCATTTCGGCGTAATCGCACTCATTCGCCAAATAGGCTCCGATCTGGCGATAGCCGAGACCTTTCATCGAACCGAGCTCGCGCCCATATCCCCGATCAAACAATGCTCGAGTCTCTTCTATCATTCCATGAGTCAACTGCCAATCGATTCGTTCCTCGATCCTTCCATACAGGGTCTCTTTCCTTCGCTCAAGGCCGATCAGAAGAGTGGAAAACGGAGCCTCCTGAAAACCGTGTTCGGCCTGCACGGTCGACAGGGGGCGGCCCGATAGCCGATAGACTTCTATCGCCCGCATGACCTTGGATTCATCGTTCGGGTGTAGTCGTGCTGCCGTTTCAGGGTCAATGCGCATCAGCTCTGCATAGAGACCGTCTCGCCCCCGTTCCTCTCTCAATTTCTTGAGATCTCCCCTTACCTGAAGATCGGCCTGGGGCGCTGGACATAACCCCCGCACCAAGGTTCGGAGATACAACCCTGTTCCACCCACAACGAAGGGCAACCGCCCCGCACTGTATAAACGTTCGATCTCTACCATCGCACCCCGCCGATACCAACCAGCATTGAACGATTCGCTGGGGTCGACCACATCAATCAGTCGGTGCGGCACATCCCGACGCTCCTCCGCAGTCGGTTTATCCGTTCCGATGTCCATCCCTCGATACACCTGACGAGAGTCTGCCGTCAGTATCTCGGTACTGAAATGTTTGGCCACCAACAATGCAACCCGACTCTTTCCGACGGCTGTCGGCCCCAGGAGCACAACCAAGGGACGGTGGTGGCGCATACCTTCTGATAGCATGTTCACGTCAGCGCTGCCGAAACAGAGTTATCATAAGCACCGCAGCACCGCGCGCTCGACCAATGTCGGTCGCCGCTTCCGCGCAACACGGCCTACCAGCCAGCTCGTCCAAACATTTTCTCGAGGTCTGTGATGCTGAGTCGGAAGGACGTTCTCCGCCCGTGCGGGCAGGTCGTGATCTCCCCTTCAGTACGCCAGTCCTCAATCAGAACCTTGATTTCTTCTGATTTCATCGAGCGCCCGGCCCGAACCGCGCCGTGGCACGCCAACGATGCCAGGACCGATCGCACTCGTGCCTCCAGACTGGGAGCACTGTCCCATTGCGTGAGGTCATCCAAAAGATCCTGCAGAAACGTTGTCGGATCGATCTTGCCGAGACCGACGGGCATTGCCCTGATCAAGACAGTTGAGGAACCAAAAGGTTCAATGTCCACTCCCAACCGCTCCAGGTCATGCTGGTAACGCTGAAGCACCGCCGTTTGCAGTGGCGGCAGTTCGACCGGATCAGGGATCAATAAAGGCTGGGCCTGAATACCACGGGTCGTCCATGCGCGATATAGTCGCTCAAACAGAACCCGCTCATGAGCCGTGTGCTGATCGATCACCGTCAGGTCACCCCCGACTTGAGCGATGAGGAACGTCCGATTGATCTGCCCCAACGCAATCACCTCAGCGGAAGGCACTCGCGCGTAAGGCTCCGCCGCTTCGCTCACCAACGGCAATTGGGTTTCCTGGTTGGGCGACAGGGTTATCGATTCCGCTTCCACGGATCCGGCCACAGGGAGAGTGGTCACGATGGACCCCAAAATCCGTCGGACGGAGGACTCTACGAACGGGGCCTTCCCAAGCTCATGGGTCTTTCCGCCGCTCAAGGCTTGGCGGACTGCCTGCCGTACGAGTTGGTGAATCATCTCGCTGTCAGAAAATCTCACTTCTCGTTTAGTTGGATGGACATTGACATCGAGACGGTCCGGGTCAATGTCCAGAAACAGCACGAATCGCGGGTGACTCCCCTTGGCAAGAAATGCCCCATACCCTTCGCCGACGGCATGAGACACCGCCACGTTGCGCACAGGACGACGGTTCACAAACAACTCTTGCGGAATGCGAGCAGGCTTTGCATGGACCGCACCCACAATGTACCCGCTGAGTTGGGCCCCGGGGACCGAAGCCTTGATCCGGAGACTTTGGTCGAGAAAGGTCCGCCGATAGACCTGCGCGATCCGATCATCATCTGACGAAGCGGACGGGTAGTTGAGGATCTCCGCGCCATTATGCGACAAGCGGAAATGAATGGACGGCCAGGCGAGCGATGCCTGCTGGACGACCCGACTGATATGCGAGAACTCCGTGATGGTCGACTTCAGGAACTTCTTCCGGGCCGGCTGATTGTGGAACAGCTCTGCGATTTCGATGCGTGTTCCCCGGACCGGAGGAGCGTCGGAGATCCTCCCGATCGCTCCCCCAACAACTTCCAACTCAGTTCCCACTTCGGCAAAACCAGTTGCCGTCCTCAGCCGAACATGGGCCACTGCGGCAATGCTTGGCAGCGCTTCGCCTCGAAACCCCATTGTTCGAATAGACCAGAGATCGAGGTCGGATCGGAGCTTGCTCGTGGCATGCCGCTGAAACGCAAGCGGGGCGTCTTCCTGAGTCATACCCTCCCCGTCATCGGTCACCCGAATCAAGGAGAGTCCTCCGTCCTTCACGTCGATCGTGATAGACCGACTTCCCGCATCGACGCTGTTTTCGAGAAGCTCTTTGACAACCGCCGCCGGACGTTCGACCACCTCTCCCGCGGCAATGCGACCGATGACCTCCTCTGGAAGAATACAGATCCGACTACTGCCGTCGGTTTTCAGCACGACACGATACTCCTCATGAGTGAGCGGGCGGTGATGAGGCGGGGACGTCGCGCCACGGCGACGATCATCGGATTTCGGCCAACTTATTCTTTGCTAGCTTTGATTCGTCCGATGAGGGAAACTCTTCCAGCACTCGCTTCAGACTCTTTCTTGACCTAACGAGATCACCGGTCTCAGCCGTCGCCAAACCAAGCTTATACAGCGCCGCAGGCACCTTTTCGTTCCCTGGATATTCCGCCACAAGAGAGTCGAACGTGTGGATGGCCCGCCCATAGTCTTTGAAATTATAATACGATTCTCCCAACCAATAGTGAGCATTCGGAGTCAGAGACGTACCGGGAAAGTCCTTAATGAACCGTTGGAACCCTGCGACCGCAAGCTCGTACTTTCCATTGAGATAATCATTATAGGCCAGATTGAACGCGGATGTCGGCGTGATTCCAGACACCGTCCCCGTCGGCTCTACAGATTGCGTCTGTTTGACCTGCCTGGAAGCGCGCGGCTCAGTCGGGGAATCCACCTTGGCAGATGCTTGGCTGGCGACCTCTTCCAGCTTTGCCAATCGGCTTTCAAGTTTTTGAAAGCGAGCTGCCAGGTCATCGAATCGCAACTTCGCTGGATCCGACTCCTTACTCCTCTCGATGGCATCCACTCGGCGCATCGCGCTATCCACCCGTTGATGATCCTGATCCTGCGTTCGCGAGATCGTTGAGAGTTGATTGCGCATTTCCATGAAATCGGCATGCTTGGCACAGCCGGCGAGCAGGATGGTCGATGCCAATAATCCCCATGCCGCAGAACGGAACACAAGTGTACGGACACACATATTGCTACCGCACCTCCTTGAGTTGCGCCAGTTTGTCCGAAGCCTTTCCCGCCTCAACAGTCTTCGGGTAGAGCGTGACGACCTGCTTGAATGCTGACGAAGCTCGCCTCTTGTCCTTCAGCGCCAAATACGCATATCCTTTTTTCAAGATGGCAGCGGGGACTTTTTCGCTACCAGGATAGTCGATCTCCACTTTATCGTAAGCATCGATCGCGCGTTGAAACTCTTTCTTGCCGAAGTACGACTCTCCCAGCCAAAAGCGGGCATTCGGCGCAAGGGTGGAGTTTGGATACTCATCAAGAAATCCGGTGAATCCTTGCCGAGCGCCTTCCAAATCCCCATCCCGAAAGAACCCTAACACCCGCTCATAACGAACCCGATCAGGTGGATCGGCGCTGGCCTGAGCCGGTTCAAACTTTGGTGCTTCTTGAGGAGGAACAATCGTTGTCGAACCACTCGTCGTCTCTGACCCAGCAGACAACTTTGAGGCGTCCCCTCCTTCCATGATAGGCTCGTTGGGGCTTAACGCAGAATGGTGCCCCGGCTTGTGAGCCTGCTGAAGAAGAGCAGGCTTATTGGATACGTGCTCAAGAGTTTTCGCCAAGGCATCGATTCGCCCGTCCTGATCATCCAGACGAGCCGTGACCTTTTTCCCAACAGCTTCAAGCGCCTTTGTGATAGAGACCACACTTCGGTTAACATCCTCCGCATGAGTCGCGGTCGCTTTTGAATCGCCATCGATCCTCGACGTCAGGTGCTTGATAACCTGCTCATGGTCGACCACGCGATCATTGAGTCCGGTCAGCGCCTCTCGAAACCCCGTCAGCGCCTGATTGAACTGTGTGAACTTTTGAGAGATCTGTTCAATCTTATTGTGGTGCTCGGCCAACTCTTTTTGATGCCCTTCCAGCTTAACATCGACGCGTTTTGTCAACCCCTCGTTCGTGCGCTGGACGACATCAATGACCTCTTTTTTCAACGCCTCCATGGTCTTCGATAGTTCGTCGAGCCGGGCTGACACCTTCACGTCCTGCGTCTCGAAGCTCTTCTGCATCCACAGATACCGTGTGCTACTGTCGGCTTCGAGCTTAGCCGCCAATTGTTCCAGCTTTTTGGTCTGCTGCTCCAACTGGGCTGACCGATGCTTGAAGTCCTCCTGCTTGCCCTGGAGCTCTCGTGCCTGGTTCAGAGCCTTTTCCAGTTCTCCGCGTAGCTGCGGCAGTTCCTGTTCGCGTAAGGTTGAAAGTTCCTGGCTCTGCCTGGCTCTGGTCTGGGACAGCTGCTGTTGAAGATCTTTTTCCGCTTTTTTCAGGTCGAACTGCTGCGCGACACACCCGGGCAGAATGAGACCGCCCACAGCAATGCTGAGTAGCACACCATGCGCGGTTCGTAGTTGAAACATCATGTCCTGAGATCCAAACGATCACCTACGATCAGGTTACGTTCAGGCAAGCGGCGCGATCAGCTCACTACTTTCCTGTCTTGACAACGAGATGTCCACGGCGATTCTGCGAGTAACACGATTCTGTATGTTCTGTGCAGAACGGCCGTTCTTTGCCGTAGGAGACGACCGACAAATACGTGGGAGCCACTCCCAGCTCGACGAGATAATTCCGAACGGCCTTCGCGCGCTTCTCACCCAGCACCAAATTGTACGCTGAGGTGCCGCGATCATCACAATGGCCTTCGATTTTCAGCTGTGCGTTCGGATTCGATCTGGCCCATTCCGCATCACCGGCCAAGGCATGACGTCCCTCATCAGTGACTGAAAAACTGTCGTACGCGAAAAAGACATCCCGAAGTCCAGCTGCGACCGAAGCCACCTGCTCCGCACGAATTTCAGCCAACTGGCGGGCGACCGCGCCGGAATCCGCTTTGGCAACCATCGCGTTGGCATGGCCGGCACCGACTGGACTCCCTGCATTACCGGCATGTCCGCCCAACCGTTCTTCCGAAGGATTGCGGTCTAACCCCCGTAAGTTGTTCGACTCATCACTTCTAGAAAACGACGTATCGGGAAAACTTGAACCCGTTCCGTCTTTGCTTCCCCTTCCCTTGGCTGTCTCGTCTTGCGACGCCTGCATATCGCCCCCAGATCGAACCGCCTTCTTGGAACATGCTGGCATTCCCAGTACGATGACACCAAGGATCAACGGCAGATAGCTGACTGGTATTTTTTTCATTGGATTCCTTCCCTCCTGTGAAATACCGTCCCTTTTTCTTACAACCTAGGACGATTGCCGTCAATGCCTTCCTGGAAATTTACGAGGCTGGGGACCAGGACGGCGCGCTATTGTGAGTGCCGGTGAACGTAATGCGCTCGAGGTCTTTACCGTCCGCATCGATCATATAGATCTGACTCTTCCCTTCCACCGTCGAGCTGAACACGAGATGCCGTCCATCTGGAGACCAGGACGGAGAATCATCTACTCCCAGTCCTGTCGTTAATTGTAGACGTTTCTGACCATCGGGAGTGATCACACAGAGTTTGTACTCTTTTTTGGGAGTCCGGCACACGTAGGCAATCCAATTTCCTCGAGGAGACCAGGCCGGCGCTGCATTATAGTCTCCCTCGAACGTCAATCGACGTACATTGGATCCATCGGCACTCATGAGAAAAATTTGTGGCCCACCGCTCCGATCAGACGTAAATACGAGCTCCCGGCCCGAGGGAGACCACGAGGGCGACAAGTCCCCGGCCGCATGTGTCGTCAGTCGTTGAACGGCTTTCGTCTTAGTATCCAAACGGTACAATTCGGCATTTCCTTCATGACTTGATGAGTAGGCCAGTGAATTCCCATCGGGAGAGAGAACCGGAGTGATGTTCAACCCTCCTTGTGCGACGAGGGTCCACCGCTTTCCCGTGGCCAGCTCAATCATGTCGATATCCTGCGTGTTCCGATTGCGGTACGTCGTGAAGACCAGAAATCGGCGATCCGGCGACCAGCGTGGCATCAGATTCAAGAACCCGTCGGCCGTCAGCTGACGCGGATCGTATCCGTCGTAATCCATCACGAATAACTCGCGAGCCGTCCCCAACTCCGAAACGTAGGCGATCTTCGTCCGGGCAATTCCCGGCTCGCCCGTATAGCGAAAGACCAACTCATCAGCAAAGCGATGGGCCATGAGGCGGGCGACCGATGTCGAACCAACATAGCGTTTCCCGCCCACGACTTCATTACTCCCGGCGTCATACACATAGCCATCCATGCTGAGATCAACATCCTTGTTCCCACTTTTCATCCCCGCTTGACCCCACACAATGACGGACACTCCATTCTCGGCGGCTTGTTTGAAGGAGGGATCAGGTTCCGCCCCGAGATGACCGACCTTAATGCCAAGACTCGGCAAATCGACAAGCGCAAAGACCAGCGAGCGCCGCACGTCCGCCTTGAGCACGTCTTCAATCCGCGTGCCCAGCTTCACACGAGCCTCAGGTGACTCCGATCCACCCAGGTTCTCAATCCCTGCGATTCCAAGTGGAATTTTTTGGAAATCCTGTCTGGTGGCTTCAAGAAAGACGTCGGCGGCACCGGATTCAATGATCCACGCCACGCCGATCGATACACACAGGCTGACGAACACAACAACTCGAAACGTCATGGTTTATCCTTGTGGCTCTCCGACGGTAAAGGTGAAGTGAGCATCAAAATACAGATCCGTGATATCAGCTGGAAACATCGGCAATGGGTTTGCGCTGAGAACAGCCCGTTTCCCGGCCAAATCATAGTACTCGTTTCCCGACGTTTGCTCGATCGCCACACCGGTGACCGATCCGTTCTTATGAAGTCTGAACTGTACGACCACGACGTAAGCATGGCTGGTCAGATCCATGGGCGGGGCATTCCAAGCATTGCTGATTCGTTGTCGCACAAGCGCAAGATAAGCATTGGAGCCCGGAGCCATCCCTGGAACCTTCAATGTGGCGTCGACAGCCTTGGCACTCTGTATCTTCGCTTCAAGCTGAGGCACAGGCTTTGACGGCACGTCTACGGGTGGTGCTGCCTTGGGAACCTCAAGCGTCTTGATCTTCTTCAATTCCTCGTCCAATTCCTTCGCCAGATCTTCCGTCAAGGATGAAGACTGAGGAGAGGTAACCAGCTTTTTTTGCGTTGCCTCCTTTGCTTCCGTCACAACCGGTACATCTGGCAGCTTCATTACCGGTGATTTTCTCGGCTTGTCCTCCCGGCTGATGTCCCCATGCTTGGGAGCATCCGGAGGCAACTCAATATCTTTCATAATATCGCGCATGAGATCATTCGACGGTTTGGCTAGAGCCACCGGAGGAGGAACAGGTGCTGCCACCACAGGCGGAAGCGAGACGGGTGCCGTTTTCACAGGAGGAGCAGATTTAGGCTGTTCAATGAGTTTGGGACGCTCAAGAGCTTTGGATTGCTCGATAGGCTTCGTCTGCTGTACCGGCTTGGGCTGTTCGACCTCTTTCTTAATCGGCTGACTTTTCTGAGGTTCAACGGCTTTCTCCGGAAGCGTCGGCAGACTCGCAAGGGAAATCTCCATCGACGCCAGAGGCCGCTCGACATGTCTTGGCAGTCGAACCCAACCCACCAGTGCCAGTATGCCAATATGCAGGACCAGAGAAACGACGACAGCAAAGCCCAAGCGACGAGTCAGTGTCGCCTGCCATTCATCATCCGAAACCATGCCGGCTGATGCCCAAGCCTGCACCGTGGACCTTATCCTACTACTAATTGTGTTGGGATGGTGTACCCTCACTGACACGTTCAGGTCCGGTGGGATCAGTCACCATGCCAAGTTTCTCGATACCGGCTTTTTTGACTCCATCCATCACCTGAACCACGATTCCATATGGCACATCCCGGTCAGCACGCAAATACACGGACACATCGGCATGCTCTGTTTTCATCATTCGCAGCTTTCGCTCCAACTGAGCGACGCTCACCGGATCCTTGTCGAGATACAGGCGTTGATCCTTTTCGATCGTGAGCACCGCTCGGATCTCCGGCTTGATCGTGTTCGACGCGGAAGTCGGCAATTTGATATCCATGCCTCGATAAAGCATCGGCGCCGTGACCATAAAGATCACAAGAAGTACCAGCACCACGTCCACAAGCGGAATCACGTTGATTTCCGCTAAAAATCGGCGCTGCCTCGTCTCAAACATCATCCCTTCGCTCCGACGGAGACTGGAGCGACAGGTTTCGTTTGGGCTGGAATCAAGGCCAGGAGCTCCACCACAACCGAATCCATATGCATGGCGGCACGTCTGATACGCACGAGAAAATAATTATAGGCAATGACGGCTGGAATCGCAGCAAACAATCCGGCTGCGGTCGCGATCAAGGCTTCGGAAACGCCGGGTGCCACCGCCGCAATACTGGCTGTCCCTTGGGTGCCGATTTCCCGGAATGAATCGATGATTCCCATCACCGTTCCAAGGAGGCCCACGAACGGGCAGATATTTCCGGTCGTCGCAAGAAACGGAAGAAACGATTCCAACTTGGCGATTTGCCCCTGCGCAAGATGGGCCGCCGTCCGTTCCATCACATGTCGATCATAGGCGACGGAACCGTTTTGATTCATCTCGGTGGGAAGGTAGCCGATCCGTTGAATCACGGCATGAAAGATCTTTGCGCAGGGACTCCCTATTGTCTGTTGCGCATGCCGAGTCACGTCTTCCACATCTCTGGCCCGCAGCAACAAGGTCATAAAATGACGGTCCCTTGCATCAGCAGTGCGAAACACGGCCAACTTGTAGAAGATGATGGCCCAGGACGCAACGGAAAAGCAGACCAGGAGGACGAGGACCACCTTGGATACGATCCCGAGCGACAGAATAACTCCCAGTGGTCCGGTTTGAAACATACGAGTCTCTACTCTCCCTCCTCAGCGTTCATGATTTCTTGGCAAAATGGATTGTACCAAAACTTTGAAGAAAATGGCGGGGCCGACGGGATTTGAACCCGCGACCTCCAGATTGACAATCTGGCGTCCTAACCAGGCTGAACGACGGCCCCGCAAAGTCTATCGATGGCAGAACAACAGCACGACAAGACAAAACCGGTGGTCGCCGATCCATATCCTGCACATAGGAACAGATCCTCCGCGCAGCAAGCACACATCCTGTCTCTGCGTACCACTACTTTTTCTACATGGTAGGCGGAACAGGGATTGAACCTGTGACCTCTGCCTTGTAAGGGCAGCGCTCTCCCAACTGAGCTATCCGCCCGATTTTCTTGGCAACCGCTGCGGAGGGTATCAAGTCCATGATTCCTTGTCAACGGGTTCACGTACCGTTTATTCAACTTCACGCTATGCTGATTCCTAACTATTTGCGCTTCGTAGAAATTTCCACACCTGGCCCCCGTCGACCGCGCTGTCGCGGAAAGTATCGGCGATGGACGTGCCGTAACCGGCTGCCTTCCACATGCGTATAGATTTGAGTCGTCGCGATGTCTGCATGCCCCAACATGGATTGCACGACTCGCAGATCAGCTCCACCTTCTAGCAGATGCGTGGCAAAAGAATGCCGCAGCATGTGCGGCGAGATCGGCTTGAAAATACCCGCACGTCGTGCTCGCTGCAGCAGCAGTTTCCAAAATGCCTGTCGCGTGAGTCCTCGTCCTCGCCGGCTGATGAACAGGACGCGGGACGATCGCCCTTTGAGGAGAGTGGGTCTCACATATTGCACGTACTCAACCAACATCGTGCCCGCAGTCTGTCCGATCGGAACGACTCGCTCCTTGGCACCTTTCCCCATGACTCGCACACAGCCCAGGTTCACGTCGATCTGCGAAAGACTGAGCCCGACAAGCTCCGACACCCGCAGCCCCGCTGCATACAGCAGTTCCAGCATCACGCGATCGCGTTGATCCTCGGCGCGATCACGAGCCGGCAACTCCAGCAGCGCCGTTATTTCCTGGTGCGTCAACGTCTTCGGCAATCGAACCGGCCGATGCGCCACCGTCATATCACGGAGAGGACTGGTCTCCACGAGGTGTTCCCGAACCAGAAAGCGATACCACCCTCGCATGGCAGAGATTAGACGAGCAATCGATGAAGCCGCGAGAGCCTCCCGTTTGAGCGATGCGAGAAACGACCGTATGATGTGCGGGAGAACAGGGGCTCCTATGCTGAGCTGATGCTGCATCAGGTATCGCTGCAAACGAAAGAGGTCGCGTCGGTAAGACTGAAGCGTATTCGTCGCCAGCCCGCCTTCAACCCGCAGCTCACTGAGATATCGTTCAAGCAGAGGGTCCGGTAATGGTGCGGTTGGTTCAGCCATGGTGGTCGGAGAATGGACTATAGCCAACTCACTTCATCAGTACAATGATGCCGCTGTAGTTCTCCTTGACAGGTCGCACCCTTTCCGATACTAGTCTGCTACGGCCTACCGCCGATCGAACGTAATGCTCACCCACTCGTATAACCCCTCTTCCAGCTCTGCATGGCCGCCGCTGTTGGTCGCTATGGCTCTTACTCTGACGCTTGGAGTCGGCCTCCTGTCGACTCAACCGGGCAGAGCAGAGGCAGCAGATCCCGTCAAGATCATTCCTCCAAACCCACCGGTCTTGAACCAGGCCAAGCACCTGATCGAAAAAGGCGATCCGGAATCCGCCGTCACAGTCTTGCGTCGCTTCTTGACGACCACTCCACCACCTGAATACCTTGATGATACTTACCTGCTGCTAGGCGCCGCGCTCTACGGGATGAAGGACTATGGAGAGGCGCTTCGCTCTCTCAATCAACTTCAGACGGAGTTTCCCGAATCCGATCTCCTGGACCGAGGCAAGCTCCTGTTGGCCCGCACCCATGCCGTGATGGGCAATATCGACCTGGCGTTGCCCTTGCTGGCGCAAGTGCGGACAGCGACACTCGACGACACAACCAAACGTGAGGCACAACAGTTAACTGCCGAAGCATTCGCTCAAAAGCGGGACTATGTCCGAGCCATCCATACCTTGCTGGAGGGCATGGCCGGCAGCTCCGATGCGCAGATGGCGGAGGCACGGGAGCAAATTCGCCAATTCATCATCGAAAAGTTGGACAAAAAAGGGCTGACCCGAGTGCGTGATGCCTATCCTCGTTCGTATCCCGGCGACCTCGCATCCCTTCGCCTGATCGATTACTACATCGGGCGAAGCGAAGACCACTTGGCAGAGCGAGAGGCCCGGCATTTTCTCGCTGCGTTTCCTGCTCATCCCTCCGTCCCAAAGGCAAGCGAATCGCTGGAACTCATCAAGACGAGGTTGAAGGCCAACCAGTATTTTATCGCAGCCGTCCTTCCATTATCGGGCCACTTGTCCGCCTTCGCCAATGACGTCTTGGAGGGCATTCAGTTGGCGGTCGAACGGGCTCGTGAGCAACCTGGCAGCCCATCCGTTGGATTGATCGTGAAGGATCATGATGCCGACCGGCATGGATTTTTGGACGATCTCTTGACGCTGCTTCATGACGACCGTCCACTCGTCGTCATCGGTCCGATGCTGTCAAAAAATCTTCCGGTCATGGCTGAAATGGCGCAAAAAACAAGAATCCCGTTGATTACACCGGCTGCCACACTCCCCAATGTCCGTCGGTTGGGCAGTTACCTCTTCAGCACGTCGTTGACCTACGCCATGCAAGCCGAACGCATCGCAACCTATGCGGCGAAAGAACAGAGCTACAGACGATTCTGCATCCTCCACCCCGACACCGTCTATGGGCGAGAACTCGCTCGCCTCTTCGCGCAGGAGGTACGTCGGTTCGACGGCGAAATTATTGCCATGGAAGCGTTTAAGGAAGGGGAAACGGATTTTGGCCCGCAGA
The DNA here is from genome assembly GCA_001464735.1 of Nitrospira sp. Ga0074138. Lineage (GTDB taxonomy): Bacteria > Nitrospirota > Nitrospiria > Nitrospirales > Nitrospiraceae > Nitrospira_D. The sequence goes on from LNDU01000056.1 coordinate 100,446, forward strand.
TCCAACGGCTCAAGGCCGAAGACCTGAAAAAGTATGGGCTGTCGGTTCCAGTTGACATACCACGACAGCCCGGCAAGCCCCTCAGTCGAAACGAAAAGCGCATCCTCTATACTCCGGGGTTTGACGCGATCTTCATCCCCAGTCGCTCTCACGAGATTGGCCTTCTCGCCGCACAGCTGGCGTTCCATGACATCAAAGCGCCATTGCTGGGCACCAACGGCTGGAACTCACAGGACTTTGCCCGCACCGCCGACCGGACAGTGGACGGCGCAACATTCGTGGACGGCTTCTTCGCCGACAGCCCGAATCCCGCCGTGCAGGAGTTCGTTCAGCGGTACCATAAGCGCTTTCAGTCCACCCCCTCGCTCTTCACCATGCAGGGATATGATGCAGCCAGAGTCGTCATCGAAGGAGTCCGCCACGGAGCAACGTCCGGCGAAGCACTCCACGAGTTCCTCATGACGCAACGCAACCTGCCGACACTCGCCGGACCCGCAGGTTTCGGACCAGACGGCACCCTGCACCGCCCGCTCTTTCTTCTGCAGGTGAAACAAGGTAAGTTTGTGCAGTTGGATTAGCAGGATGCTGAAAAAGTCCTCCAGCTTCGTTCTCGTGTCACTCAGAGGCTCAATGGTAAATCAGAGGCTCAATGGTAAAGAGGAGACAGACCAGTGGAATCTATCCGTTCACCAAGATCTATCGGCAGGGTGAACGGATCACACGAAGTGCGGTATATACCTCCTCGCCTCTTCGCTCCCTGCGGGCTTGCATGCGGAGAGACGCGTCTTGGCGCGTCGGGGTGGGAGGGTGAGATCAGTGGCCATTTTGAACATCCTGCAGGTTATTCGGACTGGGGCGAGAACTGACCACTCATGAACCCCCTCTCACAGATCATCCACACAATCTCGTATATGGGGCTCCCCCTGTTGTTCGCGATGGTTCTCCATGAATATGCGCATGGGTGGATGGCGGAGAAATGCGGTGATTCGACCGCAAAACGTGAAGGACGGCTCACCATCAATCCACTGGCCCATATCGATCCGTTCGGTACCATTATCTTGCCGCTCATCTGTTTGATATTGCCTGGGAGCTTTCTGTTGGGCTGGGCCAAGCCGGTTCCGATTGACCCTCGGAATATGCACCAGCCTCGACGCGACATGGCACTTGTGGCAGCTGCCGGACCGGGGATGAACCTGCTGCTCGCCGTCGTCAGTGCCTTGCTCCTGGCGTTGATCCTGACGTTCGAACCGACCTTGTCGCCTCGCAGCGCCACCGAGGCTGAAGAGTCTTCAGGCCTCCTTGCAACCATGTTCCTTCGCCCAATTGCCGTCATGGCGCTCTATTCCGTCATGATCAATGTGTTTCTCGCACTCTTCAACCTGCTTCCCATCCCCCCGCTCGACGGCGGCCGGATCCTAACGGCGCTGCTCCCACCAAAACCAGCGATGACACTCGCGCGATTGGAGCCGTATGGCATGCTCATCCTGGTGGGGCTCATCGTATTCGACAAGGAACTAGGCGTTATCCACATGATCACCGGAACCTTTGCCAAGGGACTGTCCGGGACAATCTTGTCAACAGCACTCGGTCTCCGTCCAGGAGTCGCAGAATGACCACACCTCGCAGACGAGTCCTCAGCGGCATGCAGCCCAGCGGCCTTATGCATCTCGGCAACTATCTTGGCGCCTTAGAAAACTGGAAGGCCTTGCAAGAACAGTATGACTGCTATTTCTTCGTCGCCGACTGGCACGCGTTGTCGACGAACTATGCCGACACAAGTCGCATTCGTCCCTTTGTGCAGGAGATGCTGATCGATTGGCTGGCCGGCGGTATCGACCCAGAACGATCAACGATCTTTATCCAGTCGCGGATTCCGGAACATGCGATCCTGCATCTCTTACTCTCGATGATGACGCCTGTCTCATGGCTGGAACGCAACCCGACCTACAAGGAGAAACAGGAGGAGATCAAGGAAAAAGACCTCACGACCTACGGCTTTCTCGGCTACCCAGTCCTACAAGCCGCCGACATCCTCTTGTACAAACCCGATTTTGTTCCGGTAGGGAAGGATCAACTCCCCCATCTAGAACTGACGAGAGAGCTCGCCCGGCGATTCAACGATATCTACAAAACAACAGTCTTTCCTGAGCCGAAGGAACACCTAACCAAGTTTCCCAAGGTGCTTGGCACCGATGGCCGAAAGATGAGCAAGAGTTACAACAATACGATTAACCTCTCTGATACCGAACCGGTCGTTCGGCAGAAGCTCAAGACCATGGTCACCGACCCAGCCCGTGTGCGGCGGACCGACCCAGGCAATCCCGACCTCTGTCCCGTCTACGAATTCCACAACATCTACTCCCCACAAAAGATCAAAGACCAGGTCAACACAGACTGCCGATCCGCTGCGATCGGCTGTATCGACTGCAAGAAACTCGTGGCGGACCACATGGTGGAACAGTTGGCACCGATCTGGGACAAACGCGCCAAATTCATGCAAGAGCCATCCCGCGTCAATGAAATTGTCGATGCCGGCAGCAAACGAGCTGCTGCGGTCGCCAATGCAACGCTGCATGAAGTAAACGAGGCCATGAAGATCTGACAGGATGTTGAAAAAGTCCGCCAGCGGCGTTCTCGCTTCGCTCAAGGTCTCAACGTACCAACCACGTACGCCTCGACCTTTCGCTCGCTGTGGCCTTGCTGGACGGCCTTTTCGATCACCCTTGAAGCGTTTCCGCTTGAGTCGGTGAGATCCTGGTCTCCTGTGTAGTCCCAGCGTCACGCAATATTACTTCAACGGCCTCCAATTCGACACCCCCCTTAAAACCCCTCCTGCAAGATTTTCGAATCCGCTAGAAGAACCAGCTGGTCAGTGGAAGAATGCCTCGCAGGAGATCTATCAGCGAGGAGAAATCGCTATGACACGCCGGGCCGGCCAATTACGATTTAGAAGTATCGCTCTGCTCTTGGGACTGGTCTCGCTCTCCGGCTGCGGCACTTGGTGGCACGGCGACCATCAGTCGGTTACGATCTTCACCACTCCACTTGATGCCGAGGTGGTCGTCGATGACCGCGTACACATGCTCGCACCGGGAACAGTCTCGCTCAACCGAAAAGAGGACCACCAGGCAGTCATCACCAAAGACGGGTATGAACCACAGACCATGACTTTGACGAGAACCTGGTCCTGGTGGGTCCTGGGCGATATCTTTGGCTGTGCCATCATCTTCTCACCAGCGTGCATTTCAACGGACAAAGATAACGGTGGCTACTACACCTTCCAAGACAAGGTCTACGTGATGACTCCAACTTAGTCTTATAACCATTTCCTTAGATGAGGTGAGAAATAAGATCCTCAAAGCTAGCAGATGCTCTCAGGGGGAATAGAAGCGTTGGTGCAATACGCCAATCGGCCAGTCATGTAGAATGCTGAGGATTCTGTGGTGAGCTGGCTCGCAATTAGGCAAGCCGCATCTGTTCGCTCACTCTCGCAGCGACGACATTGATCCACCTCTCCTTCCGTTCCTGATTAATCACCACCCGTACCGATAGAACAGTCCATCTTTTTCTGCGGAGCGTCCGTGCCAGTTCGTCTTTTCCCCATCTGGCAAAATAGCGGCCCGGCATCCAGCCTGTTCGCTCGAAGCGGCTGTTGCGTCCATAGGTAAGCGGCGCCGCAAAGAGCCCTTCTGGTTTCATCAGATAACGAAGCGCAGCCAAGAGGCTGATTACAGTCCTCTTCTGTAAGTGAATTAATGACGCCGCCGCCCAGATCCCGTCCAGACTGCCGGCTTGAATCGGAAGCGCTCTCATATCGGCAAGTAGAAACGGGACGGAAGGCGAGCGTCTTTCTGCAATTGCAGCAAAGGCATCGTTCGATCAAGACCGATCACTCGGTGACCCAGGGAAGCGAGACAGCGGGAATCCTGTCCTGCGCCACAGCCTAGATCGAGCAGAACCGCGCAAGGGTGCAGGAGCTTCAGCCACTGCGTTAGCAGCAATGGACGCTTGTATCTCTTCATTCCCCAATGCTTGAGAAAAATCTCGGCATCCTTCTCATAGGTCCGAAGGGTCTGCGCGACATCGCGGCTTATGGTATGGTGTCTCAATTGGCGAACAGTTATTCGAGTGGAGCGTGACATGAATCAATCTTGGTGGAGCTTGTCAGCGCTGATCATCAGCCTCACTCTAACCACTTCGGTTGTTTCGGCTGCCGATCCGCCCTGCGACAAGTATCCGACCGCCAAACAATCACGATGTACCGAGATCTGGAAAGAACTCAACAAGGAAGATGGGCCGGTCATCGGGCAGTTTGGTCTCGATCAGCAAAAACGTCGCGATGAAGGGAAGATCAACGCCCAGCAACATCTCGCCGAGAATATGACCTTTATCAAGCAATCCACCGACAAGCGAATCGAGCGCCTCAAAGAGCGTATGACCAGAGAGTAGTGCTCACACACGAACAAACTGATTTGATTCTTTTTCGAGACCAATTTCGGTGTCCGGCCCATGGCCAGTCACAACCGTAGTAGACTCATCAAGGGTGTAGAGTCGCTCACGAATTGATTCCTCGATAGTCTCAAAGTTACCGCCCCATAAGTCGGTCCGGCCGATGCTTCCCCGGAAAAGTGTGTCACCAGCCAACAGGAGTTTGTCGTTCGGCACATGAAAGCTCATCGATCCAGGCGTATGGCCTGGTGTATGAAGCGCTACGATCGGCACCTGCCCCAGCATCACTTTTTCTTCATCCGTCAGCCAATGGTCCGGAGCCAGTGCCGGCACATATGACACTCCAAAAACCCGACATTGCAGTTCGAGGTTATTCCACAGTTGCAGATCGTCTTGATGCAGGCAAATCGCCGCTCCGGTCGCCTTCTTGATCTCGCTGGAGGCCAGAAAGTGGTCGAGATGGGCGTGCGTATGGAGGATGCGGTTGACGGTGAACCCCAGTTGCTGCACTTCCTGGAGAATTCGCTCCGGCGCGCCGCCGGGGTCGATAACGACCGCTTGCTTCGTGACGGGATCACCGATGATTGAGCAGTTACAACCGAGGGGTGGAACCGAGAAGGTCTTCCGAATCAAGGCAGTCATTATACGGGCATGCTACAGTCCAACGAGCAGGAAGCGCAAGCGAGCAGACTATAGATCCACCATGGTTAGCGTGCCAAGGCACCACCCTGTGTTCCAATGGGACCAATTGGATCTGAGACGTGGGAAATTCGCCCTCAATGATCCGGCCGTATAGACCATAGTCCTCCCGCTATAGGACTCAGAACAGTCTGCTCTCTCTCCATCGCCACCGGCAACTGCATGAAAAGCAAGGGCAACAACGACAGGATGCATGCGACCGTGACGTTCACCCACAAGGCATACCGGTGAATCTCTGGAACGGTCACATATTGGATATCACATGGACAAGTTCATCAGAAGTGTAGATAATCCACCCACCGAATTGGGAGGACTCTCGCGTGCACAACGAAACGCTGCTTGTTCGATGGTCATTACAGGTCGGAATTCTATTGATCTTGGCTGTCTTTGGATGTACTCCGGATGACAGCCCATTCCGCGCGGAAAACGAAGTGCTCAAGAGACAGGTCGCCAAACAAGAGTCCCTCCTGAGCTCTTTACAGGATGGGAGCAAGGTCATGCAGCAGCAGATCGATCTCCTCAATCAAGAACTTCGGGACGCCAAGAGCACGACGGAAGCCGCAAAGGCGGACGCGAAACACCAACTTGAGCAACTAGAACTCCAACTGGCTGAGACCAAGCGAATGATTGCCGCGCAGATGACGGAATCCCTCAAAGTCGAGGAGAAAGGCGCCCAGTCCGATACACTCCCTCGGCCTATGCCGGCCGTGGCCAAAGTCGTTGAGGACGCACTGGCCCGTAACGGATACCACTTGAAAGTCAGCGTCAAAACCGATCAACGGGCCGTCTATGTGACGGAGCGCAAGATCTCCAACCCGGCCTCGCTCGAAGTGACGGGCTCGAGAAATCAATACCTCATTTCTCTTCAAGCGCTTCCTGATAGTCTCACCAAGCTCGGCGTGAAGGCGGAATTCGAACGAGTCGCACAGGGGGGGCGCATCTTAACCGTGAGCCACGAAGAAACGAGCGAAATCGAACGCCGCCTCATCAACGAAATCAACAAGGCACTCGAAAGTCCAGCCAAGACATAAGCCTTCGACAAGCGACGGTCACAATCACCGGTTTTCTTGGTCCGTCCGAAGCCTCGTGCTAGCATTGCCCTCCGATGGCTCTGTCGACCAGCGTGCACGATCTCCGTACTCTCATTCGCTCCTCCCATCCTCTCGTCGTCATTGAAACGGTGGAGGAGGAGCGGGTCCTGGCCTTATTACAATCGGTCGCGGCGCAGGAGCGCATGCCGCTTTTCGAGTGGTCCATCACCAGAGGGCTCACCCGCGCCGACGAGGGCGCAACCCTCAGTAAGATGACCGCGACCCCCTTGGCGGTCCTTCAGCACCTTCATGGGTTGACCGTAGAGGCGGTGTTTTGGCTCAAGGATCTTGGACCGCATCTGCAAGATCCCGCTGTCTGCCGACAACTTCGAGAGGTCGCAGGCATCTACAGCCGATCACGGGCCACCTGCGTACTGACCGGTCAGCCGATCTCGCTACCAATGGACCTGGATAAAATCGCGGTGCGACTCGAGCTGAAACTGCCGGATCGAGACGAACTTCAATCCATGCTACGGGGCCTGCTCCAATCGCTGGGACCTCGAACGTCCGCTCGCCCACGCTCGACAACTCTTGTGCACAGTATGCTCAACTCGATCAGCGAGACCAAGGCAGCCGACAACGGCCCCACAACCCACGCGTCAGATGCGATCCTCCGCGCCTTACAGGGGATGACGCTCCATCAAGCTCGTCAGGTCATCGCCCAATGCATCGTGGAACGAGGCTCTCTCTCTCCCGGGGATGTCCAAACCATCCTGCAACGTAAGGTGCAGGCGATCAAGGACGGTGGCCTCTTGGAATACTATCCCATGGAGGACAATCGGTTTGAGTTGGGAGGTTTCACCAATCTGAAGTCATGGCTGGATCGCGCCCAAGTAGGGTTTACCGCCGAAGCCAAAGCGCTCAATCTCACCCCGCCTCGCGGCATCATGTTGGTGGGGGTGCCGGGTTGCGGCAAGTCGCTCGCCGCCAAGGCCATCGCACGGGAATGGAAACTCCCGCTCTTGAAACTCGATGCCGGCCGGTTATTTGACAAGTTTGTTGGCGAATCGGAAAAGAATTTCCGCAAGGCGATTGAAATGGCGGAATCCTTGTCCCCGATTGTCCTCTGGATCGACGAAATCGAGAAAGCGATGGTCGCCGGCGGAGGAAGCAGCGACGCCGACGCAGGGTTGAGTCGCCGACTCTTCGGTGCCTTTCTCACCTGGCTCCAGGAAAAAAAGCAGGACGTATTCGTCGTCGCCACAGCCAACAATCTGTCGTCATTGCCGCCCGAACTCCTGCGCAAAGGGCGATTCGATGAGATCTTTTTCGTCGATCTGCCAGACCATACCGAACGGGAATCCATCTGGAAGATTCACCTGGGCCTCCGGAAGCAGGACAGCAAGACGTTTGACCTAAGCAAGATCGTCAGCGCAAGCGACGGCTTCAGCGGCTCGGAAATCGAACAGGCAGTGGTCACGGCCCTCTATCGAGCGCTGCATGAAAAAACTCTGCTCACGACCGACCTGCTCATCGAAGAATTGACCCAGACGGTTCCGCTTTCAGTCACCCGGCGTGAAGACATCGATGCGCTTCGGCAGACAGCCCAAGGCCGATTTGTAAACGTGCGGTAACCACCGATGCCATTCGTCCTGATCATAGCTGTTCTTGCGATCACGACTCTCGTGGGCTGCACCCAGCCGGCTCAGACGCTGAAGCGAGCAATCATTGCACCCCCACTCTCAGCAAGCAAGATGGAGCCTCGTGACGTACCGGCATTGCCGCAGCCTGCTCCCAGTTCAGCCCCAGGGAGTCACCCATCATCCTTCGTGACATCTCTCCCCAGTCGATTAGCCATCGTCGAGTCTGCAGCACGGCTCGTCGGAGCACGGGCCATTGCAAGCCAGGGCAAGCGGATCGCCTACGACTGTGCAGGGGTGACACGTGCCATCTTCCTGGAGCACGGGATCGATCTGTATCGTGGAGCGTTCAATGATCCGAAAGGGAACGGCGTTAGACTCATTCACAACCATGTGCGTCAACATGGCACCCTTCATCGAGAGTCGAATGTCAGCCCAGGCGATCTCGTGTTTTTCGATAATACATGGGATTTTAACGGTGACGGCAAGTTGAACGATCCTCTGACCCATGTGGGAGTCATCGAGCGGCTGGAACCAGATGGCACCGTGATCTTCATCAGTCGCGTCGCCAACGCCATCGAGCGCTACCGTATGAACCTGGACCAGCCGCATGTCCATAAAACCGCCCAAGGCCTGGTGCTCAACGACTACATCCGGAGAAAACACCCAACCGATCCGGAGAACGCAGCCCGTCTAACCGGCGAGCTATTTGCCTTCTATGGGAACCTTCTCAGCCCAGAGAAACATATGTCTTCGGAAGGAACGGGTGCACAGAATCCGAACCGGCGGCAGGCTACTGTTTCCCTGTCTTCAGAATTACCTGAATAATGACGCTGACTTCCGGTGCGCCACAGACTCGACTCGGCTCGAATGATAGCGATGAGTATCTGCCCCCAACAAACCCATCGCCATGCCCCCTGTTGCGACTACAGAACAAACCCTTGATCTCCGATAAGAGCATATAACGTGGTTGACTGTTCACACATGAAAGCCCCTGAGTCCCTATTTTCTCATTGACCTGTTAGGATTATTCATATGGCTCTTTCATCGAAACAGACACAGATTCGAGAAACCAACCCGCTCAGGAAAACATTGGCGGATGTTCGGTATGGACTCTTAGGGCTGCATAAGGCCTTAATCGTCGCCGAGCAGCTGACCTATGAGCGCATTTACGGCCGAGTGGACAGCACCGGCCAACTCCTACAATTGGTGATGAACGACCCGTGGTTTACCTGGCTGCATCCGCTTTCCAACATGGTCGTCCGTATCGATGAATTGCTCGATGGCAAGGACCAATTGAGCATCGATGATGTAGCGGTCTTGTTGACCGAGGTGCGATCACTCATTCGCCCCTCGGAACTCGGTGACGGATATGAGCGCAGTTACTATGAGGCGCTGCAGCGCGCCCCCGACGTTGTTCTGGCACACTGCGAAATGAAGAAGTTGCTGACGCTCCCCTCCCTGTAGAATCTATCGCCATTCAACACAAAACAAGTACCGGTCGTCGGCCCTAACGGGCCGATGGCGCTGTATTTCCACGATGGCTCTCCATGAGAACCTCCGGCGCGATCTGTTGCAAGATGCTCTATGAGTAGGCGACACTAAACCAGCCCTGCGAACGGGATGCCGATGCTTTCCACCACTAATTGCGCCACGCTTGCTCTTATGATCCTAGTTTCCCTGGGCTCAAGTCCCGTCCTCGCACAAGTTCGCCAGATCGATGTCCTGGTCACAGTCGTCAAAGACAGAGTCATTGCGCTCCCAGGAGGTGGCAGTCCGGTTGAGGAACCATTGGGGGTCAATGAGACACTTGTCACCACGGCGGCCCAGGGGCCAGCCGGCTTTGCCCAGACCACCCGCCGGCTTTTGGGCTTTTCTTCCGGCTTACGTCGATGGACAGAGGTGCAGTTGGGTGTCGAAGAGCAGGTTGAACGACATCATGTACTACCACGCCTGCTCGTGGTGCAGACCAGCCGGCGAGTCCATGGATTTCAAGAGAGCCGTGGCCATTGGTTCAGCGACGCATTGGGGCCAAATGAAACCGTCAAACAACTGCAGGGTCGCGGCCATGTCATCGTTGTGATTACCTCTGAGCGCGCCCTGGCGTTTTCCGCGTTCACCGGAGGTTTCTTTGCCATGCGCTGGTCGGCGCACGAACAGATGCAATCCATCGACCAGACCAACGACGTGACTGTGATTCGCACCACGACGCGCCAACTGGCCTTTCGTTCACAAACAGGCGGGTGGACAGACTTGAGATAGCGCCAATTGGGTTTGGCGACTCACAGCCCATCGCCTCGTCTACACAGAGATGCTGCCAAGGCAGTCGCACCCAATACAGAGAACATAAGCAGGAACAGGCAACCTACCGCCAAACTCCCTGCCCAGAGAGCCGTATACGCATGGTAGATGACCGACACCGGCTGGTCAGTCATCGGGCTGAAATGCGAAAGCCACCCAGCCCCAAACCAAGCACTCCAACCATCACCCAGAACCGTGGTCCGACCAGGCCTGACCGATAGAGCCGCACACCAAGTCCCATCCCACCCAGGATAATGGTTGCCACGCCGATGAACCCCACCGACTGCTCGTCAATCGGCCAGTGAAAGTCACCGCGTAGGATATGGTCGACCAAATGCAGCACGTTCAGAATGGCAATAAGACCGAGAAACCGGAGGAGACGAGGGTCTGGCATGGAGAGGCCACGATACTCAGAGACGTTCTTCATCAAGTTCGATCACATCCACCCAGGTCGTCACAGCTGGCAAGGAGCTCACGGCCACGCCACGCTTGTTTGCGATAGCTTGAAGGCGGTCTTGAAACCGCCGACGAGCTGCATCATCTTTCGGGCCGGAAACCAGTAGAGTCTGTGACCATTGCGCGACTTCCTGCTCAGACAGCTTGCAGCCGTTGACTTTTACCCAGGCAAGCAGCTCCTCATCCGTCCCACCAGCTAATACGCGCTGCTCGAACGATTGCGCGTCGATCCCAAGAAAATCGACGAGAGACTTATCGAACCCCACCGTGATGTAGTTGTAGTCCTGAATCTGCCCGGCGCTCCGAAGCCTAATCTTGTCAATAAACCTTCCGAGATGAGCGATACCGCCAAGAAGAGCTTTGGGGCTTCTGGGATAGGTTTGTTGAGTCATTGCTCGGTTCTCCAGACTAAGAGTGACACGTACAATACAGGCACGAATGGATTTGGGTCCAGCAGAAACCCGAGGAGGAGGAAATTGTATAGCCAGCTCATTTAAGTTTTACCCGGCACCGCCGATAAAGGCACTAACAGCGAGGTTGATATGCAGCCCCGATGCAGCTCAAGGAAATATGTCCGGTACCCCGCCAGCGTCCAGACCGACAATGGCGCAGGAGAAGGAACCCTCTTCGATCTTTCTCCAACGGGATGCCGAATGCAGAGTAATATCGCCTTGACGCCAGGCAGCTACCTCGCGCTGCACGTCGAGGCCCCTGAAACGGAATCTCCGCTCGCCGTCGAGGTCTCAATCGTGCGATGGCACAAAGACAACCAGTTCGGGATCGAGTTTCTTCGGTACGCACAGGGAGTCCGTGAGCGATTCACCGATCTGGTCGAAGGCTGCAAAGCTCCTGCTATTTCGAAGCAATCTATTGAAGCAGAATCGGTTCTCAGCACCGTCGCCGCGTAAACGTCTTCTTTCTGGAGTTTTTCCCGAACACATCCAGCTTCCCCTAGCAGGCTGTTGGAAAACTCATTCCGATCTCTGTAGCAGTCTCGGATATCGAGGTGTGAGACGAGGCTAGCCATATAGGATGCGCAAAAAGGCCGCTGTTCTCACCCACCCAGCCCCGGCGCGCCAAGACGCGCCGTTCCGCGAACAAGGCCGCAGTGAGCGAAGAGGCGAGGAGGTCCATACCGCACTCCGTGTGATCCGTTCACCCTTCTGATGGATCTTGGTGAACGGATAGACTCCACTGGGCTGTCTCCTCTTCATCGTTGAGCCTCTGAGCGATGCGAGAACGCCGCTGGCGGACTTTTTCCGCATCCTGCTAGACAGTCTTATTGAGCTTCAAGTCATAGCCACCCTTCACAATTGCTCCGAGCGAACCATCTGCCTTTTGCTCCGTGTACTCGATCTCAATCTTCCCGAAGCTCAACGACGCCTGATCCGTTGGAATAAGGGCCGACCCGACAGCCCCACCCTGCTGATAGGAAGACACTAGACAGTCGCTGAACGTAATCTTGTAGTACTCCTGCTGTCCCTCGCCTGCCTTTCTCGCCACGAGCGTCGCATTCTTCAACCGTTCACCAGTGGCACAGGCCTGAAAGAGTTTCGGCGAAGCCTTGCTGAGCTTCGTCGTGAAATGAAAATCTTGTGCCGAGAACTTACCCCCGCCCCCACCGCCGGCGAAATGCTCACCACCCGTTTGTGTGCCCCCAAACGACCATGAATCCAGCTGAATGTCTCCCTTGTGCTTCAAATCATTGCTCTCGCCCTCAATCCCAGCGATCTTCAGGAAATAATCAACAGCCGCCATGATAGCCCTCCTCTGGACTTTTGAATGTGGTAGGACGGGAGACAGGCTACGTTCCTGGGCAGAACACTGTCAACGAGGCGGGCTGTAGCAGGTGAAAGCAATGGTTCTTGGAGGATTTGTCATTTGGATTCAGATAGTCAGGCCAGACGCCAATTCCCTCATGGGCGGCCTCACTTTAGGAGACAGTTTTTATGGTCTTCTTTACACCTGCCAGGAGATCGGTAACCTGCTCCGGTGTCGGCTCTGGCTTACGTCCGTGGTCGCACAAGTTTCTAATGTCGGCAAGATGCTGAATAAAGCGCCATTGCGGAACGTCTATGACGCCATTGGACCTGAGTGCTTCGTTGAAGTCAGAAATAGTGGGGTTTTTCTTCGAGATAGGTATGCTATGGTCTGCACATACTTGGGCTAGATGCTTTTCAATAGCCACACCAGCCAATGCGCCAGACGCTCGCACATACTTATGTCTCGCAAGTTCTTCAGCAGCTGCCATCTCCGAATCTAGAAAATCTGCTTGCATCAACTGGCGCATCTCAAAAAGAGAACTCTCAAACCTAGCCCGGGCTGCCTCTACAATTGCCAACTGCTGTGCAAAATGAGGTAACGCTGCCTCCAATCCCACAACCTTCTCTTTGTAAGAACCCCTCGTGACACTAAGGCCCTGAAGGCAGTCCTCGATCCGATAGTTATCGGACGTGATGTCTTTTCGCCCTTTTGGTTTTTGATAGTGCCGTACAAAATCCTCAACTCGATCTGGCAATAGTTGCCTGATTAAAGCAAGAGCTTCCGAGTACCACCGTTGATATCCACCCTTGAAAGAAGGCAATTCCTTGATGAACTTGTCCGTCTCCTCCCCAAGTCCTTCCCTGACCTGCCTCTCGAACTCCTCCGGCATACAGTGTTGCTGCATCGCGAGCTCAAGGCGATGCCCTGTAGTAATGAGCTTCTCTAGGTCCTTCTGAAATCGCTCAAGATTTGCACTCATGTGTGGGGATATCTATGTATTTGAGGTGGCGAAACGAGGACAGGCTACATTTCAGACAAATCTATGTCAATGACGTGATTTCTTAAGGCTGTTCGAGACGGCGCCTTTCAACGAAACCCGTCGAGCAAGCAGTCGAAGCCAACAATCTCTAGGCATGTGGCAGTTAATGCAGCAATGCAAGAACGTAGTCGGAAGGCATTTTTAGCGGCCGGTTTTTGCAGACTTCCCGGCCTGCAGATACTGATTGATCCCTGCCGCCATTTTGCGCCCTTCGGCGATCGCCCAGACGATGAGTGAGGCGCCGCGTTTCGTGTCGCCGCCGGCAAAGACGCCGTCGAGGTTGGTCATGAAATTCTCGCCCACTGATACCACTCCGCGGGCGTCATACTTCACGCCCAGGTTGTCGAGCAGACCGTTCCTGACAGGACCGGTGAAGCCCATCGCCAGCAGCACCAGATCAGCATTTATCTCAAACTCGGTACCGGACATCGGTTCAAACTTGCCGTTTTCAAACTTAACTCGGGTGGCATGGAGTTTAGTGACATGGCCATCGTGGCCCGTAAATTTCGTGGTGGACACACTCCATTGCCGGTCACAGCCTTCTTCATGGGCGTGGGACGTGCGTAGTTGCATCGGCCAGAGCGGCCACGGTGTGGATGCAGCCCGCTGTGGCGGTGGTTCCGGTAGCAACTCGAATTGATGCGCCTCCACGCAGCCTTGACGGTGTGCGGTGCCGAGACAGTCGGAGCCAGTATCGCCGCCACCGATAATGACCACTCGCTTGCCTTTTGCCGTGAGCGGTTCATCACTAAACTGAATGCCTGCCGTGCGCTTGTTCTGCTGGGTGAGGTATTCCATCGCAAGATGCACACCCTTCAGTTCACGTCCCGGGATCGGCAACTCGCGGGCCTGCTCGGCGCCCATCGTCAATCCCACCGCATCGAACTGTTGGCGCAACTGTTCGCCGGTGATGTCCTTACCGACGGCGACACTGGTTTGGAACTTCACCCCTTCGGCCTTCATCTGTTCCAACCGTCTGTCGATGACCCACTTCTCCATTTTGAAGTCGGGAATGCCATAGCGAAGCAGGCCTCCGATCCGATCGGATTTTTCGAAGACCGTCACCTCATGGCCGGCCCGAGCCAGTTGTTGCGCAGCAGCCAACCCCGCCGGACCGGAGCCGACGATCGCCACGGTCTTGCCGGTCTGAACAACTGGTAGGACCGGTGTCACGAAGCCTTCGTTGAAGCCACGATCGACGATGTTCCATTCGAGGATGCGGATGGAGACCGGATCCTCATTGATGCCCAGCACACAAGCCCCTTCGCAGGGCGCAGGACAGAGCCGTCCCGTAAACTCGGGAAAGTTGTTCGTCGTGTGCAGCGCTTTCAATGCATCGTTCCAACGACCGCGATAGACAAGATCGTTCCATTCGGGAATCAGATTCACGACCGGGCAACCGGTGTTCCCTTGGCAGAACGGCACGCCACAGTCCATGCAGCGCGCGCCCTGGGTCTTCAGCCTGTCCTCGGAGATCGGTTCGTACATCTCCTTCCAATCGAGCACACGCAGTTCGATCGGCTTACGCTTCGGGCCCTCACGGGCGTATTTTATGAAACCTTTCGGGTCTCCCATCTTTTCTCTTCTAACCTCTTTACCCCTTACCCTTCACTCCTCACCAACTAGTGTACCGCGCTCGCCTTCCGCTTCCGTTCTTCTATGACACGCTTGTAGTCGACCGGCATGACCTTGACAAACTTCGGCAAGGTGGCCTCGAACGCATCGAGGACCTGTTTGGCCTTCCTACTCCCCGTATACATGAAGTGTTTCGTGATCAACCCGTGGAGCAGTTGCTTGTCTTCCTTCGTCGTCACCGGCTCCAGTTCGACCATCCCAGTGTTACAACGGCTCTGGAATGTCCCACCGTCGTCCAGCACGAACGCCACTCCCCCAGACATGCCAGCCGCAAAGTTGCGGCCAGTCCTGCCGAGCACCACGACCACACCGCCGGTCATGTATTCACATCCGTGATCGCCCGTCCCTTCGACGACGGCCTGTGCCCCGCTGTTCCGCACGGCAAACCGTTCCCCCGCCATCCCATAGAAATAGGCCTCACCCTGCGTGGCCCCATAGAGCGACGTATTGCCGATCAAAATCGTCTCTTCCGGATTGTACAAAATGTTCTTGGGCGGGAAGACGATGATCTTGCCACCGGACAATCCCTTGCCGATATAGTCGTTGGACTCCCCTTCCAACGTCAGCGTGATGCCTTTCGCAAGGAAAGCTCCGAACGATTGGCCTGCCGAGCCGGTAAATTTAATCGAGATGGTGTCTTCCGGCAATCCGTCCGGCCCGTACCTCTTCACGATCTTGCTGGAGAGCACCGTGCCGGTCGTCCGGTTGATGTTCCTGATCGGAAGATCGAGCGTGACCTTCTCACCCTTCTCGATCGCAGCCTTGCAGAGATCCACAAGCTTGTTATCGAGGATGTCGGCGAGACCATGGTCCTGCTTCTGCACGCAATAACGCGGCACATCCGCCGGCACATCCGGAGCCGTCAGCAGCGGCGTGAGGTCCAACCCCTTGGCTTTCCAGTGGTCGACGGCTTTCGTGATCTTGAGTTTGTCGACGCAGCCGACCATCTCGTTGATTGTCCTGAAGCCGAGCTTCGCCATCAACTGCCGTGCTTCTTCGGCTACGAAGAACAGATAATTGACGATGTGTTCCGGCTTGCCGTTGAACTTCTTGCGCAATTCAGGATCTTGTGTCGCGATCCCGACCGGACAGGTATTCAGATGGCACTTGCGCATCATGATGCAGCCTTCGACGATGAGGGGGGCTGTCGCGAACCCATATTCTTCCGCACCAAGCAGCGTAGCGATGACCACGTCGCGGCCGGTCTTCATCTGGCCATCCGTTTCGACACGGATGCGCCCTCGCAAATCGTTGAGGACCAACGTCTGATGAGTTTCCGCCAGCCCCAGCTCCCAAGGGATCCCAGCGTATTTGATCGATGCCAAGGGGGAAGCACCAGTGCCGCCCGAATCGCCGCTGATAAGCACCTTGTCCGCATGGGCCTTGGCAACACCGGCTGCGACCGTGCCGACGCCGACCTCCGCCACCAGTTTCACGGAGACCCCGGCATCAGGATTGGAATTCTTGAGGTCAAAGATCAGCTGGGCTAAATCCTCGATCGAATAGATGTCGTGATGCGGGGGCGGCGAAATCAGTTGCACGCCCGGCGTGGCATATCGGAAGCGCGCGATGTTTTCGTCCACCTTGTGCCCCGGCAATTGGCCGCCTTCTCCGGGCTTGGCCCCCTGTGCCATCTTGATCTGCAATTCCCGCGCGTTCACGAGATAATGCGCCGTGACTCCGAATCTGGCAGACGCCACCTGTTTGATATAGCTGTTCTTTGAATCGCCGTTCGGCAAGGGCTTGAACCGCTCAGGATCTTCGCCCCCTTCCCCTGTGTTACTCTTGCCGCCGAGCCGGTTCATCGCGATGGCCAGCGTTTCATGCGCTTCCTTGCTTATCGAGCCGAAGGACATCGCGCCGGTGTTGAAGCGCTTCACGATATCTTTGGCCGGCTCCACTTCCTCAATGGGAATCGGCTGGGGGGCGAACTTGAAATCCAGCAGACCACGCAAGTTCGACAGCCGCTTGCTCTCGTCGTTCACGATCTGCGCGAATTCGGCGTAGGTCTTTGGATCGTTCGAACGGCTGGCATGCTGCAGTTTGTAGATCGTCTCCGGATTCCAGTTATGGTGCTCACCCTGAATGCGGTAGTGGATCTCGCCACCGAAATCAAGTTGGCGGATCGCCGCCGGCTCATAGGCAGTTCGGTGTCGGCGTAGCGTTTCTTCACCAACTTCGCGGATGCCGACCCCTTCCACGCGCGACGGGGTCCCGGTGAAGTAGCGGTCGATCAGTTCGCGACTCAACCCGATCGCCTCAAAAATCTGCGCCCCGCAGTAGGACTGCACCGTGGAAATCCCCATTTTCGAGAAGATCTTGAGCAGGCCCTTGTTAATGGCCTTGATGAATTTCCCTTCCGCCGTCTGCGCATCGAGTCCTTCCGGCAGATAGTTATCACGCTCCATGTCGACGAGCGACTCGAACACCAGATAGGGGTTGATGGTCCCAGCACCATAGCCGAGCAAACAGGCAAACTGATGCACATCGCGAGGCTCGCCGGTTTCGAGGATCAAGCCCACTTCAGTTCGCGTACATTCCCGAACCAGGTGATGGTGGATGGCGGAGATACCGAGCAAACTCGGGATCGGGGCCCACTGTTCATCAACGCCACGATCACTCAAAATGAGAAACTTGTAGCCTTCCTTAATCGCCTGCGAGGCTTGCCGGCAGAGGTCGTCAACCGCCTCGCCAAGCCCATCAGGCCCTTCGGCGACGCGGAACAACATGCGGAGGGTCTTGCTCTTGAAGTGCGGGTCGGAAATACCTCTAATCTTTTGCAGATCGGCGTTCGTAAGAATCGGCTGCTGCACCTTGATACGGCGGCACGACTCCGGCGATTCGTCCATCAAGTTTGGCTTCGGACCGATGTTAGTCACGAGCGACATGACGAGCTGTTCACGGATCGGATCGATGGGAGGATTCGTCACCTGCGCAAAGAGCTGCTTGAAATATTTGAACAGAAGCTGCGGCCGGTCAGACAGCACCGCCAACGGGGTATCGGTGCCCATGGAGGAGATCGCTTCTTCGCCCATCACGATCATCGGTGTGATGACCATTTTGAGCTCTTCGACCGTATAGCCGAAGGCTTGCTGCCGCTGGCGGATCGTCGGGTGGTCGGGCTGCGGAACATTCAGCGGCTCCGGCAACTCATCCAACGAGACACCATACTGCGTCACCCAACTGCGATAGGGTTTGCGGCCGACGATATCGGCCTTAATCTCTTCGTCATCGATGATACGGCCCTGCACCGTATCGACGAGGAACATGCGGCCAGGTTGGAGCCGGCCCTTCATGCGGATCTCTTTTGCGTCAGCCGGCAAGACACCGGCCTCGGATGCCAGAACCACGAGACCGTCGGTCGTGACTTGATAACGGCAGGGACGCAGCCCATTCCGATCCAACGTCGCGCCGATCATTTTGCCGTCGGTAAAACAGACAGCTGCCGGCCCGTCCCATGGCTCCATCATCGCCGCGTGATACTGGTAGAAGCCCCGACGATCCAAATCCATCTGGGCATTCGCCACCCAGGGCTCTGGAATTAACATCATCATGGCATGGGGGAGCGAACGGCCCCCGAGCAGCAGAAATTCGAGGGTATTGTCCAGACAAGCCGAGTCACTTTGATCCTCCGAGACGATCGGGAACAGCTTCTCCATATCCTTCCCGAATAACTCGGAATGAAGACGTCCCTGGCGAGCCTTCATCCAATTGACGTTCCCCTTCAGGGTATTGATCTCTCCATTGTGGCACACATACCGATAGGGATGGGCCCGCGGCCAGGTGGGAAAGGTATTCGTGCTGAAGCGTGAGTGCACCAAGGCCAGTGCGCTGACCATTCGTTCATCGGTGAGGTCTTGGTAGTATGCCGCCATTTGATGCGGCAACAACAACCCCTTATAGACGATGGTGTTGGCCGACAGGCTGGAGACGTAGAAATGTTCCCGCCCTTGAATGGCCGACTCCGCCACGGCCTTTTCAACCCGCTTGCGAGTCACATACAGTTTTCGCTCAAATTGGGCTTCGTTGAAGGCATCTCGCGCGATGAAGATCTGCCGCATGAACGGCTCGGTCGTTCGCGCTTGCGCGCCGATTCGGTCGCTCTTGACCGGCACATCTCGCCAACCGAGCAAACGCAAGCCTTCTTCCACAAGAATCTCTGTGAACAGCTTCTCGCACAACCGCCGAGCATCTGCAGTAGGCGGGAGAAAGAGCTGGCCCACTCCGTACTCGCCAACATCTGGCAATGACACGCCAACATCCCCCGCGACCCGCTTCAGGAACGTGTGCGGGACTTGCAAAAGAATGCCGGCTCCGTCTCCCGTGCAGGGATCAGCGCCCTGTGCTCCACGATGGGTCAGATTCTCCAATACTTGAAGACCTTTACGGACAATGTCATGGGATTTCTTCCCTTTTATGTTAACGACAAAACCGATCCCACAGGAGTCCTTTTCGTGCCGAGGATCGTAGAGCCCTTGTTGGCGTGGAAACCCAGGAATGTTCATGTACCTAATCTCGTTAAAAGACTGAGAGTTTTTCCTATATATGTAGGGAATGAAGCACGCGAGAAACCTGGGGTGGATTTGCCCCTCTAGCACTCAGGGTGAACCTCACCTGATTGTCACGATGGGACCTTACTGGATGGGTCATTCCTCTGTCAAGATTGCGGCGTCTATACCTCTTTCATTTGCTTGACTTTATTTCCTCGGCTGCCATACCATCCGCGCATGACACAAAGTCCAGCGATCGCAATCCTGCACAGTATGTCGGATGTGTGGGACGCCTACCGTGGCGAACTGGACGGAGTGGAAGATCGAGTCAGGGGGAACCTCGACTCCAGCGTGACTCTGGTCAATACGGTCGCTGCCCATATCTTGAGCGGTGGCGGCAAACGCATCAGACCTCTGCTCCTCCTCCTGTCGGCTCGCCTCTGCGGCTATCCTGGCGCCGAGCATCATCAGCTTGGCAGCATCGTGGAGTTCATCCACACCGCAACCCTGTTACACGACGATGTCGTCGATGACGCCGATCTCCGAAGGGGCAGAAGAGCCGCACGTAAAGTGTGGGGAAACCAGATCAGCATTCTCGTCGGCGATTACCTCTATACGAAGGCCATGTGCAAAGTCGTTGAGTTCCAGAATCAAGGCATCAATGAAGTCCTAGCCGAGGCCTGCAACAAAATGGCGGAAGGTGAAGTCCTTCAGCTGTACTATAACGGC
This sequence comes from Nitrospira sp. Ga0074138, assembly GCA_001464735.1. Taxonomy (GTDB): domain Bacteria; phylum Nitrospirota; class Nitrospiria; order Nitrospirales; family Nitrospiraceae; genus Nitrospira_D. The sequence continues at coordinate 120,679 of LNDU01000056.1, forward strand.
AACCCCTCGATGCCGGAACTTGAGTATATCAAGATCGTCGAGCATAAGACCGCCGGCCTCATTGCGGCAGCGTGCCGTATGGGTGCCATTCTGGCCGAGGCGTCTGAAACCCAACAGGAGGCGCTGTTCCGCTTCGGACAATACCTCGGCATCGCCTTTCAAGTCGCCGACGATACCTTGGACTACATCGCAAACGGCGAGTCGCTCGGAAAAACGATCGGGCAAGATCTCCGGCAGGGAAAAGCGACGCTGCCGCTGCTGCATCTGTTGCAACATTGCTCGGAGCAGGACCGCCAAATGATCAAGGACCGAATGGAAACCCGGACGCTCAGCACCGCCGATCTGGAACGAATCTTATTCTTGATGACCGATTTCGGTTCGATCACCTATGCGATGGATCGCGCGAGCGCCTATATCGCCGCTGCCAAACATGAGCTTGAACGCTTCGACGATAGTACCGCACGCCGTGCGCTGTCGGTCGCCGCTGATTATATGATTACCCGCGACCGATAGTTGTCTTCCCACCAGCTAGAAGAACGCTGGACCGTAGCAGCGGCACAGCGTAGGGCGAAAGGATCCCACTCTCTCCTCTAACCATCAAACCGTCGTCGCACTGTCACGACATTAACCAAGGGGTTGTTCATGTCACAGATTTTTCCATTCCAGGGTGTGCTGTACGATCAAACGCTCGTGGGTACCATCAAGGATGTGGTCGCCCCACCGTACGACATTATCGACACGAATGGGCAGAAGCGACTTCACGATCGCCATCCCCACAACATTATCCGAATGGAACTAGGGCTCGACCAGACCGGGGACAACTCTGCCCATAACCGGTACACCCGCGCAGCAGCGACACTGCAGACCTGGCTCAACGAGGGTATCCTGAAGCGCGAGGCAACGCCGGCCGTCTACTATCACACGATTGAATACACCCCTCCCTATTCAGCTCCCGATGCTCCGAAGAAAATGCTTCGGGGATTTCTGGCGCTGGCAAAGCTGGAGGCGCTCGACTCCGGACATATCTACCCTCATGAGAACACACGTGCCGCAGCAAAGACTGATCGCCTGAATCTGCTTGAAGCCTGTCGTTCAAACTTCAGCCCGATCTGGTCCCTCTACGCCGATCCGCTCGGTGCCATCATCCAACTTCTGGAAACTGCAATAAAAGGCACGCCGGCGCGCTACGACTTTCAAGACGATGCCGGATGTCGCGAATGCTTGTGGACCGTGACCGACGAGACGGTACTGAAACAGGTGACCAATGCGATGCACAGCAAGCCGCTGTTCATCGCAGACGGTCACCATCGCTATGAAACGGCGTTGAACTATCAAAAGCTCCGGCGACAGCAGATGGGCCCTCAGGCTGGGCTGCAACCATACGACTCGGTGCTCATGCTGCTCACCCCGCTTGAAGATCCAGGCTTGACGGTATTACCAACGCACCGCGTTGCGACCACCCCCTTGCCGTCTACAGACCAGATCAAGACGGTACTGGACGACGTGTTCGAGCTTCGAGAATTCCCCTTTAACGCATCCACCCAAAAGCACACACGCTCACAATTCCTGGCCAGCTTGCGGACTGAAGGAAAGAAGGCCCCAGTGTTCGGGCTGACGCGTCAAGGCGACAACCGCTACATCACTCTCACACTGAAGCCGGCGCATCGACCTTCCATTCAGGCCTCACCTCGAGCCAAACTCGACGTCTCCCTGCTGCAGCAACTGATCGTGACCAGGCTCTGTCCAACGCAACAGGAACAAGAAGCCATTCTGTACACCAAAGATGACCATGAGGCCCTGGACTGGGTGGCGGACGGAACAGGGACGGGCGCATTCCTGCTCAACGCCACGAAGGTCAGTGAAGTGCAAGCGGTCGCGGCTGCGGGCGAGCGGATGCCCCACAAATCGACATATTTTTACCCGAAGCCCTTGACGGGACTCGTCATCAACGTCATGAACGGGTAGGTGGGGATGTCTCGCACATCGCCGCTCGTCAATAGATAACGACTTCCTGGCCGATTCGGCCATAACGGGCGACCGAAGACAGAGGATTATTTCGATGAACGCCAAAATTCTTATTGTCGACGATGACCCCGACATCGTCATGATGCTTGAGGACCGGCTCCATGCTTCCGGATACGAGACCGTCGCGGCCACCGAGGGGCAACAGGCGCTTGACCATATCGTTCACGAGTCTCCCCAGCTGATCCTCCTGGACCTCACACTGCCCAAAGTGTCAGGACTTGAAGTTCTCAAGCGCCTGTCCCAGATCAAACCGACTGAAAATATTCCCGTCATCGTCATGACCGCGCATGGCTCTGTTGAAGCCGCGGTTGAGGCCATGAAGGAAGGGGCGTACGACTTTCTGACCAAACCCCTCGATAAAGACCATCTGTTGATCGTGATTCGCAAAGCCTTGGAGCGAGATTCACTGCGACGCCAGGTCGCCTATCTCCGGTCTGAGGTCGACGGCCGTTATGCCTCCATCGTCGGCAACAGCCCGTCCGTCAAGTCTGTCGTGGAAGCGGCACAACGGGCCGCCAAATCCGATGCGAGCGTATTACTCCTCGGCGAAAGCGGGACCGGCAAGGAACTCTTCGCTCGGTCGATCCATCAGTGGAGCCATCGTAGTGCCATGCCGCTCATCGTCATCAACTGTGTCGCCTTGACGGAGACGTTGCTAGAGAACGAACTATTCGGACATGAGCGAGGAGCGTTCACCGGGGCCGACCGACAGCAGAAGGGCAAGCTGGAAATGGCGGACGGGGGAACCGTCTTCCTTGACGAGATCGGAGACATGTCCCTTCCGTTGCAAGCGAAGTTATTACGTGTCCTGCAAGACCGGGAGTTTCAGCGTGTTGGCGGCTCCAAGACCGTCTCAGTCAACATTCGTATCATTGCGGCCACGAACAAGGACCTTCGGCAGGCCGTGCGAGCAGGCCAGTTCCGCGAAGATCTCTATTTTCGACTCAACGTCGTGACCCTGACCCTGCCACCGCTTCGCGAACGATCAGGGGATGTCCCGGCCCTGGCCCAGTTCTTTTTGGATCGGCATACGAGAGATGCAAAACGACCAGGCATGGCACTGAGTATGGCGGCAATCGAGGCCTTGACCGGCTATCCCTGGCCGGGAAATATTCGGGAATTGGACAATGTGATCGCGCGCGCCGTCGTCTTGAGCCAGAAAGACATCATTGAACCGGAGATGTTGGCGCTCCTGGCAGATGACACTGGTCCCTGTCGAGGCGAAGACACTTTTCTCCCGTACCTGAACCTGCCCTACCATGAATCGATGGAACACCACAGCCGCTACATCATCGCGCGCGCGATGGAACTGGCCGAAGGCAATCAGACAAAAGCCGCCGAATCGCTCAAGCTTCAGCGAACCTATCTGGCTCGGTTACTCAAACAGCAAAAATAGGCAAGACGAGGTGACTGGTCGACGGAGGGTTGCGACTGGGGCAAGGCGGTCTAGCTGAGCGGCACATGCGCTTCGGCTGGCTGGCGAGCTTCCAAACGAATCAGTCCCGCTCGGACATCCCGTTCCGCCTGCGCGTAGCGCTCGGCCGTGCCAATATCCGACCAATAGCCCTGCAGATCATACCCGAGCACCGGCTCTCCTCGCTCGATGGCGTTCACATAAGGATCGATGATCGAAGAGGGCACTCCTTTCGGCACCTGCCGGAGCAACCGAGGGTGCAAGATGTGAATCCCGGCGAACATGCGCGACATCGTGGGAACGGAATCCGCAAGCCCTTTTCCGGTGATACGCAGGATCTTCCTCCCCTTCTCTTCCAACTCAACTAGCCCCCAGCTGACCGCGTCCGAATCTTCCCGAAGCACCAACGTTGCCGCCGCGTGGCTGGTGCGATGAAAGTCACAGAGCGCCTCAAGGTCCAATTCCACCAGTGTATCCCCATTGAGAATCAACACGGGCTCTCCCGAAAAATGAGATTCCGCTTGTTTGATTCCACCGCCGGTGCCCAGAATGACCGGCTCATGCGAATAGATGATCCGCATCCCAAATTTCGAACCCGTGCCCAATGCCTGCTCGATCATCGGCCCCAGATGATGCAGGTTGATCACGACTTGATGGAATCCATGCCGCCTCAGCAACAGGAGGTTCCAGACGATGAGCGGCACCCCGCCGACCGGCAGCAACGGCTTAGGAATGGTGTACGTCAGCGGTCTCAGGCGAGTGCCCAGACCAGCCGCAAGAATCATGGCCTTCACACAATCAGTCCTCTACTCCAATTCAGGCACATACGGTGTGAGGTACCTCCGGAGTGTATCCAGCTCCGAATGTTTTTCAAGATTGCGCTTGACGTAGCTCAAGACACGAGGGATATCAGCTAAGAATTTCGAGTTGCCTTTGACCCGATCAATGTAGACAAACCGGCCGGCCGCCTTCAGATTGCGTTGAATACTCGTCAGATCAAACAGCCGTCGAAACGCGGCACGATTGGTCCAGACGAAGCGCTGTTCGGCCAGCTGATCAAGGTAGTACCCCACCAAATCGTCAACGAGGGCTTCGTCAAGTCGAATGTAGGCATCCCGTAAGAGTGAGGCAAGATCGTAGGTTGCCGGTCCCATCAACGCATCCTGAAAGTCGATCACGCCGAGCCGAAGCCCGTCGACCATCAAATTGCGAGAGTGATAATCGCGATGCGTAAAGACGCGTGGTTGCCCGGCGAGGAGTTCCGCGATTCCTTCGAACTCCCGTCTGATTGCCGTAGCGTCCTTTTCAGGCAACTGGTTGCCGCGACGCGCCACAATTCCATACTCAAGAAAATGATCGAACTCCCACATCAGCAACGGCACATCGAAACTGCGGTGAAACACCAGGCACCCAGGATCCGCCGGCGTCGTGGCGTTGATCTGCATCTGTACCAAGACATTGATGGCCTGCTTATACCGTGACTCCAAACTTGGCGCATCCGCCTGGCTAACAGCCTCCGCCAAGGTCACATCTCCGAAATCTTCCAGATAGAGCAGCCCTGCGGATTGATCATAGTAGTGGAGTGCAGGCACCGGCACATTCGCTTTGGCCAGATGCGACATGATGTTGATAAACGGCAGTTCAGCGATCTGGTGAATCCCCCCACTGACCGCCTCTTCGGACTGCTTGAAGCCTTCCGGCTCAGCGAGCTGCATCACGATCACAGCATGTGGTGGCCCGCCGGCAACGGTGGCGCGATAGTAGCGCCGATTGGAGGCATCGCCTGCCAATGGCGTCAGCGCCTTCAAGACAAGGCCGGGAGAAAAACGAGTCTCGACGGTCTGCGCGATGAGAGTTTGATCGGGAGGAGACAACGGAGTCTTGAAAGGAGTGGTGTTCGCCGACAACATATTCAGCAAATTATAGCGAGCATCCCATGACTTGTCACGAACACCTCATATTCGATCGGCCCTACCTCAACACTTCTGGAATCGAGCCGACCGGCCTGAGACTGAACACCCGATGCATGACCGTCACGCCAATCGCAGCTCCAACTGTATCCGCCACCCAATCCAACCAGTTCGAATCTCGAAATGGAACGAACGCCTGGTGAACCTCGTCGCTCGCCCCATACAAGGAGGCCAGGAGAATGGCCACTGGAATCGCTTGTTGTCTCCACGCATCATTCCCGCTTCCACGAAGAGCCCGATAGCACAACGCACCGAATACCGCATACTCCACGGCATGCAAAACCTTATCACTGAAATAGGTGACGAACTGCACATGATCTTCCGGATGCGACTGCGCGGATAAATAAAAAATGAGCCCGGCATAGCCACACACCGGCCCCCAATACCGAAGAAAGTTCACCATCTCAACTCCTCGTGCGATGTTCCATCACAAATCCGCCTGCAGATTGCATGCTCATACCCCCTATGACATACTCGCCAAGATGAAGGGGAATCGGCATCAATGAAGCATGTCCACGTGTGTTTTCTGTGGCATATGCACCAGCCCTATTACACCGACCCGGTGGCCGGATCGGCCAGTATGCCATGGGTGCGCCTGCATGCGACCAAGGCCTATTACGATATGGCCTATCTGTTGGAGAAATTCCCCAGCGTAAGCGCCACGTTCAATTTTACGCCGTCTCTCCTCTTGCAGTTACAGGAGATCGGTAGCGGGAAAATCCTCGATCTGTTTCTCGAACATGCACAACGCCCAGCGGCCAGCCTCACCCTTGAAGAAAAGGCCTTTCTGGTCCGTCATTTCTTTTCAGCGAACTGGGCGACAATGGTGCGCCCCTATCCACGATACCATGAGTTGCTGGTGAAACGCGGACTGGATGTCCCGGGGCATGATCTCCACCGCGTCGCCCGTCAATTCTCCACACAAGAGTTGCTAGACCTCCAAGTCTGGCACAACCTCGCCTGGTTCGGATATGGCACCGTTCAACAATATCCTCGTCTGGCTGCGCTGCGCCAGAAAAATCGCAGCTTCACCGAGGAGGACAAGCAGGAAGTATTGGACTTGCAGCGGACGGCCGTGCAAGACATCCTTCCGCTGTACCGGCGACTCATGGAGCGGGAGCAAGTCGAACTGACGACGACTCCCTTCTACCATCCGATTCTGCCTCTGGTGATCGACACCGAGATCAACCGAAGAGCCAGACCAGATCTCCCCTTGCCTGCTCGTTTCCATGCTCCGGAGGACGCGACAGCACAACTTCAACAAGCCGTCGAATATCATCAGTCCACATTCGGGCGGGCTCCGACCGGCTTGTGGCCATCAGAGGGATCAGTGTGTCCCGAGATGCTTCCGCTGATCCATCAGACCGGCCTTCGCTGGTTTGCCACGGACGAGGGCATCCTCGCACGCTCCCTGGGACTGTGCGGCCGCCCATGGCATCGGCAGTCCGCGCTCTATCAACCCTATCGCATCGGTGAACCCGAACATGCGTTGACCGTACTGTTCCGCGACCGCGAGATCTCAGACGCATTCGGATTCGTCTACCACAAGACAACGCCCGAATCCGCCGCTGAGGATGTCCTGCGGCGTCTGCGGGGCATTGTCCACGATGCACCGCAAGTGAAGATCGTCATACCCATCATCCTGGACGGTGAAAATCCGTGGGAACATTATCACGACGGCGGGGAACAGTTCCTGTCTCTCCTGTACGAAGCCTTCACCAACCACGAACTGGATCACGACGGACAGGTCCTGGTCCAGGCCTCCACCATGTCGGATGCAATCACTGCCGTGCAACCCACACAACAGCTCCCCTGCCTCCATTCAGGATCCTGGATCAATTCCGACTACAAGATCTGGATCGGGCACTACGAAGACAATCGCGGGTGGGATCTCCTCGGTCACACTCGTACACAACTGGTGAATCTCGCACAGAGTCTTCCGCCTGATCGTGCCCAAGCGGCATGGCAAGAACTCTACGCTGCCGAAGGGAGCGACTGGTTCTGGTGGTACGGCGATGATTTCGATACCGATTTCAAGCCTGAATTCGACCGCCTCTTCCGCACCCATCTTCGGAATGTCTGGACGCATATGGGCATCCCGCCCCCCGATCAACTAAGTACTCCGATCTGCACGAGGGCCATCGCCTCAGAATCCGATTCAGTCCAACAGCCGCTCGTCCTGCTGAATCCCACAATCGACGGCATCGTGACCGACTTTTTCGAATGGCGTGGCGCCGGAAACATCAACACCCAGCCCCCGCTTGGAGCCATGTGGAAAGCCGATGGACTCTTCACTGCGATCCAATTCGGTTGGACCTCAAATCAGCTGGTGATGAGATTCGACCCAGACGAAGCGAGTACGACACGACAGGGCCTCGACGTTGATATTCGGTTGCAAGGGGCTCAATTTGCTTTTCGGCTGACATTTGCGCTTACCTCGCCAGGCCCGGAGGCTTTTCTCTTGTCTCGCCAAACCCAGGCAGATGCTTGGCAAGAGATCGGCTCCTATCGGTCAATCAAGGCCCACACCATTCTGGAGTTGGCCGTCCCTTGGAAAGAGCTCTGCCTGGAACAAGGGAATACGCTCCAAATGTCGATCATCGTGCGAGAACACGGCCTCGAAGTCGCTCGCTATCCTGGCCATCATCCGGCCGTCCTGACCGTACCTGGGCCGGAATTTGAGGCCGAACTGTGGAGAGTGTGATCATCGTAAGGGGTTGCCAAGGGGTTCGGCTTCCAAGCCGGTGACGGTGAGTCTTCTTTCTCCTCACCCCTCCCCTTCACCCCTATATTGTAGGAGGAGAAGAGATGCCAGATCTAAGACGTGACCCCGTTGTGGGCCGCTGGGTGATTATTTCCACTGAGCGCAGGGGTCGTCCACATGACTTTATCAACCTCCAACCTGCCCGACCGATTTCGACGACCCTCTGTCCGTTTTGCCCGGGACAGGAACGGCTCACGCCTAAAGAAATCATGGCCTATCGGCCGCAGCCGGGCGGACCCAATTCTCCCAATTGGACCGTACGCGTCGTCCCGAATAAATTTCCCGCGCTGCAAGTTGAAGGTGAGATGGGTCGCGAGGGGATGGGACTCTACGACCGCATGAACGGCGTGGGTGCCCACGAAGTCATCATCGAAACACCCACCCATGTCGAGGGCCTCGCCGATCTCCCGACCAAGAAGATCGAGGACGTGCTATGGGCTTATCGAGACCGAATGATCGACCTCAGAAAGGACATTCGATTTCGCTACATTCTCATTTTCAAGAACCACGGCGCGTCCGCCGGCGCCACCCTGGAGCACAGCCATTCTCAACTCATCGCCCTGCCGATCGTCCCGACCAACGTGCAGGAGGAGCTGGACGGATGCCGCATGCACTATCAGCAGAAAGAGCGTTGCATCTACTGCGATATCCTCCGGCAGGATCTCTCGGAGGGAGATCGCATCGTCGCCGAGAATCCGGAGTTCCTCTGCGTCACACCCTTCGCGCCACGATTTCCGTTCGAAATGTGGATCCTCCCCAAGCGCCACGCGGCGTATTTTGAGGAGAGCCAGAAGTCGCAATTCGAGTTTCTGGCCCCGATCCTTTCGGAGTCGCTGCGCCGCATGGACAAAGTGCTCGCTCGCCCCTCATACAACTTCATCCTCCACAGTTCTCCCCTTCATGAGAAAACCGGCGAGTACTACCATTGGCACCTGGAGATCATCCCCAAACTCACGCAAGTCGCCGGTTTCGAATGGGGCACCGGCTTCTACATCAATCCGGTGTCACCGGAAGAAGCCGCGAAGTTCCTCCGCGAAGCGGGGATCTAAGTGCCGGCCCGCTTTCGCATCGAAGATCCCACGCTTGCGGGAGCACTGCGCAAGATTGAGCAATTGGTTCGCCGCGCCGGTGGGAGAACATGGCTGGTCGGCGGCTCGGTCCGTGATCTCGTGCTCGGTCAACAGCCACGGGATGTGGACCTCGAAGTGACGGGTGTGCCGCCTGGTCAAGTCCATACATTGCTGGCCGAGTACTTCTCCGTGCAATTCGTCGGAAAAACGTTCGCGGTCTTTAAGTTGCAAGGTCTGCCGGTCGATCTGTCCATTCCCTCCCGCATGCGCACTGACGACACCTCTCTCCCTAGCTTGCTGAGGCAAGCCGACCCCGACATGCCGATCGACGAGGCGCTTGCACGGCGAGACTTCACCATCAACGCGATGGCCTGGGATCCGGACACCATGGAGCTTCGCGATCCCTTCAACGGTCGCGGCGACCTCGATGCAAGGATATTGCGCCACGCGTCGAGCCGATTCGCCGAAGATCCTCTACGCGTCTTGCGTGGCATGCAACTGACGGCCCGCTTTGAGCTCACGGTCGCCCCGGAAACAGTGGCCCTGTGCCGGACACTCTCCCAGGAAGGTCAACCGAGCGAGCGTCTGTGGGAAGAATGGAAGAAGCTGCTCCTCCAAGGACGCAAGCCATCGCTGGGGTTGCAGTTCTTACGTCACTGCGGCTGGCTCCGTTTCTATCCGGAGCTCGCAGCCCTTGAAGGCTGTCCACAAGATCCCATCTGGCATCCGGAAGGCGACGTCTGGATCCACACACTCCACTGCCTGGACTGGTTCGCTGCGGAGCGCACCGGTGATGAGCCGGACGACCTGGTAGTCGGGTTGGGCGTCCTCTGCCACGACTTCGGCAAACCGGCCACGACCAAAGAAGAATATGGACGCGTCACCTCCCGAGGACATGAATCGGAAGGGGCAGGCCCGACACAACGTTTTCTTGAGCGGCTGACGAAGCAGCACGATCTGATCGATGAGGTGGTCCCGCTGGTATGTTGCCATCTTCGTCCCCGTGCCCTCCATGACGCCAACGCTTCGGACAGCGCAGTCCGCCGATTGGCAAGGCAAGTCCAGCGCATAGACCGATTGGTGCGTGTGGCGAGGGCCGACCACGCAGGACGCCCGCCGAAACAGTTTGATGGATTTCCCGCCGGTGAGTGGCTGTTGGCCCGAGCACGGCAGCTGGAAGTGGACCGTCAGACGCCTCCTCCCATTATCATGGGCCGTCACTTGTTGGAATTCGGAATCCAGCCTGGTCCTGACATGGGCCGAATGCTTGATGACTGTTATGAGGCTCAGCTTGATGGAGTCTTCGCAACGCTGGAGGAGGGCTTGATCTACGCGAAAAGCAGACACTCCGCTCTGTGCTAGTCAGCAGCGTTGTTCCCGGAATGTCAGACCCTCACACCTATTTCCCCGAATAGCTCGTCCACCTCAAGTTACTCCTCTAAGGATGAGGACTCCCGAAACGCGCAGCCATCATGCATGTTAGCGAGCGGAATGAGGCAGTTTAGTCGTACACAAACTATTCCGCTACGGCACCCTGCAGGATAAACCATTCACATCTTCATGAGAGGAATTTCGTAACCTGCTGATTACCTGATGGTCTTTGTTTCATCTTACCAATAGGGCGGAATGGCACTACCCTTGCTGAGCTTCTAGGCAAGTGCCAAGTGAGTGGCACACATATTTTTTAACATCTTTATTTTAGGGGGTTCTTATAATGAAGAGCATGTTGATGGCAATCATGGCAGTGGCAGTGGCAGTGACCTTCAGCGCACCAGCGTTCGCGGGGGAGAGCCCGAAGGAGGGAGGCAAGGACAAGAAGCCCGGACAGGTAGTTGAGACGATCTACGGTGACGACAAGAAGAAAGAAGAGAAGAAGGGCGGCCACGCCGACACCTTCGGCGAAGAGAAGAAGAAGGACGAGAAGGGCAAGTAAGACTTAGCTTCCTGAGTGAAGTAATCGGACCGCACAATCTGTCGATTGGCAAGGCAAGTCAAGCGCATCGACCGAATGGCACGCGTATTTTTTAACTTCTTATTTTAGGGGGTTCTTATAATGAAGAGCATGTTGATGGCAATCATGGCAGTGGCAGTGGCAGTGACCTTCAGCGCACCAGCGTTCGCCGGCGAAGGGAAGAAGGAAGAAAAGAAGGGCGGCGGGCACGTCATCGTCTATGGTGACGACAAGAAGAAAGAAGAGAAGAAGGGCGGCCATGCCGACACCTTCGGCGAACAGAAGAAAGACGAGAAGAAGGGCGGCCACTAATCCTAATCGTAGCTCCCTAAGCTACGAGGCATGGGGGGCTTTCTCCCGAAGAGGAGGAAGCCCCTCAGTGTTTTCATTGCTCTGGAACAGCCCCCCTACCCTCATGCTGATTGCCACAGGCGATCAATCTTCATCCTTGATATGTCCATACGCTTCTGTAAAAATAATTCCGGTGCCGAGATCTGTGCAAGCATTGCTCCTATCATGGACCACCAAACTGACCCCCTCGGCACAGGAACCTGACGTAGGCGTGTTATGAACCTCACCAGATCGATGATCCGTCATTATCATCTTGCATTCCAGATATGTACATTCCTACTCATGACGACAGCGTGCGCATCGTCCAACCCTGCCTCAACGAATGGAACGGCTACGCTTTCGTGGAATGCCAGTGAGGGATCGGACCTTGCGGGACACAAGATCTATCAGGCAACAGCGCCAGGTGCGTATGGAGCGCCGATAGCAGCCGTTCCCGTGAATGTCACGGACTACACCGTGACGGGCCTTGAATCCGGGACCACCTACTTTCTTCACAGTCACCGCATACAATACGGATGGTGCCGAAAGTCCCTTCTCAAGCGAAGTGAGCAAGACCATCCCTTAGCCACCTGCCCCCGGACCTCGAATCAAGACTTTCCAGCGTTCGTCTCTTGACCCCCTCTCACTGAGAACTGTATAACCACTGACGCTGGTAAGTGCTGGGACTAAGCGCTGAGTGCTGAGACGAGACTCCATCCATCACCATCGTCGTCAAGCGAGCCCTTTACCTCAAGACTTACACCCCAGCGAAAAATACAGATGCGCCCGTAGCTCAATGGATAGAGCGTCTGACTACGGATCAGAAGGTTACAGGTTCAAGTCCTGTCGGGCGCACCACTATTAGTGATTCGACTTTTTCACTCCCCGTTTTGCTCCCAACCAGTCTTTCATTGGCCGGCTCGATGAACGCTAGCATCTCAAGCCCGAGCGACCTCTTGCGAACAACCGACTTAAGATAGTCCAACGCCAACTAGGCATAGCGCAGCGTCGTTTCATAGTCGGCATGGCCTAGAACTTCCTTGACGGGAGTTTTCGTTAAATGAAGACGGCAAGACAAGATTGATTCCAGGACGGTCACATCCACGAGCGGTTTGTTTTAACCACAGAGGAGAAGAACTATACAGGCTAGCTTTGGGTTTACAAGAGTGGAGGTACGTCGGAGGCCACCTCAGCAAATTGGCCCTCGTCATGCTGCGTTCTTCCGTTTGCCTCTACCCCTAGGGATACCCCTAGCTCCTGCCTGACAACTTCAGTCCTAAGGTATTTCCGTTAGACCGAAAGGAGGCTGCAGCATGCACGAGGCTAGCGATGCAACGGATGGCGGGCCGTCAATTCTTCAAAGTAAAGAGTTTTTTACTGCCATCTTCGAGGCCGCCAATGACGCTATTTTAATCCTTGATGCCAAATATAGGGTTATTTCGGCGAACGCGTTAGCCGAACAACTGTATGGCTATTCTTTAGCGGACCTCCACATGAGGCATCTGTATGACCTTCGTTCTCTAGACACGCATTCTGCTATTGAAGCGCAGATGCAGCAATCGCTTCAGCACAATGGTGCGAGGTGGGAAACCCTTCACCAACGGAAAGATGGCACAGTATTTCCTGTTGAAATCAGTTCCAAGCCGTTTCGTCAAGGCGAGCAGATTCATTTTATCCACATCATCCGTGACATCACCGAACGTAAAACTCAAGAAGACGTCCTACGCTCTAGGGAGTCGGAACTTCGAGATTTCATTGAGAACGCGGCCGAAGGAATGCATTGGGTGGGACCAGATGGGCAAATTCTTTGGGCCAACGAAACCGAACTCAACATGCTTGGCTATACACGAGAGGAATATCTTGGGCATCACATTGCAGAATTTCATGCCGATCAGGCGGTCATTGACGACATCTTAAGCCGTCTGCGGCAAGGTGAAACCTTGGAGTGTTACGAGGCACGTCTGCGCTGCAAAGAAGGTTCAGTTCGCCACGTGCTTATTAATTCTAGCGTGTTCTTTCATAACGGCCAATTTGTCCATACCCGTTGTTTTACACGGGATATCACGGATCGCAAGCAAGCGGAGGAGGCTCTTCGAGACAATGAGCGACGATTTCGCGAGATGATCGACGCCCTACCGACGCCCATCTATACGACCGATGCTCAAGGTCGGCTCACACATTTCAATCCGGCGGCTGTGGAGTTCGCCGGGCATGTCCCCGTGTTGGGTGCAGATCAATGGTGTGTTAGCTGGAAGATGTACCGTCCGGATGGAACACTGTTACCTCATGACGAATGCCCAATGGCCATCGCCCTAAAGGAAGGCCGCATGATACGAGGGGCAGAAGCCATTGCCGAACGGCCGGATGGTACGCGCATCTGGTTTACCCCCTACCCCACCGTCCTGCGTAATGCTGAGGGTCGGATCGTAGGCGGGATCAATATGCTTATCGACATAACCGAACGAAGACAGGGCGAGACCACGAGGGCACATCTGGCGGCACTCGTAAACTCGTCTGACGATGCCATCTTGAGCATAGACGTGGACGGTCGGATTCAGTCCTGGAATCGCGCCGCCGAAGAGCTTTTTGGCTATGTGGCCCAAGAAGCAATTGGCAATCCTGTGACGTTTCTCATACCGCAAGACCGGCAGGCGGAGGAACCTCGCATCCTACAACGCATTTTGTCCGGTGAACGAATCAATCACTACGAGACAGTGCGCCGGCATAAAGATGGCAAGTTGCTCGACGTCGCGTTGACGAACTCGCCCATGTATGATGGCCAGGGACGCATTATCGGGGTATCAAAAATCGTACGAAATATTACAAAACAAAAGCTGATCCAGCATCGCGAGCAACAACTCTTCAGACTGGCGACGGCCGTTAATCGAGTCCTTGATCTACCCGACCTGTACAAGCAGGCTCTCGATGCCATCGCGGAATCTCTCAAGGCTGACCGCGCCTCCATCCTCCTTTTCGATCCCGATGGCATCATGCGGTTTAAGGCGTGGCGTGGATTATCCGCTGTCTATCGCCAGACAGTTGAGGGGCACTCGCCTTGGAAACCGGATGCACCCACGCCGAAACCCATTGTCATCAATGCTGTTGAGCACGCTGACCTCTCATCGGAACTGAAGGCCGTCATTCAAAAAGAAGGGATCCGTGCGCTTGCCTTCATTCCGCTTACATACGGAGAACGCCTCATTGGAAAATTCATGGTGTATTTCTCTAATCCGCGTTTCCTCGATCAGGAGGAACTCCAGCTGGCGCAAGCCATCGCTGATACGTTGGCATTGGGCATTGAGCGCCGACGCACCGAAGAAATAGTCAGACAAAGCGAAAACCAGCTGCGGCAAGCACTGGAAGCCGGCCGAATGGGTTCATGGGAATGGGACCTGGCCACCAACAAGGTCTCTTGGTCGCCAAGCTTGGAGGCCCTCCATGGCCTCGCTCCAGGAACCTTTGATGGCTCATTCGAGGCATACCAGAAGGACATTCACCCCGAAGACCGTGAGCGAGTACTGAATTCTATTGCCAAGACGCTTGAGAACGGCACGGAACACCACATCGAATATCGCATTCTGGTCCCCGACGGAAGGGAACGATGGGTGGAAGGCAAAGGAACGCTCTACCGGACAGCAGAAGGCATCCCCACAAGGATGGTTGGCGTCTGCAGCGACATTACCGAACGTAAACAGACGGAGGAGAAGTTACGTGCGAATGAACGCCTCATGAGCGCAGTTTTCAATCAGCAGTTCGCCTTTAGTGCCTTGCTTTCACCGGAGGGACAAATCCTGCGATTCAGCGAATCCGTCTATCGAAACAATGAAGGGACAGGGATCTACCCCGAGGACCTGATTGGTCAAAATTTCCTCGAGGCTCCTTGGTGGCGCGATCTGCCAGACACGGTGAATGACTGGCGTCGGCAATTCTCGGAAGCACTCAGCGGGCCGGGGCCTGCGCGCGGTGAAGCGCCCTATCGCCTTGGCAACGGAGAGTTGCATTACGCGATGAACACCGTCACGGCGCTTCGCGACGACGCCGGCAACGTCGAGTATTTGCTGTGCGAGGGCATGGACATTACCGAGCTCAAGGAATCGCAGTTGCGTCTGAAACACTCTGCACAAGACCTGGAACGGCAGGTCAGCATACGCACCGCTGAACTTCTCGAGACACAAGACCGCCTGCGGGCGCTCGCAACCGAACTGAATCTTGCCGAACAACGGGAGCGCAAGCGTTTAGCCACAGAGCTGCATGACCACCTTCAACAGACTCTGGTTTTAGGGAAGTTCAAGGTGGGGCACGCCAAGCGTCTTTTGCAGGGGCTGCCTGAATGTCTCGAAGTGGTCAAACAATTCGACGAAGTTTTGACGGACGCATTGTCCTATACACGGACACTGGTGGCGGAACTGAGCCCACCCGTCTTACGCGAACATGGCTTGCCGGCCGCCCTGCGATGGTTAGCCGAATACATGAAGAAGCACGAAATGACCGTCCTGGTCAATGTACCAGAACATCTGCACCTTGCCCTGCCCGAGGATCAGGCTGTGTTACTGTTCCAATCAGTCCGCGAGCTGCTGATAAACGCGGCGAAACATGCGCAGACAGACCACGCCTCCGTTACCTTACAACAGCATGGGGGCCATTTAGCGATCCAGGTGCGTGATGAAGGGCAAGGCTTTGAACCATCGAGCCGGACCGGCCCAAGTGATCAGTCTTCACAATTCGGGTTGTTCAGCATTAAGGAGCGCATGAAAGCGCTCCGAGGGTTCTTTACCATTGAGTCAGTGCCTGGACACGGTACTACGGCAATACTCACCTTACCACTTGCCTCCTGGCAGGAAGTCCGGATCACCGCCCGGGATAGCCGTCCACTCCCCTCATCAGGAAATGGTACGCGTGGCCAGGCGACGGACATCCCATCAGCTGTCATTCGCCTGCTTCTGGTCGATGACCATGCCATGATGCGGCAAGGGTTACGGACGACGTTAGAGCAGTATGCGGACATTCTCCTCGTGGGAGAAGCCAAGGACGGACAGGAAGCCATTGAGCTTGTAGAGAAACTGCATCCTCAGGTCATCATCATGGACATCAATATGCCGCGGCTCAACGGAATTGAGGCAACGACCTGGATTAAAGCGCATTATCCTGGCATCTGCATTATTGGAATCTCAGTGAATGCGGAAGAGGATAACCAGGAGGCAATGCGGCAGGCCGGTGCGACGCTGTTGATCACGAAAGAAGCTGCAGTGGATGAACTGTACCACGCGATACGGGGTGGATTAGGTCTGCCTTTGTTATCCCATGAACCTGCGATATGGGATAAGTTTACTCAAAGCTCTTGATGTAGGTTCACAGACGTGCAAAGACTACGAATCAGGGCCCATCATATTCAGTCCTGTCTGGCGTACCTAACCGCACCTCGTACATACCGCGCGCTATTTGTCGTCTCATAGTTCCTGCTGCGAGCGGATAAACACCTCCAATATTTCAACTAGGCATTCAGCCGGATCTTTCGTTCCCGACTCAACTTCGTGCCGCCGCTCGAGTAAGCAGTTCCTTTTGCAAGGCTTCGATATCGGCCTTGGCGCCCAACGCGAGCTCCTCCACTTTGCGTTCACTCTCCGGCCCAGGGACATGGGAAAACTCATGGCAGTCTTCATAAGCCTGCTCTGTAGTACCCGTCGCTCTGATGACCATACCGGCGATGACTCCTCCAACTATTGCCGTGGCAAGCGTCATCACGATGCCCACGAGTTGGACTCCGACGACACCAGGCACCACAACAATCGCGATCAGTCCACCCAATAACCCCGGCATCCCATGCAGATTGTGGACGCCACAGGTGTCGATTAGTTTGATCTTTGATTCCAGCATCGGCTGAATGAACACAAACCCAATCACCGAAAGCGCGCCGGCAAGCAATCCGATCCCAAATGCACCAGTGGGGCTCACGAGGTTGCAGGTCGAGCCGATGGAGACTCCTCCCGCCAATGCGGCATTAGCCATATCCACCATCGAGGTCTTTCCATGATGAAAACGTGTGCTGAGGAAGTAGGTGGCAAGCGTAGCACCGCATAGGGCCAGGATCGTATTTACGATCGTTTGGGGCATTTGCTCGAACGGCACAATTGCGGTCGCAAAACTCGGCCAAAACAGCCACAGCACCATGGACCCGAGCATCGCGAACCGATCAGATGTCGGATCGGATTCGATCGGTTGGCTTCGCTGCTGCGCCGTCGTCAGCACCAGAGATGCGGCTAATCCGAAATAGGCACCGAATGCGTGGATGACGATCGATCCAGCTGAATCCTGAAACCCTTTAGTAAGCCCCGATCCATTATCCAAGACCAAATATTCGTTCAGCGCATAGAGCGGCACCAGCAACAGCGTGAGTAACGCGTACTGAAACACGCGCAAGCGTCCAAGCACCGCCCCCATCGCGATCAACGCCGTCGCCACCGAAAATTCGGCCAGCATCAGGGTCTCAACCGAATGGGCCTGGATCGAATGCCCCACCACTCCATTCGCACGTAACAGTATGTACAGAGGTATCCCTGTTGCGACCACGAGATAGGTGCCGGTCGTGGCACCGAACCCATACCGTCGGACGAAGACCATGAGAAAGCCGAACCCGACGACCAACATGGCCAGGATGTGAATCGAGTAGTTATATTGCGCGACCAGGCGCGCCTCATTGACGGGACCAGCTGGCTCTTCGGCACCAACCCAACTCGTGAGGCATAAGAGGAACAGACTTGCTGCGCTGAGCATCGGCACCCAGAAGCGGTTCTGCATTGAGTCCTCCTTGGACAGTAGGAGTGAATGGGGGGATCTAAGGGTGGCAGTGTACTCCATCGGCAAGCGCTCTTGTCAAACCCCACCAAAGGCTTACTCACGGGACCGATAACCAAGATACAGCGTCAATAAGTCAGCGAGTAACGAGGAACAATGCTGAAGTAGTCGATAAACCACACGAAGTGTCGGTTTTGTGGAAGAGCTAGCGGCGAGAAGGTCAACGACAGGTGTGTGATTCCTTACTAGCGAGGTCCCAGCCTCGCCCCTACGCCGTTTCTCCCGATGCGCCCTGGTGGCTACTCTGGACCATACCGCTTATCCTATGCAGCATCTTGAGGGAGAGAGCATGACACGGCATGTACGGATGGAGAAAATCTAAGGGACAGCGCAGTCCGATTCGTGTTTGTTAGGGCAAAGCCTGATCGGGCACCGCATCGTGGAGATGCTCGATGTTTGACGACCGGCTCTCGATCATATACCATATCGTCACCCACAAAAGGAGTCGCTATGAAGTTCATTACGGTAAGGGATTTACGCGGACGTTCCGGACAAGTCTGGACCAAGCTCGCTCGCGAACGAGAAGTCATCCTGACGTCGAATGGGAAGCCCATCGCCATTCTGTCCGCAGTGTCGGAGGAGACGCTGGAGGAATCACTGGTAGCCGTCAGACGGGCGAGAGCCGTGGCTGTAGTGGAAAAGCTCCAGCGGCAGTCGATTCAAGCAGGTACGAATACTCTTTCCCCCACAGAGATCGCCTCTGAAATTAAGGCGGTACGGAAGGCTCGCCGTCGGTGAAGGTCGTAGTGGACACGAATGTCCTGGTCGCGGGACTCTTATCTCCATTTGGCCCGCCAGGAGAGATTCTCCGTATGGTTGCATCGGGCACATTGAGACTGTGTTTCGATGCCAGAATCCTCACCGAATATGAAGAAGTCCTTGCCCGACCAAAGTTTCGATTCAATATTGAACAGACTCGGGCTTTGATGTACCATATCCAAGCGGAAGGGTTCAGCGTGCCAAGCAACCCCTTGCCAGTCAGGCTTCCAGATCCGAGCGATGAACCATTCTTAGAATCAGCCGTGACGGGAAAAGCCGACTGTCTGATCACGGGAAATACACGACACTTTCCTTCGGCGCGCCGCGAAGGGATGACCGTACTCTCGCCACGCGAATTCCTCGACTACTATCGAAAGCGATCGACGCCTCGGATGCGCAAAGGGTAGCGCCCCACAACACTCCATTTTTCGCGCTCCTACACCATGCTTGCCATGGCCATAGGCGTTGAACTCTAGACCAACCTCACAAGACGGTAGATCAATCATTGAGTGGCTTGAAGCCGGGCGCCTGGGTATTACTGATCAATGCAGCGACTTTCTCGGCTTCGCGTCCGCGATGATTTGGAGAAACTTCAGCACTTCGCCCGGCATGAATCCACCCGATTCAGGCCAGCCGGTTCCTGGTACGAAGGCCGCATCCAGACAATCCCGGTCGAAATGGATGATCCCGAGCTTCTTCCCGTTCAGATGTTGCGCCACTCCCCACACCATCGCAAAGCCAAGAGAATGATCCCTCCTCACCACGGGAAAGGCGCCACTGGCATACACATGGCCAACACCTTCTCGCCGCACTTCTCGAGCTCGCTTCATTTTTTATAGCACGCTAGACAGCAGGGCTTCCCTGAGTATAATGACATCAGTTCATGCCTATGATTAGACTTCTGCTACTACTCGTTGGTCTGCTGACACTCTTCTCTCATCCGACCTCGGCGTGGGCTGGGACAAAGTATGAGGAGGGCCTCAAGCAATTGGCTGACGGGGTGGCTGAAGGAGCCGCCAAGGCGAAAAAGCAGCGCCTGGCTTTTCTCGACTTCACCGATGGAAAAGGGGAATCGACCCCGATGGGACAGTTCCTGGCCGAGGAACTCGGGACACAGATCATGGTGGCCGGTGAATTGACGGTGGTGGATCGCGCCCTTGCGTACTCGACCCTGAAGAAGTTACACGTTGATCACATCGACTCGGCCCACGCGAAGACCCTACAGCAGGCGGCCAAAGCGATACGCGCCGACCTGTTTGTGGGCGGCGTCATCCTCGACACGCCCGATGGTCTACAGGTCACCGTACGGCTCATTACCCCATCGAATGCCCAGCCGATCCGTGCGATACGAGGGATGCTGCCCAAAGCCGGCCCCTTGAACGTGTTCTTTAAGAAAGAGGAAACTCCGCAACCGATCATGAACATCAACAGCCCTAAAGAAGCCCCGACGCCGGTCGGTTTAGGGACCTACCGGAACGAGTACTACGAAATGGTGGTCCGATCGATCGAACTGCAGGCCAACCGAGCCAAGGTGGATCTCACCATCGAAAACCTTTCCCGACGCGATCTGAAGCTCCTCTGTCGCTTACAGGAGACACTCCTGAAGGACGAACAGGGAACGGCTTGGCATCAAGGCGTTGGGGACAATCGAGAAGGGCTGTGTACCCATGGCATCGAACTCTCCCCTCGCCGGAAGGAACGGGCCGTCCTGACCTTCACCGGCTCATCGGAGACAGCAGCCACACAATTCACACTCCATTTTAGCGAAACGTTACCTCGGCGAGACGCCTCCTTCGTCATCGATGGACTAAAAATTGGCTCGCCGTCGGAATCTACGCTGACGACACCGTAAAGGATCGCCCATGTCGAAGACCTTGAAACAAGTGCTCACAATCGCGGGCTCGGATTCCGGAGGAGGCGCGGGTATTCAGGCCGATATCAAAGCCATGTCCGCCAATGGCGTGTTCGCCATGTCCGTCATCACGGCGATCACGGCCCAGAATACCGAAGAGGTAACGGATGTCTTCGAGTTGCCGCCGGCCATCATCGTCTCGCAACTCGACGCGGTCTTCGACGATTTCGACGTCGCTGCCGTGAAAACCGGGATGCTGTCCTCGTCGGCCATCGTCGAAGTCGTCGTGAGAATGCTGACACCCCAGCACGTGACCAACCTGGTCGTGGATCCGGTGATGATTTCCAAGAGCGGTCATGCTCTCTTGCGACCGGACGCGGTCGAAGCAGTCAAGACCACGCTGTTGCCGCTCGCATTGGTCGTGACACCGAACGTCCATGAGGCGCAGCAGCTGTCGGGTATTGAGGTTACCTCCTTGGCTGATGCTCGGCGAGCCGCCAAGGTCATTCATGGCTTCGGATGCAAGTATGTGCTGATCAAAGGCGGCCATCTCCTCGCTGAACGGGCGACGGATCTGCTCTACGACGGACGATTTTTTAATATCTTGAAGGGGGAGTTCATCGAGACCCGCCATACGCATGGCACCGGCTGTACGTTCGCCTCCGCGCTGGCGGCGCATCTGGCACGAGGACAATCCGTCCTAGATGCGGCGCAGGCCGCCAAGTCGTACGTCACCGAAGCGATCCGCCATGGGCTGGCAATCGGCCACGGACAAGGCCCCACGGATCATTTTTATTTCCTCGAGCGGTAACGGCACGCCGATGTTTATACGACCCTATCCACCCCTCTCGTTTTGCTTCACCGGCCTCGGCTGGTTGGTGCTGGCTTCCATCCTCGGGTTGGCAATCCTCATCGGGCTGATTCGTGGCACTCCGCTGCCGCCATGGGTCCGAATGCTTCATGTCCATGCAGTCTTGGTCGGTGGTGTGGCCCAGATCATGCTCGGTGGATTTCTCCTATTCATCTCCCCCCCTCACGCGGCTGACCGAAAAGAACCAGACTCCCATCCCCTCACATTCTGGGCGCTGAACAGCGGGCTGGCTGGAATGCTCGTGGGGTTCTGGCTGCATCAGTCCCTGGTCGTAGCCGTCACCGGCTTGGTGGTCATGGCCGCTTGTTGCTCCGTCATCTATACCCTGTGGAACCGCGCACGTCGGATGTGGACGTCCTCAGTGAACCAGGCCTGGTACTACGCCCTGTCTCTCTTGGGCCTTGTCGGCGGATCAGCCTGTGGGGAGATCCTGGCGTTTGGGTTTATGCCGGAATCCTCTGGCCATGTGCGTCTTGCGCACATTCACCTGGTGGTGCTCGGTTTTGTGCTGCTGGCCATCATCGGCATGATGCACCATCTCCTCCCGATAATCTGGAGCCGCCCTTTCTTGAGCACTAGGCTCACGCAGACAGCGCTGGTCTTGATGCCGCTCGGCGTGGCTGTCTTGATCGGCGGATTCTTGAACTCATCGGTCCCGGTTGAAATAACCGCTGGCGCCATGCTCTTCACGGCCGGAATTCTCTGGACCGGCAATCTGCTTGGAACCTGGCGCGTCTCGACCCACACCGGCAGCGCCGCCTCGGACCATCTTTTGGTCAGTACCTTCTTTCTCCTGTTCACCATCATCCTCGGCGTTCTTGTCGGAGCGAATAGCCTCTCTAGTCCCCCGCGACTGCCCTACGGCACACTCCACCGCGTCGCCTATACACATATGACGTTCGTCGGCTTCATCGTGAATGCCATCATGGGCGCGTGCTCCTACTTCATTCCCATCACCCTCGCAGCTGATCGTGTTCCCAATACCAAGAAGCGCGGACCGTATCGTGATCAACTGAACGTGATCATGAACCGCTGGAGCACCCTTCAAATCGCGACGCTCAGTCTAGGAACCATGGGGCTTGGCCTCTTGGCCGCACTCACGTGGAATGTGCCGCTGACCTCACTCTATATCCATGTCGCAACCTGGACGAGTCTCGGCCTCCTCATGACCGGCTTGGTTCTCTTTTCAGTCAAGCTGACCTCGATCATCGCCAAGAAACCGGACACACTTCGGACCGCACAAACCTCCACCGGCGAACTGAAACTCACGGCCTGAACGTCCGACCAGGTATCCCCCGTTCCTGACCTCAAACCACGACTCTGATACAATCCCTCCCATGGAAGAACGGTTCTCATTTCTCGATCCTCAGGGTCATCGGGTCGCCGCCATCTTGACCGTCCCTGACGGAGGAACAGACAAGATAGCCATCCTGTGTCACGGGTTTCTTTCATCAAAAACCAGCTCGACGAACAATGCACTGACCCGCATGCTGATCGACCACGGCATCGCCACCTTTCGCTTCGACTTCTTCGGCCAGGGGGAAAGTGAGGGTCCGTTCGAACTGGTCACCACCAGCTTAGCAGTGGAACAGGCACAGACATCGGTCGCTCTCATGAGAGAGCGCGGCTATCGACACATCGGCCTGATGGGATCGAGTTTCGGTGGTCTGGTTGCGACGCTGACTGCGTCTCAACGAACGGACTTGGCCTGTCTCGCCCTGAAATGTCCCGTCGTCGACTTCGCCGAGGAGTTACGGCTCGAATTCGGGGATGACGGAATGGCGCAATGGAAGACGACCAACACGATTCCGAACATTATGGGCGGCTCCGACCGAATCGCCCTCCACTATGCCTTTTATGAAGATGCACTCCGGCAGATCGCCTATGTCCCAGCACGATCGATGACGGCTCCGACCGTCATTGTGCAAGGCGACAAAGACGAGCATGTCCCGCTCCATCAAAGTCAGCGGCTCTATGAGGCACTGGCAGGTCAAAAGCGCCTAGAAATCCTACCAGGTGCAGATCATCAGTTTACGAGGGGCGACGATTTTGGACGGATGACGAACTTAATCGCAGATTGGTTAATCAGTCATCTCACAGGCTAGCCAATCGATGAGCCCAGCCAGCCGGGGTTAGAGAGAATCTCACCACCCTGTGCAATTACAACTTAATGATCTGACCTTCTTCGAGAAATTCCACCCGCTCAATGCCGAGCCGACTGATTTCCTCCTTGATCTGAGCCTGGTAAGGAGGCTTCATGTGATACGCGTAGACCGGCAGGTCAGGACGCCGAAGTTTTTGAAACTCCTTGAGGAACAATGAGGGAGTCAGGTGTTTGGATATTTGGGCCAACTTCCCCAGTTCGTCAGGAAAGGATGATTCGATGAAAGCGGCCTTGAGATTCGGGGTTGTCCGGCCAAGATGCCAAATCTCCTCAGTTTCGTACGTATCACCACTATAGAGCAAGGCAGCTTCGTCATCCTTCACCACGTACCCTACGGTGGGAACCGTGTGGTTGACCACAATGGGTATGACCTCAAGATGTCCGAGCACGACCGATTTCCCAGGATGGAGCACGTGGGCTCGCAAGACCGGATTGTCCCGATTAGGCAGCTCGAAAAAATTTGGATAGACCGTGCCATTAAACACATGGTCCCTCAAACCCTGCAGGACCGGCTCCGTGGCCGCGATGGTCACTGGCGATATGAACCATTCAGCGAGATTGTCCGCCAGTAGCGGTAGGCCTTTGATATGATCGAAATGAAGATGGCTGAGGAACACAAACCGGATACGACGCTGCTCTGACAAGGTGAGTCGCGTACCAATCGTACCACCGTCCAGAAGTACGGAGTTGTCAATGAGGAATCCGCAACTTTCCTGGCGGACCGACCTCTCCGTTCCATCCATGAGGCAATCGGCCCCGTGGCATCCCAACACCCGAATCTGCATGTGAAAACGACTATGTGTTAGTTAAGTGGCCGGCTACCAGGAGACTGCTTCATGCCGGGTAGGATCTTGCAATCACCTACATCATGCCCCATCCGGAGAGGCTACCATACCATGCCGAGCCTCCCTCTGTGAAACGGTCACGGGTGAAGCCTGAGGTTGGAAGTCGGAGGCTTGGCTGCGGGTCAATTCCCTGTTGCGGGCAACGTGGCATTCCTTGATAATAGTCCCACCATGAGCACATCGGCGAAACCCCGCTCTCTTGCAGGCCGGTTGGAATTTTTGCTGATATCGATTGGGATGTCGGTGTTGGCCTATCTGCTCGAGAAAATGATCCTCCGTTCAGTGAAGGGCGGTGGAGCAAAACCGTGATTGTGACGAACGGTTCTAAGAACCACTTGAGGTTAACGTCCGCGCACGAGATCGAGCACCAATCCAATAATCAGCAGTCCAGCAACGATCCCGAACGAGACTGAGACCCAATCGGCAGCAGTTGCTGAAGTCGCCGTGAGCCCGCTGGCGAGAATACTTGCAGCAGCGGTAAACCCCACCGCGAGACGCCGACCTGTACGGCGAACCGTATCCTCCAGTGAATTGGCCTTGAAATTGACGACCAGCTTCTGGCCTGGGCGGGCACCGATGAGGTGTTCAATCGCTTCGATGACCCGTTCGGCTCGTACTTTCAGCTTCTGCGACTGATACACCAACGCCCTAGGATCCAGGGCAGCCCCTATCCGTTTCATCATCAATCGCATCAAAAACTTGCCCGCCACATCGTACGGATCGAGTTTGGCATCAAGCTGCGCGGTCACGAGTTGGACCTGCGCAAGAGCCTTGGCCGCAAGGGTCAATGACGCCGGCAGTGGAACTCCGTGTCGAACCCCGATCGCACTCATTTCCTGGAGGATTGGTCCGATCTGCATATCGCCCAGAGCCGCGGTACGGTATTTGGAGATCATCTCGCCGATGTCACTCTGAAACTGAGAGACATCCAGATCGCTCCGATCGAGCGACCCGGCCATCATGAGGATCACGTCGCTCAGGAACACCGTATCTTCTTTCCACAAGGCCATCAGCAGCAACAGGAGGTGCTCGCGCACATTGGCGTCCACCGCCCCGACCATCCCGAAATCCAAGAGGTAGATACAGTCCTTCCACCACATGAGATTGCCGGGGTGAGGATCGGCATGGAAGAAACCCTCGACGATGATTTGTTTGTAGAAACTTTCTAAGAGCTGACGGGCAGCCTCGACGCGTTCAGGACCGTCCGGCGCCTGAGCAATCTTGACACCCTGAATTTCTTCCATCACCAATAATCGGCCGGTTGACAGCTCTCGGTAGACGGAAGGGACCGCCAATCGATCATAGTCCTCGAGCACCGTCTGCATCCGGCCGATATTCTCAATTTCCTGACGGAAATCGAGTTCACGCTGAAGCGACGTGGAGAGGTGTTTGAACACGGCCTCCATGTCCACCACTTGGTTGAGCGCGGGACGCTTGCCGACTTTCTGAGCAAAGACCTCCAGGAGGGCCAGATCCTGTTCAATTTCCACTCGTGCCGTGGGCCGCTGAATCTTCACCACCACTCGGTCGCCGGTTTCGAGTGTCGCCCGATGCACTTGGGCGATGGTCCCGGCAGCGAGCGGCTTGGGGTCAATCGATTCGAAGACATCTTCCCACGGCACCCGCAATTCCTGCTCAGCTACTCGAACGACTTCGCCCTCAGACATCGGAGGGACGTGACTCTGTAACATCGCGAGTTCTTCGATGTATTCCGCCGGAAGAAGATCCGGACGAGTCGACAACACCTGCCCCAGTTTCGAGAAGGTAGGACCCAGCTCCTCCATTGCGGCACGGAGACGCTTGGCTTGCTGACGACGTGTGGGGATATCCGATGAAGCGGGCTGGCTCAAGAATTCTTGTACGCCATGCTTCGCCATCACGGTAGCGATTTTGATCGCTCGAGCTCCCATGTGAGGCTCGGAGACGGGAGAGTCGGTCTGAGAAGACAGGACTGGTGGAGCTTCTGCCTGGTACCCATCGGCCAGCAACTGAGTATTCACAATGATCACGGTGCAGCGCGAATTGTGGCTGATACGGTTCGGGACGTTGCCGAGCAAAAACTCTTTTCTTCCGGCCATACCTGAATTGCCCACCACCAGGACATCGATGGTTTCTTGTTCAGCGGCGCGGACGATGGCCAACGCCGGGTCATCATCCATGACGACGAGCGCATATCCCCGCTCCCCAACAAGCTGTTGTACGAAATCTGCCAGTTCATGCTTCGCGGCCGCAGCTTGAGTGTGCTCCGCTGTGCCGAATTCTGTGGTGGAAGGGTGTTGCGGCAAGATGACCTGAACCACGAACAGGTCTGCCCCATAGCGATCAGCGAATTGAGCGGCCCAGAGAACAGCCTGATCCGCTGTTTTAGAGCGGTCGGTGCCGACCATGACACGTCGTATGGCATTGTTCTGAGACCGATCGTTCACAATCTACCTAATAACTTTATAACGCTCAGCGACGAGGACGGGCGTGAAGTATGACTAGAACCTATCTCAAAATCAAATAACGAGTTCCTGAGCCAGCGCAAGTGCCGGAGGGTGATAATTCTATACACACATTGTGAACTAAATCCGAGCCCTCGCAAACTCGTCCGAGATTGGTCCTAGCATGAGTTTTCAGCTTTCCCTGATCCGGTTTATGGGAGGACATCATCAGAACGTCCGCACTCACACTCGCCTTATCCAAGAGCTAACTTTCGAAGCGGTTAGATCCTCAATGATGATGAATCCTTGCCAATGCCAGAACCGATGATGACACTCCCTGGCAGATCTGATTTCTTTTTTTCCATCATTAGCGCTATCATACGCCCCACTGAACTGGATAAGGTCGTTCAGTTACATTTCACTGATCTCTTTTCAGATGAATTTGCATTCAATAACCGGGAAAGATCTTTCTCGAATACGTTGTGGAACACACAACCAATGCCCCTCAGCCCAGCTCTCCATCTTTTTTGAGCATACCGAAGCAAGTCTCGGCACATGGGATGCCGATTGTTCAACCTGACCTTAACGGGGAAATAGCGACAACCATTCATATCGCTCACATCAGCCATCGCTAGGAAGACCACGACCCGTGCACATCGACATCGTGACCATCATCGGTCTATTGGGAGGCTTCTTTTATCTGGCCAGTCACTCGCAGAAAGATATGATTCGCCTGCGTGTGTTGTCCTCGGCCAGCAACGTCCTCTTTATCCCCTACAGTATGTTGCATGCGCACTTTGAGATCCCTGAGTTGCTTGGCACACCGGAATTTCTTCTCAATGTCATCCTGTTACCGATTAACTCTAAACGACTGCTAGAAATCATCCGGTTGACAAAGCAAATCGAACAGGCCACCGTGGAATCGCCCATTTCGGAATGGCTGTTGCCGCATATGCATCTCAGGAAACACAACGCCGGGGACGTGCTTTTCAGAAAAGGGGACAAGGCCCACGAAATTGTCTACGCGGCCGCCGGACGACTCAAGCTGCAAGAAGTCAACCACTACATCGAGCCCGGCGAGTTGATCGGGGAGATCGGACTCTTCTCAGGTGAGAAGGTGCGCACCATGACCGTGGTCTGTGAGACCGACTGCGAGCTCTACAAGATGACCGATGAGATGATGTATCACCTGTACTACCAGAACCCAAAGCTCGGCTTCTTTTTTATGCGGCTGATCGTGGAACGACTGTTGCGCGACGTGCGGCGGAGCGCGATCGAGCCTTAAATATAGTCGAATAGTCCCCGCCAACACTCCGCACAGTAACCATAGCCTTACGAAGTCCTTGGGGGATGAAGCGGACCCCAACCTCCTCACGCTAATGGGGAGGTTCTACTAATGGTCCAGATCTCTACGGATGACGCAGGCCATTGCCGATTGGCTGATTCAGCGCCTGTCGGCCACTCAGCCCTGGCGCGATGTCTCAGGGGTGCTGAATTTCTTGGAGCACAAACTGTTTCGGAAGCAGGACGGGCAGAATCACGCCGATCGGATCGCCACGCTTGATCGTCGTGGGCTTGTGCAACTGCAACAGAAAATTGGCGGTGAAAGCTTCGTAGTCTGGCAACCAGGCATACTGATTTGGCGTGCGCTTGTACTCCTGCGTCTTGATACCCTCCCAAACGGTAAACGTTCGGTCCGGGTGATGATAGAAGTGGTTGGGCAGATCCTTCATCATCAAGCCGACATGTTTAGGGTAGTACAGGCGGACCCCACAGCAGAGCTTGGGATACCCGCTATTCAGAATCAAATCAACGTACATGCCGGAGAAGGTCTTGTAACCGAGCAGACGCTCTTCCTGTGCGATCGGCGGCGATTGCCACTGAACCCCTGTTGCGGTGCGGCGCAATTTGATATCGGCCGGACAGCGGATGAGCCAGCCATAGTTGCCCACGGTCCGAACCGGCCCACAGTCGTCCGGCAACACCTTGTATCCACTGGCAGCCAGCGCCCGTTGCTCATCCAGCGTCATCTGACTCAACATCGGCCGGTGAGGATGAAAGTCCAGTTTCAGCCGCTCCGGCGGAAAGGCAGTGGAGTATTCCCGCTCCCAATAGATGACCACCTTGTCGGCTTGTTCCTCTGGGGTCGGAGATGTTGTGGTTTCTTCTTCCATGGACGGTGACAGTAATCGAATGCGCTAGGCAGACACAAGAGGCTAGTCAGCCTGGTATCGGGGGCATGAGCAATGCCCTCAAAGCAAGCGGTCCTCAACTTTTTACTGATTCCTTCCGAAAGAGCTGTATCGCTCTGCGGGTGATGGGCTGCGTTCTGGCCTCGCAGGCAGAAACGGTGCTGCTGTGTCTTGAGTCATGGGATGGAGACTCCCGCTTGGCACAATCGAGACCACACTGAGAAGCCCAGGATCCACGTTTTGCTTAGTGGTCTGCCGGCACACGTATCATGAAGGGACAGAGAGTAAGGAGTCTCGCGAACAATGCCGAAGATCGATGAACTCTTTCGCACGATGATCGACCACGGGGCGTCGGACCTTCATCTGATTGCAGGACAAGTCCCGACCTTTCGCATCAATGGTGAATTGGAACGCCTGCCGGGGACTGCGATTCTCGACAACCAGGGACTCCATGACCTGCTCTACGAGATTACACCAAGCCCGAAGAAGGAGGTATTCGAAGCGACGGGCGATGTGGACTTTGGGTATGAAATTCCAGGATTAGCCCGTTTCCGTTCCAATTTCTTCAACCACAAATACGGGATGGGGGCGGTGTTTCGGAAAATTCCCACCACCATCCTCTCTGCCGAGGCACTAGGTCTTCCGCCCGTACTCACACGCGCCGCGATGTTGCGGAAAGGGCTGGTGCTCGTCACAGGCCCCACCGGGAGCGGAAAATCAACGACGCTAGCGGCGATGGTCGACTATGCGAATAGCCATCGGAAAGACCACATTCTGACCATCGAAGATCCAATCGAGTTCGTCCACCAAAGCAAGAACTGTATCGTCAACCACCGAGAGATCGGCTTACACACCGTCACATTCGGTTCAGCTCTGCGCGGAGCCCTCCGGGAGGATCCGGATATTATTCTCGTCGGCGAAATGCGAGACTTAGAAACCATCGCGTTGGCGGTGGAGGCAGCAGCGACTGGGCATCTGGTATTCGGGACGCTGCATACGGAAAATGCCGCCAAGACCGTCGACCGCATCATCGAAGTCTTTCCAGCCTCAGAGCAGCCGCAGATTCGCAACACTCTCTCCACCGCGCTACGCGTCGTGGTCGCACAGAATCTTTTCAAGCGAATCGATCAGAAAGGGCGATGTGCCGCACTGGAAATTTTGGTCTGTACCCCGGCCGTCAGCAATCTCATCCGGGACGCCAAAACGGTCCAAATCGCCTCGCAGATGCAGACCGGCAAGAACGTCGGCATGCAGACCTTGGATGACGCGATCCAGGATCTCCTCACGAAGAAGTGGATTTCGCCCGAGGAGGCGTACGAGAAATGTATCGACAAGAATCGCTTCGCCAAGCTCCTCAAAACCCCGCCGGATGCGCTGCAATAGACTCGAGTCACGCCGGCATAGAGAACACTGCGCGATTCGCTTAGAACTAGTCCGTTATGGCCTCCCAGTTAGCGTAGTGCTTAGCCGAACAAGAGATGAACCTTCTTTGCCATTCGAGGTGATGGATCGGCACAAGAGGCATTGAAACAATGGCCTGACGTCGCAAAAAAATCAGAATGCCCACTTGAGCGCCAGCTTTTTCTGGTTGATGGCACAATCCCTCAGGTACAGGTTGATAAGATGCTGATACGGCATGCCAAGCTCATCGGCCAGTCCTTTAAAATAAGATATTGTTGTACCGTCCAATCGAATCGTAATGGGCTTCTTGAGCAATTTCCGGTAGGGATTCCGAACACCCTTCATCTTCGAAAAGTCGTATTGTTCTCTCATCTATCACCTCTCATAGTTTCTGGTTTCGCTTCGGGTGGCTTTCCGTGCCGAGATGATCCGGATAACTCGATCACTTTCCCTGTAGCAATGGCAGACAATCAGAATGCGCAGCCTGAAGCTGATACCCAGCATGAGAAAGCGATCTTCGTCGCCGGAGTGATCAGGATCGCAGAATCTGATCGCATGATCATCGAGAAACACCGTCTGTGCCTCTTCGAATGCCACGCCGTGCTTTCTTGTATTGCTTCGATTCTTTGCTTCATCCCATTCGAAGCGCAACTCATGCATATGTACAGTGTACATAACCAAGACACCATCGGCAATGGCAATTATCAGGCAATGCGGGAATGGAATGATGAAACGCCCGTTAGAGATCTGAAGATCTTGGTTTTTGCCCCGGCCGTCAGCAATCTCATCCGGGACGCCAAAGCGGTCCAAATCGCCTCACAAATGCAGACGGGAAGAACGTCGGCATGCAGACCTTGGATGACGCCATTCAGGATCTCCTCACCAAGAAGCGGATTTCGCCCGAGGAGGCGTACGAGAAATGCATCGACAAGAACCGCTTCGCCAAGCTCCTCAAGACCCCGCCGGATGCGCTGCAGTAGCTAGAGACTGTAATGCAGTAAGGCGCGCCTGCAAATTCGACACGTAGCGGTCTTGCAATGGATCTCGCTAAGAGTGGTGGCATGTACAGAACAAGATGTGATCCCTCATTTTTGGCCCGCTTGATAGCTGTTACCATAGGTTGGTTACAGCAGTCTCAGCCCTTTTCATAGAGTGCCCGGAATCTGCATTTCCCTGAATATCTGATCATACTTGTTGTATTTGCAAACACGACGAAATGCAGATAGCGGAACTAGCCCGATATGAGCAGCCTCAATCATCGGCATTATATTTCTTCCCAGTTCGTTCTGTTGGTTCCATCGCTTGAGAATTGTCCTTCCGTCGACAAAATTGTCTTGAATCGCCAAGCGATCCAGTTCAATCCAGATCGACTCATCCCACTTGCTAAAACACGGGACAAACGTACGCCACATCGAAAGCGGATAATTCTGGTTATATGTCGCCTCATCAAAATCTGAGAAGTCAAAGAGACTCACGCCGCCTATGCTCCGTACAAACGGATAAAGACGAGGACCGCATCCAGTTCCCCATCTGTCCATGTCAGGTATGGGTGGGTTCGGGAGAATGCCGCCGTCGGCCAAGATACCTTCAAAGCGTTCAACACTAGTCGTGTGCCAAATACCTTCTCTAAGAATTTCTGGGAACACCGTGTTCCTTTGAATAAGCGAATTGCCTACAACCGTGTCTCGCTTGTGGTTTGATGAATCCGTGTCGATACGCGAGGTAGGCATGTCAAGATCGCTTCAACCTATTGGCATCGTACGACACGATTTCACAGGCAAATGCTGCAAGTACTGCAGCAGCCCACGAAGTACGCTAGGTAGCCGTACACCATGGCTGCAGGCAGCGATACAATCCATCTAAGGGTATTCAACGAGCTTCTTCCTTATTGCCTAACATTCCAAATGAGGGGCACGACCCATCAAGCGAAGTACAGCTGGCGAAACGTCGCTAATTTACTGCGCAGTTGTCTTTCCAAGCTGGCGATGCCGACTACGGATGGCTCGCAGTGTGTACAAGTGTTTGTCGATCTCTTCCCGTGCGCTCTTTTCTTGGTCATGCCAACGGTTCAAAAAGTTGTTCAAAGGAGTGTGAGAGACAAAAAACCAGGTGACTACTGTACTGATTAGGACAGCAGTCCAGAAAAACCATCCAGACAGATCACTAGAATCGCCAACCCAAAGACGGATAGCTCCGCCGACAAGAAGAAAATAAAACCCCAGCACCAAGACATATGCAACTCTGTTTCGGAACCACAACCACCAAAACTGCCTACGCAACGGCCGAACCTGTGCCAAACATTCGGCACGCGTGCGCTCCAAACACTCGCGATCCATTACGGCGACACTAACAATGATTGGATCGAGATACTGGGTCATCTCTAGTATCGTCTAGCAATATTTAGACGGACTCGCATAAGACTGGACCTACCAATTTCGATCCGCACAACACGCCACAACTCTTCATCATCAACGCGTCAGATCACCGCTCATAGAGGATATTTTCGCAAAAGCGCTCCGGCCGCCTTGTCCTGTTCCGCACATCTCACCGAGACACGACCTTGAAGGTATCACCAGCCATGATGAGCCCCTCGGTACCATCGGCAAGCTGGACCTTGAAACCGTCAGAATCCTGACCGTGATACACCGCGACGACTCGTGCCGTTTCGCCTGGCCTTAGAGTCGCTACAACCTTTCCCGGTTCTACACCGGTACTCGCAGACCCAGGAGAAGGCGACGACTGTTCGATAAGCCGAACCTCCGTCGGCCTCTCGGCCTCAAGCCAGTTTTCTCGCTCACCGCATCCGACTGAAATAACTGCAGTTAAAACGACCACCCCTGCCAGGGTGCAGCAATTCAGTAGTCGAGTTGTGACATTTTTAAGCCATATATTTCTCCGCATACGCTCCTTTCAATAAATAATCCCGCCCACCACCCAATGCCGGTCATCCGGGATATCAATCAATAATCGTGTGAGATTCATGCGGGCCAGCTGGGACCCAATTTCATCCTCCGTGAAAGCAGCCAGCAGGGAATTGTAGAAATCCCGGCGTAAAATATCCGGCTCATTGGCTGCGTACTGATCGACAATGGCTTGCGCCGCTTCCGGCGAGTCGGGGCGGAGCAGATCCATCACCAAAACCGGTGCCCCAGGCTTCACCAACTGGCGAAGCTTCTGCCAGAACTGCAACGGGTTCGGCAGATGATGCAGCAGGCTGTTAGAGATCGCGGCATCAACGATTCTCGCGCCGGCAACCCCTTCATACCGTTCGCACCGCAACGTAATGCGGTCTGCCAATCCGGCCTGTTTTACTGCCCGTTCTCCCAACTGAATCATCGGCGCCGAGGCATCGATGCCGACAACCTGGCAGGCTGGATACAGTTTGGCGAATCGAATCGGAATGTCGCCCGGACCGCAGCCCAGATCCAGAACGCGTCCCTGCGAAAACTCAGGAAAATACTCTTTGAATCGATCGACGAATCCTTGATTCTCTTCTGCAAAGTCAGCCCGCGCGTAAGCCTCGGCCTGCATCGGATTATCCATGAGTTCTGGTTCGAGAATACGATCCATTATTTGAAAGCCTTTTCCGGTCGGCAGTCAGCAGTCAGCCTGTCAATCCAAATCAGAGGCTGAAAGCTGATGGCTGATAGCTAGTCGCCGCTGCTCATCTCCACTGCGTCTCCCGGCCGTACCACACCACCACGCAGCACTTTCGCGTAGACCCGACTCCACCCTGGGTTTACTTTCTGGGACATGCGAGAGAAATCCTCATCGCGAAACCAACGTCCATTATGGCTGCAGGGCGTCGTATAGCTGGTCACTTCGAGTTGGACCTCCGGGCCGATGGTTAACCTGACGCCGGGACGCACCTGGTCCCAGTCCAATCCTGACACAGTAAGATTTTCCCCAGAGGATCCGGGATCAATCGGATGGCCTTCATCCTGAAGCCGCTCAATCAGTTCGAGAGAATACAAGCAGACGGCACGGCCCGGGCCACCGTGGAACTTGAGGTTCCGCTGGCGATCGCCATCTACTCCTTTGTCACTCACCGTCGCCTCCAACACGGGAAGCTTTGGAACCCCGCCGTCGGACACGTTGATCTGATGCACATACGGATAGGGCGGCCTGTTAGACATCGCTACATCTCTCCATCGCACGACTCGGGTCTGAGGAATTTCATCGCCACCCAACCCTCTTCTTCTCGCCAGCCCACACACGCGAGGCCAAGACTGCACAGCCGATCCACGATCTCAGTTTGTTGCTCGATCAGAATGCCGGAGACCATGATACTCGCCCCGCGCAGCGCAGAACAGACCAAATCATCGGCGAGGTCCAAGACCGTCTGCCGATCAAGATTGGCAAGTACCAGATCAGCAGTTGTCCGTCTCCCTTGTGGTAATTCAGCCAACGTACCGCACAGGACTTCAATCCGATCCGCCAAGCCATTCAGCTCGACACACTCTCGCGCACAATCGACCGCAACAGAATCAATCTCGACTCCAATGGCGGAGGCTGCGCCCAGCTTGACCGCAGCCATCGCCAGAATCGCGCTCCCAGTCCCCACATCCAAGACCTGCTCTCCACCGCGAATGTCCTCTTGCAGCCACTCCAGCAACATACGCGTCGTCGCATGGTGGCCGGTGCCGAAGGCTTGCTTCGGGTCCAGCACGATCTCAATATCCTGTGGACCCAACAGGACCGGCTCCCAGCTCGGACGAATCACCAAGCGACCGATGCGAAGCGGCTTCACCGAACGAGTCCATGCCTCATTCCAATCCTGAGAGGGCACTCGCTGCACCGAGAGAGGGATCACCCTGCTCGACTGCACGAGATCTGCAAGAATCGACTGTACCGACACCAGCTTTTCGTCATTCCATTGGTCTTCCGCCCAATAGAGATGAACCACTCCCTCGTCCTCCCAGGCGCCCTGAACGGTAGAATCATCGAGCCTGCTCAATAACTCGCCAGCATCGAGGCGTTCCTGGATACAGATATCAATCCAATGGTTGGGCATGTGACCCCGTAACGGAATTTGTTGACTTGATGATCTGTTGATTTGGACCTTTTGCAGTTTCTGAATTCAACAGATCAACAGGTCAACAGATCGACAGATCCTCAGTATTGTCATTTGACGTCCCCCGTCCGTTCCCAGTAAGGTCGCCTGTTATGGCACGCTCCCGCACGGTCCAGCTCGAAACGGCGGTCCGACGAACAGATCGCCTGATCGCTCAAGGCACCCAGGTCAGCGCGACCTTCACGCGCTGGCGACTGGCTATTTTCCTCGTCGGCCTCGTCAGCACCGTGACCCTCTACAAGCTCGATTGGTACCACAGCGGCAATCTGGCCCTCGGCCTCTTCTTGGCCGTCTTCATCGCCGTGGCTGCGTATCATAACAGGGTGGAAACCGGGATTCATCGGCTTCAGCAGTGGAAACAGATCAAGCTGGCCCAGCTTGCACGCATCGCCTTGGATTGGACGGCCATTCCGCCAAGACCCGGTGAAGCTCCAACCTCTCATCCCTACGCCATCGACCTTGATCTCTTTGGAGCTCATTCCTTGGCGCATCTTCTCGACACCACCGTATCGGACCATGGCCGAGAGCGCTTGCACAGCTGGTTGCTGAACCAACCCCCTCCCCTGGCACAGTGGCAAACACGGCAGTCGTTGGTGAAGGAACTGGCACCTCGCTCTTTATTCCGAGATCGCTTGACCCTTGAGGCCAGACTGACAGGAGAACAGGAAATCAACGGCAAGCGGCTGGCCGCGGTGCTTGAACACCCAGTCGGTCTGCCCAATCTGAATGCACTGTTGGTCATCCAGAGCCTCTTAGCCTGCACCACGATCGTCCTCGCATCGGCCACATTGTTAGGCCAGCTCCCTGGGTATTGGATGTTCTCATTCGCGGCGTACGCACTGCTCTACTTCATGACCGATCAAGGGGAAGAGCTCCTGGAACATGCGGTCGGCCTGCACCATGAAACCGAACGACTTGCCATCGTCCTCGGCTACCTTGAGCAACAAGCTCGGCGACAAGGCACCGCCCTCGCCTCAGTCTGCGTGAATCTGATGGGAGGAGCCAGTCCCACACGGCATCTCAAGCAGGCCGCACGAACGCTTCACGCGATCAGCATCAAGGCACACCCCCTTGTCCATCTGGCCGTCAACGCCTTGTGCCCATGGGACCTCTGGTTCACTCGACAACTGATTCACACCCAGCACGAGATCAAGCATGTTCTCCCTCAGTGGCTGGACTGCCTGGCAGAAGTCGAAGCGGCATCGGCTCTGGCTACCTTTGCCTATCTCCATCCCCATTACGCATGGCCAACTCCCGTCATCTCAACCAGTGAACAGAACGGCACGACAGCCGTTCTGCATGCCACTCAACTGGGCCACCCACTCCTCCCTACAAAGAGCCGTATTGCGAACGATGTCGATCTAACCGGGCTCGGCTCGATCCACTTGATTACGGGCTCGAATATGTCGGGCAAGAGTACGTTCCTACGAACGATCGGCATCAATCTCTGCCTGGCGCAAGCCGGAGGGCCAGTCTGCGCACAATCGTTTACATGGACCTGGAGCCGCCTGGCCTGCTGCATCCGTGTCGATGATTCACTCGATGCCGGGTTGTCCTTCTTCTACGCTGAGGTCAAACGGCTTAAGACGATCCTCGATGCAACTAAGGAGCAAACCCTACCACCGGTGCTGTTCCTGATCGACGAGATCTTCAAAGGCACCAACAATCGAGAGCGGCTCATCGGCAGCCGTGCCTACATCACCGCACTGTCGCAAGGACACGGCTTCGGCCTCGTGAGCACCCATGATCTGGAGTTGGCGGATCTGGAGCGAGCGATTCCCGGCTTGATCAATGCCCATTTTCAAGAAACCGTCTCGGCCGGCGCACTGGAGTTCGATTACCTAGTTAGACCGGGCCCCTGCCCCACGACGAACGCCCTGCGGATCATGGAACTGGAAGGCCTGCCTATTTCCTCGGCCTCCCAAATCAGGCACAATGCCCCTTACGGATGATCACCTCAGCCGGGCCTGAACCCCAATCTTGCTCCCATCCTCTGCGCGGCCTCCTGATCGCCCAATTCTGCGGGGCATTCAACGACAACGCCTGGAAGCTGATGGTCGCCTTACTGGCCATCCGGCAAGCGACATCAGGCATGGCACCAGGCCCGGAGCTGGAAACCGTCGCTCAGACACAAACGGCGAAGGCCTTCATCATTTTCACCTTACCATTGGTGCTCCTCTCCCTCGTCGGTGGAACTCTGGCTGATCGTCTCAGCAAGCGGACCGTCATCATTACGATTAAAGTCGTCGAGGTTCTCCTGATGGCAGCTGGAACCATCGCACTCTGGCTGAACCCTGCTGGAGGAGTGCTTCCCCTGATTGTCCTATGTGGCATGGGCATCCATAGCGCGTTGTTCAGTCCGTCCAAGTATGGAATCTTGCCAGAATTGATCCCCCATGAACGACTCGCAGCCGGCAACGGTCTATTGGAACTCTGGACCTTTGCGGCCATTTTGATGGGAACCGCTGCCGGAGGCTTTCTCTTGCAACTAGCAGGAGATCAGACCTGGGTGGCCCCCTTCGCGTTAACCCTGCTGTCGGTGGTCGGTCTTATCACATCATTTTCCATCCCCCCGGTGTTACCCGCCCGTGCAACCGGTGGCATTGATGCAACAGTTCGCGGAGCATGGGCGGCGATTCGAACTGAGCCGATGCTGCGGATGGCCATTCCGATGGAAATCTGTTTTTGGACGATCGCCAGTCTGTTTATGCAAAACGTGATCGTCTATGCGAAAGCCGTGCTCCTACTCTCCGACGCGATGTCAGGTTTACCGCTCACGCTCTTGTCGATCGGCATCGGCATCGGCGCCATCCTGGTCGGAAAGATTTCGCGCAACCGCGTCGAGTATGGGTTGATCCCCTTGGGCGCCATCGGTGTGTTTCTGGCCCTGCTCTTGCTCGGACTGATCGCTCCGCCATTACCCGGAACGTTTCTGTTGTTGGGGGGCCTTGGAATTTCCAGTGCCTTCATCTTTGTGTCGTTGAACGCCATTCTCCAATGGAAATCACCACCGGATCGGCGCGGTGCCGTCATTTCCTTTTCAAACACCTGTGTCTTCGCAGGGATTTTACTGGGATCGCTTGCCGGCGGTTCACTGGCCAACATGGGTCTTTCTACCACCGGTATTTTCTTGGCCACCGCCGGCATGACGATGGCCGGCATGTTGTGGGCGCTCTGGTTTCTCCCTGATACATTCATCCGGCTGGTACTCGTGCTCCTGACACATACGCTCTATCGCCTTCGCATCGTCGGCGAGCACCATGTCCCACAATCCGGCGGCGCCCTGCTCGTTCCCAACCACGTGTCGTTTATCGACGGGTTTCTCCTGATCACCAGTCTGGATCGGCCAGTGCGATTCGTCGTGGATTCACACTATGCCGAGCAACCGCTCTTCAAGCCGTTCATGAAGGCGCTTGGGGTCATCCCGATTTCTACGCATGGAGGAGTGCGGGGCATCCTTCGTGCACTCCGAGAAGCCAGCGCAGCCGTTGACCGGGGAGAGCTCGTCTGCATCTTTCCCGAAGGCCAGATCACGCGCACCGGAACGCTCTTACCGTTCAGACGGGGCTTTGAACGCGTCGTCAAGGGACGGAACGTTCCGCTTATCCCTGTTCACTTGGATCGTGTCTGGGGGAGCATTTTTAGTTTCAATAACGGCCGCTTCCTCTGGAAGATACCGGAACATCTCCCCTATCCCGTCACCGTCTCGTTCGGCACACCACTGCCCTCAAGCACGACCATCTACGACCTACGCGGAAAGATCCGCGAGCTTGGTGAGGCGGCCTGGCAAATCCGGAAATCGCATCGTCTGCCGCTCCATCGTGAATTTGTCCGATCCATGCGTCGGTATCCCTTCCGCTTTGCTATGGCCGACCAGAACCGTCCGCGAGTCTCGGCCCTCCAGGCCCTGATCGGATCGATTGTCTTGGCCAGAACCCTGCGACCCCATTGGGACGGGCAAGACCGGGTGGGCGTGCTGCTGCCACCGACTGTCGCTGGTGCACTGGTGAACGTGGCTGCTCCACTGTGTGGCAAAACCATCGTGAACTTGAATTACACCGTAGGGAAATCAGGTCTGGAGGCAGCGGTACGCCTTGCCGGCCTACGCACGATCGTCACCAGCCGTACGTTCATCGAGAAAGCCAAACTCGAATTACCCGACGGACCGTCGGTGATCTGGCTCGAAGACGTCGCCAAGACAATTGGGGCAGGCATAAAAGTAACGGCCGCACTGCTGGCACTGTTTGCTCCATGCCGCATTATCGAACGAGCCTGCGGGCAGACGACCCCGCTCACCCCAGACAGCCTGGCCACGATCATCTTTAGCAGCGGCAGCACCGGAGAACCCAAAGGCGTTATGCTTTCCCATTTCAGTGTCGACTCTAATTGCCAGGGTGCGACACAGATGCTCCATCTGTATCAAGATGAACGAGTCCTCGGTATCTTACCCTTCTTCCATTCGTTCGGATACATGGTGTTCTGGTTCGTGATGTCCAACAACGCACCGATGATCTTTCATCCGTCGCCGCTTGACGTGGCAGCCATCGGCGAACTGATCAGAAAATATCGCATCACCTTCCTCGTCACAACACCGACGTTCTTGCAGCTCTATTCCCGCCGTTATACCCCGGAACAATTCAGTTCGGTACGGGTGATCCTCACCGGCGCAGAAAAGCTTCCGAGCCGTCTCGCTCAGGCGGTCGAAGATACGTTCGGAGTCGGACCGATCGAAGGCTACGGAGTCACAGAATGCGCCCCCGTGATAGCCGTGAATTGCCCGGACTTTCGCGCAGCCGGTTATTACCAACCGGCTTCACGACGTGGAACTGTGGGCCAACCTCTTCCGGGGGTCTCGGTACAGATTGTCGATCCCGACAGTTACACCCCCCTGCCTTCAGGCACACCCGGCATGTTGCTGGTGAAAGGGCCGAACGTGATGAACGGATACCTTGGCCGCGAAGATCTTACGAAACAAGTCATGCGCGAAGGGTGGTATAT
Organism: Nitrospira sp. Ga0074138; assembly: GCA_001464735.1. Classification (GTDB taxonomy): domain Bacteria; phylum Nitrospirota; class Nitrospiria; order Nitrospirales; family Nitrospiraceae; genus Nitrospira_D. The sequence goes on from LNDU01000056.1 coordinate 161,634, forward strand.
CACAGGGGATATTGCCACGCTGGATGACGATGGATTCCTGACCATCACCGACCGGCTATCTCGGTTTTCAAAAATCGGTGGCGAGATGGTCCCCCACGGCAAGGTTGAGGAGGCCTTGCAGCAGGCTGCTGAAGCCGACGCGCAGGTCTTTGCCGTGACCGGGTTACCCGATGAGAAAAAGGGAGAGCGTCTCGCAGTCCTCCATACCCTGGAAGAATCCCGCATTCCCCGCATCCTAGAAAGAGTCTCGGCGAGCGGCCTGCCCAATCTGTTCATCCCGGGAAAAAATCAGTTCGTCAAGGTTGACGCGTTACCGGTTCTTGGAACAGGAAAGCTCGACCTGCGCGGCGTGAAGCGCATTGCGGTGGAACGCCTTTCATCTCATGATGAGATTCAGGGCTAAGATAGCGTTCCGTATGGCGACCGACCATGAAGCCAACCAAATCACTCATCGATTGCCACGTCCATCTCGCGGCATTGCCAGATGGCGACAATGGTTGCTTCATCTCCCCGAAACTCCTCCGAAGTCCGCTCTTTCGCTTCCTGCTGTGGAAGCATGATCTCTCACCGACAGAGCCACGAGAGGCCAATCAGCAATATCTAGATCACCTCCTCACGGAGTTACGCGCCTCGCAACATGTCTCGCAGGCGGTGCTGCTTGGCATGGACGGGTTCTACGATCAGACCGGCCTGCTCAATCGCCAGCATACAGACTTTCTCGTCAGCAATGACTACGTCTTCAAAACCGTGGAGGCCCATCCCGATGTTTTTTTGGCCGGCCCTTCGATCAATCCGCAGCGCGAAGACGCGATAGATGAAGTCCATCGTTGCGCCGATGCTGGAGCTGTCTTGATCAAAGTCTTACCGAACGCCCAGCACTTCAACCCAGCTGATCAGAAATACATCCCGTTCTACCGTGCACTGGCGCAACGAAAACTGCCTTTCTTAAGTCATGTCGGCTACGAATTCAGTCTGATTGGTAAGGATCAATCACTCGGCGATCCCGATCGACTCCGCCTGGCCCTAGACGAAGGGGTGACCATCATCGCAGCTCACGCCTGTAGCTATGGCCTAATGCTGTATGAGAAGTTTTTTCCAACTCTCCGAGACTTATGCGAGCGTTATCCCAACTTCTACGCCGATATTTCGGCCCTGACCCAGCCTCACCGGTTGAAGATGCTGTTGCATCTCAGACATTACCCAGAGCTTCATTCCCGTCTCCTCTTTGGAACCGATTATCCTCTATCCGTCTTCCACCTGGCCGCCTGGGGCCGTGTCCGTCCTGACAAGTTGTGGAACATGATCCGTACGAAGAACCGCTTCGATCGGCAAGTTGAGGTCTGTAATGAGCTCCGTCTTGGTTTTCGCTCACTCGGAGACTTACTGCCGCTTTCACAACACCCTAGAACCACACGCGATGAATCGTGATCGGATACTGTCAGCCCTTCGTTAAAGGATCCTCGCCTTCGCGACATCACCGGTATCGAGGGACCATGCTGAGGACTTGACGCAAGACACGATGGCGGTTCTGCATGAGAAGTATCCACTGACCTATCCGTGCGGAACTCTTGGTCCGGATTCCCATTTGGCAAGCCCTGAGAGAGAGGACACGGTTGGTGACAGCTTCTCTGTGGAAACGGAAACGGCCGTCCTCCCGATGGAGAACGGCCGTTTCCGTTGCACAGAGTTTAGTGTCTTCTACGGGCTGACAGAGATCCTATCTTTGATCAGATCAAAGGTTTCTTTTGGAACCACGTTTTTTGCGACCAATTCACCTTTCACGCGATAGGGACGATTGCTCACGATGCGATCGGCCTCGTCCTGCTTCAGTCCAAGAAAGAGAATCAAGTCGTTTGCTGAAACCTTATTAATATTCATCGCCGCCGATGCAGCGACGGGAGAAACCGTCGCGGTTCCGGATGGAGCCTGGCTTGGTGTCAGTGTCGCTGTTTGAGCTCCCGCCCCGGCATGGGAACGATCCTTGAGCTCTTTTTGATAACGCGCGACCAATGATTTCAGCGTGTCATTATGACGCTTCACATCCTGATATTCCTGCCGCACATTCTTATTCTGCGCTGATAATGCCTTGACTTTATCCTCAAGTTCCTTGGTTCGTCCCTCGCTCGTGCCTCGTTCCGCATCACGTCCGTGCTCAATGCGCTGAAGTTCATCACGAGCCGCTTGTGCCTCATTACCGAACTTCACGTTCAGTTCCTTGAGGGTTCGGACCTGTTGTTCCATGGCGCCCCTCTGTTGGCGAGTCTTCTCCAGTTCCATCTTGACGTTGTCTGCCTCGGCCAACGCGTCTTGGTACTTCTTGTTGGATACGCAACCCGTGGCCAACACCGCCCCAACCAACACCATCGCCGTCCACTCGCGTCTCATGCGATCCTCCCTCCATCAAATCCAACGGCTTGCCCGAGCATCATGTGGAACATTCCGCCTACCCGGCTGAAACCGTGGTTCTTGCGGTTTCTTTCCTTGTGTGTATGCCAACATCCCGGCATTGTCAACATATTTGCCGTTGTAGGAATCAATTCGGGTCTGACACGACAACCATCTGCCGCTTGACGGATTGTCGTCGCTCTGTGATCATCCCCCACATTCTATCGGAGATGGCCGTGATGGTTGGAACCTCTCATTTACTATTCTGACGTGGGGGACGCATGAACGAATGGGGCCCAATGCTCGCAGTGATACTGGGGATCGTCGAAGGACTCACAGAGTTTCTCCCCGTCTCGTCCACGGGACATCTTATTTTGGTAGGCCATGCCCTCGGCTTCACTGGTGACGTCGCTGCCAACGCGGAAATCTCCATCCAGCTGGGCGCGATTCTGGCTGTGATCGTCTTTGAACGGGAGAAAATCAGCCGGCTGCTGTCTGGCGCCTGGCAGGAACAGAAGGCCTTGCGGACATCCTCAGCAAGCCAGCCTCCAACCTCATGGTCCGACCACGTCAAGGCCTCCATGCGCAATCATCCCAACTTATGGTTCCTGTTGGGACTCGGGATTGCCTTTCTGCCCGCGGCCATACTTGGCCTGTTGGCTCACGGGTGGATCAAGTCGCATTTGTTCACTCCTCTGACTGTGGCTTCAACATCGATCCTGGGCGGCATTATCATCCTCATCGTGGAAGCGACGAAACGGACAAGCCATGCCAAAAGTTTGGATCAAGTGTCGGCGGTTCATGCCTTCTGGATTGGGCTGGCACAATGCGCCTCCCTCATCCCAGGCATGTCTCGCTCCGGCTCGACGATCATCGGAGGTCTCCTCGCCGGGCTCGACCGGAAAGTGGCCACGGAATATTCATTTTTTCTCGCGCTCCCGACCATCATCGCCGCGACAGTCTACGAAACATGGAAAGCACGAGGGGCATTTACCGATCAGGACTATATGGCGCTCGGCCTCGGTATGCTCGTCTCCTTTCTGGTGGCCTGGGCCGTCATCACCGCCTTTCTCACCTATGTCCAACGGCATACCTTGCGAGTCTTTGCGTACTATCGTATTATTCTCGGAATTTTGGTCATGTTGGTCGTCCGCTGAAAGGAGTTGTGCATGTCTTCGGATACAATTCACGTCTACGACACTTGGATCAACGGCAAGAGCGGTCGCATTCACTTCGATGTCATGACGACGGATGAAGCCACCGCCCTCAAACTAGCCAAGGAGTACCTGGTGAGCATCGGGGAACCGACTGCGACGATCACCACGAGGGAGTGCCAATTCTGTCACAGCGAACCGCTGGTCATGTTCACGGCGGAGCAGCAGAAGCAGGTGAAGGAAAAGGGCGGATTTATCGTTCGCATGCCGGCCTGATTCCCAGTTCGTGGTGTGGCGTGTTGATTTGATATTGTGAGTCAGCGATCACCGCTCGTAGCTCAGAACTCACAACTCTCTATTGGCTTACCGTACCGAAGATATCTCCGACTCGGTAGGAGGATCTGCGCGTTTTTCGAAGGCAAAGTGAATGATGAGAAAAATGACGCCGATGGTGATCGCAGAATCCGCGACATTGAAGGCTGGCCAGTGATAGGTTTCGATGTAGACGTCTAGGAAATCGATCACTTCGCCAAAGCGAAGCCGATCGATCAGATTACCGATCGCCCCGCCCAATATTCCCGCGACACTGATACGGCCCACCCAATCTTCCTCCGGCATCCGTAACAGGATCGTACCCAGCAACCCAAGAGCAAAAATCGAGGTCAGGCCGAAGAACACCATCCGGAATGCGTTGCTGCTCCCGGCCAAGAGACCGAAGGCCGCCCCGGGGTTTCGGATATAGGTCAGACTGAAGAGGTTGGGAATGACTGGAATCGATTCATGCAACCGCATCGTTTGCATGATCTGCTGCTTAGTCAGCTGATCGAGAAGAATAATGCCGCCGGTCACCGAAGCGAGTGCGAGATTGCGAAGACTCAACGGATAGCCTCCACACAACGATCACACAGCGTCGGATGGGTCGCATCTTTGCCGACCGCTTCTCGATAGTTCCAACAACGTTCGCATTTAGCGGCATTCGACCTCTCAACCGTTATCCGAATATCCATAGGTTCCATCTCTGCCTGTTTCACGGTCACCCGCGACACGATGAAAATTGCACTGAGATCTCCGCCATACGCCGTCAAAAAGCGATAGGCATCAGGTCCTGCCTCGATCTGGACATGCGCCTCAAGTGACGACCCGATCACCTTATCTCGGCGTTGGATTTCCAAGTCCCCCTGAACACGGGATCGACAGGCCAGTAGCGTTTCCCACCGAGCCGTGAGTTCTTCATCTCGCCAGACAGGCTCACCCTCAGGAAACGAGGTGAGATGCACACTCATCGCGTCCTTGCGCGCAGCGTCCGGCAGCATGCGCCAGATCTCCTCGGCAGTAAAACTCAGAATCGGCGCCATGAGTTTCGCCAGGGTCACGGTAATTTCACACAAAACAGTTTGGGACCCTCGCCGCAGTGGAGAATCGGCTCGGAAGGTATACAGTCGATCTTTCAGAATGTCGAGATACACCGCACTGAGATCCACCGAACAGAAGTTGTTCAAGGCATGGAAGATGGCGTGAAACTCAAACTCTTCGTAGGCGCGGCGTACTTTCGTGATGAGTTCACCAAGCCGCGACAGCACCCATCGGTCCAATTCCGACAGGTGGTCATAGGGCACACGGTGTGTCGCCGGATCGAAATCGTACAGATTGCTCAGCAAGAACCGAGACGTATTGCGAACCTTCCGGTACGCTTCGATCAGATGATTTAGAATTTCCTGCGAGATACGTAGATCTTCCCGATAGTCTTGAGCCGCCACCCACAGACGGAGGATTTCAGCGCCCGACTGCTTGATGACGTCCTGTGGGGCAACGACATTCCCCGCCGACTTGGACATCTTCTTCCCCTGCCCATCGACAACAAAACCATGGGTTAACACCGCTTGATAGGGTGCCCGATGATCCGTGGTCACACCGGCGAGCAGCGCGCTATGGAACCAGCCTCGATGCTGATCGGAACCCTCCAGATACAAATCGGCCGGCCACCACTTCCGTGGTTTCAGAACAGCCGCGAAACTGACCCCGGATTCAAACCACACATCCAGAATGTCACGCTCCTTCTCAAATGTAGTTCCTCCACACTTCGGACAGGTTGTTCCTGTAGGTAACAGATCAAGAGCCGCCCGTTCAAACCAGACATCGGCGCCCGTGGATTCCATCAACACGGCAAGATGTTCGATAACGACCGGGTCAGCAAGCACATGGCGACACCCTTCACAGGTAAAGCCTGGGATGGGCACGCCCCACACACGTTGCCGCGAGAGACACCAGTCCGGCCGGTTGTCGATCATGCCGAAGATTCGATCGCGGCCATAGGCTGGAATCCATCGAACCCGCTCGATTTCCGCCAGGGTTTCCTTCCGCAATTCGTTGGTCTCCATCGACACGAACCACTGCTCGGTCGCGCGAAAGATCACTGGATTTTTACACCGCCAACAGTGGGGATACGAATGCCGGAGCGAGCCATGCCCGAGCAAGCGCCCGTTCGCCTGGAGATACTCGACAATCTTCGGATTGGCCTTCAAGACCTGCTGGCCGGCGAACTCTGTGACGATCGAAGTAAACCGTCCACCGTTGTCCACCGGTGCCACAATTTCAAGACGCTCCCCTGTTGAGGCTTTGGCGTTGTGATCGAGCACGAGCAGATAGTCTTCCATCCCGTGTCCCGGGGCAATGTGAACGCAACCCGTCCCTTGATCGAGCGTCACAAAGTCCCCGAGCAAGATCGGTGACAGACCGGTGGACAAGGGCCGTTGCGTCTCCAAACCTTCGAATCCATCTCCGCCTTTTTTCACACCGACCACGTGATAGCGTTCGATCGCACAGGCTTTCACGACGCTCTCCAAAAGTTTTTCCGCCACAATCAGTAACTCGTCGCCGACCTGAACAAAGGCATAGTCAAAATCGCGATGGAGGCAGACTGCCTGGTTGGCCGGGAGCGTCCAGGGCGTGGTCGTCCAGATGACGACGGAGGCCAACTTCACTCCTTCCGGAAAGGAGACACCAGGGAAAGTGCGGTTGAGAACAGTCGGCGATGTGACGATCGGAAACTTGACGTAGATCGACGGGGACGTATGGTCCTCGTACTCGACCTCCGCTTCCGCAAGCGCCGTCTGATCCTGCGTACACCAGAGGACCGGCTTGAGACCCTTATAGACTCCCCCACGCTCGACAAATTTCCCAAATTCACGAATGATCGTGGCTTCATACCCAGGCGTCATCGTCAGGTAGGGTTGATCCCATTCTCCCAACACCCCCAGCCGCTTGAATTCCTCTCGCTGCGTCTTCACAAACCGCTCGGCGTAGTCGCGGCAGAGTCTCCGGATTGCCACAACATCTAAGTCTTTCTTCTTGTCCCCCAACTCCTTCATGACTTGATGCTCGATGGGCAATCCATGGCAATCCCACCCCGGCACATAGGGTGCCTGAAAACCAGCCATCGTCTTTGACTTGACAATGATGTCTTTCAAAACCTTGTTCAGCGCGTGTCCGATATGAATACGGCCATTGGCATAGGGAGGGCCATCATGCAGCACATACCGAGGCCGTCCCTGCCCTTTCGCTTGTATCTGGTCATAGAGCTTCTGCTGCTCCCACCAGGCCAACATGTCAGGCTCGCGTTGCGGCAGATTGGCCTTCATGGGGAAGTCGGTTTTCGGAAGATTGAGCGTTGCTTTGTAATCCATAGACAATGGGATCCGAGTATTCACGCGGTGATCAAACGGAATCGAGGGAATATACAGGAATGACTGGCGAGGTACTAGTCCTTACCCAATCTTGCGAAATCGTCAACAACGTCTTCCAGCAAGGCCACAACGAGCGAAAACCCGAGGCGTACAATCTGACTACATTGATGGCTTAAGCGAAGCGAGAACGTAGATGGAAACGTTCTTCACGATTTCGCTAACTGATGGCCATCATACGGTCGAGGGCGACCTTTGCCCAGTGCTTGTCGTCGTCTGGTACCACAATGCGGTTGACAACGTGGCCTTCGGCCAGATTCTCCATCGCCCAACAGAGGTGTGCCGCATCGATCCGGAACATGGTGGCGCACTGGCAGACCGTCGATGACAGGAAGAACACTTTCTTGTCGGTGAGTTCGTGCTTCAATCGATTAACGAGATTCAGTTCCGTCCCAACTGCCCATGTCGTGCCGGCTGGTGCAGCGGTGACTGTGCGGATGATGAACTCGGTCGATCCGATAAGATCCGCCTTATTCACGACATCTTCATGGCACTCAGGATGGACGATCACCTTACCGTCCGGATACTGCTTACGGAAATGATCCACATGCACCGGCTGAAACATCTGGTGGACGCTACAGTGCCCCTTCCATAGAATCAGCGTGGCTCGCTTAATGGCGTCTTTGGTATTCCCGCCGTTCGGCTGGTACGGGTCCCAGACAATCATCTGCTCGTGGGGAATTCCCATTTTGTTCGCCGTGTTGCGGCCCAAGTGCTCATCTGGGAAAAAGAGAATCTTTTCTCGCCTGGCCCAGGACCATTCAATCACAGCCTTAGCGTTGGAGGAGGTGCAGGTAATCCCCCCATGCTCGCCACAAAACGCTTTGAGCACCGCCGCCGAATTCACATACACTGCTGGCATCACGGTCTCCTCGACCGGAATCACGCGCCCCAACGCTTCCCAACACTGATCGACCTGCTCGATTGCGGCCATGTCGGCCATGGAGCAGCCAGCCGCCATGTCGGGCAAGATGACTGTTTGCTGAGAACGACTGAGAATGTCCGCCGTCTCGGCCATGAAATGCACGCCGCAAAAGACGATGTGGGATCGCTCGGACCGTTCAGCAGCCAGCTTGGCCAATAAGAGGGAATCGCCGCGAAAGTCGGCGTGCTGAATCACCTCGTCCCGTTGATAGTTATGGCCCAGGATCATGACCCGCTCACCGAGTGTGTGCTTCGCAGCGACCGTCCGCCGGTACAATTCCTCCACCGACTGCGCTTGGTACTCGGTGATTGGCCTGGGTAACGTCGCAGTAACCGTCACAATAATTCCTCCATACATTAGAGAATTCATTCTACGATAGGCTTCTTCCACAATCAACGAATCGCCCATTGAGGAAAAGTCCTAGTCACTCGCCCAAAGGAGAGGAAACGGAATGGGCCTAATAGCCGATTGACTTCGAGGTCTCGGAGTAATACGATAACGCTCTATCGCTAGGGGAGCCTTAAGGCTGAGAGTCCGAATGATCGGACGACCCTCACAACCTGACCTGGATAATACCAGCGTAGGGAAGCCGGACATCAACGGATCGCGTGAGGAATCAGCCGTATTCCCATCTAAGAAGGGAAGCGGCTTTTTTGTTGTAACCATACGGCAGGCTGCTTCCCGCTCCATGATGTCAGCCAATTACGAAAGGATCTCCTTATGAGTATCCACAACCATACAAACGGATCCGATCATGGGAATGGCATTGTCACCCCATCGTCTCCACTCACGACGACGCCTTTTCCCGCCTCTCAGAAAATCTATGTGCATGGCGTACAACCAGCCGTCCATGTCCCGATGCGGGAAATTAGTCTGTCCCACACCAAAGGGATGAATGGAGCAAGCTCCGGCAACCACCCGGTAATCGTCTATGACACGTCAGGCCCCTACACCGATCCCTCTGTAACAATCGATGTCCGCAACGGACTGACGCCGTTACGCCACTCCTGGGTACTCAGCCGACAAGATGTTGAGGAACTTCCTGATGTGAGCTCGACGTACGGCCGTCTGCGTGCGACCGATCCGAAATTAGCCGACCTTCGCTTTCAGCATATCCGTAAGCCCTTGCGCGCGAAACACGGGAAGAACGTCACACAGCTCCACTACGCCCGCAATGGCATCATCACACCGGAAATGGAGTTTATCGCCATCCGCGAGAACCAATCGCGCCACACGGAATCCGAGGCTGCATCCCAGAACGGCCATGGTGGGGGCGTGAAGCAGCATCCTGGGTTTGCCTGGGGTGCCAACATTCCTCGGGTGATCACGCCCGAGTTCGTGCGAGACGAGGTGGCCCGTGGCCGCGCGATCATTCCATCGAACATCAACCATCCGGAAAGCGAACCGATGATCATCGGCCGGAACTTCCTCGTGAAGATCAATTCCAACATCGGCAATTCCGCCGTCGCCTCTTCCATCGAAGAGGAAGTCGAGAAAATGATCTGGTCAACCCGCTGGGGCGCCGATACCGTGATGGATTTGTCGACCGGGAAAAACATTCACGAGACACGCGAATGGATCATCCGCAATTCCCCGGTGCCGATCGGAACAGTGCCGATCTATCAAGCACTCGAGAAAGTGAACGGCAAGTCGGAAGATCTCACATGGGAGATTTTCCGCGACACCCTGATCGAACAGGCAGAACAGGGCGTGGACTACTTCACGATTCACGCTGGTGTGCGCCTGGCCTATGTGCCGATGACCGCAAAACGCATGACCGGAATTGTGTCGCGTGGCGGCTCCATCCACGCGAAGTGGTGCCTCGCACACCATCAGGAAAATTTCGCCTACACGCACTTCGAAGAGATCTGTGAGATCATGAAGGTCTACGACGTTGCCTTCAGCCTAGGCGATGGGCTCCGACCAGGATCGATCGCAGATGCCAACGACGACGCGCAATTTGCCGAACTCGGAACATTAGGCGAGCTGACCAAGATGGCTTGGCGGCACGATGTGCAGGTTATGATCGAAGGTCCAGGTCATGTTCCCATGCACATGATTCAGGCCAACATGGAAAAGCAGCTCGAGGCGTGCCAAGAGGCTCCATTTTATACCCTTGGCCCACTGACGACCGACATTGCTCCCGGCTACGATCACATTACATCCGGCATCGGCGCTGCCATGATCGGCTGGTACGGCTGCGCCATGCTGTGCTACGTCACACCCAAAGAGCATTTGGGCCTCCCGACTCGCGAGGACGTCAAGACTGGCGTCATCACCTATAAAATTGCCGCGCACGCAGCCGACCTGGCCAAAGGGCATCCCGGCGCCCAAGCGCGTGACAACGCACTATCCAAGGCCCGATTCGAGTTCCGATGGGAAGACCAGTTCAATCTTTCGCTTGATCCGGAAACAGCCCAGCAGTTCCACGATGCAACGCTCCCGGACAACGCTGCCAAGGTCTCTCATTTCTGCTCGATGTGCGGTCCACACTTTTGCTCGATGAAAATCACGCAAGACGTCCGAGAGTACGCCGCGCAGCTACAAGTCGATGAACAACAGGCGATTCAGATCGGCATGAAAGAAAAATCGGAAGAGTTTAAAAAGTCCGGCTCTGAGATTTATAGATAAGGCTGCTCAAAATGGTCCTCCGGCAAGGCCGCAGGAGAGACCAAACCGGAGGCGTACCCTCCGGGGTACGTTGAGGATTTGGGCGAGCCAAGAACGAAGCCAGAGGCCATTTTCAGCAGCCGGCGAGGGAGAGATCAGCATGGGAAAGCCAACACCAGCTCCATTACGGGAACGAGACATCACCCGGCAGATTGCCCGGGAATACTATAAAGAGTTCGATCAATTGATCGAAAGCGACGTCATCATCGTTGGCGCGGGACCATCAGGGCTTATTTGCGCGCACGACTTGGCCGCGATGGGATTTCGCACGCTCCTCATCGAGCAAAGCCTGGCTCTCGGAGGGGGATTCTGGTCCGGCGGGTATCTCATGAACAAGGCGACGATCTGCGAGCCGGCGAATGAGATCCTCGAAGAAGTCGGTGTCCCGTGCAAGAAAATCAAAGAATGCGAAGGCATGTACATGGTCGATCCCCCACATGCCACCGGTGCACTGATCGCGGCCGCGTACAAAGCCGGCGCAAAGATCATGAACCTGACACGTGTCGTGGACTTGATCCTACGCAACGATAGTGCACTGGAAGGCGTCGTCGTCAACAGCACCACCGTCGAGATGGCGGGGCATGATATGATCCACGTCGATCCCATTGCCCTCGAGAGCAAGATTGTGGTGGACGCCACCGGCCATGATGCCGTGCTGGTCGAACTCCTTCACAAACGGAACCTGTATAATAAGGTACCGGGAAACGGCGCTATGTGGGTCGCCCGATCTGAAGAGGAAGTAATGGATCGTACGGGAGAGGTGTATCCCAATTGCTTTGTTATCGGACTGGCTGTCGCCGCCGTGTATGGCACCCCAAGAATGGGCCCCGCCTTCGGCTCAATGCTGTTGTCCGGACGATATGGCGCGGAATTGATTGCGAAGAAATTGAAACAGGAGTCATGAGACAGAGCGATATGTTGGTAGCCTGTAGGCTGATCAAAAAGATCATCCTACAAAGGCCGCAAGGAGTGCGAACCCAGCGGCGTACTTCTTAGTACGCTGAGGAGTTTGTACGACCGAGAGCGACGTAGGGGAACTTTTTCAACAGTCTGACTATGGATATTCAAGATTTTTTGATCCAAGGCGAAGGGCGCGAGGAAGATAAGCGCCAAGCGTGGGATCTCTTTCAGCAGGCCTATGAGCAACAGATGAAGCGTGAACTGGAAGAGGCCATCAACCTGTACAAAAAGTCGCTGGCTACCCATCCCACGGCCGAGGCCCATACGTTTTTGGGATGGACCTACAGCTGGATGGGGCAGATTGACGAGGCAATTGAGGAATGTCACAAGGCCATCGCGCAGGACCCGGACTTTGGCAACCCCTATAATGATATTGGCGCCTACCTGATCGAGAAGGGTGAATTCGACGAGGCCATTCCCTGGTTTCAGAAGGCAATACAGGCCAGGCGTTACGAGAATCCGGCCTATCCGCACCTTAATCTCGGCCGCGTGTATGAGCGAAAAGGGAACTGGACGGAGGCCATCGACTCGTATAAGAAAGCGCTCGCCCTGGATCCAAACTACTCGCTGGCCCGAAAAGCGCTCGGACGGCTCGTGAGCTCCTTAAATTGAAATGGTCTATCTAGTCGATCTTGTCTATCACGTCAGTCTAGCCGTCGGTCTTTCGGAAGGTACTATGAAATCCAAAGTCGAGGCGCACACATGAACACACCAGGGCACCTGACAGACAAGACAGACCAAATAGACAAGACGACGATTCTTGTCGCCATCACCGATCTGTTCTTCTACACCAAAGTCCGTGACGCATTACGCCAACCGGACTACCAGCTTGAAAAAGCACGTACACAACAGGATATCGTCGACAGAGCCCTGTCGGCGAACCCAGGCGTGATTATCTTCGACATGAACGACCTGACCCTTAACGCCTTTCAGGCGTTGGAAAAGCTGAAAGCCGATCCACAGTTAAAGGGCATTCCGACGCTGGCCTTTGCCAATCATGAAGAAGTCGATACGTGGAACCGTGCGAAAGCGCTCGGCGTGACGAAGATCGTCTCCCGCAATGAGTTTTCAGCCCGAACGAGGGCGTTAGTTGAAGAGTTGATGGCCGGTCATGTCGTCAAGTCGTAACGCCGGAAAGTCGTCACCTCCATATGACTTTCGACTTGAAGACTTGTAGACTATTTTGCTGAATTGAATATGAAACAATCTCGTCTTTACGCGCAACATGCCCAACTCGGAGCCACGTTTGAGGAAGTCACCGGTTGGGAAATACCGACCCACTATGGCGATGTCGCTGCCGAATATCGTGCCGTCCGCGAGGCAGTGGGGATCGCCGATCTCTCACATCGTGGCAAACTCAGGGTGACAGGCGAGGATCGTGTCAAGTGGCTGCAAAGCATCATCAGCAACGACATCCTTCCCCTCCACCCAGGGCAAGGCCGTTATTCCAGCTTGTTGACCCACAAAGGCAAGATGCTCACGTACTTCCGCCTGTACATGCAGACAGAAGCCGTCATGCTGGAAGACGTCGGCGAGATCGGGGACACCACATTCCAAGGCCTACGCAAATTTTTGCTCTACGGGACCATGGCCAAGATGGAAAACTGTGCCGAGAGTTGGGGGCTGCTGTTGATCAGCGGACCAAAGGCCACACATGTGGTGCAATCCGCGTTCGGCGTGGACGTCATGGACTTGAAGCCGGTTGAGTTTGTCACGGCACAGATCGGTGGACATCAGGCTCTGGTGTTATGCACCGAAGAAACGGGAGAATTGGATATCGAGGTATTGCTTCCTGCGGATAGTCTCCTGACCGCGTGGACCAGTATCATGCAAGCCGGAGACAAGTTCGGCATCAGGGCGATTGGGAGCCACGCGCGCGAGGCCTTGCGGATCGAAGCCGGCATCCCGAAAGCCGGGCTGGATTTGAACGAAGAGATCGTCCCGCCCGAAGCCAATCTTGAGGGAAAGGCTTTCAGCCTGAGCAAAGGGTGCTATCCAGGACAAGAAGTCGTGGCACGCATGGATACGTACGGCAATGTGCGCCGCAGGCTGGTTGGGCTGGTCCTTCAAGATTCAGTTGTTCCATCTCATGGAGCTAAACTGTATAGCGGCGACCGTGAAGTGGGCTGGATCAGCAGTGCTGTCCGTTCCCCCCAGCTCAACAAGACCATTGCGTTCGGATTTCCTCTGCGGGACTTCAGTAAACCGGGGACGGAACTGACCGTGGAATTCGAAGGTGGCAGACATCCGGCTACCGTTCAGACCCTGCCCTTCTACACCAAGCAGTAACAACATCCCCCCTGAAGACCTATGTCCGTTGATGAACAGGACGACCGCACACTAACCACTCCGTATCAGGCAGCTGGGGAACTTGTGGGAATCACTCGCTTGGTGGACGAATTTTACGTCAACATGGATAGCTTGCCTGAAGCCAAAATCATCAGAAACATGCACCCAGCGGATCTGACCGAATCACGCAAAAAACTCACCTACTTCCTCAGTGGTTGGCTTGGCGGTCCGAGGTTGTTTCAGCAGCACTATGGGCCTATCAGCATTCCTGGCGCTCACAAACGATTCCCAATAGGCTATGCAGAACGCGATGCCTGGCTCCTCTGTATGCAACGAGCCATTGCTGTTCAGCCATACATTGACCAATTCAAGGACTACCTCTTGGCCGCACTCAGCATCCCAGCCGAACGAGTCAGGGAAGTGAACGCAGGGGAATTCTAGGGCGGCACGACCCCTGTTCATCCTATAGCCGATCCTCCCTCTGTCCCTCCACACTCACGTTGGGATACATCTATGAATCCTTCTGGATACAGGACCTTGAGCTTGATAAGGTCCGTCTGAGGAACTGTTACCCTTCAAAATCAACGCGATGAATGAAGAACTCTACCTAGCCTGTCCAATTGTTCACGTGGCATTCTCCTTGCTGTAGCTGAGAATGGGAACGAATCGGATCATGATTCACGGAACCAGATCGATTCGGGTAAGGCTGAGAGATGCTCAGAAAGCTACAGACCTACTAGAGAGGAATAGGCTGTCAGTGAATCGACGTTGTAAGGTGGGGACTGGTTCTAAATGGTTCACAAGATGAATTTCATCTCACAGAACTCTACACAGCCTGGACTCACCACTTCGATCGCGTCGGAACTGAACTCGATTGGTTGCGAAGCCTGGATCGACGTAAACCGGTTTTGTGCCACTGAAAAGTCCTTGCAGCATACCGCGAGAACTTCCTCCAATAGCTCTCTGACGAAGTCATTTGCCGACCTCCGTAGGAAGTTTCGGGAGGGTCCTGAATAAGACATAATCTGACCGAGACCGCTCCCCCATCTGTTTCCCCGCAGCGCTCAGACATTTCATGCTAAACGGTTAGAATTGGAAATGCGTTGCCCGTTCACCTTGACCAATTTTTCGACAGTGGCGGCGGCATGTGCCGTCCTCAGCGGTTGTGCGACGACCACGGTGAGCGTCACACCATCACCCCAGACTCCAGTCTGTGACAGTACAATGTCTGCACTGGTTCTCTGGGCTCCCCATTGGCTCCCGGATCAGAAGGACATCCCGAAGCGGGAGGCTGCCGCCGAGACTGGACTAAAAGAGTTTCTGCAAACTTCTGACTGCTTCAAAAGCGCTGAGCTGCGCCGCTTGCCAAGTATGACTCCTACCGTAGTCGCCGCCGAAGTCACTTCAACAAATGGACTGTTCAACAAGGTAATCGTCATCACGCTTCGGGAGCTTGGACCGGTGGTTAAGTTGCTCTCCTCTCTTACTCTCATAGATGGTGGGACAGAAGTCGTGCTCCAAGTTGCCGAGCATATTCCACCCGTAAAGGCTCCAAGCCGAACCTTCACCGTTCACTGGCAAAATGGCGGGCCTGGGATCATCAAGGGCGTGAGGTCCCTGCCTCAGGACATGCAAGCCGCACTAGTTGTGGGCCTGCAACCGAACAAACCACAGAAATGACGCCCAACATATAGGTTGGACGGCCTCGCTACCCTTGACAGTTACCTGCAGATCGATTCGAAAGCGTAGGCCCTTCCTGGAACCCATACGCTGTCTTGCTAGCCACTTAGCAAACTTATAGGATCTCCCACTATTGAGACCGATCAGTGAGAGTCAGCTGATTACTCTATTCAACACTTATATTGTTCAGGAAGCACAATGGCTGTTCCAGAAGAGGTCACCAACTAGTTTCAGAAAGTGGGAACAACTTCCATGCGAAAGTTGCACGCTGGATGCAATCCGATGGCTGGCATGTTTCTGTAAGTCCATACTACCTTGATCAAACCCAGAATAAACCCCGTGAGATTGACTTGGTAGCCGAAAAGCTGTGGCCCGTTCTGGACACGTTCAACCGCCCTATCGGTGATGTGGCTGTCCGCCTCTTCATCGAATGTAAGTTTGTTCCTTCCAATTCCTATTCGGTTTTTTGGTTCACGGACAAGGACATGGAAGCAGCAGAGAAGCTGATTTGCTCACAGAAACCATTCCGCCCGGACAATACATACACAAAGAAGCACCACTACTTAGCCCGAAGCAACCGCGTCGCAAAGCTATTCACAACGAAAACCGACCGAAGCACCGAGAATGATCCATACTATAAGGCACTCACTCAAGTGCTGGACGCAATGGTTTCTATGCGCGGCCGTCCAGCTTCTGTACCGGCACCAAAGAAACGAGCCACCAGAACAATGGCATTGCTGGAGTTTCCTCTGGTCGTCTGCAGCTCCTTTCAACAAACGTATGGCGTCGACTTTTACGCCGACTCAACCCCTGAAAAGATTGCAAACAATTTTCAACTTGAAATCCAGTACGCCTACCTTGACAGAAACGGGACGCAGAGAGATGAACACCTCTTGCTTGACTTCGTAGAGTTTAGCCAACTCAACGCATTCGTTGAATCCATCGGCAATGACGCGGAGATTGCCGCCTACTTAGCTGAAACAAATTGAGAGAAGTAGACCCACGGGAAAAGCGCCCGCAAGTATTCAGATGTTGTTTGGGACTCAATACACAACTTCGGAGGTGACCATGATAAACCGACCCTATCCCAAACACGTTGTGGCAGCGTTCACACTTCTGGTAGTTCCCAGCCTAACCTATGCAATGTCAGGCATGGAGGTGCCACACAGCGGACACGCGAATACAAGCTCCTCACTATCGAAGAGCATGGGTGAACCCATTAACTCATCGGAATCAGAGATTGAGATGACTTACAGTGCTGATGGGAAAACCGTCATCTTCGTTTCCGGTCGCCAAGGAAGCATCCCCTCACCAGGAGTCCCCTACAACTTCGATATCTGGATGTCCCACAACGTGAACGGTGTATGGCAATCCCCGATTCATTTGGGCCCGGGCATCGATCCGACTGTGGGGCCGAA
This sequence comes from Nitrospira sp. Ga0074138, assembly GCA_001464735.1. Taxonomy (GTDB): domain Bacteria; phylum Nitrospirota; class Nitrospiria; order Nitrospirales; family Nitrospiraceae; genus Nitrospira_D. Next base: position 178,855 of record LNDU01000056.1, read on the forward strand.
CATCAACACATCGGCGTGGGAATTGGAACCAAGCCTCTCGGATGACGGCAACGTCATGTATTTCACAAGGTACGAGCCGGGCAATATCTCCACCGGCGATCTCTATGTGACCCAGAAAATCAACGGCGTCTGGCAACCGGCCAGGAATTGGAATGATGTCCCGCAGCTCCCGCACATCAATACACCGACCGGCGAGGAACACTGCCCGATCATTGCCTCCGATAGCCTGATTTACTTCAGCTATCAGCAGCCAGGAGTCACCCAGCACAGCGACATCTGGAAAGTTGAGAAAAAGAATGGTGTCTGGCAGAAACCGGAGAGCCTGGGACCACGTATCAATTCACCCTACCGCGACCATATGCACTGGACCGGCCTATCAAAGGATGGGAAAAGCCTCATTATCACCAGTACGCGTCCGGACATGGGCTCGCGGGGCGGACATGATGAGTGGATTTCCTACCAAAACCCAAAAGGCGAATGGCAAGAGCCGTTGAACCTCGGTGATACCATCAATACAAGCGGCGAAGATATGTGCTGGACCTTTACGCCCGATGGCAAAACGTTCACAGGTAGTTCGGGCCCTCGCGACTCGTATAATCACGATATGATGTGGGTCCACAAAGACGATGTCCCATTACTCAAGAATTTTGAACCGATCGGACCGCCACCCAATCTGCTCGTCAATAACAAGAAGAGGTCTGGCGAGACGGAGTGACGGTATGATTCGGGCTAAGCGAACCGGAATACGTATCGCCGCTATTGATAATGCTGGGCTTGTGTGAGAAAGAGGTTAGTGTATAGGCCTTGCTGCGCCATCAATTCGTCGTGCGTCCCTTGTTCCACAATTTGCCCCTGATCCACCACGAAGATGCGGTCCGCCATTTTGACCGTAGACAGCCGGTGGCTGATGAGGATAGCCGTGCGCCCATGCGCCAGCTCATGAAACCGCTCGAATAATTCCGCTTCTGCCTTAGCATCCATCGCACTGGTGGGCTCATCGAGAATCAGAATTTGTGAGTTTCGCAGGATGGCCCTGGCAAGCGCCACTTTCTGCCACTCACCAATGCTCAATTCATGCCCACCATCAAACAGCTTACCAAGCAACGACTCATACCCGTTCGGCAAGTGTTCAATAGTCTCATGGATGCCAGCCTGTTTCGCCGCTTGAACGATGGCAAACGGGTCGGTGCCGGAGGTTCTCACACCTAGGGCAATATTGTCTTTTGCCGATAGCTGAAACTTCACAAAATCCTGAAAGATCCCGCTCACAGCACCGCGGACCTCAGCAATGGGATAGTCCCGAAGATCGGTTTGGTCAATCATGATGCGCCCATTGGACGGATCGTAAAGACGACACAGGAGTTTCACCAGTGTCGTCTTCCCAGCGCCGTTAGCCCCGACGAAGGCGACATGCTCACCTGCTCTGATCGAAAAGGTGAAGTCTCGAATCGCGACACGCTCTTCGTGTGGATATTGAAACGACACATGGTCGAAGACAATTCCCTCAGTCATCGGGCGGGGAAATGTCTTGGGTCTCACAGATATCGGCAAACGGGACTGGACCCCCAGAAACTCGTGCAAGGTGGTGAGGAACAGATTGTTTTCATAGAGGTTCGCCACGCTCTGCCCAACACTCTCCAAGAACCCGGAAGCGCGCTGCACCGCCTGAAAACAAATGACAAGGTCTCCCACCGTGAACTGCCCCTGAAGCGTTCGTATCGCCACAAAACTGTAGACCCCCAATATGCCCACCACGCCGATCAGCTGAGCGACGGACCTTGAGAGTGCCCAACGCCGCTCCAGCGCGATTCGCTCTCGACACAACACCGATCGCGCATCCAGAAACCATTGTCGGAGTCGAGCACCAAGGTCGAACAACCGGACTTCCTTCGCAGCACCGGCTTGTGTGAGCAGCATATGGACGTACCACGCCTTCCGTTCCAGCGGCGTCCGATCACGTTCCCACACAAATAATCGGTTGGATTGCTTCAGACGGACGATGAAATACGGGACTGCCGCTAGGATCAGGATCGGGATCACACCCCAATGCAGCCACCAGAGGACCGCGCCCATTGCGATTAATGAAATGGAATTTTGGCCTAACTGAAGCACGGCATTGAGAATGGCCGTCGGGCGATAGGGAGCTTCTTGCTGTGCGCGGTGCAGCGTGTCCTGATACTGCGCATTCTCATAATACTCAAGGTCGACTTCAACCGATTTGGCTTGAAGAAGCGCATACATGTGATCGGTGACGATTTGGGCCTGAATTCTGGAAATCAGACCACCTAAGGCGGTCAACATGGCGGTGACCGCCGCAACACCGGCTATGCCTCCAAGAATGCTGAGTATGCGGGTGAACGAAGGGTCGTCGGCTGGTGTCTTGAGCGCTTCGGTTACGGTATCGATCAACAGCTTCGTCAGATAGAGCACCACCAGCGGAAGGAGCCCCTGGACGACACGCACGACAATACTGGCGACAGCTAGACTTTGACTGCTCTCCCATACAAGCGAGAGTGCCCAGCGGACCGTCGTAAGAAAGGAACCGAGGCTTTTCTTGCTGACTTTCATAAGTAGTGGAGCCACAGAGTCTTCAACACCAAATGGCGGAGATTTGGCACACATCCCTTGCCGAATTAGAAGGATACGAAAACGTCACAGTGAAGCGTTGCCAATGGGGACCTGGCTCATAAAATGCTTCGGAACCTAACGTCAGCCAGGCATGACCATCTAGACCCCATGCTTCCTTTCGTACCCCACAATGAAACACGACCGGATACCCTAGTTGCCGAGCAAACCTATAGAGCACCAATGACCGTGGAAAACAGTTTCCCCTTTTACTGTAAGGAAACAACTTGAGCCAGCGATCTACATAGCCAACTAATGTCTTGATCCTCCCATCATCACAGTGTTTTGTCACCGATCGAGGGTTCAATCGCTCGATCAGAGCCGGCAGACTGTCGAGACGCAGCAAGAGTCGAACTCTGAGCACCACAAGTCCCACGCGGAGCACCATCCAATATTTTCCAATAACGGCTAGCATGATACACTCTGCCTTTTTGTCTCAATGATGTTGTCGATAGCTCAGTATTCGAGACATCACTCACGCTGTTTCAATAGTTCGCACAGCACTTTCAATACGGGGAAGTGAGTTCTTCCTATGTCTTGCTGCAGTACTTACCCGCTTGGGACCCAACGATTGAGAGTCCCACGAATTGCAGGTGAAAGGAGGCGTTTTATTACTCGATGAACTGGAACAATGAGACGAGCAAGACACGTGAGAGATGTTCGCCAACGAAACCACAAGGGAGGATCTGTAGCAGCACGACTATGAGCCCGGCAGAGCTGCAGTCCAAACCGCCATCGCTCCCACCAAGAGTCTTTTAAAGAAAAATACAGCGCTCCTGCCTGTTCTTCGTTGATTCCCTCTTGGTAATCCTTCAATAAGCTAGCAGGCATCCTGAGTGAAAGTGCCTGTGTGTCAGGATCACACTTAAGCCGTGCCAATACCATCTCAGGAAGAGGGGCATCCAGTAGTCGATGAGCGAGCGACAATCCAAGACAGAGCATACCTCGACACTGCCAGCTCGATGCGTGCAAAAAGATCTGATTCCAGTCTAACGCTGGATGTGCTCGCAGCAACTCTGCCACATCACATACCCATTTCAGTTGTTCCCACGCATGCTTCGATCCATGAACACAGAGAACGATCAACAGAATTTCTGGTGCTAACCCTGGAACCGTTTTCCCCTCCAACGTCACCGGAATCTGAGACCGCCAGAACTCGGGGCGATCCAATCGGAAGGTGAAGTGCTGATGCGCCATGACCCATTGAAGGTCGACCCGAGAAATCGGACGTTTCTTAATCAGTACATGATGCGGCCCCTCTTTATCTTCAAGTTGATGCCCCTCAACACCATTGGCTTTCCTCTCATAGCCTAGTGAGAGAATCACCCTCTGTGCTTCCGCAATAGATCCTTCAGGGATAAGCAGGTCCAAATCAGTGAACTCGCGAAGAGCCAAATCGCCATAAGCCAAGGCTGCTAGAGTGGCCCCCTTGATCGGAATGACGGAAACTCCACTCGAAATCAACACATCACAAAGGATAACGAGCTCCTGAGCCAATGAACGATTAAGCAAGGCATCGGCTTGAACCTTTTGGCGTAGTTGCGTGAGTGGTTTGGCAGGCACGAGGTCAGAACACAGTGCGGCCAGGTTCCTATAGAATAACGGGCATACGCCATGATACCTGGCCATACCCAAAACGATGGACCAGTCCAGCGACTCTTGCACGCGGCGCCGAATGGATCTCTTGAGCTCATCAGACACGACTGTACGTGCACACCAGACGAGCAGTTCTGCTTCCGGCAGCAAGGGGAGCTGTTTCGTAATAGATCGTGCCGGCATCACGTGACCTCCCCAAGAAGCGGGGTAATGAGCCTTGGGAGATCGAGGATGTCGCGGCCAAAGTGTAAGCGGTAGCAATCCACCTGCTGAAGGAGTTTCGCCAATACCTGAAATTCTCGCCTGGCGACATCGGCATCATAGACCAATAACGCCTGCGGGAGAAGCAGTTCTAAAGCCCTGGGTTTGGAAAGGGGTTCGAGACGGCTATGGGGAGCGTCGATGACATGCGGGAACAATACAAGAGCAGGGCGACAACAGTCACCTATCGAGGCTGGATAGAGTTTCTCTGCATAAAACGCTCGCTTAGGGAAACCGGGGTGAAGCAGATGATCCGGCGCCTCTCGGAGTTCCGGGAAAAATGCCACCGTATCTTCGGTTACGTTGATCTTGATGGGAAAAGGAAGCAGATCCACATGGGTCCCGGCATCTCGCAGTAATGGATGATCATCCGAGAGATACCGATAGCCGGAGCGAAGTAGTGAGATAAATGAAGTCGTTTTACCGCGACCACTGTTCCCTGGAATGAGAATCCCACGGCCATTCTTTTCCAATGCAGTGGCATGAATCGTATATAGCCCCCGGCGTCGCATGAGTTCGATCAAGGCTAGATGAAAAAAATATTCGATCAGACTTTCATGCATCGTCCAAGGCTGGATCAGATAGCCATCTGCTCTGCCTTGTGCGCTGTTTATCACCAAGATGCCGACATCGCAAAAATCTGCAATCAAACGCCCCCCGTCCTCAAACACCTGATACGGCAAATTAGTCTCCCGTCGATCACCGACCGCCGCTCCTGTTCCGGAAGCAAGCCGACGCGCCGATAGTGACAGAGTCCATGGGATATCGGCTCGCGTCTGGACACCATGAAAGCACAAGGCAAGTGGTGTCGATTCATCAAGCGAGTCTCGTCGAAAATGCCTCAGCAGTTCATTCACTGGTGCCGCCAGGAAAGGAGACGTTGTGACGTACCGTACCGACGTACCGTACAGGGAAAAGAGCGCCTCGGTCATAGGCTGGTCAATCACTTGCATCGTCATACTTGCCCTCAAGTCGATAGTTCTTGCCCACTTACCCGACTGGGTTAAAACTGGCTGGCCGTAGGATTGGCCAGCCAGTACTACCAATTCGGTTAACGGCCGCGGTCCGAGAATCCTGAATTTCCCGGCACGCCATCCCCACCGCCGTTACCCCAACCGTTATTGCCCTGCGGTCCACCATAGCCTGAACGACCTGCGGTGATATCCCGTAGGAGCTCGTGCTTCGCCAGAACTGGCTGCACATATGACTCTTTCTTCATGTTGCTTCACCTCCTTTCTTGTTGAAGTAGCCCTTCCTGGACCAGCTGGTTGACCAGGCTGACGAGATCGTCAAGGGCCCGCTCAGGAGCGACATCGAAACGGTCGCACAGGACCGCACGAATGTCGCTGATTGTGTGATGGCCGGTACAATGTTCCCAGATGACACTCCCTACCCGGTTCAATGTGTAGTACCGACCGGTGCTCAGATCCAATAGTACCGTCTCTCCATCCATATTCGTGCCTTGCACATCGCGGTTTTGGTGGAAAACAATTTGCTGCAGCATTCCAGGATCGACGAGGTCAGTTACCGTGCTTTGAAGCGAGAGTACGTGGTGGGTGTCAGACATAGGCATTCCCTCCTCCATGAGCGATGACTCAAACTGTTTGAGATAGGCATCAATGGATGTTGTGAGGATGTAGCATGATGGGGCAGCCCCGATAACTAGGCTTTCGAGGGAGGAGACCGGAGAAAAGTAGGGTCAGAATGCTTCAGGCTATGGATTTCCACGCCTTTGCAGATAGACCCCTTGCCTAAAATTAAATGATTTACGAGCAGATTTCTGAGAAGGCGTGTATGGCGCTAGAGGAGGTCACAAGTGTCGGCTCCCCGTCCAGCAGGATATTCCAGGTGTGCTGAGAACGCATATGGAGCGGTCAGGCTGGTTCCCTCTGATCTTAGGAATCGTGTCATATGCTGAGGTTTTCACAACGCAGCTGAGCCAAAACTCATGGCTCATCGGGCGAGAGACTTCCCAATAAGGCCTGAGTTTCTGTGAAAAAGTGGAAGAGCTGGATTAATGGTGTAGAAAACGATGGCATGAAGGCACGACTCTGATTGCACCCTCATGCCATGTATTTAGGAACAGGTTACCGCTCCGGATTCCGCGTTGCAGTAACTGCTGCGGCAAAACTCAAGAGACTGGCCCGTTCTTCATCGTCCAAGGCCAACAGTAGATGGACTTCCTCACCGTGCATCAAGCGCAGGCTTAAGAAGGGCTCTTCACGGCGTTTTTCCTTGTTGTCCCACATCGCCCAACCGACACGACGTCGTACCGGAAATAGGAATCGCCGATGACGATGTCAAACACAACATTCCCCGCCGTCAGTAGTACCAGATTGAACCGACCTTGATCTTCGTACCCTTCCGGTAAAAATCTATTCACGTGGCAGAGCGCAACCTTTCGGTCACCCAACGCCCTGCGAAATTTCTCCTTCAGCGCGTCATAATCGATTTGCAGGGCCTTTTCATCTGGCCCGGTCGCAGCTACGGCCGCCGCTTCCGCTTTCGAAAAAATATCATCGGCGGACATCAATCCTGACATACGTGTGCTCCCTCTCTATCGTTGATAGTGGATCTGACTAATAGCCTGGGAATCCGTACGGTAACCGGCCATCTGCAGCAATTGCAAGCGGCTTGCACGGTGAGGGCGCTTACGGCCTAGCCTGCACGACGTGAGCAACTCGCTTATGGCCCGCCTCGTCCACGACCGTCACGTCGAACGAATCCTTGGTGACCCGGACAAGACCAAAGTTGTGATACCCAACCTCGTAGAACAGTTGCGTCGGATGCAGTTCTTGACGAGTTGGTGCGAATCTTCCTGGAGGAGCGGAGAGCGGTCCGGCGATGTACTCGTGAAAATCGATGACCCCATCCTGATTAGAATCATAGGCATTGGCCTGCACCCAATGCACATCGCCCCCGATGAACACGACGTTCTTGATCGTGTCATGGAGAATGACATCCACGATTACTTGTCGCTCATATTCAAACCCCGTACCGTCCGGCCCTCCCGCCCAGCCATCGTTGCCGGGCACAGTGGCGTCGCCACCCTTGGGAATCGAGAGCGGAACGGAGGTCACGATCACTTTCCATGTCGCAGTAGAAGTGCGCAGCCCATCGAGCAACCAGGCCAATTGTGTCGCTCCAAGCATAGTCTTGGCAGGACCATCTGGAACAGCATTGCGACTCCGATATTGCCTGGTATCTAAAATAAAGAGGTCAAGGTCGGCACCATACCGTACACGTCGATAGAGTCGATGTGGATCGTCTACTGGAGAAGCGATCGGCCAATACTCGCTCAACGCCTGACGACCGGCGGGCATCTGTTCCTCAAACGGCCCGGCAAAATTGTTCTTGACCTCATGGTCGTCCCATATCACATAGACCGGCACCGTCCGCAAGAATCGCTGGAGCGCCTCAGCCCCACGCTGATAGCGGTGGCGTAGCCGATACATCTGCAGCGTGGCGGCTTTGAAATCGGCACCCGGTTCGTTCGGTGGCGAAGAACACACATGATCGCCATAAATCGTATCGCCGAGAAATAAGAAGAAGTCGGGATTGTGTCGCTGGATCACATCGAAGATGGGATAGCCACTCACTCCCTGGCGGCATCGTCCTTGACCACCGAGGTCCCCGCTCCAGGCAAATGTCACTGCTGCGGAGGTCTTCTCATCCGGTAGGGTGCTGAACTCGCCCCTGGCCACAAGACTTGCAGGGACCTGCCTTGTGGTTTGGTCGGCAGAACCGACCAGGACATGATACCGATAGCGCGTGGCAGGGCTCAGACCTTCGAGTGGAATAGTCAGGGTATAATCCGTCTCCGCAGTCGTTGTGATGGACGCTGTGCTCGACACCGGGGCCAGGACTGTCGCAAGCTTCGAGGCCCGCTCCCATCCCGAGACCGTAGCCCACTCAATCTGAACTGAAGCCGGACCATCGGTCCGCAGCCAGAGCAACGCACTCTGCGAACTGACATCGCCAACCGCAACACCTTGGGCCAAGAAATCTGAGCCCACGAAGCACGTTTTCTCAGACGAGCTGCTGGATCGAACATGCTCACCAGAAAAAGCAGAACAGCCGACGAGAGAGGAGACCAGGAGTAGAATACCGGCCGATAGAAAAGACGCGTGCATCGGGCAGTCCTACCCTATGCCGCTCTTTGAGGTCAAGCAGCGGAGCGAGACTGCAGGCTTGATAATCGTCATAGCCGACCGGCATACTAAACACATTCGTAGGAGATCACGATGTTGGATACCACTTGCTGCGTGCCCAATTGCCTGGAGAGACCCTATGCTCCGGCCGGTACGCGTTCCGTCTGCAAAGACCATTTCCTCAGTTTTCTGACCTGGCGCCGTCGCCGTGGCACTCAGATGTTCCACACCTACGCCGGCATGTCGATGGAAGAACGCAACACCATTGCCGCCGAATGGGTGAAAACTATCCGGACAGATGACGTGCCCGCTGCTACGCCGAAGCTTTAACTCCCCTTACTCTGCTACAGCGACAAGCCATACTGATAGAATTCATCCCGCTGCCACCACAATGATTCATAGAGCCTTTGTGTTGAAACATTGGCAATTGCGGTCGCCAATTTCAAGCGAACGGCACCAGTCGTACAAGCGGTCTCGGCAGCGGACGTGAGCAATCGAGTTCCAACACCTCCCCGCCTGGCCTATTCAAACCGACAGTCTACTGTTAAGCAGGGAGAGAGTGGTCCTGCAATGACCGATCATCCTCTTCACTATTGCGCGAAAACTGCGAACGTTTATGTTCTCCGAAAGCACATCAAATAGCCGAGCCGACATTACAAATCCTGTTCTTTGCCCCATCACTTTTCGTACCGGGTTTCGGCCCTCATCTGAGTGAGCAATAGCCTGATTTCTCACCTCCAGGATTCTTGCATGCAGCATGTAGTCGTCCTGATCAGCAAGAATCTTCATTGGGTTACCAATAAGCGTTGGTGTTGTCCGCTTGGATACTCTCCCGTTATTTGCGGTAAAAGGCCTTGAATATGCAACAATGGCGGCAACGAGTATCGCCCGTCGAACAGGTGCAGAGTAACGGGATCTGTACGCTGCAAGAAACTCACTCGCTTCAATGAAATCTTTTTCAGAAATCCTTGCCCTGTTGAATTGCGCTTCCACTTTTGCGTGATCAATCATTCCCCACCTACCGTCCCTGAAACTCCTCGGGAGGAGTGCAACGACAATCCGGCTGCTCATTTAGAGTTACCACCCCGCCCTCAATTGCCAACAAAAAAGCCAAGACCACTATCATCATCGACAAACCCATAACCTCTGATTCGAAACGCTGGCCAATCAATACTTACGACCATTCCCCTTACGAACTTACGGACTAGTGATACGAATGGTTTCCAATTCGTCTTCTAGTGAGATTCCGTACCAGCCGCACTTCCCCTTCAATTGCCTCACAACAGCTTTCTTGTCAGACGCAGTCAGTTGCGCAATCCCTTCTTGGATCTTCGCCGCACGAGTTTGCACTTCTTCGTACACCAACTTCTTAGACTTCAGCAAATAATTCAGCAGCGTAGCCACCTCACCAAATTGCTTGCCAACATGAAAGCCGAAAGCTTGTGACCTTTGCACTCCCAATTTCTGATCAATATCCGGAGTTTCTATTAGGAAAACTGCAAAACACGCCGAGAGACTCTCAAACGTATCAGCGGGTAGATACCCATGGTAGGCTAATAGAAATAGGTTTATCTGTTTTGGCGAAACTCCAACCGATTCGCAGTATGAGATGTCCCTCATACTACCGGAGTGGTTTCTCATATCCGTATCTGCAAGCTCTGATTGATTTAAACCCCAAGCAACTTGTCCGAGAGCACTCCGAACCCAGTCAGACTTAACTGGCGACTGTCCTTTCTTGATAGAAGCTTCGAAGGCATTGAGAGCTCCAACACATCGCATAATTGCGGCAGAGTTTTCTGTGCCAACGGCGGATGTAATCGGAAGATTCACAAATAGCAAGACTGTCAGAATTAGGCCTCTCATATCCGCTCCGTTTTTTATTGACCTCAATCTCGAGCATCACCAGTCCATTTCTCCATCCCCTTGTCGACGCGGGCGGCCTTGTTGGTCTCCTAACTGCGCGCATCCAACGAGGGCCTTCTGAGGCCGCGCGTTGGGCGAGCACAGGAGACTACCAGGCCGCCCACACCTCCCCCCTATCCCATCACCGGCGACCCGTGGTGATGGATCATCAGCCACTCATCGCCGATAAGTTCGAACAGGTTCGTTGCGAGGACCTTGGCTTGCTGCGGTTCGTCGGATTGTTGAGTGATGAGATTTTCCACGCAGATGACCCAAGCCATATCGCCGGCCACCTGAACCATCACGTCGGTGAGTTCGAACTTCATCGAGAAAGTGTTGTTGAAGATCAGCACCCAGGAATCGCGGACGGCAGGCCAGCCAGAACGAATCGTCCAGCCTGGGTGAATACAGGTAACGTATTCTTGATGGGCCCAGAGCTCGTCCATCCTGGCGATGTCGAGACTCTCAAAAGCCTCGTAGAATTTCTGGTTGGCTATCGTGACAGCTTCAATGCGCTGTTTTAACACGCGGCGCCCCTCAGTCAGCGGAGCCGCATCATACCGCAAGCGAGCCGGACACGGCGAGAACATTTCTCAGGGGCGCCCACGGGAGAAAGGCTACAGGGACAAACCTAGTGCTGACGAGACTCGTGTCCTACTGCCTCGCCAAATCGGGAGTCGTAGACCGTCAATAGGTTCGATCGAGGTCAGAGCAATCACAAACCGCTTGGTCTCAGAAAACCGCCAGTGGCCCTATCGGGAAAATCCTGAAAGAATGGCGGGAGATCCCTGAGAGGGGCCGTCGAGTGGACTGACAGAACGTGGGAATGCAGATGAATCGCCGAAGA
>LNDU01000057.1 GCA_001464735.1 Nitrospira sp. Ga0074138
TTGACACTCAAGCTCAAGCGTTGAGCGATATCTTTCGTCGTTTGCCCTTCTGCGACGAGCTGCAGGATTTCGCGCTGGCGCTGGCTCAGTTTGGCCAGTGGACCGGTCGGCCATTCAGATTCTCGCAGTAGGCTTCGATGGCATACTTCACCACCGTCGGGGTCATCGTGTTGCACTTCGAGTTAGAACTCAAGCAGAGTAAAAACTTGGTGCTCAGTCTCTGGATATAGATCCAGGGTTAAAAATGAGGAAGCGACGCCGCAAGCACAATCGCTTGCGGCGTCGCTATTACTGATACATGAACCGGCTATTGGCCCTTACGCTAGATTAAAGCCTCCATAGCGCGTCCTCCTTGTGCTATCTGTCTGAGCCATTCTCCCGAGCCATCGCGGCATAAGCGCCTTGCGAGGCGATCGTGCTCGCCGTCACCAGCGAGGTCTGCGCGGGCAGTACGTGCTCGCCGGTCTTGTCAGTAGAGAGGCAGAGCGAGCAAATGTAGCCCTTGTGAACGGCGGCCTTGATCATGTCCGGTCTCTCGTAATCATGATGGCAGACATGGCATTTTAGGTGCTCGCCGGAGGGGTTGCCGTACTGGTCGAACATCGGCAGAGCGATGCCGTCGTCGGTGCGTCTCAGGTAGTACTTGCCCGAGGTGGCGAGGGCAATGATCGGCGGGAGCACCAACCCAAGGATGATAGCCACCAGCGGTGAATATGGCCGCAACGTTTCGCCGAGTCCGCCGAAGAAAGCGATGACGGACAGACCGGCAGCGATCAGCATCGACCCGAAGCCTACGGGATTGAAGTCGTACAGCATCCCGCGACGGAACTCCGGCGTCTTCGGTGAAAGCTTCAGCAGGTATTTGTTGAAGACGATGTCCGAGGCCACCACCACAACCCAGGCCATGCCGCAGTTGGCGTAGAACCCAAGGATGGTGTTCAGGAAGTCGAACATGTTCGCTTCCATCAGGATCAGCGCGATCAGTAGGTTCACACCGAGGAACACCAGGCGGCCCGGATAGTGCTTGGTCACACGGGTGAACGCGTTCGTCCATGCCAGCGAGCCTGAGTATGCATTGGTCACGTTAATCTTGATCTGGCTGATCACCACGAGCACGACCGCCAGCGTCATCGCGAGCCAGCCCGGCAGGAAGTTTTGGTAGATTTCCAGGAACTGATGCACAGGCTGGTTGGCGATGCCGGCGCTGCCCGCGACATTGGTGATCAGGTACACGGCCAGGAATAGCCCGACGACCTGTTTGATCGCGCCGAAAAACACCCAGCCCGGCCCGGCCAGGATCAGCCAGGTCCACCAGCTGCGCTTGTTCTCCGGGGTCATCGGCGGCATAAAGCGGAGATAGTCGTTCTGTTCGGCAATCTGCGCAATCAGCGACAAGCAGACGCCCGCAGCCAACAATGTCGAGCCGAGGTCAAAACCAGCCTTGCCGCTCTCACCGGCGTAGGCAAAGAATTGACCGACCGACTCCGGGTGACTGACGACCAGGTAGACGAACGGCGCGACCATCAGGATGAGCCACAGGGGAGTCGTCCAGACCTGCAACGTCGAAAGCACTTTCATGCCGTAGATCACCAGCGGGAAGATGACGAGCGTCGACGCTGCGTACCCCATCCATAGCGGGATGCCGAGCCCGAGTTCGAGTCCCTGGGCCATGATGGAACCCTCGAGCGCGAAGAAGATAAAGGTGAACGTCGCAAATATGACGTTGGTGACGACCGAGCCGTAGTAGCCGAACCCGCTGCCGCGCGTGACGAGGTCAAGGTCGATGTTGTACCGCGCCGAGTAGTAGGCGACAGGAAAGCCGGTAGCGAGGATGACGATCGCAAAAATGAGAATTCCCCACAGCGCGTTCGTCGTGCCGTACGAGATGCCGACGTTGGCGCCGATGGCGAAGTCGGCGAGATAGGCGATGCCGCCGAGTGCCGAGATGCCGACGACCCCCGTCGACCACTTGCGGTAGCTACGCGGTGCGAACCGCAGCGTATAGTCCTCCATGGTTTCCTTGCTGGCCGTCATCGTATCGTGGTCTGCCTCGTCCATTTCTGATTCTCTGGTGACTTTCTGTGCTACAGGTTGCAAAGTGAAAACCTCCTTGTTGCTGTTATGTGACAATCGTATTCCCACCGAGAGCTAAATCGCTGATCGCGGCGTCGGTGGTGCTCGCTGTGGGGACCTACGCGGTGATATGGATCGAGTGGACGATGCAATACGGTTGGCTTCTGAGCCTCGTCTCCTCGACCCTGGTGGGGTGGCACCTTATTCGTCGGCCGTTGGTTGCCAACAGCCCGATCGATGCTCCTGTCCATCCTCTTAATGAGTCGGTAGCCGTAGTGATAGCTCCCTTGGATCTGTTCCTTCTTGGATGCTGCGCGAATCATTCTGCCCCCTGTTGTGATGTCAGGTATCCCACAATAAATGGCGTAGCCCTATCGGGAAAATCCTGAAAGAATGGCGGGAGATCCCTGAGAGGGGCCGTCGAGTGGACTGACAGAACGTGGGAATGCAGATGAATCGCCGAAGA